>DATKZM010000127.1:0-94003 GCA_035527975.1 Alphaproteobacteria bacterium | reverse complement strand
GTCCGCTTTGCCCCGGAGCGTGTTGCAAAACTCTCGTTGAGTTATGGACCGGAGGGTGATTCTGTCCTTTGGAAGAGGAACATCGACGGGATCGGGCCATGATGGGTCGTGGAGAGCGCGGACAAGGTCAGTTTTTCTACGCATTCGATCTCGACGAGGTGGTGCCGCCTGATCATCTTGTGCGCAAGATCGATGCTGTTCTCGACCTCGGCTGGCTGCACAAGGAGCTTGCGCCGTACTACTCGCACACGGGTCGGCCGTCTATCGACCCTGAGCTGCTGATCCGGATGCTGATCGTCGGCTACGTGTTTGCGATCCGCTCGGAGCGCGGCCTCTGCGCCGAAGTGCAGGTGAACCTGGCTTATCGTTGGTTCTGCGGGCTGGGTATCGAGGATCGGCTGCCCAACCATTCGGTGTTCTCCCGCGCCCGGCACGAACGGTTTCGCGAGAGCGAGGTGTTGCGCTGTGTGTTCGAGCATGTGGTGGCGACGTGCCTGGCGAGGGGCCTTGTCGGTGGCGAGGCGTTTTCCATCGATGCGAGCTTGATCAAGGCCGACGTCGATAAGAACAAGCGTGTACCCGGCGACGGGCCGGGCGATTGGCCGCGGTCGCAAGAAGCATCGCGTGCCGTTCGCGAGTATCTCGCAGCGCTCGACGCGGCGCGCAGCGATGAGACGGAGGGCGATGGCGAGGGTAGCGGCGGCGAGGGGAGCGCAGCCAAGCCACAGAAGGCGATCTCTCTGACCGATCCGCAGGCCTCGTGGGTCAGCCGGAAGCGCTCCGGGCCGTTCTTTGCCTACGACGCGAACTACCTGATCGACAACAAGCTCGGCATCATCGTCGATGCCGAGGGCAGCCGCGCCAATCGGACGGACGAGATCGCGGTTGCCGAGACGATGGTGGCGCGGGTCGAACGCCGCTTCGGCCTGGCGCCCGAGCGGATCGCGGGTGATACCGCCTACGGCGCAGCCAGGTTCCTGAAGTGGCTCTGGGACCGGGGCATCACCCCGCACGTGCCCGTCTGGGACAAGTCGCAGCAGACGGGTGGACGGTTCACCAAGGAGGACTTCGTCTTCGACCGCGCGCGCAATGTCTACATCTGTCCGGCCGGGGCCGAGCTCACCCATTCCGGTGTCATCGACCAGGGCCGCATCCTGCCTTATCGCGCGCGCAAGGCCGATTGCTCGACCTGCGCGCTCAAGCCCCGATGCACGACGGCGGTCGCCCGAAAGCTCTCCCGTGACATCGACGAGGACGTGCGCGACCACGTCCGTGCGCTCGCCAACACGCAAGCCTTCCAGATCTCGTGCCGCGAACGCAAAAAGGTAGAAGTGAAGTTCGCCCACATGAAGGGCATCCACAAACTCAGCCGGTTGCGCCTGCGCGGGCTCAATGGCGCCAAGGACGAGGTGCTGCTCACCGCAACCGCCCAGAACCTCAGAAGGCTCGCCAAGCTGCTGTTCCCGGCCCCGCCAAGACCCGCGACCCGGTGTGCGGCGTGAGCGCCGAACCGACTCGCAGCCTCCTCAATCCAACCCCGAAAATGATCCGACCCTCGCACCAAAAGGCAGATCACCAGCCCGCAAGCCCCGCAGAGTTTTGCAACACGCTCCCCCGGAGAGCGGACATAAGGAGCGGATGCGACAAGTCGTAAAACCGCCCTCGACACGCAACGACTCCTCAGACTCGCCAGGAAGCCGCTGGAGCCCGTTGAGTCGTGTCGAGCACCTTTTGTGGCCCGGCCGCGCGCCAACACGACCCAGCAACTCACCAGCGGACTCTAGTGCGCGGAGCGAATATTCGCGCAGATGAAAGATCAGCTCTTGCAGCTCGATGTCCCGGTGGGGCATCCGGTACCCGCACGGCCGCACCGCAATTTTTCGATAGGAAGGGCTCGACGAGGTTCGCGAGTGTTACCGCGATTGTTACATCAAGCCAACTTCATTGATTAGATTATTTCTAAAAATTTGCCTAAATATTTGAAAAAATGGGGCGAGTGACGGGATTTGAACCCGCGACCTCCTGGACCACAACCAGGCGCTCTAACCAACTGAGCTACACCCGCCGTATCGTGAAGACCTTCCCCTTACCCCCGTGCCTCGCCGCCGTCAAGGCGACGACGCCAAAGTCGGGGCGTTCCGGGCGACGGCCTCTTCCATCTATGGCAAGACGGACAAAAGGCAAGGCCGCCAGCGGCAATCTCACTTCTCCGATTGGATGATGGCGTGGAAGTTGCCGCTCTGGATCACGTCGAGCACGCCGTTCTGCATGACGCAGCGCGCCGCGCCCCTGGGGATCGGGTAGGCCTCGCCGAGCGAGGTTGGATCGCGGTATTTCAGCCGGCTGGTCGCTATCATCAGGCGTTGGCGACGACGGTTGGCCTTGCTGTAGACCACCGTGAGGCCTTCCGCCTTGAATTCCAGGCGCAGGCGGAAGGAGGCAATGGTGAGCCCGTTCTCCTGCTTGCGGCTGCGCGCCAGCACGGTCAGCGCCTCGGCCCGGCCGTGCGCGGCAAAGATACGAGCATCGGCGACCCGCAGGCCCCATTGCCGGAGTTCCTTCTTCGCCTCGCCGCATTTGTCGGTGCCCAGGGGCAGGCCCTGCCAGATCTCCAGGTGATCGTCATGCACCCAGCTTGGCCCGCCGGTGGCAAACTCGCGGTCGGCCACCGTGACCAGAAGCTCGCGGTCCGAGATCAGCAGCGCCTTCACCCAGGGTGCCTTGCGGCCGGTTGCCTTGCCCAATGTGACGAACCCATTCTTGCCCGAAGCATCGATCATCGCAGCGCAGGTCCCCAGATGCGGCGCGCCCTCGACCTCGGTCGCGATCTTCGGGATCAGCACGAAACGGCCGGCGGCCTTGCCGAGCTCGCACGCACCCTGCTCCTCGTTCGGGGCCGGTTTGCGGCACCGGTTGGTGACGGCGTAGGCGCCCTGCCCGCGAAACCGGGTCCAGTTCCAGCGCTTGAGCGCGAAGCCAGGCGCCGCCGTGTGAAAGGAACAACGACTTTGTGCGCGCATGCGCAGCGGCCAGAGCTGGATCGATTTGGAATTGCTCCAGCGCCAGGCCGAGCCGCCGCTTTGCTCGTGGGTCAGCTTGTTGTCATCGAAATCGACCACATCCTCACCCAGCCCCGCGGCCCCGTAGCCGTCGTTACAGAGATCGAGAAGGCGTTGCGGGATGCCGGGGCTGATCATCCAGAACTCGCGGCGATGCGGCCGGCAGCCGAAGCGGGGATTGCTGACCGTTCGCCCGCGCGGTTGCTTGCCGAGCGAAAGCTCGATCACGGTGATCGGCCGTCCGGTGCTGATCCTTCCCGCGGGTTCGACACCAGCGAGCTTGCACGGCTTGCGGCCGGCGCAGAGCCGCTCGATGAGCACGCGCGGGACATTCGTCGTCTCCGCCAAGGCGGGCGAGGTTGCGAGCCAGATCGCGCCCGCCCCGATCACCGCTTTTGAGATTGCTGTCGCTTTTCCCATCGTCGCGCTTGCTCCTGGTCGCGGGGTGGATCTAGGCGAAATGCGCATTCAGGCGCGCCACCGCCTCGTCGAGCACGTCGTCGGGCTTGCAGAAGGAAAACCGCGCGAAATGCGTCGGCGGGTCGTCCTGGTAGAAGGCACTGACCGGCACGCCGGTCACGCCGGCCTCGATCGTGATGTGCTTGCAGAACTCGACATCGTTGCCATTGAAGCCGAGCGGGCGGAAGTCGCCGGTGATGAAGTAGGTGCCCTGGCAGTCGAGCACCTCGAAGCCGATATCGGCGAGCCCCGAGCCGAAGCGGTCGCGCTTGGCCTCGAGCTCGCCGGCAAGTCCGCGAAAATAGCCATCGTCCTTGGCGAGCCCGTAGGCGACCGCGGCCTGCAGATTGGGCGCCGTGGTGAAGACGAGGAACTGGTGGCACCGGCTGATGGGTTTGAGGAGCGCGAGACACCCGGTGACGTAGCCAACCTTCCAGCCGGTCACCGAGAAGGTCTTGCCGGCCGAGCCGATGCGCACGCAGCGCTCGCGCATGCCCGGCAAGGTCATCAGCGGCACATGCTCGCGGCCGTCGAACAGGATGTGCTCGTAGGCATCGTCGCAAACCGCGTAGGCGTCATGCTTTTTCACCAGATCGGCGATGAAGGCGAGCTCGTCGCGGTCGAAGACCTTGGCCGCCGGGTTCATCGGCGAGTTCAGCAGGATCAGCTTGGTCCTGTCGGAGAAGGCCTCGGCCAACGCCTCGCGCGGCAGCGTCCAGTCGGGCGGCTCGACGCGCACCAGCTTGGGGATCCCGCCGCCGCGTCGCACCATCGGCAGATAGCTGTCGTATAGCGGCTCGATCAGGACGACTTCGTCGCCTGGCTCGATGAGACCGAGAAGACAGGCTGCGAGCGCCTCGGTGGCGCCGGAGGTCACCATCGTCTCCGTCTGCCAGTCGATCTCCAACCCGTAGAACCGCTTGTTGTGCGCCGCCACAGCCTGGCGCAATTCAGGCAGACCCATCATCGGCGGATACTGGTTCCAGCCGTTCTCAAGCGCGTCCTGCGCTACGGCGCGGACATCGGCCGGCCCGGTGCCCTCGGGGAAGCCCTGGCCGAGATTGATCGAGCCGTGCTCGTTGGCAAGGCGTGACATGACCTCGAAAACGGTCATTCCGAAACTTGAGAGAACGCTGTTGGCCGGTTTCACCGGGGACCTGCTCACCGTTGGCAATACTGGTCGTTTTTAGCAGACACGAACGCGGCCGCGTAGACTTGTTGTGCGCTTGCTGTGATCCCGATGTGGTCTTGTTGAGTTGATCGCCCACCGCTTTCCGGCTATCCCGGGCCTCTTCCCCGCAGCCTCGTACCGGACGAGGCCGCCGGAAGCGCCGCCAGATCAGCTCCGCCATCGCTAATGAAGTCGCTGAAGACACTGGCCTGGCTGTCGCTGTTGGCAGGGCTCGCCGTTCTGACCGGGCTCGTCGCCTGGCGCGGCTTTGGCGAGATTGCCGGAACAATCGCGCAAGGCGGCTGGGCGATGCTGCTGCTCGGGCTGTTTTTCGTACCCCAATGCGCCATCTTCACCGTCGCCTGGCGCCTGCTGTTTCCCGCGGGCCGCGCGCCGGGCTTTCCGCGCGCGTTCTTTGCCATGACCGTCGGCATCTACGCCAATTCGCTGCTCCCGCTGGCCGATGTCGGCGGCGAGATCATCAAGGCGCGGATCGTCATGAAGGGCGGCGTCAGCGGCGCCGATGCGGGCGCTTCGGTGGTGCTCGACAAGACCATCCAGACGATCACGCTGGTTGCCTGGGCGATCGTCGGCATCCTCGCCCTGGTGGCTCTGAAGGCGACCGGCCCGACAATCTATGCCGGGGTCATCGTCGCCGCGGCGCTCGCATTCGGGGTCACGGGCTTCATCGTGGTCCAGCACAAGGGCCTGTTCGGCGGCATGGCCGGTTTCGGCGCGCGGCTGACCGGCAGCGAGACCTGGGTACGCATGGCCGGCGGGGCGCGTGCGCTCGACGGCGCGATCCGCGAGCTTTATCGCCATCGCGGCCGGCTCGCCGCATCCTGCATGATCCGCCTTGTCGGCCGCGTCATTTTGGTCGGTGAGATCTGGCTGGCCGCGCAACTGATCGGGCACCCCATCGGCGTGCTGGAGGCGCTGGCGCTCCGTAGTCTGGGACTCACCATCCGTTCGGCGGCATTTGTGGTGCCGGGCGGATACGGTGTGCAGGAAGGCGGCTATGTCGCAATCGGTGCGCTGATCGGCATTCCGGTGGAGATCGCGCTGGTGCTTTCCCTGGCCACGCGGATCCGCGACATTGTGGTGGGGGTGCCAGCGCTCGCGATCTGGCAATGGAGCGAGGGACGCAGCCTGCGCAGGAAATCCGGCGCAGCTACATCCGAAACCAGCCGCGCCACTGGTGGGGATAGCTGAGCACCACCGGCTCCAATCTGGCCGCGTATTCGCGTGCCGCGGCATCGGCAAAAGCGGCGCGGTCCAGATCGCGGGGCGCTTCGATGGGCGCCTCGACGGTAACCTCGAAAGTGCCGTTCTCCCGGTAGATCGTATGAACCGGCAGCAGCGGCGCCTTGGCCATGTGCGCCAGTTCCGGCGCGCCGGGCGCAAGCCGGATCATGCCGTCCAGGAAGGAAAGTTCGATCGGCGCTGCGGCATCGGCCCCGCCGGTAACCGACACCACATCTCCCGCGCGCAGATGGCGTTGCAGCGCACGCAAGGCACCCGTCGCGCCGGCGAAACTCATCATCACGCGATCCTTCAGCCAGCGGTTTTCCGCGCGGATCTTCACCGGGTTCAGCACCGCCATGCCGAACCGCGTCTTGGAAAAGCCATGCGTCGGGTGGCTGAGATGGACGGTCAGGAACCCGGCCTCGGCGAGCGCGACTTTCGAGGCGAGGCTGTAAAAGTGGAACTCATCGATCCACAACACCGCGCCGCGTCCCCCTTTGAGCGCCGCGGCGATGTGCGCGCCGCCGTGGAACGTGCAGCGCGGCGTACTTTGCCAGGGCCGGTGCGCGCGCAGGATACCGAGGAACTCCTCCATGAAGCCGGCACGGGCACGCATGGCGATCCGCGGCAGCGGCATCACGAGTTTGCGTGCGCCGAGGTAGCGCGCGATACGCGCCGTCAGGTCTTCGCCCCCGGTTCCCTCGAACAGACTGACGACCGGCGACACACGCGCGCATACAATTGGCCAAAGGCGGCGAGGCAGGCCCCAGGCCAGCGGCAGCAGTACGAGCATGCCCAGCAACGTTCCGGCATCGCTGAACGCCACCATGGGCGGGCGCGGCCGGTCGGCGCCTTTACCCACCCTTTTGCCTGATTTGTTTCGAATGATTTTCGCCGTCATGGCAGCGCAGCCCACCTCGATGCCTGGTGACCCAATGCCCCGTTGGTTAGAGGCAGGTCCAGTGATCCCCGCATACTTAGGCAACCGCCCGCGCGGGTTACAGTGCGCCCATCCGCCGCAACTGAACTGCCAGCCCCTTGACCGCGTCGTCGACGGTGGCGGCGATGCCGGAATAAATCACCGACATATCCTCGCCTGGTTTCAGCGCGACAAAACGACCGACATTCCGGTTCACGACGATGTTGAAGATATTTGTCTGACCTCGATGGGTCACGGCGATTCTGGCGTTTAACCGGCACGTCACGGCGGTTGCGTATTGGGTCTTTTTCAGGGTGCAGAGCTGACGGAAGACCGGCAGCGCGATCCGTTCGACCCGCTGGTCGCTTGCAAAGAGGTGAGTGATCTTCCAGAGCATGTAGTTGCCGGTACGCACAGCAACCGGTGTGCCGGCCTCGTTTTGTGGATAAGACGCGTTGGCCCGCTCGAAGCTCGCGCGGTCGAAGGCGGCGACGACGGCATGGGCGCGGGCCGTGTCCATCAGCGTCTTGTACGGCACTTCAAGATCGAGCCGATATTTCGTTGCAGCGGCCGCCTCGAACGCGGCCGACAACAAGCAACACGCAAGAATACAACACGCGAACGATCTCATGGTCGCCTCCCGTCGGCCTGGAATGCTCGTCGAGGCATAAGAGCGGGCGCGCGGATCGCCAGGCAAGGCAATTCTCCGCGAGAAGCCGATTTTCCACGCTTCGATCGATTGACCTTGCGCGCCCAAGCGCCCTAGTCTCGGCGCGGGGACACGGGGGGATTTACCGATGGGGTTGACGCTTGCGAAAGCCATGTCTCGGCTTGGCACCGAGACTGCCTTCGAAGTGCTGGCGCGCGCCAACGCGCTGGCAGCCCAAGGCAAGCACATCATCAATCTGGGCATCGGCCAACCGGACTTCAAAACGCCCGGCCACATCGTCGATGCCGCCGTCAAGGCGCTGAAGGACGGCCATCACGGCTATACGCCGGCGCGCGGCATCCCGCCATTGCGCGCGGCGGTCGCGGCCGATATCGAGGCGCATCGCGGCGTTACCATCGATCCCGACACGGTGCTGATCGTCCCGGGCGGCAAGGTGACCATGTTCTTCGCCTGCCTTATGTTCGGCGAGCCCGGGGCGGAGATCATGTACCCCAATCCCGGCTTCCCGATCTACGAATCGATGATCAACTTCACCGGCGCCAAACCGGTGCCGATCCGGCTTTCCGAAGAAAGCGACTTCGCTTTCGATGCCGAGGAGGTCTTGGCGCAGGTTAATGAGCGGACGCGGCTCATCATCCTCAACAGCCCCGCTAATCCGACCGGCGGCGTTGTGCCGCGCCCGGTGCTCGATCGCTTCGTTGCCGGGCTTGATGAGTTCCCCAAGGCGGCCGTGTTGTCGGACGAGATCTATTCGCGTCTGCTCTATGATGGGCGCCCGCATGTCAGTCTGCTCGAATACGCGTCTATCCGCGACCGCCTCATTCTGCTCGACGGTTGGTCGAAAACCTATGCCATGACCGGATGGCGGCTGGGCTACAGCGTGTGGCCGCCAGAATTGATAGAAAAGGCCGAACGCCTTGCGGTGAACTGCCATTCCTGTGTCAACGCGGCGACCCAATACGCCGGCATTGCGGCCCTGGAAGGTCCGCAGGACAGCGTCGAAACGATGCGCAAGGCCTTCGACGAACGGCGGCGTATCATGGTTTCCGAGCTTAACCAGATTGGGGGGTTTCGCTGCGTCGAGCCCGGCGGCGCCTTTTACGCTTTCCCCAACATCACCGATACCGGCAAGGACGCGCGCAGCCTGCAGAACCTGCTGCTCGAGGAGGTCGGCGTCGCCACGGTGGCGGGCACCAGTTTCGGCGCCTTCGGCGAGGGCTATCTGCGTATTTCCTATGCCAATTCGACAGCCAACATCCAGGAGGCGATCACGCGGATAAAGTCCGTGGTTTGATCGCCATGCATATCGAATAGGCATAACCGTTTGCTGAAAAATTGGGCACACGCCTATTGCCTATGCAATCTAAGCCCGTCTGCCGTGGTCGGGCCGGATAATGAATGCCGATTTCCGGCGTGATCGGCACTCGACACGTCTGGCACGCTCTGTGCTTATTAACGGAAAGATAACGCGGCCCGGCCAGCGGAGGATCGGGCGGCATTGCGCGGAGGTCGGGCGGAAAGCACATGAAAAAGATCGAAGCCATCATCAAGCCATTCAAGCTCGATGAAGTGAAGGACGCGCTCAACGAAATCGGCCTCAAGGGGATCACCGTCACCGAGGCCAAGGGGTTCGGGCGGCAAAAGGGTCATACCGAACTCTACCGGGGCGCCGAATACGTGGTCGATTTCCTGCCCAAGGTGAAGATCGAACTGGTGATCGAGGACGACCAGGTCGACGGCGCGATCGAGGCCATCCTCACCGCCGCGAAGACCGGCCGCATCGGCGACGGCAAGATATTCGTCTCGTCGGTTGAGGAGGCGATTCGCATCCGCACAGGTGAAAAGGGCGCGGAGGCGATCTGACACTGCGGAACTGGGTCATTTTGTTTGGGAGGGGTGACGCGGCGTGGGGGAGCTGCGTAGCCGACTGTCAGATCCCGTTGATTTTCCACGGCGATTTCCCCCGGCGATTTCAACTCCGCGGCCAATCGGTGGCGGCGGTGTTTGGTTTGTTGATTTAACGAACGCTTCTGGAGCGAAGGAGGTAGGACAGCGATGCCACTGAATTGCAAGAATCCGGCCGACGTGATGAAGGCCATCAAGGACAACGACGTCAAATATGTCGACCTGCGGTTCACCGACCCGCGCGGCAAGTGGCAGCACACGGCGCAAGACGTCGCCACGATCGAGGAAGACACGTTCAAGGACGGCATCATGTTCGACGGCTCGTCGATCGCCGGCTGGAAGGCGATCAACGAATCCGACATGACGTTGATCCCCGATCCGCAATCGGCCGTGATGGACCCGTTCGCCGAGCAAAATTCGCTGATCCTCTTTTGCGACATCCATGAGCCGATGACCGGCCAGCCCTACAATCGCGATCCCCGCTCCACGGCGAAGCTTGCCGAGGCCTACCTGCAATCCACGGGCATCGGCGACACTGCGTTCTTCGGTCCCGAGGCGGAATTCTTCATGTTCGACAGCGTGCGTTTCGACGTCACGATGGATCACACATTCTACAAGCTGGAATCGCAGGAGGGCCCTTACGCATCCGGCAATGAAATGCCGAGCGGCAATTTGGCTCACCGCCCGGCGATCAAGGGCGGTTACTTCCCGGTGCCGCCGGTCGATTCGATGAGCGATGTACGCGCGGAGATGGTGACCGTGATGCGCGCCATGGGCATTGACACCGAAAAGCACCACCACGAGGTTGCGCCCAGTCAGCATGAGCTCGGCATCAAGTTCGGCCCGCTGGTCGCCCAAGGCGACGCTATGCAGATCTACAAGTGGGTGGTCCACATGGTCGCGGCATCGAACAACATGACCGCAACCTTCATGCCCAAGCCGGTCTTCGACGACAACGGCTCGGGCATGCATGTCCACCAGTCGATCTGGAAGGGCGGCAAGCCGACCTTCGCCGGCTCGGGCTATGCCGATCTTTCCGAAACGGCGTTGCACTATATCGGCGGCATCATGAAGCACGCCCGCGCAATCAACGCCTTCACCAACCCCACGACCAACAGCTACAAGCGCCTGGTCCCCGGGTTCGAGGCGCCGGTGTTGTTGGCCTATTCAGCGCGCAACCGCTCGGCCTCATGCCGTATTCCGTTCGCTACTTCGCCCAACGGCAAGCGTGTTGAGGTTCGCTTCCCCGATGCCGCGGCCAATCCCTACCTTGCCTTCTCCGCAATGCTGATGGCGGGGCTGGACGGGATCCAGAACAAGATCAATCCGGGCGATCCGATGGACAAGGATCTCTACGACCTGCCGCCCGAAGAGCTGCATGACATTCCGACGGTCTGCTCCTCGCTGCGCCAGGCTTGCGAGGAGCTCGATGCGGACCGTGATTTCCTCAAGAAGGGCGATGTCTTCTCCGACGATCAGATCGACGCCTATATCGGGCTCAAGATCGAGGAGACCGAGCGTTACGAGACCGCGCCGCATCCGATCGAATTCGCGATGTATTACAGCGTGTAGCCAATCCGGCCGGCTCGCCGGCCAACCAGGTTCAGACGCGAGGGGCGGATCGCCAATCCGCCCCTTTCGCTTTCAATGCCGACATGGGCATTGATCCGCGGGGGACCACTGGAAATTGCCCGGCCGGAGGCGCTACCCTGCCCTCATAACCGAGTAAGGGGGACCTCGATGCAGTTCGATTTGTTGACGCTGGGCGACCACCTGCCCGATCCGCATACCGGCGAGTATAACGAGACCCAGGCGGAGCGGTTCGCCATGTGGGTCGAACAAGGTGTGCTGGCCGAACGCGCCGGCTACGGCGCCTACTGGATCGGCGAGCATCATTGCAGCGACTACATCGTCTCCTCGCCGCAGATGCTGCTGGCGGCGATCGCCGTGCGCACCGAGCGTATCCGGCTCGGCTCGGCCGTCTCGCTGCTGCCGAACAACGACCCGGTGCGGCTGGCCGAGGACTTCGCCACGCTCGACCTGTTGAGCAACGGCCGGGCGGAGATCGGCTTCGGCGGCGGCTTCACCGAGCACACATTCGCGCTGTTCGGCCAGGATATTGCGAAGAGCGCCGAGATGTCGCGGGAAAACCTCGATCTGCTGCCGCGGATCTGGACCGAAGACGAGGTCGATTGGGCGGGACGTTTCCGCGCGCCGATCCGCAACAACCGGTTTCAGCCGCGCACGTTTTCCGGCCGGCCCATCCCGATCAACCGGGCAACCGCGACTTCGCTTGCCACCGCAGAGGATGCCGGCAGCCGCGGCCATAAGCTGATGTGCATGACCGTCGCCGGCAGCTTTACGGATGCAAAGCCCCTGGCCGAGGCCTATCGGACGGCTTACCGCGCCGCCGGGCACGATCCGGCGGGCATGAACGTCGCTGCCCTTGCTTATGTGCATGTCAGGCCAGACGGTGACCAGGCGCGCGCGTTCTGGCATCCCTACCGCGACAACTACCGCGCCTTCACCAAGAGCCTCACCGAGCGCCGGGGCCTCAGCCGTGGCTTGAAGGACCTTTACGCGCGGCTCGGCCCGGAAGGGTTGGCGGTGCGCGAGGGCGACTTCTGCGGCTCTCCTGAGGAAATCATTGAAATGATCCTGCGGTCGCACGAGGCGATGGGCAGCTACGACAAGTTGATCTGCTTTTCGGACTGCGGCGGGCTCTCGGCGGCCGACACGGCTGCATCGGTTGAGCTGTTCGCCGACGCCGTCATGCCCGCGGTGCGCGCCGCCCTGAATAGCGACGCAATCACCTCGGGCGCGCCCGGAGAGGCGCTGGGGCAATGACATTCTGGACCGGATTGCAGGCACTGCCTTTCAGCTTGGCCATGTGCGATGCCGGCGGGGTTCCCACGCGCTATCTGGAGGCCGGTCCAGATGCGGGCGATGGCGAGCGGACGGTGATCTTTCTGCACGGCGTCAACGGGCATTTGGAGGTCTTTGCCAAGAACGTCGCGGCCCATGCGGCAGAGTACCGGGTACTGGCGCTCGACCTCTTGGGCCACGGCTATACCGGCAAGCCCGACCATGACTACGAGATCGCCCATTACATCGATCACGTCCTGGCCTTCATGGACGCCGCCGGCGTGGCGCGGGCGAGCCTTGTCGGCACCTCTTTGGGAGGCTGGATATCGGCGCGCATCGCCGCGCGAATGCCGGAACGTGTAGAGACGCTGTCTCTGGTCAGCAGCGGCGGGCTGACCGCTTACACCGCGGTCATGGACAAGCTGCGGACGCTGGGCACCCAGGCCGCTGGCGCAACCGAAGGGTCCAACGATGACGATCCGCGCGCGGCAGTACGCAAGCGCCTCGAATTCGTCATCAAGGACAAAGCCCTGGTGAGCGACGAGCTGGTCGAGGCGCGCTGGCGCATCTACCAGCAGCCCGATTACAAACATGCCCTGCCCCACATCCTTTGCCTGCAGGACATGGAAATCCGGACGCGCAACCTATTGCGCGAGGATGAGCTCAATCGGATTTCGGCACGTACGCTGGTGCTGTGGACCGAGGATGACCCGACGGCGACCCTCGCCGACGGCAAACGCTATGCCGATGCGATCCCTGGCGCGCGTTTCGAGGTGTTCGACGCATCCTCGCACATGCCGCAATTCGAGGAGCCGGACCGCTTCAATGCGCTTCACCTGGCATTCCTGCGCGGCGAAGCCTGAGACTTGCTATTAGTCTGCCGTGCGTTTGCGGATCAGCACCGTGTCGAGATGGCTTATCACCACCTCGTCCTGCTGATTGGTCAAATCAAGCCGGACCGTGACGATGCCGGCTTCAGGCCGTGATCGCGAGGCCCGCTTCTCCACACATTCGATGCCGAGCGTCACCGTGTCGCCGGGGCGCACGGGCTTGTGGAATCGCAGCTCGTCATAGCCGAACGAGGCAATGACCGAATCGGCGTTGAGAGGCGAGGTGCGGAGCAGGAGCTGCTTGACCGCGAGGACGTAAAGGCCCGGCGCGGTGAGGCTGCCGAAGGCCGCACGGCCCGCCGCTTCGTCGACATGGATCGGCATGGGGTCCCATTCGTTCGCAAATGCCAGCATATGCGTCTTGTCGATCAGGTGGCTGTCACCCGCGATCCGGTCGCCCGGCTCGATGTCCTCGAAGAACAAACTCCCGCTCATATTTGCGTCGCCCACCCGTCCGCTTCCGAGCCGCAAGCTTAGCATGGCCGGCACGTTGCCGCGCCGATACCGTCAAGGGCGTTCATCAGGTATAATTTGGCAGGCAGGTTCTGATTCGGCCGGCAGATGGGGGCACATAAATGGGCGCGCAATCTTTTGTTCACGATGCCTGGTACGCCGCCGCCTGGGGCACAGAGCTGACGACCACGCCCCTGGCGCGCACGATCCTTGGCGAGCAGGTCGTCCTCTATCGCGGACAGAGCGGCGCCGTGGCGGCGCTGGAGGATGTCTGCCCGCATCGCATGGCGCCCCTGTCGATGGGCACGGTCGAGGGTGACAGCCTGCGCTGCGGCTATCACGGCTTGCTGCTCGACGGCTCCGGCACCTGCCGTGAGATCCCGAGCCAGTCGAATATCCCGCCGCGGGCAAAGGCACGCAGCTATCCTTTGATCGAGCGCTGGCGGCTCGCCTGGATCTGGATGGGTGAGCCCGCCGCTGCCGATCCGGGCCTCATCCCGAACGGGTATTGGCTCGACGACGAGGCTTGGGATTTCAGCCACGGCACCATCCGCTACGACTGCAACTACGTGCTGCTGATCGACAATCTGGTCGATCTCTCGCACACGACCTTCGTGCACAAATCCACCATCGGCACCGACGACAACGCCCGCACCCCGGTCACATCAAAACGCGAGAACGGTACCGTCAGCGTCGAGCGCGTCATCAACGATACCGAACCGTCGGAGCTCTACAAGGCCATGGGCGGCTTCAAGGGCAGGGTCGACCGCTGGATGCGGATCTACTACGACGCCCCGGCTTATGTGACGATCGACGCCGGCGCGGTGCCGGCGGGCAGCAACGATCCCTCCCGCGGCATCGCCACTTGGATTATCAATTACCTGACCCCCGAGCATGACGGCAGCGTCTTTCACTTCTGGGCCTTCGCGCGTGATTTCGCGCTGGGCGATGCGAAGATGACCGAGCTGATCGCCGAGAAAATCACCCATACGTTCAACGAAGATCTGGTGTTTCTTGGCGGCCAGCAGGCGCGCATGGAGGCCCGCCCAGAGCAGCGCCTGCTCGATCTCAATGCCGATTCCGGCGTGGCGCTGGCCCGCAAGCTGCTGGACGAGCGGATCAAGGGCGGCGCCGGCTGATCCGTCTTCGCGTGACGCTGCCGTTACGCCTTCAACAGCCAGAGACTGGTATTGGGTGCGGCCTCGGGGTTTGGCAGGCGCGCCACCAGGGTCGCCGCCAAGGGCGCGGTCATCCGCGTCTCAACGTAGTGGCTGGCGAAAAGCGGTGTCCAGCCGCCGCCAAGCAGCATCGGGATCAGGGCAAGCTGCTCGTTATAGCCGCGCCAATCCCATTCAGCCGGATAGTCGTCGGGCAGGAAGATATCGTGGATGTGGACGAGCACACCCGCCGGCAGCACCGGCAGGACGTGATTGAAGAGAATATCAACATCGGAGCCCGGCATCAGGATATGGCTCGTATCGATGAACAGGACGTCGCCCGCCGACAGCTCGTTGGCAATGCCATCGCCGGCCTCCTGGACGGTGGCGCGAATCCACTCCACCGGCTTGCCGGCGACGCAAAGCCCATCGATGGCTGAGCGCGGCGCCGGGTCCCAGGCTGTTATGGTGGTCGCCAATCCGCCGTCATGGACCGCCCGGGCAAGAAAGCGGGTCGAGTGGCCGGAGCCGATCTCGACGATCCGTGCGGGCTTGCGCTCGCGGATCAACGCATAGGCGGCGGCCGCGTCCAGCGGCGGGAACCAGGCCTGATCAAAGCGCGGCGCCGGCACCGGCGCTTCGGCCTCGCTGGTTTTCGCGCCGATGCCGAAGAGATCGGCCCCGAAGCTTTCGATCGCGTGGAGCACGGCGCCGAAATCGCCCTCGCAGCGCCTGAGTACGGCGGACACAGCGGTATACCGTGGCCGTGTGCCGGCCGGCGTTACCCCGCCGGCATAGCGGTAAGGAATGAAAAAGCCGCGCCGGCCGAAGCCGAGCAGGGTCGACAAGCCAAAACGCAGTCGGCGGCGGCGTTCACGCGGTCCCATGACCCGTCTTTCTAATCCGGTTTCCGATATTTTGGTATCGCTGCCTGTGAGACGACTGGCTTCAACCGGCACCGGACCGTCGATGGTTCGATCGACGGTGCGGCCCTGATCATGATGCTCGCGCCTAGTGTCTAACGGCTGTTTGCCGCGCGCACCATCGCAGCATCTTGATAGAGCAGCCGCTTGCGCGCCTCGTCGGTGTCGAGCGGCGTGCGCTGCAGGGCATTCGCGTAGGCATAGGCCTCCTGGACCGACGCGCGGGCCGACATGGCATCGTACCAGCGCTGAAGAGCAGGATAATCGCCAAGGTCTTGCGCCATGCGGGCATGGGGAAAGACCCACGGATACATCGCGACGTCCGCGATTGAGAATGTGCCTGTAACGAAGCCGCGGCCGGCAAGCTGACGGTCGAGCACGGCATAGAGCCGGCTTGCCTCGCGGGTGTATCGCTCGATCGCATACGGGACCGGATCGGGGGCGAAGTCGCGGAAATGCAGGCACTGGCCGCCATAAGGCCCCAGCCCCGCGACCTGCCAGATCACCCATTGCGTGGTCTCCCAGCGCGCATGCCATTCCTTGGCCAGCAGCTTGCCGGTCTTCTCGGCGAGATAGAGCAGGATCGCGCCCGATTCGAAGAGCGAGACCGGGGCGCCGCCGCCCGGCGGGGCGTGATCGACGATGGCCGGGATTTTGTTATTGGGCGCGACCCTGAGGAAGGCTGGATCGAACTGGTCGCCGCGGGCGATATCGACGTGGATCAGTTTGTGCTCGACCTGCATTTCCTTCAATGCGATCAGCATTTTGTGGCCGTTTGTGGTTCCCCAGTAGTATGCGTCGATCATGTTTCATCCCTATGTAGAGCGGGCGGCATTTCCAAAAATTATTTCGTCGGCGTGGCAGCGGTTCTCCTGATGATTATTTCGGCGATCTTGCCCTGGTGGTTTGGGAGATCCCGAGTGCTAAATTTTGATATTCGCTGAATATCCAAAGCAACCAATGTTGTATTTTTCTGGGGCTTATTAAAGCACTCAAAGTGAATACGTTGCGATCCAGAATCTTCAAAAAAATTCAAATCTGTTTTATTCATGTATACGATAAGCACTATTTTCCCTGATACTGTTTTATGTATTTCAAACATTGTAAAATTGTCTTCAAAGAAGATTTCCGGTTGATTCGATCTAGTTATAAATTCAGATATAAATCTTCCATATGTATAACCAAAGCGGCCATTTGGAATACGCTCCAGTACTAGGCCATTTTGAACACCACGTATCAATTTAACCCCATTGTTTTTGCGTATTCTTGCCAATTGAGGCTCAACAGTATTTTGGCCGGGTGTGGATTTGGAGCCATTTTTGTTACTTGAACTCGGTCGAATTTCTGCGCTGGAGCTTATTCGTCTTTTTTTAGTCGTTTCACTCGTTTTCCTATCCGTAATCCAGCCCCTTTCTCCGACCCAAACTCCCGACCCAAAAATCCCAATACAAAAAATCACCGCATATACAATGATACGCGCGGGCGTTGCCGCCCATAGATCACCGAGTGTAAAATCCTTTGGTATTTGTACCCTGCGATCATCGTTCGTTGTCATTGCGCGGCACTCACACTTCCTCGAATCCGAGTAATTCAGTTGATTAAGCTAAATTGGACAATTTATTGAACGAAACAATCAGTATGCGTCGATCATTTCGCTCCCTTCCTCCCTTTTGTTATTTCTCTTCTGGAACCAGCCGTGGCTTGCGGTCCTTGTCGACCGCGACATAGGTGAAAACGCCGTCGGTGACCAGCGCCTGTTCGCGTGTGCCCCGCCGGATCGCCCACGCCTCGACGCGGATCGCCATCGATGTGCGCCCAACGCGTTCCACGGCGGTGTAACAGCCCAGGATGTCACCGACGAAAACCGGCAGGTGGAACGTCATGGCCTCGATCGCCACCGTTACCGTGCGGCCCTTGGCCCGCACCGCCGCGGCCTCGCCGCCGGCGATGTCCATTTGCGAGAGCAGCCAGCCGCCGAATATATCGCCCGAGATGTTCGTGTCCGAGGGCATCGCAAGCGTGCGGATCATGAGCGTTCCGCGGGGCTCGACGGGAGCGTCGCCGCCGGTCGACGACCGTGCCATCGGCAGTTCTTTCCCTAATTCCGCATCACGACATAGGCGACGAAGGCCCGCAAGCGTCGCGGCATCAGTCCGGTCGACCAGGTGAGAAACGCGTTGAGCAGCCCCGCCACCACGCTCGGCTTGCCGCGGAACAGCGCGTTGAGCCCCTCGCGCACCGCGCGCGGGGCCTGCATCATGGTGAGTTTCTGATAGAGCGTGCGCCGCTGACCGGCGACATCGAGGAACTCGGTCGCCGTCACGCCGGGCGACAGCACGGTCACCTTGACGTTTTTTCGTTTGAGCTCGAAGTTGAGGGCTTCGCCGAATAGCAGCACGAAGGCTTTCGCCGCCGCATAAATTGCGTAGGTCGGCGTCGCCTGGTATCCGCCGATCGAGGAGACCTGCAGGATATGGCCGCCGCCGCGCGTGATCATGTCGTTCGCAAAGAGCTTGGTGAGATGCGCAACGGCGACGATATCGACCTGCAGCAGTTCCTTCTCACGCGCCCAGTCGGTGTCCTCGTAGCGCCCGTAAATGCCAAACCCGGCATTGTTGATCAGCACATCGACCGGCAGGTTCTTTTGCTTGATCGCACTATGCAGCCGCTCCGGGCCATCGGGGGTTGAAAGATCGGACACGATGATCTCTATGAGCGTGTTATTTGAAGTCTGCCCGATCTCGTCTTTGAGCGCTTCCAGCCGGTCCTTGCGCCGCGCCGCCAGGATTAAGTTGTAGCCGCGCTGCGCGAGCTGGCGCGCGAATTCCGCTCCAAGACCGCTCGACGCACCGGTGATCAGAGCATAGTCGGCTGTGCCGTTCGTCATGATGTCATCCCCTTCCCCACCGCTTCTATCATCGGGCGTCGTGACGTGGCGCGCAATCATACAATATCTTGTGATGACCAACCGTGCGGAATACTGTATACGGCGTCTCGCGGGATGCCCCGCCATTAACTATATGTACTCTTGGAGTGCGGTATGAACGCGACGCCGGACCTTTTCAGTCAGAAAAACCAGGCAAAATCGGCACGCGGAGAGACGATGACCGGACGCCGTAAGGTGAAATCGGCCGAGGAAAGCTATACGGCCAAGGATATCGAGGTTCTGGAGGGCCTGGAGCCGGTCCGCCGGCGACCCGGCATGTATATCGGCGGCACCGACGAGCGGGCGCTGCACCATCTGGTCGCCGAAGCCCTCGATAACGCCATGGACGAAGTCGTGGCGGGCCATGCGAGCTGGATCGAGCTTGAACTTGCCGCCGATGGCGCGGTTACGGTGCGCGACAACGGCCGCGGCATCCCGGTCGACCCCCACCCAAAGTTCAAGACCAAGTCGGCGCTGGAGGTGATCGTGACGACCCTCCATGCCGGCGGCAAGTTCGGCGGCAAGGCCTACGGCACCTCGGGCGGCCTGCACGGGGTCGGCATTTCGGTGGTAAACGCCCTCTCCGACGAATTCGACATTGAAGTGGCGCGCGACCGCGTCCTCTGGAAACAAAGCTATTGCCGCGGCAAGGCCAAGGGCAAGCTGAAGCAGGCGGGCAAGGTCAGCAACCGGCGCGGCACCACGGTGCGCTTCCATCCCGATCCCGAAATTTTCGGGCCGAAGGCGACGTTCCAGCCATCCCGGGTCTACCGGATGGCGCGGTCCAAGGCGTATCTCTCGGGCGGCGTGGAGATCCGCTGGTCTTGTGATGCGAGCCTGGTGTCCGACAGCAAGGATACGCCGCAATCCGAGACGATCTGCTTTCCTGGCGGCATCCGCGATTTCCTCGACGAGGCTATCGGCACGCGGCCCACGTACATGATGGACCCCTTCGCCGGGTCGGTGTCGCTGAACGGCGATGGCCGCATCGAATGGGCAATCGCCTGGCCTGGCGACGAGGACGGTTTCATCAACTCCTACGTCAACACGGTGCCGACCCCCGAGGGCGGCAGCCACGAGCAGGGGCTGCGCGCCGCGCTCACCAAGGGGCTCCGCGCTTACGGCGAGCTGATCGGCAACAAGAAGGCGAGCATGATCAGCGGCGACGATGTGGTCGAGGGCGCGGCCATCGTGCTGTCGCTCTTCGTGCACAACCCGGAATTCCAGGGCCAGACCAAGGAACGCCTCGGCATGCCGTCGGCTACGCGCCTGGTCGAGAACACGCTCAAGGATCATTTCGACCACTATCTATCGGCCGATCCCGCACCAGCGCGGCGCCTGACCGAGCGCCTGATCGAAAAGGCCGAGGACCGCAAACGCCGCAAGGCGCAGAAGGAACTCGACCGCAAATCGGCGACGCGCAAGCTGCGCCTGCCCGGCAAGCTCGCCGACTGTTCGCGCCAGACCGCAGAGGGCACCGAGATATTCCTGGTCGAAGGCGACAGCGCCGGCGGCTCGGCCAAGCAGGCGCGGATGCGCGAAATCCAGGCGATCCTGCCGCTGCGGGGCAAGATCCTCAACGTCGCCTCGGCGACGGCGGAAAAGCAGAGCCAGAACCAGGAGCTGCGCGATCTCGTCCAGGCGCTCGGCTGCGGCACCGGCGCGGCCTACGAGGAAGACCGGTTGCGCTACGAGCGGGTCATCATCATGACCGACGCCGATGTCGACGGCGCGCATATCGCCTCGTTGTTGCTCACGTTCTTTTACAAGGACCTGCGCGAGCTGATCGAGGGTGGGCATCTCTACCTCGCCATGCCGCCGCTCTACCGCCTGGCCAAGGGCGGCACGGTGATCTACGCCCGTGACGACGCCCACAAGGACGAGATCATGAAGAAGCAGTTCAAGGGCACGGGCAAAGTCGAGGTCAGCCGCTTCAAAGGCCTGGGCGAAATGCCCTCGGCCCAGCTCAAGTCCACCACCATGGACCCGTCCAAACGCACACTGATGCGCGTGGTGATCCCAACGGATGCCGATGAAACAGCCGCCGGCAACAAGAAGGGCCACACCGCCAGCATCGTCGAGGCGCTGATGGGCCGCAAACCAGAACTCCGCCTCGCCTTCATACAGGAACGCGCGCAGTTCGTGGAGGAGCTCGACGTATAGCTAAAGGCATCGCCCTTCGGGACATGCGCGACGTGCGGTCCATGCTAAGTTTGCGTATTGACGCATTCAGGGAGGGGCTCCATGACCGAGCAAGTGAGCGACCGCGCTGCCCTGCGCGAAATCATCGACCAGCCGATGGCGCTGGCGGCGACCAAGGAAATGCCGGTGCTCGACCGGCATTGCCGGCGCTTTATCGAGCTTTCGCCCTTTCTCTGTCTTTCCAGCATGAGCGCCGCCGGCAACGCCGATGTCAGCCCGCGCGGCGACCCGCCGGGCTTCGTGAAGGTGCTCGACGAGAAGACCATCCTCATCCCCGACCGCCGGGGTAACCGCCGACTCGATACGATGCAGAACATCCTCGAGCAGCCCTCGGTGGCGGCGATCTTCTTCGTGCCTGGGATCGAGGAGACCTTGCGCATCAACGGCCGCGCCAGTCTTACGCGCGATGCCGATCTCCTGGCCGACATGGCCGTGCAGGGCCAGGCGCCCGCGCTCGGCATCAAGATCGAGATCGACACGGTCTTCTTCCATTGCGCCAAGGCGCTCAAGCGCTCGCGGCTCTGGGACGGCGACGCCCAGATCGACCGCGGTGACTTCCCGCGCTATGGGCAGATCATCAAAGACCAGCGCAATCCCGGCGGCACGGCCGACGAAATCGAGGACTACATCCAGACCAATTACAAGAAAGAGATGTATTAATCTCCTCGCATACTTATGAATGCGCAATCCGGCCGGACGTCCCCCCATATTGGTCTACTAGTATTTCTACTAGTAGGTGAATGACGCTAAGGCCGCGTCAATTGGGCCAGTATGTCGGTCTGTGGGCGGCTGTCCGTTCAGTAGGCTCGCACCCCTCGTGAACAGATCGCACCACCACGTTATTCTGCCGCATCCAATAGTGTGGAGCCCGCGCAAGACCGCGGCGACAGGCGACCGCGGCGAACACCCAGTGGTTGGCCGGAACCTTCAGCTCGCCGCAGTCGCTAAATCGTGATTCGACGGCGCGAATTTGCACGCCCATCTCAGCCTCACATTTGGATGCAAGACGCGTATGCGAGCGAGAGCCGTCTCGTCCGAACTCTGCCGGACGGCGCGTTAGGAGACAGTCGACCATGAAAAAGATCCTGTTTGCCGTGGCGATAACAAGTCTCGCCGTCACGACGGCCAATGCCGCGGCGCCGCCGAGCGACCTGCTGGCTGGCAGCGAAATTCGCCGTAATGTCGAGTTCGGCGGCATTCAGCGCTACGAAGTCCTTCGCCTTGCACCCGACGGCAGCTTCACGGGTGTTTACGAGACCACGCGGCCGGTGGCGCGTGGCAGCGAAGAACGTCGTACGGGTGCCGTGCGCGGCCGCTGGTCGCTTGAGGGCGGCGCGCTGTGTTTCGAGGGCAGCGGGCTCGAATATGCCGGCCGCAATTGTTATCGGCTGAGCCATGGCGGATATTCGAAGCGCCAATGGTCCGGCGTCAACGTGCGTACGGGTGATATCTGGCAGTTCTTCATCTATCCGCGCGGCAGCTGATCCAGGCCCCGCCTTACCGTTGCAACCAATAGCGTAGCAGCGCTGTCACCGCCTCGGGCCGTTCCATCGTCGAAAGATGGCCACACGCCTCGATAGCGACGAGGGCCGCGCCGGGAATGCCGGCGGCGATCTCCTCGCTGAGCGCAAGCGGCGTCAGGATGTCTTCCCGCCCGCAGATGACGAGGGTCGGCGCGATGATTTTGGCCAGATCCGCCCGGCCCTCGGCGCGGCCCATGATCGCACCCTGTTGGCGCAGGAAAGCGTCCTTTCCGATGCTTTTCGACATTGCCATGACATCTTCGACCAGGGCTTCGTCGTCGAGCCGCCCTTGGGCAAGAAAGAGCGACAGGATCCGCCTGGTCACGCCCTTGAAATCGCCCTTCTCGGCGAGCTCGATCATGCCGCGGCGGCGGGACGATTGTTCGGGCGTATCGGCGCGGGCGGATGTATCGAGAAGCGCCAGGCGTTCGACCCGGTCCGGGGCCTGGCGCATCACCTCCTGGGCGACATAGCCGCCCATCGAAAGCCCGGCCAGCGCGAACTTGCCTGGCGTCATGGCGAGGACGGCGGCGGCCATGTCGGCCATCGTCTCCTGGCTTGTGAAGTCCGCCACCATAACGTTGGCAATATCGCCAAGATGGGCACTCTGGTGGCGCCACAACGCCTTGTCGCACAGCAGGCCGGGCGCCAGGATGAGAGTTGGCAACGTGCTCACATGACCACCCAACCGCAGGATGCCGGACGGGCCCCACTCATTTGATCAACTTCGAAAGCTCGCGGAACGCTTCGCTCCCCGCCGCCTTCAGCCACTCGAAGACGATCATTTCGCTCGTCGCAATCTCAATCCCGTTCGCAGCCATCCGATCAAGCGCCGCGGCCTTGTTGGCGGGATCGCGCGAGGTTACCGCATCGGCCACGACGGCGACCTGGTATCCTGCATTGCGTGCGCCTATCGCCGTTTGAAGGACGCAGACATGGGCTTCCATGCCGGTCAGCACCGCCTGGGTGCGGCCGAGCGCATCAAGCCGGGCGCGATAATCGGGATCGTCAGTGCACGAGAAGTGGATCTTGGGGTAAATCGAGCCTTCGGGCGCGATCTTCGTGAGAGCGTCGACCGTCGGCCCGAGGCCCTTGGGATACTGCTCGGATATCAGCACCGGGACATCAAGGCGAGCCGCCGCGGTCATCAGGAGCGCGCTGTTCGCGATTACCCGATCGGGATCGGCCATGGCGGGCGCCAGGCGCTTTTGCACGTCGATGACGCACAGCACCGATTTTTCGACATCCAGAAGCATTCTATCCCCCAATCAGCCTCGCCATCGGGCGACCCTACCTGAGGGAAACCAACGGCGCTATCCGGCGTACACCCGACCTATTAGAGAATATCCACGAACAGGCCCGTTCCGGCCCCGTTGCGCGAGACGCGCCGATCTGCCGCACACGCAATGAAATATGTTGATTTTTGGGCGGAACGGCCAATTTATAGGGCATCAGACGCTACGGCATACGATACTTGCCATTATTGACGGGATTTACATCCTGAACGGAACCGCATGACATTTGAAACCCTTGGCCTCAGCGACGGCGTTCTAAAGGCCGTCGCCGATGCCGGTTACGACGAACCCACTCCGATCCAAAGCCAGGCGATACCGGTGGTCCTCATGGGCCGCGACGTGCTTGGCTGCGCCCAGACGGGCACCGGCAAGACCGCGGGCTTCGTGCTACCGATGATCGACATCCTGGCCGAAGGCCGGGCCAGGGCGCGGATGCCGCGCTCGCTGATCGTCGAGCCGACGCGTGAGTTGGCCGATCAGGTCGGCAAGAACTTCGAGACCTACGGCGCCAATCACAAGCTGACCAAGGCTCTATTGATCGGCGGCGAGAGCTTCACCGACCAGGAACGCCTGCTCAACCGCGGCGTCGACGTGCTGATCGCCACGCCGGGCCGGTTGCTCGACCTCTTCGAGCGCGGCAAGATCCTGCTGTCGGACGTGAAGATCCTGGTGATCGACGAGGCCGACCGGATGCTCGACATGGGCTTCATTCCCGATGTCGAGAAAATCGTCTCGCTGCTGCCGAAGATCCGCCAGACCTTGTTCTTCTCCGCGACCATGCCGCCGGAAATCCGCCGCTTGGCCGACGCCTTCCTCATGAACCCCAAGGAAATTTCAGTTTCGCCGCCTGCGACGATGGCGGAGACGGTCGACGATTTCCTGGTTGTCGTTCCATCGGAGGATCGGCAGAAGCGCGAAGCCTTGCGCAAGCTGTTGGTCAGCGAGGACGTAAACAACGCGCTTATCTTCTGCAACCGCAAGCGCGACGTGGACATCCTCTACAAGTCGCTCGCCCAGCACGGTTTCAACGCCGCTGCGCTGCATGGCGACATGGCCCAGTCGAGCCGCACCGAGACCCTGCAACGATTCCGCGACGGCGAGATCACCTATCTCGTGGCCAGCGACGTGGCGGCGCGTGGGCTGGACGTTCGCGAGCTTTCCCACGTCTTCAACTTCGACGTTCCCTACAATGCCGAGGACTATGTCCACCGGATCGGCCGCACCGGACGGGCCGGGCGCAACGGGCGCGCCTTCACCATCGCCTTTCCCGAGGACGGCAAGTTCATCGGCGCGATCATCAAGCTGATCGGCCGCGACATACCGCCAATGGAGATCGAAGGCATCGAGCGCCAGGAGCTGTCCGACGACGATCGCCCACGACGCGGACGTGGTCGCGGGGCACCGGCGCGAGGCCGCGGCGGCCGGTCTGGACCACCGC
The DNA here is from genome assembly GCA_035527975.1 of Alphaproteobacteria bacterium. GTDB lineage: Bacteria > Pseudomonadota > Alphaproteobacteria > JAPULJ01 > JAPULJ01 > DATKZM01. The sequence goes on along the minus strand of DATKZM010000127.1, from coordinate 68,903 downwards.
GGCGCGAGCGAAGCGCAGGCGGCAACGGCGCCAGTGGCAATGAAAGCGGTGATCGCAGGCGCGACACCGTGCGGACCGATGATAGCCCGCCCCCGCAGCCGCATATGCGCGAGCCAAGGCCGGCCCGCGAGATCGCCGAGCCGACCGGCGCGGCCAACGGTGACACCGCCCGTAAGCGTGGCGGAAAACGCAACGACGACAAGGCGCGGATCGAAAAAGAACGCCGCCGCGAGCGTAAGCCCGAACCCGTCACCGATCACTCCGGCCCCGGCATGGGCGATCATGTCCCCGCTTTTCTGAACAAACCGGTCCGGGTCGATAGCTGACGCCCGGTTTCATGGGTGGTTGTCGCAAGGCCGCGCAAAGTGATCTAATCCAGCGGCGGGCGGCATCGCGACGTGAACGGGGGTTCCGGGTGCAGACAATTTTCGTCATGGTGAAATGCGAGCTTGGCGAGACGTACAATGTCGCCGCCCAAGCCGTTGATGAAATCGAACAGGTATCCGAGGTTCATTCGATATCCGGCCAGTTCGATCTGCTGATGAAATGTGCGCTCGCATCCGACGCCGATATCGGTCATTTCATCGCCGAGAAGATCCAGAAACTCCCCGGCATCAAGGACACCTTCACGCTGATCACGTTCAAGGCGTTTTCGTAAGGGCGCGAAATTTGCCCAATGGCATCCTTCGAAGCTCCGCCGCTTTTGCGGCTGCGCGCCTCAGAATGAGCAATGGCGCATTGTTTCAAGAACTTCGATGCTCATCCTGAGGTGCGAGCGCCTTTCGAGACGCCGCCTTGCGGCGGCTCCTCAGGATGAAGGCGAGCCTCGAAAGATGGCCGCCTGCATGGCCGCCGGCCAATCACCCCACCGCAAACCCCACCGCCGCCGCCAGCTCCTTCAGCGCCATCTCGGGGTCGGTGACCTTGATCGTGATCATGCCCATGGCGCGGGCGGGCTTGAGGTTGATGCCGAGATCGTCGAGGTAAACGGCCTCGGCCGGCGCGATCGCAAGCGCCCGGCAGGCAATCTCGTAGATCTCGGGGTCAGGCTTGCGCCGGCCGACCTTGCTCGATTCGATGACCTCGTGGAACAACGTCATGATCGCCGCCACCTCGGCCGATTTGCGCGCATCGAGCGTCATGCCCGGCCCCTCCCCGACGCGCGCATTGTTTGTGATACAGGCGCATTTTAGCCGCGCACAACAGCGCTTCAGCGCCTCGACCATTGCCGGACGCACATCGCCCGCCAGCAGCGCCACCACGTCGCGCCCGGAGACCGCATGACCGCGCGCGGCGCTTTCGGTTTCAAAGGCGCTGTCAAATTCGCCGAGACCGATCTCGCTGCGTTCAAACCGCGCCCAGGCATTGGTGTCGGGATCGGCCGCGTTGACCGAACGGATGAAGTCCTTCGGCAAACCGTGCTCGGCCTCGTAACGATTGAAGGCATCGAACGGGCTGGTGGTAAGGACCCCGCCGAAATCCCACAAAACGGCCTTGATCGCCACGGCTTGTCTCCAGATTCATTACGCCACTTGCGCGGGACCATCGCCGGTTCGCCCGGACCTGGCAAGCCGGGATCGCGACCGTAGTGGATCTGTCTTGACCCGCTTATTATTTGCATTTACAAATATTTTTTAACGAATATAAACATGCGCCAAAGGCGCAATCGACGCACCCCGGGAGGCCACCGCCATGGAATTCGGTTATTTCACGCTCAGCGACAATCACTACAAAGACAACCCGCGTACGGCCAACCAATTCATCACCGAGATCCGCGAACAGGCGATCCTCGCCGACAAGCTGGGGTATCACTCGGCATGGATCGGCGAGCATCATTTCGATTCGCTGGGCGTGAACTCGCGCCCCGACATGTTGCTGGCGAGCATCGTGTCCGAAACCAAACGCATCCGCATGGCACCCGCCGTCTCGGTGCTGCCGCTCCACCATCCCGTGCATGTCGCCGAGACCTGGGCGACGCTCGATTTGCTGTCGGGCGGGCGCGTGGATTTTGCCTGCGGACGCGGCTATGACCCGCGGGAATATGCGCCCTTCGGCGCCGATTTCATGAAGTCAGCGGAGTATTTCGAGGATGCCATGGACGTCATCCTCAAGGCCTGGAACACGGGCGGGCCGTGGTCGCACAAGAGCGAGTTCCACGACATTCCCGAGATGGAGATCACGCCGCTGCCGGTGCAAAAGCCGATCCCGTTCTACGTTGCCTCCTTCTCCAAGACGAGCCTCGACATGGCGGCACGCAAGGGGCTCGACATCATCTGGGCGCCCTTCGCGGCCGGCATGACCTATGGCGGTCTCGACAAGGCGGTCGTGGCCTACAAGGAGGCTTGCGAGAAATACGGCACCAAGCCGGGCCGCATGATGTGCAGCTACTTCATCTACATCGGCGAAAAGCCGGAGCAAGAGGCGTACGGCCGCGCGCGCCAAATCGCCTATTTCAACGAGTGCTGCCTGCCCGCCTTCATCAAGAAGCCGGAAGAAGCGCCGCCGACGATGCAATACTTCCTGAAGATCGTCGACATCATGCAGAACATGAAGGGCGAGGATCTGACCGACAAGTCGATCCTGCTGGGCTCTCCGCAGAAAATCACCGACACGCTAAAGGCGGTCGAGGAAACCGGCATCGCCGAGGTCATCCTCTATTTCAATGTCGGCATGAAGCCGCATGAGATGGTCAAGGAGCAGATGCACCGGTTCATGGATGAGGTGGCGCCGCACTTCGACGGTCAGCATCGCCCGATCGTGGCCGAATAGGCGCCGCAATCACCATGGATGCCCTTTGATGGCGGGCCGCATCGACGCCGTGCTTGCTGAAAAGCACATCGAGCTGCCGCGCGCGATGCCCCCCAAGGTCGGGCATATAGAAGGCACGGCGCTGTCGCGCGGCCAGCTCTATATCTCCGGCATGATCCCGCAATGGAATGGCGAGCGGCGGTTCATCGGCAAGGCTGGCCAGGAGTTCGACCTCGTCCAGGTCCAGGAGGCGGCGCGGCTTTCTGCGCTCAACATGCTGGCCCAAGCCAAGGCCGCGCTCGACGGGGATCTCGACCGGGTGCGGCGCGTGGTCAAGCTGAACGGCTACATAAACGCGTTGCCGGATTTCCATGACATCACACCGGCGCTGAACGGCGCCTCCGATCTCATGATCGAAGTATTCGGCGATGCCGGCCGCCACGCGCGCACCGCGGTGGGGGTCGCCGTAATGCCGTTCAACGTGGTGATCGAAGTCGAGGGTATCTTCGAGGTCGACTGAGCGGCGGGCGTCGCAATCTTGAATACGGAGCGGGCATGTTCGATCTATCGGTCTATCTTCCCTACCTGCTCAACCGCGCGGGCTCGCGCATCGCCGGCAGCTTCAGCGAAACGCTGAAGGTAGAGCACGGGCTCACCCTGTCGATGTGGCGGGTGCTGGCGGCGCTCCACCACCGCGACGGCCAGTTCGTGGGCGAACTTGCCCGCATGACCACGGCCGAGGTTTCGACCTTATCGCGAATGCTTGGCACGATGCAGCGCCGTGGGCTGGTTGAACGCCGCCGCCCTGCTCTCCAGGCGGTTGGCAGCGATGCGCGCACCGTAGCCATCCATTTGACGGATGCCGGGCGGGCATTGACCGAAAAGCTTATTCCGGAAGCCCTGCGTTATGAGGCGACCGCGCTCGATGGTTTTACCGAGGACGAGGCGCGGATGCTGAAAAGCATGCTGGGGCGTCTGTTCGAGAATATGGCCCGCCTGGAAGCGGCGCCGCGCGGAAGCAAACGGCTCGCCTCGTGAATGTGATGCGGGTTTGGGCTCGTCGGTGGCGCCGCGGACGCTAGGTTTGCCCGGTCCGATGGGGTATAACGCGGCCCGCCGGGCACAAGAAACCGGCGCGATTTTGACAAAGCGACACGCCAAGGAGCTATCTGCGGAATGACAGCCGAGCCACTTCTTTCGGTGCAGATGCTGAACAAGCATTTCGGCGGCATTGTTGCGACCGACAATCTGTCGCTCGATGTGGTGCCCGGCGAGATCCATGCCGTCATCGGCCCCAACGGGGCCGGGAAAACGACGCTCGTCGCCCAGCTTTCCGGTATGCTGAAGCCCGATGGCGGCAAGGTGATATTCGACGGCCACGACGTGACCTCCTTGCCGGCGCCAAAGCGGTCCAAGCTCGGTCTGGCGCGATCTTTCCAGATCACCAGCATCTTCCGCGACTTCAGCGTGATCGACAACGTGGCGATGGCGATCCAAGCCCATAGCGGACACAGCTTTCGCTTTTGGCGCTCTGCGCGCAACGATCCACGCCTGCTGGATCCCGCGCGCGCCGCCCTGCAACTGGTCGGCCTGGAAGCACGCAGCGATGTTATCTCTGGCAACCTCGCACACGGTGAACAGCGCCAACTCGAGATTGCCATGGCTCTGGCCACCAACCCCAAGCTGCTTCTGCTCGATGAACCGATGGCGGGCATGGGAGCCGAAGACAGCGAGCAGATGACCCGCTTCCTGGTGAGCCTCAAGGGCAAATACACCATGCTGTTGATCGAACATGACATGGACGCCGTGTTCCGGCTGGCTGACCGCATCACCGTACTGGTTTACGGCAAGGCGATCGCCACAGGAACGCCTGAAGAAATCCGCCTCAACAAGGAAGTGCGGACCGCCTATCTCGGTGAGGACGAGGCCGCCTGATGCTTGAGATCAGGGACATCGAAACCTCATATGGCGCTAGCCAGGTTCTGTTCGGCATGAACCTGGAGGTGAACGACGGCGAATTCGTCACCCTTCTCGGCCGTAACGGCATGGGCAAGACCACGACGGTCCGTTCGATCATGGGGCTGATACCAACCCATGGCGGTGCGATCACGTTCAATGGCCGGCCAATCCACGGCACCCCGTCATACAAGATCGCCAAGGCTGGACTTGGCCTGGTTCCCGAAGGGCGGCAAATTTTTCCAAACCTGACGGTCCGCGAAAACCTCGTCGCAACCGCGGGAAATCGTAGCGGTCGCAAGAACCCTTGGACATACGAGCGAATCGTCGAGCTCTTCCCGGCACTAGAAGCGCGCCGTAACAACATGGGCGACCAGCTTTCCGGCGGCGAGCAGCAGATGCTTGCGGTGGCGCGGGCGCTGATGACCAATCCGCAACTGCTGATCCTCGACGAGGCGACCGAGGGTCTGGCGCCGCTCATCCGCACCGAGATCTGGCGGGTGCTGCAGCACCTGAAGGATCAAGGGCTGTCGATCCTCGTGATCGACAAGAATGTCGACGTGCTGACCCGCATCGCCGACCGCCATTACATTATCGAAAAGGGCCAGGTGGTATGGAGCGGCGGCTCTGAAGAACTGCGCAACAACAAGGACATCCAGCACAACTATCTAGGTGTCTAACCAGCGCCGATGGCCGCCAACCGCGGCCGCCGCGAACCCGCTCCAAACTCCCCTCCGGCCGGCTCCGTCATGGACGCCGGCCTTGTCGATTACGCCCCTATTGTTTGCGCCTTTGCGATCAGCGAAACCCGGCGCATAGCCCAACGGTGACGAAATTGGGTGCGCCTTCGTTGAAATCGTTGTTACCGACATTCTTGAAACGGACGACGCTGCGCGCGCGCAAGCCGGGCGGACAGCCCCGGGTCGAAATCTCGTAGGCGCGGCGCAGCGGGCCGGTTTGACAAAGCGCCAATCTGACCATATTGGGCGCGCCTTCATTGAAGTCGCTGTTGGCCACATTCTGGAACCGCGTGCGGCTGATGATCCGCCCCGGGCAGTCGCTGCGCCGGCCCACCAGTAACAGCGGCAGGTTCGGGCGAAACGAGCACAGCCTGATCCGAATGAATGTCGCAGCCCCTTCGCCGCGGTCATTGCGCCCGACATTGCGAAAGCCAACCTGGCCCATCGGGAAGCTTTGCGGCGGACATCTTGCATCTCGCACCAGAAACGGCCCACGCCTACCGCCCTGCGCCTGCACCGCCGTCGCGGCAACGATGGCCGCCAAGATCATCACCGCCTGCATTGCGGATCTTGCTACGTGTGTCATCCAGCAATCCTTTCTCTTCGAAGCCTGTCGAGACCCGTCCAGGCAACATCGGCACCGCACCTGGCAATCCTAGCAGCGTCGCTCGAACACCGTAACGGGCATCGCTTCTCCGGATCAGCTTTTTGGACGCAGCGTGCCTTCCAGGTGACGGAGCAGTGATGCCAAGCGCCGGCAATTTGAGCTAGCATGCGAGCTGCTTGAACCAATCTTCCGGAGACGACGCGTGAGGAAAGCCCACGGCAACGCCCTGCCCGCCGGCTATCAGTTCGAAGGCTATCGCATCGAGGCCATCCTGGGTGCGGGCGGGTTCGGGATCACCTACCGCGCGCGCGAAGTCCGGCTTGACCGCGACGTGGCGATCAAGGAATTCCTGCCCCGCGAGCTTGCCATGCGCGGCGACAACGGCGCCTCGGTAGAACCGATCAGCGCCGATGACCAATCGACCTTCGAATACGGTCTGAGCCGCTTTGAGGATGAGGCGCGGACGCTCACCAAATTCCGCCATCCCAACATCGTGCCGGTGCATCGCGCCTTTGAAGCCAATAATACGGCTTATCTCGTCATGGAATATGTCGAGGGGGCGAGCCTCTATGAAATTCTACACGGCCGGATGACGCTCGACGAGGCGCAGCTTCGCGCCGTCTTCGCGCCGCTCCTCGACGGGCTCGAAACCGTGCACGAGACAGGCTATCTGCACCGCGACATCAAGCCGGGGAATATCTACCTGCGCGCCGACGGCACACCGGTGCTGATCGATTTCGGCGCCGCCCGCGCCGCCATGACCGAGCGCAGCAAGACGCTGACCAGCGTGGTCACCGCCGGCTACGCGCCGTTCGAGCAATACTTCGTGAAGGGCAAACAAGGGCCCTGGACCGACATCTACGCGATGGCCGCCACGATGTACCGCGCGGTCACCGGCATGAAGCCGCCCGAGGCGCCCGAGCGTCAGGAAGGCGACCCTTACCGCGCCGCCGCAACGGCCGTGCAATCGACATATTCGGCCCCGCTGCTGGCGGCGATCGACAAGGGTCTCGCGGTCAAGCCGGGCGAACGGCCCCAGAGCGTGGCGGCATGGCGCCGGATGCTGGGCTTTGCCGGTGAAGCGGTCTCCGCCGATCCCAGCCTCGCCGCCGCGGTGGTCGCCAAGGTCACAAGCGCGGAGACCTCTACCCGCAATCCGGACGGCGCGACATCACCGCGCAAGCAGGCCACGGCGGTCACCACACTGGGCGCCGGTGGGCGGCCTACTGCATTTGCCGCCACCTTATCCATCCTGTTGTTCGCTGCCGGCGGCGTCTATCTCGCGGCGCGCGACGGCAACCTCGTGGATGCGGGCAAGTCGGCCGGATCGACAACGGTCACCCAGACGCCGGGGACGACCGGGGATGGCGGCGGGGCGAGCACTGGTGGCGGTCGTGGCGGGGATGGCGGCGCCACGCTTCCCGGACAGGAAGCCACCCGGCCACCCGGCGGCAGAACGACGCCCGGAACCAGGCCTGGTCTCCTGCCGGGAACCGTGCCGGGCGCCGACGCCGATTGTCCGGGATCATTGACGGCGCTCCAGGGCCGCTATCACGAAACCGATTGCAGTTACGTTGCCCGGGTTTTCGCCGAGGCGATCGGTGCCGCGCGTGCGCCGGGCGCGACCTGGCGCTGGAGCAACCGCGCTTCGGGCAATCGCGGCACGATGACGGTGCTGGCTTTTTTCCAATCGGCCGACGGCCGCTATTGCCGCCGCATTCGCCAGACATTGGTGAGCGACGGTGAGACGCTGACCGATGCGGGTGTGGGCTGCCGCGAGGGCACCCGCTGGCGCATCACGCAGGCGAAGTGAGCCTACCTGCCGTCCGCCTCCAGCCTCTGACGCAAGGCGGCGAGGGCATGCTCGGCCTCGCCGATCTCCTTGCCGATCCTGGCACGGTCGCGGTGGTCGATGCCGGCGTCGCCCAAACCCTTCTCCACGGCCCGCAACACGTCGGCCGCCTCCAGGACCGTCCGCGTGGCGCCAAGATGCAGTGTCTCGACCGCCGACCCTTCCGGCAGTGTCGTGCGGTCGACGGCGATGAACGGGGTATTGTCGAGGAAGAAACCGATGAAGCGGATGTCGGGCGCCGCGGCGATCAGTGCGACCACCTCCTCCGGGCTGAACACCACGCGTTGGTGGATACGCGCATGCAGCGTCGCATACTGCATCCCCATGCGCTCGGCGACCTCCTTGAGCGGCCATTTCTTCTCGGCCACCAGCACCGTATAGACGAGATCGGCAAAAGCTCGGCCCCGCGCCGCGGCCTTCTGCATGTCCCCACCTCTTTCAGGTCAACCCACCTGCCCCATTCATTGACGTGCAGTTTAGGGCCTGGGCGCGCTGCCCGAAAGCCGATCGCGCTGCGGCCCGACCAAATTCGCCGGCCCCCGGGCATCTTAACCTTATCCAACCAATGCGCTGTTCAGTAACCAGGCCAATTGCTAGACTCAGCGCCCGAGAACGCAAGGGATCCTGGGCAATGAACCACACTTCCGCGGCGGGCGATCAGACGGACGCGCCCACGCCCCCGGCCATACAGGGCCCATCAGCCGGACAGCCGAGCCTGCGCTCCTGGCTCGATCAGCTGGAAGCGGTCGGCGAGCTCAAGCGGATCACCACCAAGGTCGACTGGGACGAGGAGATCGGCGCCATCGCCCGGGTCAATTTGAGCCTCGGCGGGCCTGCGCTGCTGTTTCAGAACATCAAGGGCTACGAGGACGCGCGCTGCACCCGGTTCATGACCTGCGGCGTTGGCGAGCGGCGCAAGGTCGCGCTGATGCTGGGTTTGCCCGCCGAAACCACCGAGAAAGCCCTGGTTCGGCACCTCAAGGACACCTACCGCAATCCCATTGAGCCGGTCACGGTATCGAGTGGCCCCGTGAAAGACGTCGTGCTTACGGGCAAGGATATTAATCTTTGGGAATTTCCGACGCCGAAATGGCACGCCTCGGACGGCGGCCGCTTTATCGACACGTTCTGCGGCGTCATCACCCACGACATGGAGACCGATCGGGCCAATGTCGGGCTCTATCGCGGCCAGGTCTTGAGCAAGCGCAAGGTTGGCAAGCTGCTGATCCCGACCCAGGGCTGGGGCACGCATTTCGGCAAGTACAAGGATGCGAAGAACCGCATGCCGGTGGCGATTGCCCATGGCTGGCACGATGCCCTGCCGTTCTGCGCCGGATCGCCTTTCCCGAAGCATATTTGCGAATGGGACATGATCGGCGCCATCACCGGCCAACCGGTCGAGCTCGTGGACTGCGAGACGGTGCCCTTGCAAGTGCCGGCGACGGCCGAGATTGTGGTTGAGGGTTGGATCGATCCCGATCCCGATCCCGCCAGCTTCCAGATGGAAGGCCCGTTCGCGGATTATCCGGGCTATCTCGGCGGCAAGCCCTCGCCCAAGCCGGTGCTCAAGGTCACCGCCGTGACGCACCGCAAGGATCCGATCCTGCGAGGTGCGCTGGAAGGCGCGCGGCCCGGATTTCCCAGCGAGGACTCGCCGCTCTGCGCCTTTTCCTGGTCGGCAATCGCCTGGAACATGCTGGAAGACGCGGGCGTTGCCGGCGTGAGCGATGTCTGGATGCCGCCCGTTTCCACCGGGACCAATATCGTGGTCCAGATCCGTAAGCGCTATCGCGGCCACGCACTGCAGATCGGCCACGCGCTGTGGGGCACGGGCTCCGGGCAATGGTTCTTCAAGAATGTGACCGTCGTGGAGGAAGACATCGACATCCGCGATCCGGTCGCGCTCGACTGGGCGATCGCATTCCGGGTCAACGCCGGGCGCGGCGATGTGGCCATCGTCGGGCCGACCTTCGGCTCGGTGCTCGATCCCTCCACGCTGGCGGCCGATCGCGACGTGGCCAAATTCGGCACCGGCAAATGGCACCGGGTGCTGATCGACGCCACGCGGTCGTGGGAACACGAGCCCAAGCTGGAATTCGGCGGCCATCGTTATCCGCCGCTCAACAAAATCGCGCCGAAACTGGAGCGCAAGCTCAAGAAGCGCTGGGCCAAGTATGGCATTGGCATCGATTATCTCGACGACGAGGCCCGCGAGCTGCTGACGATGGAAGCGTTATCGAAGGTGTTCGACGAGGTCTGACGCAGTGCCAGCTCCCATCGTCATTTCGAGTGAGCATCAGCGAAGGAGAAACCTGGCCCATGCCGATCCGGCTTCCAACCGGATTTCTCCCTGCGGTCGAAATGATGTTGGCGCGGCAGTGCCCGGTCGGCTGATCCTCCGCCGGGAGACTACCCCCACACCTCCGCCGCCACGTCGGCGACGAGGGTGAGCTTACGGCGCTCGTCGTCCTCGGTTACGGGATTGCCGCCGACCGAAGACGCAAAGCCGCATTGCGGGCTAAGCGCAAGGCGATCCATCGGTACATATTTCGCGGCATCGTCGATACGGCGCTTCAGCGCGTCGGCTTCCTCCAGTTCGGGCGTCTTGGTGCTGACGAGACCGAGCACGACGATCTTGTCGTCGGGCATCGCGGCGAGCGGCGAGAAGTCGCCGGCGCGTTCGCTGTCGTATTCAAGGAAGAAAGCGTCGACATTTGCGTCGCGGAACAGGCGATCGGCGACCGGCGCATATCCGCCCTCGGCCATCCATTGGCCCTTATAGTTGCCGCGGCACAAATGGAGCCCGATCATCATATCCTCGGGCCGGCCTTCAAGCGCCGCGTTGATGGCGGCGATATAGCGGCTCACAAGGGCGTCGGGATCTTGGCCACTGGCGCGCACAGCCTCTTGCACCTTGGGATCGCAGAGCATGGCGATCGGCACCTCGTCGAGTTGCACGAACTCGCAGCCGGACTTGTCGAGCGCCTCGATCTCCTGGCGGTAGATCACCGCCAGATCCTCGAACAGCGCATCGAGATCGGCATAGGCGCCCTCCCCCGCCCCCTCGGCAGCACCCAGGAAATGCGCGGCGCTGGGGCTCGGCATGGTCACTTTGGGAAGGCGGGCGGTGTTCTCCTTGACGAATTCGTACTCGTCGACGGCGATATCGTCGACGCGCCTCAGCTTTCCCTCCGCATGGGGGCATGACCAGGCTGCGTGATCGCCGGAAAAGTTGAAGCGCGCGGGCCGCGTGGTCAGTCCGTCGACGGCATCGACAAAGCCTAGAAACCATGAGCCGCGCCGGAATTCACCATCGGTGATCGAGCGCATACCGCAGTCTTCCTGCAGCCTGATCACGTCAGCGATGCATTCGTCGATCGTTTCCTCAAGCTCGGCGGGCGGGATCTTGTTTGCCTGAAAATCGGCGAAGGCGTTCTTCAACCGCCGCGGCCGAAGCAGGCTTCCGACATGCTCGGCGCGGAACGGCGGTCCCATGGCATACATCGCTTCAATTCTCCCGGTTCAATTCAAACTCCGCCTGATCGTTATTCCCGCTCATCAACGAAGCGGGGTGCCTTGATCGACGCTTCGAAAACTTTGGCGAGCGTTCCGGCCGCAAGTACCTCGACATCCGGCGTTACCTCGAACACCGATTTAACCTCGCCCGCCACCATTTCGGCAGCGTGTTTCGGATCAGTACCACGCTTTACCTCGATGCGGAGCTTCAACGTTTCCATTCCGCTTTGGTCGGTCACCAGCACGCCCTGAAAGTCGTTGACGTCGGGATTGCGGAACATGAAGTCCTCGAACTCCGAATGGTTCACGTTAACGCCTCTGATCTTGAAAAACCCGGTGGTGCGGCGGGCGTGCCGGATCATCGGATAGAGTTCGGCAAACTTCCCCGGGCTCTCGCCGCGATCATGATAGGAGACTATGTCGCCGGAGTTCCAGCGCAGGAATGGGGTCGCGTGCCCAGTCCAAAGCGGTGTCACGCAGAACGTCCCGATCTCGCCCTCGGGCATCTGCCGGCCGGTTTCGGGATCGACGACCTCGATATAGAAGAGATCGGTCCAGATATGGATGCCGTCATGGGCCGCGCCCTCGGCGCCCATCAGCCCAGCCTCGCTCATCCCGAAGACATCGAAGACCTCGGCGCCCCACATCCGTGTCAGCTTCTCGCGCTTGGCCTCGGAAAGCGTTTCCGCCGAGGTGACGATCGTGCGGACCGAACTTTTCGTGAGATCGATGCCCTCGACATCAGCGAGATTCGCCAGGTGGATCGCAAAGCTCGGCATGGCAATCAACACCGTTGGCTTCAGCGTAGCGATGAGCTCGAGCTGGCCGGCCGACGGCACCGCCGTGCCGGCCCCGACCCAACTCATGCCGACGCCGAAGTCATGGGCGCTGCGGGCCCAGATCTGGCCGGCCGGGTGAATGCCGATCGGAAAGGATATGTGGCAGAGGTCACCGGCCTCGATCCCAATGCAGGGAAAGGACCGGCCCCACGACAGCAGCCCATAGGTAACATCGTCAAACGTGCGCGGATAGAAGACGGCCCGGCCGGTCGATCCGCCCGATCGCCAGTATTCGGATATCTCTTTGGGGCCGGCAATATTGATCTGCGCCATGAATTCGTCGTGCTTCCAACGACGTAGAATTTCCTTGTCGATGATCGGAATCTTCGTCCATTCTTTGGGGTCGTCGAGCTTCGCCGGGTCGATATGATCGAGTTTGCCGGCATACCAGGCTGTCCGTTTGGCGCGTTCGAAGGCAAGCACCTTGCGCTCGCTCTGAATCCTGGCAATCGCATCACGCGATTCAGGCAACGCCAACGTCATTGGAATCCCCTCCCCCAACGCCGGACCAAGGCGGCCTGGGCGCGCCTATTATCCGTGCCCATCATTGAGGTGCCGCGCCGTCATCTTCAAAGCGCCGCCGCACTACAACCAAGAGCTCGACGAGGCGCTGTTTTTCCGCATTCGACATGTCGACAAGCGCGGTGTCGACCCAGCGCGTGTGGTCGCGCGCCATGGCCGCGAATAGCTGTCGGCCCTCGGCGGTCATACGCACCTGAAAACTACGCCGGTCGAGGGGACTGGCGCGGCGCTCGATCAGCGCTTCGCCCTCCATGCGGTCGAGCAACGCGGTGATGTTTCCGCTCGCCGCCATCATCAGGCGCGCAAGCTCGCCGATCGCCAGCCAATCGCCGCCCAGCCGGTCGAGCTGCGCCAGAACATCGAAACGCGAAAGGCTTTGTCCGTAGCCCCGGCGCAGGCGGCCGCCAATCGATGACTCGATCGATTTCGCGCATTTCATGAGCTGGAGCCACACTTTCAGCGACAGCAATTCATCCGTGGTCGCCGCGCGCCGGTTCCCTATTCTGGTCGTTTGCATCATTGGCACACCGTCCTCGCGCCTGGTCGGCGCGCGATCCCAGCTCCGGGCAGGATTGCAGCGTCGCAAATGCGTCTTCGCAACCAGGCCATCGTCACTTGGCTGTCGTCACTCAGCCATCGTTCCTTAGCCCTCTAAGCTTACGTGTTGACCCGTAATGTGTAAATATCTTACGTGTTAGCTAAATCATGACGACCAATCACGCGGAGAGCATTCATGCGCGTCGTGATCATCGGCGGCGGTCCGGCCGGGCTCTATACCGCCATCCTGCTGAAAAAGGCGCAGCCAGATGCGTCCATCGAGGTTTATGAGCGCAACCGCGCCCACGATACGTTTGGCTTCGGCGTCGTCTTTTCCGACGAGACGCTCGACAATTTCCTCTCCCGCGATCCGGAGAGCTATGGCGAAATCACCGATACGTTCGCCTACTGGGACGACATCGACTTCCGCTGGCATGACGGAACGGTGGTTCGGTCCGGCGGTCATGGATTTTGCGGCTGCGGCAGGGTCGAGTTGCTCGCGATATTGCAGCGTCGATGCGCCCAGATCGGCGTGCCGGTTCATTTCGAAACAGAAATCACCGATCCGGCGGCCTTCCCCGACGCAGATTTGATCGTCGCCGCCGACGGGGTGAATTCGGCGATTCGCGAAACCTATAAGACCCATTTCAAACCGTCGGTCGAATGGCGCCGCAATCGTTTCGTCTGGCTCGGCAGCACCAAGCCCTGCGAGGCCTTCACATTCAATTTTGCCGAGAACGAGCACGGCATCTGGGTGCTGGGCGAATATCAGTACAACGCCGATCTGGCGACCTGGATCATCGAGGCTCCGGAGGCGACCTGGGCGAGCGCGGCCGCCGAAGTCGAGCATCTGAGCGAGCCCGAACTCCTGGCTTACATGGAGGCGCTGTGGGCGGATTATCTGGACGGTCACAAACTTGTCGCCAACCGTTCGATCTGGCGCGTCTTTCCAACCATCCGCTGCGAGCGCTGGTCGCATGAAAACATCGTCCTGATCGGCGATGCCCTTCACACCGCGCATTATTCAATCGGCTCGGGCACCAAGCTGGCCATGGAGGATGCCATCGCGCTGGTCGATGCGGTGACGCAAGAGCCCACGATCCCGGCCGCGCTCACGACCTTCGAGGAGGGCCGCCGCCAAGACGTCGAAATCACCCAACATGCTGCTGATGTGTCGGTGATCTGGACCGAGAACCCGCACCGCTATTGGAAGATGGCGCCGTTGCAGGCGACCTTCTCGATGCTCTCGCGCTCCAAGCAGGTCACATACGACAATCTGCGGCTGCGCGATGCGGGCTTCGTCGACAAGGTCGACCGCTGGTTCGCCGAGGGCGTGCGCGAGGAGGGCTTTGAGGTTCCGCTCGACCCGCCGCCGCCACCGATGTTCACGCCGTTCAAAATGCGCGGCATGGTGCTGGCGAACCGGGTCGTCGTTTCGCCGATGGACATGTATTCGGCGGTGGACGGCACAGTGGGCGATTTCCACCATGTCCATATGGGCTCGCTGGCGCTGGGCGGCGCGGGGTTGGTCTTCTCGGAGATGGTCTGCGTTTCCGCCGAGGGCCGGATAACGCCTGGCTGCGGTGGGCTCTACAAGGACGAGCACGTCGCGGCCTGGGCGCATATCGCCGAATTCATTCACCGCGAGTCAGATGCCAAGCTCGCAATCCAGCTCGGCCATGCCGGTCGCAAGGGCTCGACACGGGTCGCCTGGGAGGGAATGGATCAGCCGCTTGAGGCCGGCAATTGGGAATTGATCGCACCTTCGGCGCTGCCCCACTACCCGTTCAGCGCCACGCCGCGCGAAATGTCCCGCGCCGATATGGAACAGGTGCGCGATCAGTTCGTGGCCTCGGCAAAGATGGCAAACGAAGCCGGCGCCGATATGCTGGAGCTGCATATGGCGCACGGATATCTGCTGTCAGGTTTCATCACGCCGGTCTCCAATCAGCGCGATGACGACCATGGCGGCGCGCTGGAAAACCGCCTTCGCTATCCGCTCGAAGTCTTCGATGCGGTGCGCGCCGCCTGGCCCCAGGAAAAGCCGATGTCGGTGCGCATCTCCGCGACGGATTGGGTGGGCGCGGCGGGGATCACGGGCGAGGACGCAGTGGTCATTGCGCAAACCCTTGGCAAGCATGGATGCGATCTGGTGGACGTTTCGGCCGGCCAGACAACACCCGACGCCGAGCCCGTTTATGGCCGCATGTTCCAAACGCCGTTCGCCGAGCAGGTCCGCAACGAGGCCGGCATTCCGACGATCGCGGTGGGCAATATCACGACCTGGGACCAGGTCAACACGATCCTCGCTGCAGGCCGGGCCGATCTGGTGGCCCTGGCCCGCCCGCACCTGACCAATCCCCATTTCACGCTGCAGGCCGCCGCCTTCTACGGGCACGCACCCCAGCGCTGGCCGGTGCAGTACGACAGCGGCAAGGAACAGGCGTTCCGGCTCGCCGCCCGCGACCGCGCCGATGCCGAGGCGCTGCGCGGCGCGGCCAAGCCGGCGAGCCATCGAAAACTCGCCGCGGAATAGCAGTTCAGAATTTGGAAGTCGGCGCGGATCGGCCTATTCGGCCCCGCCCGGCTTTGAGACCGGTTTGGCGCCGAGCCGAAGGCGCCGTGCGGCGAAAGCTTTCATTCGATCCAAGCTTTCGGGAGACGCCAGGCCGATCAGCCCGCCTCGCGCGAACAGCACAAGCAAGATCAGCATCGGCCCGAAAATAAACTCCCAGCTTTCCTGGCCGTTGTATTTGATTGGCAGCTCGAACACGCCGAAATTGATGACGGTGTCGATCTGGATCTGCTTGATCAACTCTTCGACAATGAGGATGCCGAACGCTCCGACGACGGCGCCGATGATCGTGCCCATGCCGCCGGCGATTACCATCACCATGATCTCGCCCGAGCGGAACCAGTGCATGTATTCCGGCGTGACGAATTCCTGGTGGTTGGCCCAGAGTGCGCCGCCGACGCCGCAGATGGCGCCGGCAATGACAAAGCCGGTCAGCCGGTAGCGGAAAGTCGAAAAGCCGATCGACTGCATGCGCGGCTCGTTCGATTGCGCACCGCGCAGCACCATGCCGAAGCGAGAGTTCACGAAGCGCCGCAGGATAAGCACGGTGAGGATCAACACCGCCAGCGTCAGATAGTAGATCAACTGCATATCGCGCGAGCCTTCCGAGGGCCCGAGCAGGTTCTGGTTCAGATCGAAGAGCCCAAAATCGCTGCGCTCGGTATTCATGCCGTCATCGCCGCCGTACGGCTCCAGGCTGATGATCAGGTAGTAGATCATCTGGCTGAAGGCGAAGGTGATCATGATGAAATAGAGCCCGCCCGTGCGCAGGCTGAGCACGCCGATCAGGAGGCCGATAAGGGCGGACCCGACGATGGCGACGAGGAACTGAAGATACCCATCATTGATGCCATAGAAGGACATCACGCCGACGGCGTAGGCGCCGATGCCCAGGAAGGCCGCATGACCGAAGCTGACCATGCCGCCATAGCCCATGATCAAATCGAGGCTCGCCGCCGCGATGGCGAAGATCATGATCTTGGCGGTCAGCGAGGTGAGATAGACCGAGCCGCTCAGCGGCAGCGCCAGGAGTGCGACAAGGCAAAGCACAATGAACACGAAACGCGGATCGCGGAACGAAATCGTCACCTTCGGTGTCGTGGCAGGCGTGTTGTGATCCATGGGCCGGTTCCGCTAGCCAGACCTGGCAGGGAAGAGACCCTGCGGGCGGAAGAAGAGGATCGCAGCCATCAGGATGTAGATGATCATCGACGACAGCGCCGGTCCCGCCGATTGCGCAAGCTCATCGATGGCGGAAGGCTCCCAGGCCAGCGCCTGCCCGCTCAGATAGCGGACCACGTCGGTCATGAAGGTGCGGCCACTCGCCTCCACCAACCCCACGATCAGCGAGGCGATGAAGGCGCCGCGGATAGAGCCGATCCCACCGATCACGATCACCACGATGGCAAGGATCAGCTTGGCCTCGCCCATGCCGGGGAAGACGTCCTCGACCGGACCCGCCATCACGCCGGCAAGGCCGGCCAGCATGGCGCCCAATCCGAATACGAGGGTAAATAGCACTGCGATGTTGACGCCGAGTGCGCCGGCCATCGGCCGGTTGCTGGCGCCGGCGCGGATCAGCATGCCGATCTTCGTACGGGTGATCAGCAGGAATATCCCCCCCGCCACCGCCAACCCCAGGAAATCGATCATCAGCCTGTACGCTGGATAGGGCGCGCCGAAGAGGCTGACCGAGCCGGTCAGGGCCTCGGGTCGATTGATCGGCAGGCTTTGTACGCCGAAAGCCAGGATCACGCACTCGTTGAAGAACAAGATCAATCCGAAGGTCGCCAGTACCTGCATCATGTGGTCGCGCGCATAGAGGTGCTGCACGACAATCTTCTCAAGAAGGATCCCGAGCAAGAGCGTCAAGGGCAGTGCAGCGGCCACCGCCCAATAGAACGAGCCGGTATACCCGTAGGTCTGCGCCGCGAAGAAGGCACCGAACATGAACAGCGAGCCATGCGCCAGGTTGACCATGTTCATAATGCCGAGCACGAGCGAGAGGCCCGCGGCGACCAGAAACAGGAAGATCCCGAACTGGAAACCATTGAGCAGCGTATGCAGGAACAGCGTCAGTTGAGGATCGGTGACCTTGACACCTGGCGCGGTGATGACGAAGAGGACGATCCCCAGCACCAGCGCAATCCAGCCGACCAGGGTCATCATGCGAAAATTCGGCGATGCGGGATCGCGGAACATCAGCGCCGCGCCACCGATCATCATCACCGCCGACGCACCAAGAAACGGCAGCCAGGTTCGGCCGATGACGATTGCCGCCACGGCCAACACCACTCCCAGGCCTCCAACGAGGGTTGCGCCGCGGTTACCTTTCGCCAACATCGTCCTGATTACCGGTTCACCGTTCGCCGTACGAGCGTGCCGCGCCCCGTCGCCGCCCGCTCGCCCACAGTCGCATTGCTGGTGGTATCCATCTCCCGAACGCCGGGGACGCCCGTAAACGGACGTCCCCGCGCTGCTCCGGGATCAAGTGACCTTACGGCGCCATGCGCTCGCTGCGCTTGCACCGCTTGGCGTAGGAATCGGCGTGGTCGGTGAACACCACACCGACCGTCCGGATCATCGCCTTGCCGCCAGGTCCGGCGATGACTTCGCGCTTGTAGTAGCTCTGGATCGGCATGCCATTGAAATTGTAACGGTACTTGCCGCGGACCGACGCGTAGTTGGCCTTCAGCATGGCCTTTTTGAGCGCCAGGGTGTTGTTGACCTTGCCGCCTGTGGCCTTGACGGCCGAGGCGATCAGCGCCGGCGCATCATAGGCCTGCGTCGCGAAATGCGACGGCAACCGCCCATAGGCCGCCTTGTAGTCGGCGATGAACTTCACATTGACCGGGTTCTTCGAATCGGGATCCCAGTAGTTGGTGTGGAAGGACCCGATCGCCGCCTTGCCGATCGGCAGCAGCATGAAGTTGTCGATCGTGAAAACGGTGTAAAGCTTGATTTTCTTACCGAGACCGGACGCGGCCCACTGCTTCATGAACGCAACGCCCATCGGGCCCGGCGCGAAGACAAAGACCGACGAAGGCTGGGCGGCGCGCACGCGGGTCAGCTCCGACTGGAAGTCGCGGTTGCCGAGCTTGTAGAGCAGCTGGCCCTTGATCCGGCCGTTATAGAAGCGCCGGAAGCCCGCCATCATATCCTTGCCCGCCTGATAATTGGCCGACATCAGGTAAACGTCGTTCAGCTTCTCCTCGCGCATCAACTGGCCCATCGCCTCGGGCGTCTGGTCGTTCTGCCAGGAGGTCGAGATGAAGTACTTGCTGCAGGCAACGCCGGCCAGGCGCGACGAGCCCGCATTGGTGCTCATTAGAATGACCTTGTTGCGCACTACCGGGTTGCGCACGGCGTTCAGGATGTTCGACCAGACGATACCAGCAACGATCTGGACCTTGTCCTGCTCCACGAATTTCTTGGCGCAGGTCACGCCGACATCGGGCTTTACCTGATCGTCGCAGTAAAAGACCCTTGTCGGAACGCCGCCCAGCATGTCGCCGTCCTTGTTCCATCCCAATGCCGTGAGCCGGAGCTTGAAACCGTTCACCTGCTCTTTGCCGAGCGGGTGGTTCATCGAGTTCATAAAGCCGATCCGCAGCTCTTCTGCCGACGCACTTCCTGCGATCAGCATGGTCGCCGCGGCGGCCAAAATTGCACGTTTGATCATCGTAACAGCCTCCTGTTCCACGCTTTTGTTTCCCCCAGATCGCCCGTTTTGCGCGGTTTGGCGATCTATGTGGCAATGTATTTAGCACACAAGTTCTGCCGGGCGAAGCGCCGAAACATGGTCATGCGCTTGTGAAATTTCACCGCCGCCTGCGCCCTCAACGCCCCTTCGGCGCCACCCCGTCGTTCAATAGCGATCCGAATTTTTCCGCTATTTCCCAGATGGTTGCGCCCTTTTCGCCGTCACGCCAGTCGCTCACGGCATTGCACATGCCAAGCAACCCCAGGGTCGCCAGACGGCAATCCAGATCGGTGCGAAACGCTCCGGCCGCAACGCCCCGTTCAAACAAGGTCTCCAAGAGTTGTTCGTAATGACCGGCGGCGGCGGCGATCTTGCGGCGGCGCGGCAGCGGCAGTTCGTGCCGTTCGCGCAAGAAGACGCGGACGTAATTCGGCTTGTCTTCCAAAGGCTTGAGGTGACCGTGCACGGCGGCTAGCAGCATATCGCCCGGCTCGCTTTCGCTTGCGAGGATCACCTCCAACTGCTGCACAAAGCCTTCCACGCCCTTTTGGCAGACCTCTTCGAGCGCAGATTCCTTGGATTCGAAGTAGTAGTAGAGGCTGCCCTGGCGAATGCCGAGCCGGTCGGCGATGTCTTTCGTCGATGAGCCGTGATAGCCCTTTTCGGCGAAGACGGCTGCCGCCGCGTCGATGATCTCACCATAGCGACGTTTGTATTTGTCGACTTTGGTGATGTCTGTATTTGTGCTTTGCCGACCGGTAGACATCGTATTACCCCGAACCGGCGGCTTGGAATGGCGGCCGGCAGTCCTTCGCCGTCCGCCGAAACTAATCGATGGGAGTTGTTTTCGATAGATGAATTGATAGAATTTTCCAGGTCGGTTGATCGAATCATGGTCGGCTTTCGGACCACGAGCGGATATGAAGACGTCCAGCAGTGCGGCCAATAATCTTGCGAATCAACGAGACCGCGCGCCGGAACGCTGAAGGTATGGGGAGGATACGATGACCAAAACCAACCGGGCGGAAGCCACCCGTGCGGCGTGGCTGGAAATGCTCCAGAGCCATCGGCGCGATTTTGCCGAGCCTGGATCGGAAGAGTATTGGTCACCTTCGCTGGAATGCGCCTCGCGCGACGAGTTGCGGGCGATCCAGGACGAAAAACTCGCCGTGCTGACACCGTTTCTTTACGAGAACTCGCCCTTCTACGAGCGGCGTTTCGACAAGCTCGGCCTGACCCCCGACGACGTTAACACTGTCGACAAGCTCACCCAATGGCCGGTCATCGACAAGATGGAGATGGCCGAGGACCTGATGGCAAACCCGCCTTGGGGGACCTATACGACGCATGACGACGCGCTTTGGGACAAACGCGGCTGGACGCTGTTTCCGACCTCGGGGTCGACCGGCATGCCGCGCATCTTCCGCTATACCACCTTCGATCTCGACCAATGGCGCTGGGCGAATGCCCGCGCTCTCTGGTCCCTGGGGGCAAAGCGCGGCGAGAAGGTCTTCCTCGTCGTCGGCTTCGGCCCGCATGTCTGGGCCTGGGGCGTGCTGCACGCGCTGGCCCATATGGGCGTGCCGTGCATTCCGGGCGGCGGCCTAACGGCGGAGCTGCGGGCGAACATCATCCTGCGCTACAAGCCGACGGTGCTCGCCACCCTGCCCTCGCAGCTTTTGCGTATCGGCCGAGTGATGCAGGAGATGGGCGAGGACCCGCGCAAGACTTCGATCAAGCGTCTGTTCACCGGCGGCGAGCCGGCTGCTGGGATCGCATCGACCCGCGAGCGCCTGGAAGATATGTGGGATGCGGAAATCGTCGAGTTCTACGGCTGCACCGAGGCCTCGCCGCATTCGGGCGGCTATTCGTGCTCGCATGCCCGCCGCGACGACGGGGCGTGGCAAACGCACTTGATGGAGGACTTCCAGGTCTGGGAGCTCATCGACCCCGACCGCAAACAGCGCCTGCCCGTGGGGAGCCGCGGCATCACCGTCTGCACCAACATGAACTCCGAGAGCTCATCGCAGCTGCGCTTCGTGGTCGGCGACTACACGACGTTGGACGATGCCACATGCGCCTGCGGGCGTACCCATGTGCGCGCGATCGGCGGTTTCCAGGGCCGCGCCGACGACCTCATCAACCTGCGCGGCATCAAATTCTATCCCTCGGTCGTCGAGGAAGGCGTGCGCTCGGTCGCGGGCGTCGGCGACGAGTATCAGGTCCTATTGCAAACGAACATGGACGGCATCGACACCATGACAATCACGGTCGAACATCCCGACCACACTGCCCCCGATGCGGTGGTTGCCGCGGTGCAGAATGCCGTGACCTCGCGGATCGAAGTCCGTGTCGATGTCGACGTGCTGGCGCCCGACACGTTCGAGAAGACAGAGTTCAAGGCCAAGCGCGTGACCGACACGCGGGATAAGTCGTAAGCAAAGGACAAGCTGCATGGACATCATCCACCCACCCGATTGGGCGCGGCTGCCCGGCTACTCCCACGGCATCGCCGCGCGCGGGCGCACGATCTATCTTGCCGGCCAAGTGGGCGTGCCGGGCAGACTGGGCTGGCAGCCCGACAATGCGGACGGAATCTCATGCGATTTCGTCGAACAGTTCCGCCAGGTACTGGAAAACATCGTGGCATTGCTCGCCGAAGCGGGCGCGGGGCCGGGACACCTCGTCAAACTCACCTGGTTCATCACCGACAAGGAGGTCTACATCGCCTCGTTGAAAGCGTTGGGCACGGTCTATCGCGACATCGTCGGCCGGCATTTCCCGGCCATGTCGGTGATCGAGGTCCGGGGCCTGGTGCAGCCGGGCGCAATGGTGGAGATTGAAGCAACCGCCGTGGTGCCCGATTGATCTCCGAGCCATCTTCTATCGTGCGATAGAATTTGCCGGGCCAGACGCTTTAGACCTAAAATAAAAACACCGGCCCAATCACTGGGGCATTGGACCTATTGCGATGGGAGACGCTGGATGGCCCGCAAGACGCACGAGATCGACCCGGCCGAGGCCAAGACGGCGATCTTCGAGTACTGCAAGCGCAAGGGCGCATTGGCCGTCGGGGTCGCCGACCTGGAGACGATCGAGCGCATCTGCCCGCCCGGCTACCGGCCAACCGATATCATGCCGCGCGTCAAATCGGTGATTTCGCTTGGCGTCGGCGGCCAGACCCAAGGTGCCTGGAGCGTTCCAGCGAAGGCGCTTGGCTATTTCGGGTCGACAGAAGGCCGCGCCTATTCAATCACTTATGGCCTTTCTTTTATGATCGAATCCAAATACGGCGTGCCCTCGATCTACTGCCCGCCGGACATGGACCCCGACGCCGGCCCGCGCGTGCCGTTGCAGAGCCTGAAGGTCCATGCCGAGATCGCCGGCATCGGCGCGCGTTCACTGGCGGGCGACATCCTGCTGCATCCCGAATACGGCTATATGTATTTTTCCAGCGTCTTCACCGAGCTCGAGCTTGAGCCGGACAAGCCGATGGCGACGAACCCCTGCCCCGCGCCCTCCTGCGTAGCCATGTACAAGCAGATCAACCGCACGCCCTGCATGAAATTCTGCCCCGTCCAGTGCCTCGATGGTGAGGTCGACGTGGAGACCGGTGAGCAGACGGTGATGCGCTACGACATGGCCGCCTGCGCGGAGATGACCCAGCAATTCGAAACAGTGCCCTCGGCGATCATGAGCGCCATCAACGCGGCCGATCCGCAAGACCGCGAGGATGCGCTCTTCGATCCCGACAACAAGATGCTCTGGTACAAGATGTCGGTCGGCTCCGGCGGCTTGCTGGCGCAATGCTTTGAATGTATGCGCGTCTGCCCGATTGCGACCAAGGCGCCGCTGGCCGATCCAATTCTGCGTTACGAGGCGGCCGAGGACGCCCGCGAAAAACAGACGACACCGGCAGAGTGAGCGCACAATGACCCGTGGCCTCAACCGCCGGCAGATTGGCGTCACCGAGGAGATGATCGGGACCTTCGGCGATGCGATCTTTCGTATGAGCCACAACCACCAGATCCGCGACGGCGACCCCTACCGCAAGCTCGACTGGGACGAGATCGAACGCCAGCGCGAACAAATGGGACTTTCCGACGGTCAGATCGCCGCCCGCATCGGCCTCACGCAGAACCAGGTGCTCTACATCCGCACAGTACTGGAGCGCCGGCGCTTTCATACCGGACATTACGTGCGGCTCCTCGAGCTTGGCGGCGGCAAGCGTTTCCGCGCCGAGCGCTTTACCCCGCATCTCAACCATTTTACCTTCAGCGACGATGCGCTGGCCCTTCGCGCGGCGATGAGCTATCCGCCGGAGCTCGCGCGGAAATATGTCGATGAAGGCTGGTGGGGCCCTGACACGCTGACCGGATGGCTCGACCGCCATGTCGCCGAGCGACCGGATGCACCCGCGATCCGCGCCGGGGAGACCACGCTCAGCTATGGCGATCTGGGCGCGAAGGTCGCCAATTTGGCGGGCGCTCTCCTGGCCATAGGTGTCGAACGCGGCGACGTTGTCGCGGTCCAGCTTCCCAACCTGCCCGAATTCCTGATCGCCTATCTGGCGATCGCGCGGCTGGGCGGCGTCATGCAGACGATCCACATGGCCTACCGCGCCGCCGAATGCGAAACGCTGCTGGGACATTCCTTGGCAAAGGCCGTGATTTGCCTCTCGGAAGCGAAGGGCTACGAAGCCGCGCAGGTCATGCGCAACCTGCAGAATCAGTGCCCCAAGCTGAAGCATGTGATTGCGCTGGGCCCGCCGGTGCCGGGCGCGCTTTCGCTCGGCGACATGATCGAAAGCGAACTTTCAGAGGAGCTGCCGGAGCCGCCCGTCGCCTCCGACCCGTTCCTGCTGCTCTACACCTCCGGGACGACCGCCGCACCCAAAGGCGTGCCGCTCAGCTATCACAATATTCTGTCGAATGCCCGTCTCGGCGCGCCCGAGCACGAATTGGGGCCCGATGACGTCATCCTGTCCGCCGCCCCCTTCAGCCACCTTTACGGCGCCTACAGTTTCCACGTCGCCATGGCAGTGGGGGCGTGCAGCCTGCTGCTGCCGGTCTTCACGCCGCCGGAACTCGCTGCCGCGATTGAAGCCGGCAAGCCGACCGGGCTCTGGACTGCGCCAGCCCATGTCGCGGCCTGCATGAACGCCGGGCTCCTCGATACGGCCGACCTCACCACGCTGAAGCTCGTCATCATGTCGGGCAGCACCTGTCCGCCCGAGCTGGTGCGCGCCTTCCAGGCGAGGATCCCGAACGGCAAGGTGACCCAGCTTTGGGGGATGACCGAAACCCAAGGCGGGCTCTATTCCCGGCCCTCGGATGCGCTGGAGGTCTCGGCCAACTCAGCCGGCCGCCCCAGCCCCGGCACCGAGATGCGCATCATCGACCCCGAGCTGGGCACGCCTTGCAAGCCTGGCGCGGAAGGCGAGCTGCAGGTGCGCGGCCCCCTGCTCTTCCCCGGCTACCTGCGGAACGATGCGGCGAGCGAGGCCGCCTTCGCGCATGGCGGCTGGTT
This sequence comes from Alphaproteobacteria bacterium, assembly GCA_035527975.1. Taxonomy (GTDB): domain Bacteria; phylum Pseudomonadota; class Alphaproteobacteria; order JAPULJ01; family JAPULJ01; genus DATKZM01. Next base: position 43,779 of record DATKZM010000127.1, on the reverse strand, counting down.
CCGTTCGGGCGACCTGGCGGTCGAGGACGAGGCCGGCAACGTCGCGATTACCGGCCGCATCAAGGACGTGATCAATCGCGGCGGGGTCAAATTCAACCCGCGCGATGTCGAGGACCTGCTCGACGGTCACCCGGCGATCGCGCAATCGGCCATCGTGCCGATGCCCGATCCGGTGCTGGGTGAGAAGGCCTGCGCCTTCGTGACGCTGGCGCCCAACGTTGAGGCGCCGACGCTGGAGACCTTGGCCGACTATCTGCTGCAGCACAAGATCGCCAAGAACAAGCTGCCCGAACGCCTGGTCGTAATCGACGAAATGCCGCTGACGCCCACCCGGAAGGTGATCAAGGGCCGATTGCAGCTGCCAGAGTGACTGGCGGGCAGCGTCTGCGCTTGTCGTTCTATAGGCCTATTGATAAATTTCATCGCCTATTGAGCGAGCCGCAGCAAGCGAGGATCGATCCATGACCCAGAGCGCCAACGAGCCCTTCGTTCGCAATGCCTGGTACATCGCGGCGTGGCCGGAGGAGCTTGCCGAAGGCATCGTGTCGCGCACCATCATGAACCAGCCCCTGGTCATCTTCCGCGACACCGAGGGCACGGCGGCTGCGCTGGAAGATCGTTGCTGCCATCGGGGCGCACCGCTCAGCCACGGCCGGATGGTCGAACAGGGCCTGCAATGCGGCTATCATGGGCTCGTCTTCGACGGCGCCGGCAAATGCGTTCATATCCCCGGCCAGGAGACTGTGCCGTCCGCCGCCATCGTGCGCAGCTTCCCGGTAGTGGAAAAACAGCAATGCATCTGGATCTGGATGGGCGATCCGGCCCGGGCCGACGACAACAAGATCGTCAACTACCCGTTCCATGACCAGCCCCAGACGTGGCCACACAAGAAGACGACGTTCCAGATCGGCGCCAACTACATGATGATGATCGATAATTTGATGGATCTAACCCATCTCGCCTTCGTCCACCGTACGACGATCGGCGGCAACCCCGAGGCGCATGCGGCCGCCGAGTTGGTGGTCGAGCCGACCGCCACGGGCTGCCATTACGAGCGCTGGATGATCGACTCGCCGACACCGCCGACCTACGTCAAGGCGGTGGGTTTCAAGGGCAACATCGATCGTTGGCACAAATTTACCTATGTCGCGCCCTCGACGGTGATCCAGAACAACGGTGCCATCGACGTCGGCAAGGGCGCGCGCAAGAACCAGGATCAGCCCGGGCTCCAGTTTCAGATCCTCCACCATGCGACGCCCGAGACGGAGAGCTCGTTTCACTATTTCTGGTCGGTCGCCAATGGCTATCGCCAGGACGAGCCCGAAGCGACGGAACAGCTCTACAATGAAAGCTATCCGACGTTCCTGGAGGACAAGGCGATCATGGAAGTGCAGCAGGCCCGCCTCGACCTCGACCCCACGCGCAATCTGGTCAGCATTCGCGCCGACAAGGCGTTGTTCCTGGCCCGCAGGGCGCTGCACAACATAATCGAGGCCGAACGGGCGATCGAGCGCGCCGCCGCCGAGTAGCAAGGCGCCTCAACCCGCAATGGATGCAGTGTCCGGGGAATTGGCGCGCTTGTTTTTCTATAGACCTATTGATAAATTGCGCGTCCCCGATCGAGCGGGGACCACGGCCCAACACATGAGGATCGATCCATGACCGCGAGCGGCCAGCCGCCATTCCGCGCCGAGCATGTCGGCAGCCTTCTCCGCCCCAAGGAGCTGACCCAGGCATTCCGGGCCTTCCACAAGGGCGAAATGCCCGAAGCGGATTTTCATCGCGTTCAAGACCAGGCGATCACCGACGTGGTCGCGCTGCAGGAAGATCTAGGCCTCGAACTGGTGACCGATGGCGAGTTCCGGCGGGCGTCATACTGGAGCCATTGGGTCGATGCGATCGACGGGCTAGAAGTCGGCGATGCGGTATTCCGCTTCTCCGACGCCGAGGGCAACGAGCTGCCCTTCACGGCGGCGGTCTGCACCGGCAAGCTGCGCAAGGCAAAGCCGATATCGACCGAGGAGTTCAAATACCTGCAATCGGTGGCGCATGCGACGCCGAAGATCACCATGCCCTCGCCCTCGACGCTGCACTTCTACGGCCTCCACCGAACCGTGGAGAACTCGCCCTACCAGAGCGACGCGGCGTTCCTGGATGACCTTTGCGCCATCTTCGCCCAGGAGATCGCCGATCTGCATGCACTCGGTTGCCGTTACGTGCAGATCGACGAGGTGCCGCTGATCATGCTCGGCAATCCCAATATCCGCGAACGCACGACCGAACTCGGCTACGACCCCGAGGCGGTGATCGATCTTTACATCAAGGCGATGAATGATGCCGCCGGCGGCCGCCCCGAAGGCATGGTTGCTGGCATGCATATGTGCCGCGGCAACTTCAAGGGCCGCTGGCTGACCACGGGCGGCTATGACGAGATCGCCGAGAAGGTGTTCGGCGAGGTCGACGTCGATGCCTTCTTCCTCGAATACGACACGGAGCGTGCCGGCTCCTTTGAGCCGCTGAAGCATGTGCCCAAGGGCAAGAAGGTTGTGCTTGGCATCGTGAGCTCGAAGGTCGCGACGCTGGAAGACGCCGATCGTCTGAAAGCGCGCATCGCCGACGCGGCCAAGTACGTGCCGCTGGAGAACCTCTCGATCAGCCCGCAATGCGGCTTTGCCAGCACAGTGGCCGGCAATCCCGTCGACATCGGCGTGGAGAAAGCCAAGCTCGGCCTGCTGGTCGACGTCGCCAGGGACGTTTGGGGTTGATGGGCACTATCGCGGCCCGGCGCGCGCTTTATACTTCCGTCCCATGAAAATCGCCTGGTTCGACAAAAATCGTCTGGGCGTCGTGCGTGGCGAACGCGTGCACGACGTCACGGACGTGCTCTCCGCGCTTCAGATTACCTACCCCTACCCGCCGGGTGATCCGTTGATCGCCAATCTGGAGGTCTTGCGCCCTAAGCTTGAGGCGGCGGCGGACAAGGCCGACGGCCGGCCGATCGCGGAGGTCTCATTCCACAGCCCAGTCGCTAATCCGAGCAAGGTGATCGGCACGCCCGCCAACTATATGAAACACGTCGAGGAAGCCGAGGCCGATCCCGAAATCAACACCGAACGCTTCCAGGGCAAGGTCGAGCAGCAGGGCTTGTTTCTGAAGGCCAACAGCGCACTAGTCGGCCCCGGCGACGGCATCGCGCTCCGATTTCCCGAACGCCGCACCGATCACGAGCTGGAACTTGGCGTCGTCATCGGCAAGACCGCCGCCGAAGTGAGCGAAGCCGAGGCGCTCGATTACGTCGCCGGTTATGCGATTGCGCTCGATATGTCGATCCGCGGGCCCGAAGACCGCAGCCTGCGCAAATCCTGCGACAGCTATGCGATACTGGGGCCCTGGCTGGTCACCGCCGATGAGATCGCCGATCCCGACAATCTCGACTTCACGCTGACCATCGGCGGCGAGCCGCGCCAGGACTCAAACACCCGCCACATGATCCTCGATACGCGCCGCCAGATCTCCTGGGCCTCGCAGTTCTACACGCTGCATCCGGGCGACATCATCATGACCGGGACCTGCGAGGGCGTGGGACCGATCGCGCCGGGCGATGTGCTCAATTGTCGTTTCGAGGCGATCGGCACGATGGACGTCGCCGTGCGCGCCGCCGGGTGAATGGGAGGCAGATGACGGCGTCGGGCAAGATTGAACTTCGACAGCTCGGCGGCGACGATATCGCCGAGGCAGCCCGCTGCGACCGTACCGCATTCGCAGCTTTTCTTGGCCTGCCTGGGCCAGATCACTTCCGGCCGGGCGCCGATGTGATCGGCCCGCGTTTGCGAGCCTGGCCGGAGGCCAGCTTTGCCATCACGGATGATGGACGCTTGGCCGGCATCGCGTTGATGATGCGCTGGGGCAGCATCGCCATCGTTGGACCGGTGACGATCTTTCCCGAGGACTGGGGCAAGGGCCATGCCCGGCGCCTGATGGAAGCGCTCGTGCAGTGCGCCGACGCGGCCGGCGTGGAGACCATGGCGCTGATCACCCACGCCCAGAGCCCGACCCATATCCGGCTCTATGAGGCGTTCGGTTTTGCCATGCGGCGCATCACCTCGATCATGGTGAAGCCACCCGCCAAGGAGGCGCGGCTGAACGGTTGTGCCATGATCGCACCGACCGACACTGTTGCGGTCACACAGCTCGTGCAGGGTGCCCGCCTGGCCACCGACGCGATGTATTCCGGCCTTGACCTTGGCTCGGAGATCGCCTCGGTCGCCGGCGAAGGCATTGGTGAGTTTGTTGTGGCCGACGGTGGCACACCGGGTGCCGGCGGATTTGCGATCTGTCATCACGGGCCCGGCTCGGAAGCCAGCACGGGCCAGTACTACGTCAAGTTCGCCTGCGTCCCACCCGGCGTGGATGCCCCCCTGCGCTTTGCCGAGCTCTTGAACGCGTGCGAGGCCCGCGCGGCCGCAGTGGGGGCCGATGTGATTATCGCCGGGACCAGTTCGGCGCGAACGACGGCGTATGCGACGATGAAAGACGCCGGCTTTCGAACTATCATCAACTGCGTGGCGATGATGCGTCCGGCGGGCGATCTCTACAACCGGCCCGACATTCTGGCGATCGACGATTGGCGATGATCGACTATCGCGGCGCGTCCTACAGCCAGGCCGAATTCGACCGCCAGTTCAATCCGCGCCTTGTTGCGGTGAACCCCGATGCCGTCCCCGAGCGCCGGGCAGCCCTGAGCGATGCCATACGTGCGCGCCGACCGCACGCCCTCGGTCTCGCATACGGGGACCGGCCGCGCGAGACCATCGACGTCTTCCCTGGCGACACGCCCGGCGGACCGGTGCTGGTCTATTTCCACGGCGGCTATTGGCGCGCGGGCTCGGCGCGCGACAACAATTTCATCGCCGAGCCCTTCCTCGCCGCCGGCGCCTGTGTGGCGCTGATCAATTACGACCTTTGCCCGACCGTTCCCATCGGCACGATCGTCGCCCAGGCCGGCAAGGCAATCGGCTGGATCCGCGCCAATATCGGCCAGCATGGCGGCGACGGCGAGCGGCTCTTTCTTCTCGGGCATTCCGCGGGCGCGCATCTGGCCGCCATGGTGCTGGCCGACAAAAACGCCGCCGCACCGCTGGAAGCCATACAAGGTGCGGCATTGGTGAGCGGTATCTACGATCTCGATCCGGTGATCCGGGCTGCCGTCAACCACGAGATCGGGCTCACCCGGGCAGATGTCGCGCCCTTCAGCCCGCTTGGCCACCCGCCGCATACGCCGGTTTCGCTGATCGTCGCCGTGGGACTGGCGGAATCGAACGAATGGGTTCGCCAATCCCGGCTCTATGCCGGCGTCGCCGAAGCGGCAGGCTGTCCGGTCGAACGCATCGATATTCCCGACGCCGATCACTACAAGCCACTCTTCGATATTCTTGAGCCTGGCGATCCGATGTGCGAGGCGATCGTCGCGCGGATGGGGCTCGCATAAGCGTTTTCCGCGTCACATAAGCCGATACGTGCTGGCAATCTGCGCGCCTTGAATGGTACTTAACGGTGATGATGCAGGAACCCGAAGTTCGGCGCTTCGACCTCAACCTGCTGGTCGCGCTCGACGCCCTCCTCGAAGAACGAAACGTCAGCAAAGCCGCCGCGAGGCTGGGGCTTAGCCAACCGGCGATGAGCCGCGCGCTGGGCCGCTTGCGAAAATCGTTCGGCGATCAGCTTCTGGTGCGCGGCCAGCACGGTTACGTTCCAACGTCGCGTGCCGAAGACCTGATCGCGCCGGTCCGCCGGGTGCTCCAGGAATCGCGCGCGCTGCTTGAGCCCGGAGCGTTCGATCCCCAGACGTCGCGCGCCCAGTTCCGCATCACCACCAACGATCATTGCGGCTTCGTCCTCATGCCCGATCTGATCAGTGCTATCCGGACCCAGGCGCCGGGCATCGATATTGAGATCACGCGCCTCGACGGCGACAGCTTCGACCATCTGGCAAACGGCGATGCGGACCTGTTGATCGGCCGGCCGCCGCCGATCGCCCGGGCCGGCCATCTGGTTCAGCTCCTGCACGAAGAGCCCTATGTCTGTGCGCTGCGCGATGGCCATCCCGCCCTGAAAGGCGGGCTCACGCTCAAGGACTACTGCGCCTACCCGCACTGCGCGGCCGACGCCAACGGCTTCCTGTCGGGCGACATCGACGCGGCATTGACCGCGCTCGGCGAGAAGCGGCGCATCGCTCTGCGTACACCCGATTTCATCGCCGCGCTCTTCATCGTTGCAAACAGCGATCTCATCCAGACCGCGCCGCGCAGCCTTGCCGAGCAGCTTGCGCCGGCGGCCGGCCTCACTCTGGCCCAAATGCCATTCAAGATCGCGCCCGCACCCATCGGCCAGATTTGGCACGAGCGCCATCAGACCGATCCCGGCCATGCCTGGCTGCGCGCCCAGGTAAAGCAGAACGCACTCGGCACGGTGAATGTGAGCCGAACCAACGCCGCCTAGAATTCCGTGAGATCTGCCGGCGCCGCCTAGTATTCCCAAGTCCGCTCGGCCGCTTCGCCATCAAGCGTGAATTCTGCCAAATCATCCCAGGTCACCAGTCCCAGGCTTCGCGAACCCGAAAGGACGTAGCGATCGGAATGATCGGGATGACGCGCGCTCACATGGCCGAGCGTCGACGACTCCCTCGCACGCGAGGATCCGGTTGCCGATCGCAAGATCATGCAAGAGGGCGGCGATATCAGACTTGCTAGCCACCCACCACCGCGAAACCAGCGCCCGCCTCGCGCATTGCCCCTGCCTGATCGCGAAGGAGGCGGCGCAATACATTGCCATTGCCGGGATTGCGCGGGATTTCTTCGACGAAGACGTAGGCGCGCGGCCGCTTGAAGCCCGCAAGGCTGCTTGCTTTGCAATGGGCATCGATCACGGCCGCATCGGCCTCGCCCGCCCGGACGATGCAGCCGACGATGATCTGGCCCCATTTCGGATCGTCAAGGCCGATCACCGAGCAGTCGGCAACGGCCACATGCGTCCGCAAGACCGCCTCGACTTCCTCGGGATGGACGCTTTCTCCGCCAGTGCGGATCATGTCGTCGACCCGGCCGCGCAGGGTGAAATAGCCGCGTTCGTCGACCGTGATGACGTCGCCGGTGTAGTACCAGCCGTCGCGCAGCTTTTCCGCCGTCGCGTCGGGCCGGTTGAGGTATTCGCTGAAAATCGTATCGCCGGTCGCCTCGACGATAAGCTCGCCCTCCTCGCCCGGCCCGATCAAATCGTCAGGGCCGCCGCCCATCGCGATATAGCGCAGCGCCGTGTAGTAGCCCGGCCTGAGCGCCGCCGTGTCGCCCACCGGATCGGGATTGTGGCCTGAACACATGGTTTCCGTGGTGCCGTAGATATGGCGCACCGTCGCGTTCTCCCATCCGCCGTCCATATGCTCCACCAGCTTGGGATCGATGATCGCCCCGCCATAGAGCACGAGCTCCAGCGACGCCATCCGCGCCGGCGCGTAGTTGGGCGCGTTGACCATCGCGTAGTAGAGTGTCGGCGCCGCGAACAAATAGGTGATGCCGCGCCGTTCGATGAGATCGACCGCGGCAGTGGGATCGAAAGCGGACATGACGTAGTAGGTGCCGCCGAAAGCCAGCGTCACCAGGAACATGCCGTAAAAGCCGATCGCATGGGCCAACGGCATGAAGCCGAGCGCCCTGTTGTGCGGCCCATAGCGTAGCCCCGCCTGGGTCGAAAGCCAGACGATGCGGTGCTCGCTCGTCCGGTGCGCGAGGACGACGCCCTTGGGCAGCCCCGTCGTGCCGGAGGTGTAGAAGATGATGCAGGGATCTTCAGGGTCGGGGCGCGGCACCGGCGGCAAGTCGGCCGCCGATCCGCGGCACGTGGCAAAATCCCGCGCCGTGCCCGGCGCGCCTCCGACAGCGAACAAGGGGGCATCCTCGGGCAAGGCGTCTGCGACCGCCTCCACGAGCGCCGGATCGGGCATGACCACCGCGCCGGCGAGCCCGCCCGCCTCGATCAGCCGCGCCACCTCGTCGGGCTTGAGCCGGGCATTGATTAGCGCCGGCACCGCGGCCAGCCGTTGTAGTGCCAGTATGGCGAGGCAATGCTCGAAGAGATTTGGAAGACAGGTAGCGACCTTAGTTCCGGCCGTCACACCTCGCGCCGCGAACCCGGCCGCGACAGCGTCGATCTCGTCGATCAGCGCGCGATAGCTGAGGTTTCGATCGCTGCGGTCATCGACCAAGGCGAGCGCGTCTGGCGTGCGATCGGCCTGGATCCGGACCAGATCGTACATCGTCTGCATGACGCCGCTCCCCCGAACCGGTCCCGCGATGGCCGCCTAGAGTGTGCCGTTAATCGTGTAGTTGAGGATGCGCACGACCTGATCGGGGCTCTCGGCCACGGCGAGGGCCGCGGCATCGACCTCCTTCAGCGCATGGGTCAGCGAGGGGTCGTGCAGCACGATGATCGACTTGCCGAGCGCGGCCGCATAGCCGGCATCGAAGGCCGCGTTCCACTGGCGGTACTTGTCGCCGAAGCGCACGACCGTAACGTCCGATTTCTCGATCAGCGTGCGGGTGCGGATCGCGTTCACCTTGGCGCCCTTGTGATCCTTCCAGAACGGGTTCGTCTCGTCGCCAAGGATGTCGACACCGCAATCATCTGAGCTGTCATGGTCGGTGACCGGCGAGACCAGCTCGACAGGAAGCCCATGCGCCTCCACGCCTCGTCTGATTTGCTCGCGCCAGTCGCTGTGGATTTCTCCAGAGAGATAAACCGTCCAGCTGCCGTTGGAGGATTGTGCCATCGTTCGGATCGCCTCTTTGTCTTGAAAATTCGCCTGATGGGGCAAGCCCCCTACTACCATCCCGGCCGGTTCTTCCACCACCATTCCGGCCGCAGCCGCTTGCCGTAGCCGAGCGCGTTGTCGAGCCAGAGCGCGAAACGCCGCAGCGGTGAGCCAGCAAGCCGCTTCCAGAGCCTGAAGTAAAGCCGGCCGAAGCCGTTCTCGGGCAGCTTGTTGTAGGGGCAGACGCGGATGCAGATGCCGCATTCGGTGCCCTGCTTGGCCCAGAACTGGAAGCATTTCTCGCCGTCGACATTCCATTTCTTTATGCCGACGAAATTCGACTGGTTGTGCATGGCGCCGTCGGGCTGCCCGTGCGGGATCGCCTTGGGCGGGCAGGCATCGGCACATTTCTGGCAAATGTCGCAGAACTCCTTCACCCCGAAGCGCGCCGGCCGGTCATGGGCCAGCGGCATATCGGTGAAGATCTTGCCGAAGCGCAGCCGCGGCCCGTATTCCTTGGTGATCACCAGCCCATGCCGGCCGTATTCGCCAAGCCCGGCCTGGATCGCGTAGGGCACGCATTGCGCGGTGTCGTTCAGACTGGCAACCGCGCGGTAGCCCATATTGCGGATGAACTGGGCGATCGACATCAGTGTCAGCCCGTCCTTCGAATAGCCGTATCCTGCCGCGGTGCCGCCCAGCGCCGAGGGCATGGTCTGGATCACCTTGCCCGGCATCTCGGTGCCGACAACGACGCAGTTGGGCAGCTCGCTGCAATCGACATTCTCCTTCTCCGACAATGTCTTGCCGGTGAAGCGTTTGGTGTAGTGCCAGCGCAGGTCGGTCGCGGTTACGCCAATAAGATCGGCGCCGAAGATCGCCGCCACCTGTTTCAGCTCCTTGGCCATTTCCGAGGGGTCTTCGACGGGCTCCTTGTCCGGCGCGGTCGGTGCGAACTGGGTCAGGTCATCGAGAAATCCCTCATGACGGTCGTTGGCGAGATTACGCTCGATCAGCAAATTTGCGCCCACCCAGGCCGCGTTGCGGATCGCAAAGTCCTTTCGCTGGTAGCCTTCGGCCCCGCGCACGCCGATGCCATGCATGAACATGCCCTTGAACCACTGAATCCCACGCTCGGTACGCACTCGCTCGTCCCACTGGGCGCGCGCGAAGGCGTCGTTGCAGGCGTTGAAGCGCTGAAAGCCGTCTTCGATCTCGAAACCGCAATCGGGGTCGGAGGTGCGGCGCAATTCGCCGTCGAATTTCTCTTCGATTTTCGGCTGATTATCGAGCGACAGCCGGTCGGGTACGTTGTGGCCCTCGCCCGGCGCGCCCTTGCGTGCGCCAGCGGCGGCGCCTTTGGCCTTGGCGTCCGGTGTCGCCTTGGCCCGCTTGCCGGGCTGGGTCGGCCGCACGCCCGTTGTCTGACGCATTCGGAGCTTCCCTTATCTGCCTTCGCCGGGGAACTGATACGGTTCTCTAGCGTACATTATATCGCACGCGCCATGCATGCATTGGGATCATGGCCTAACCGCGCTCAGCCTAATCATAGGCGATCCGCCGCTCTCTTAACAATCGTTCCATAATTGTTCTTGGTGCGACGGAATGCAGGAGCCCGCTCGTTAATCCTTTCCGAGTGCATGGGACATATACCGGATCCCCGAACAGGGGCCGACACGACACAGGAGACTACTTGATGAAGCTCAAAACTCTGGCCGTTCTGGCAATCGCCGCTGCGGCGCTGCCCGTCGCGGCATCGGCCGAGACCCCGGCCTCCCGGAAGGATCAGCGGGTCACCCGCATCTTCGACCGGCTCGACCTCAACAAGGACGGCAAGATCACCCGCGCCGAACTCAAGCAATATCGCGAGGCGCAATTCAAAGCGGCTGACGCCGACGGCAACGGCGCGATCAACAGCATCGAGATGGCCGCCTTCGTCAAGGCGCGCATGAGCGAACGCGTGAATGCCCGTTTTGCCGCGCTCGATACCGACAAGAACGGCAAGATCACCCTCGACGAAATGCGCAACCGCAAAGCCAGCCGTGGCGGCAGGGCCGGACGCATGAGCGGACGTATGGGCCGACATACGGGCGGGCGCAAGGCCGGGCGTATGGGCCAGCGCGGCCGCTTGGGGTTCTGGCGCATGGACCGCGATGGCGACGGCGCGGTCAGCAAGGAAGAACTCACACGCGTCGCCCAGCGCCGCGGACATCGCCGCATCGCCTTCCGCTTCGCGCGGCTCGACGACAACCGCAACGGTCTCATTTCCAAGGAAGAATACGTCGAGGCGCCGACCCGTCTGTTCCGCCGTTTTGATGCCGATGGCGACGGCGTCGTGACGCGTGAAGAAGTCCAGACGGCCATGGCCAACTTCCGGCGCCATCGCGGCGAGCGCCGCCGGCGCGGTCGCGGCGGCGACCATCATCGTGGCTACCGTGGTCGGGACGGCTGGGGCGGCAGCGGTCGTCATGAAGGCGGGCGCGGCCATCATGGCATGCGGCCCGGCGGCGGTTGGCCCCAGGATAATTAGTCCCGGGTAAATCCTGCCCAGGAAAGCCATGCGTGGAGGCATCGTGCCCAGTCAGATCGCAACCCTGACCGCTTACAATCCGGTTCACGCTATAGTTCCGGGAATGGTGGGGAATGAAGCGCGAGCGGCCGATGCCGAACTGATGCGGCGCGTGGCGGCGGGTGACGCCGCCGCGTGTCGTTTCCTGGTCGACCGCGAATTGCCGGCCATCGTCGCTTTCGCCTATCGCATGCTGGCCAGCCGTTCGGATGCCGAAGACGTCGGCCAGGAATGTTTCCTGCGGCTGTGGAAGGCTTCGCACAAATGGCGCCCGGATGCGCGGGTGCGAACTTGGCTGCACCGGGTCGCGCGCAATCTCTGCATCGACCGCATTCGCGGGCGCAAACCGTCCGATCCGATCGACACGATGGAACTCGCCGCCGACGGGCCAGGGCCGTCGGACGCGCTACAGCAGACGCAGGTCGCACTGCTGATCGACAAGGCGGTTGCCGGGCTGCCGGAGCGCCAACGTTTGGCGGTAGCGCTCGTGCATTTTCAAGAGTTCAGTAATATCGAGGCGGCGAAAATCATGGATGTCAGCGTGGAGGCGCTGGAATCCCTTCTCGCCCGTGGCCGCCGGGCCTTGCGCGGCACGCTGGAAGGACTGCGTGCCGATCTTTTGGGAGAACCGTGATGGGGGCGGACAAGAACACCGATATTGACCGGCTGAGCGTGCTGCTCGACGCCTACGGCGCCGATCGCAGTCGCTGGCCGGAGGGCGAACGCGCGGGGGCGTGGGCGCTGATCGAAGCGAATGCGGCCGCACGCGCGCTCTACGACGAAGCCCGTGCGCTCGACCGAGTGCTGGCGCGGGCAAGTGCGATAGAGCCGTCGCCCGAGCTGAAAGCGGAAATTCTTGCCGCCGCGGGACAACCACGCGAATCCTGGATCCAGGCGCTGTGGCCGTTCGGCGCCGCCTGGAAACCGGCTTCGGCGCTGGCTGCCGCCGTGGTTCTCGGCGTCGTGGCCGGCGTCGTCCTGCCGAACCCCTTCGGAGGGTCGGACGAGCCCATTGAGAGCGAGATCGGCGAGCTTGCGATGAGCACCGTGTTCGAACAAGAGGGCGAGCAGTGATCCGGCTTTCCAAGCGTGGACTCGGAATTGCGCTGATTGTCTCGCTCGGCGTGAACCTATTCCTTGCCGGCATGATGGTTACCGGCGCGCTGTACCACAAGCGCGGCGGCGGTATGGCTGGCTACGACCGGCCGTTTCCCCATTGGTCTGCGCGTCGCGCGCTGGAAGGCGAGAGCCGCGGTAAGGTCGACACGATCTGGCGCGAGGCGCGACCCAATCTGCGCGCGCACATCCGTGAAGTGCGCAAGGCCCGCCGCGATATCCGCCAGCAGTTGAAGGCCGACACCCTCGACCGGCCGGCGCTTGACCAAGCATTCGCCGCCTTGCGCGCCAGTACAAACAGCGCACATAATGCCATGCATGCGCTTATCGGCCGGATCGCAGAGACACTGAATGTCGAAGAGCGTCGCCAGTATTTTCGGCGACGCCATTGGCGTCGGCATCGGCACTACCGGCAGCCTCGAGATTGATTTTACCCGTTTTTTCAGAGAGATAGGCGGGATCGTGCACACGCAATATTGCCGGCCATCCCCCGCAGAAATTAACCATCTGTGGCGGTATCGCAACGCCCGGTGTTCGCATCCATGGTAATGTACTGAATGATGAGACCATTCCATGGGAGAGCCATGCGGTACGCTGCACTAGTGGCGCTGATTGTGGGATTGCTCGGTGGGCCGCAGGTCGCGCACGCTGAGAACCTCACGGTTGGCCAACTGCTTCAGGACTGTGATTTCGACCTCGGCAAGGCCCAAACGGTCGATGGCACGCCGCCCGGGAATGCCAAGAAAGTCACCCTCACCCGCATCGCCCGCCACCTCGTCTGCATCGCCTATATCAGGGGCGCGATGGAGACCCATGTGGTGATCTTCACCCGGCTCGGCCGCGCCGCGCGGGTTTATTGCGCACCGGGCAAGGTCGAGGTTCGCATGGCCGCCAAGCTTCTGGGCGGCTGGGCCAAGAAGGACCCCGAGCGCAACGGGCTGCCAGCCGCGATCGGCCTCGATGCCGCGCTGCGCGACGCTTATTCCTGCTTGCCGAAGCCTTGACGCCGGCCGGGCCGGGGAACCGATCCTAGCCGTAGAGCTCATCCACGATCGGACAGTCGGGCGTTTTGCCCCCATCGCAGGCTTCCGCCAGCTTTTCGAGACCGCTCTTCATGCGTTCCAGATCGGTGATTTTCCGCTCAACCGAGGCGATCTGAGCCACGGTAAGCGCCTTGACTTCTGCACAGGTGTAATCGCCCTGGTCGATCAGAGTCAGAAAATCGGCGATTTCCTTTAGCGCGAAACCCAACGAGCGGCTGCGCGCGATGAAACCTATGCGCTTCAGATCATCGGGCTGGTAAATGCGGTGCCCGCCCTCGCTACGGCAAGGCCGCGGCAGCAGGCCAATCCGTTCATAGTACCGGATGGTTTCGATGTGGCAGCCGGTACGAGCCGACGCGCCGCCAATGGTGCAGGGGCCGTCGGGAAATTGCGATGTCGCCATGACGATTTCACTTGTATCTGTAGTGACTACAGGTTGCAGAATAACGTTCGACAATATCGATTGCCACCAAATGGAGGCGTGAAATCATGGCAGATAGACGAAAGATCGAGATCTTCTCTGCCGGCTGTACGGTCTGCGAGGCGGCGGTCGAGCGGGTCAAGGCGCTGGCCTGCCCGTCCTGCGATATCAACGTGCTCGATATGACGGACGCAGGCATCGCGGCGCGGGCTGAGAACTTCGGAATCCGCTCGCTGCCGGCGGTGGTGATCAACGGGACTCTGGCCGATTGCTGTTCGGGGCGCGGCATTGACGAGGATGCGCTGCGCTCCGCCGGACTTGGCCAGCCCATCGTCTGAGCGGGCGATGAAGAACAACAAACTTCTGGGCATCGGGATTGGCGGAGCCGTTCTCGCTGCGGTCTGCTGTTTCACACCCTTGCTGGTTGTCGTGCTGAGCTCTCTTGGCTTGGTGGCCTGGGTGACCAGCAGCTGGCTTGATTTCGTGCTGCTCGGCTCGCTGTGCGTGTTCGTGGCGATTACCGGATACGCGCTGATCCAGCGCGCGCGAAACCGCAATGCAAGCGGCAGCACCGGGGCCTGACATGAGCGATCGGGGACCTTCGATCTCACTGCAGTCGACGCTCGCCTGCCCCGACTGCGGGCATCAGGCAACCGAGACCATGCCGACCGATGCCTGCCAGTTCTTTTACGACTGCAAAGGCTGCGGTGTGGTGCTCAAGCCGCTGGCAGGCGACTGCTGCGTCTTTTGCTCCTACGGCACCGTCCCTTGCCCGCCGATCCAGGAGGCACGGGCGGGCGGCGGCGATGCCGCCTGCTGTTCGTGACGTCTGAACACCCGCCTTTTCCGCGCGCCTAGATCACACTGTCCTTCGGGAAGTTCGGCTTGCGCTTTTCTCTCAGCGAGGCCATGCCCTCCTTCACTTCGGGGCCGGCAAAGCCCATGAATTCGAGCGCCAAGGATGTGTCGAAGTTTGGACCCATCATGCGCAACCAGTTGTTGAGCGCATATTTGGTCCAGCGGATCGCGTTCGGCGCGCCGTTCGCCAGCTTTTGCGCCACCTTGAGCGCGGTATCCTGAAGCTCGTCGTCCTCGACGCACATCGAGACAAGCCCGATGCGCTCCGCCTCCTCGCCCGACAGGGGATCGCAGGTCAGCAGGTAGTATTTCGCCTTGGCCATGCCGCAGAGCAGCGGCCAGATGATCACCGAATGATCGCCCGCCGCGACGCCGAGCCGGGTATGCCCGTCGATGATGCGTGCCTTCTTGCCGACGATCGAGATGTCGCAGAGTAGCCCCGCCACCAGCCCGGCACCGACCGCCGGCCCCGTCATCGCCGAAATCGTCGGCTTGCCGCAATTGATGACGTTGTAGACGAGGTCGCGCGCCTCCTTCCAGGCGCGGGTCATGGTGGTGAAATCCTCGGTCATCTCCTTGACCATGTTGAGATCGCCGCCGGCCGAAAACGCGTCGCCCGCCCCGGTCAGGATCACACAGGAGATATCCTCGTCCCGGTCGATGTCGCGCCAGACCTGGCCAAGCTCGTCATGCATGATCTGATCGACGGCATTCAACTTGCCGGGAGTATCGAGGGTGATGCGCAAGATGCGCTCGGCCGGGCGGTCGAATTTGAGACGCTCGTACTTCGCGTAGGGATCGCTCATATCTTCTTCTCGCTTTCTTCCCAATAGGGCTTTTTCAGCAGGTTCTTCTGGATCTTGCCGATGGGGGTTTTCGGAAAATCGTCGACGAACTTGACCAACCTCGGCCGCTTGAACCGTGCGAGCCGCTGGGCGCAATGCTCCACCAGTTCCGCTTCGCTCGCCACCGCACCCGATTTGAGCGTGACGTAAGCCGCCGGCACCTCGCCCCATTTGGGGTCGGGGATGCCGAAGACGGCGCATTCGCCGACGCCGTCATGTTCGTAGAGCACGCGTTCGATTTCGCTGGGATAGACGTTCTCGCCGCCGGAGATGATCATCTCCTTGGAGCGGTCGACGAGCGTGATGAAGCCCTCCGCGTCGATGGTAGCCAGATCCCCCGACCAGCCCCAGCCATCGTTGAGCTTGGTGAAGCCGGCGGTCTGATCGGGCTCGCCGTAATATTCGAGCATCAAATTATCGCCGCGCGAGACCACCTCGCCGATCTCGCCGGGCTCGACCGGGGTGCCGTCGGGGCGGACGACGCCCGTGTCGACATTGTAGGGCGCGCGGCCCACCGCACCCAGCTTGTCCGGCAGATGCCAGTGCCGCAGCGCGGCGATCACGCCCATTTCCGACTGGCCATAGATCTGCGTGAGCTTCACATCCGGCAGCTTTTCCATGAAAGCGCGCTGCACCCAATCGGGCATCGGCGCGCCGGCGAAACTCATCTTGCGCCAGCTCGCATAAACGGCCGGATCGAAGGCCGGGTCCTGGATCACCATATTCGCCTGGGTCGGCACCATGAAGTTCGCGGTCATGCCCGTCGCACGCACCATGGCGGCGAAGCCCTCGGCGCTCCACTGCGAGAGCAGCGTCACGGTCGCGCCGGCCAGGATCGACGGCTGGAACATGATGTTGAGCGCGGCCACATGGAACATCGGCGTGACGATGCCGACGATATCGCGCTCGTCGAGCGCTTCCTCCACCATCACCGTATGCGCGGTCACAGCGCGCGCGCGGTGGCTTGCCAGCACGCCCTTGGGACGGCCGGTGGTCCCGCCGGTATAGGTCATGCAGAAGGGATCGCGCTCGTCGATATCGACATCGGGTGCCGTGGCCTGCGCAGCGGCAATGAAGGGCTCGAAACCCTCCGCGGTCCCAGTGGCACCGCCAATGGCGATCAGAGTGTTTATCTTCGGCGCTGTATCGCGGATCGCCGTGACTTTGTCGGCAAATATATCCTCAAACATCAAGACCTCGACATCGGCCTTGTCGAGGACGAAGGCGAGTTCCTCGGGCGCATAGAGCACCGAGACGTTGACCAGCACGCAGCCAGAGCGCGCCACGCCGAAGAAGGCAACGGCGTATTCCGGCCGGTTGCGGCAAAGGATGCCGACCTTGGCGCCCTTCTTGAGGCCAAGCGCCAGCAGTGCGTTTGCCAGCTGGCTGGCGCGCGCTTCGAGCGCGGCATAGCTCACCCGTTCGCTCTCCCAGATGATCGCCGTCTTATTCGGAAACCGCGCCGCTGAGCGTCGCAGCATGTCGCCGGTCAGCATTATCCCCCCGGATCGAACCTACCTCTCATCGCGGCGATCTTGGTCGGCCAGACGCTCCGATGCAACGCCCACCTTGGCATTTGGGGGCGTTTGGGGGTGTCTGGTGACATGCCTTCGATGCAGGCTGCGAATGCGTTAGGTTGGCTGATGGGCCGTGCATGACGACGGAGGTGAGGACGATGCATCGCATTGAAATCGACCGCGGCAAACGATTGGCCGCCGAACCCCATGTCGGCCACAACCGGTATCACCCCGATATCGAACCCATTCTCGAAGTCGAGGCGGGCGAAGAGGTCGTCATTGAAACCCGCGATGCGGTGGACGGGCAGATCGCTCCTGGCGATACCGAGGCCGTCTTTGCGACGGTGGATCAGGGCGCTACCCATCCGCTAACCGGCCCCATTTACGTCAAGGGCGCCGCGCCTGGCGACGGGCTCGAGATTGAGTTTCTCGATATCGAACCGCAAGCGACCGGCTTCAGCGTCATCCGGCCCGGCATCGGTTTCCTGCGCGACATCATGACGACGCCGTTCCTGGTGCATTGGCAGATCAAGGACGGCTGGGCCACATCGGCGCAGATCCCCGGGGTCCGCATTCCCGGGGCGCCCTTCATGGGAATTTCCGCCGTTGCGCCTTCGGAAATCGAAATGAAGGCATGGAGCGAACGCGAAGCGCGGTTGATCGAGCGCGGCGGCGTGGCTCTGCCGCCCAATCCCCAGGGTGCGGTGCCAGGCGGTGCGTGCGGGCTCACGGGCCTGCGCACGATGCCACCGCGCGAAAACGGCGGTAACTTCGACGTCAAGCAGTTGACCCGGGGCGTGAGGCTCACCTTGCCGGTTTTCAAAGACGGTGGCTTGTTTTCGACCGGCGATGGCCATTTCGCACAAGGCGACGGCGAGGTCTGCGTCACAGCCGTGGAAGTCGGCGCAACCGTTACGGTGCGTTTCAAGGTGCTCAAGGGCGCTTATGCCGAGCGAAAGTTCAGGGCGCCGATCTTCACCCGCGAGGACTATTTCGCCGATCCCAAATTTGCCATGCCACAACGCCTGCTCGGTGTCATGGGAATCCCGATCGACGCCGACGGAGAGAACCAGGGTGAGAACTTGACCCTCGCTTGCCGCAATGCCGTGCTCAACATGATCGAGCTGCTGATGGAGCGCGGCTACAACCGCGAGCAAGCTTATGTAATCTGCAGCGTTGCGGTCGATCTGCGCATCAGCAATGTGGTCGACGTGCCAAACTATGTCGTCTCGGCGTTGCTGCCCGAGGCGATTTTCGACGGCGATTGAGAAAATCGAG
Source organism: Alphaproteobacteria bacterium (assembly GCA_035527975.1). Classification (GTDB taxonomy): domain Bacteria; phylum Pseudomonadota; class Alphaproteobacteria; order JAPULJ01; family JAPULJ01; genus DATKZM01. Next base: position 25,329 of record DATKZM010000127.1, on the reverse strand, counting down.
GCGAACGCCAAACCGATGTCCCCTCCACGATGAACAGCACCAGCACACAAATTCCGCCCGATCTTCCCGAGCGCACCGAGGTCGCGATCATCGGCGCCGGGATCGCCGGCTGCGCCACCGCCTACTTTCTCGCCAAGGCCGGCGTGCCAGTGGTGGTGTTGGAAAAGGGCCGCATCGCCGGTGAGCAGTCCTCGCGCAACTGGGGCTGGGTGCGCAAGCAAGGCCGCGACCCGCGCGAGCTGCCGGCGATCATCGAGAGCCTCAAGATCTGGCCCGAATTCGAGAGCGAACTCGAGGCCGATATCGGCTGGAAGCAGGCAGGCGTCACCTATGTCGCGACCGACGAGGCGCAGATGGCGCGCTTCGAGGAATGGCTCGGCTTCGCCAAGCCCTACCAGCTCGACTCACGCCTGCTGACGCCGAAGGAAACCGACGATTTGCTCGGCACGTCCGGCGAGCGATACCTGGGCGCACTCCACACGCCGAGCGACGGCCGCGCCGAGCCATCCGCTGTCGTTCCCGCTATCGCAAGGGCCATCGAGCGTCTCGGCGGGCGGGTCATCGACGGCTGCGCCGTGCGCACGCTCGACACGCAGGCCGGCCGCGTCGCGGGTATTGTCACCGAGCATGGCCGCATTTCATGCGGGTCGGTTGTCTGCGCTGCGGGCGCCTGGTCCTCGCTCTTTAACCGCAATCACGGCATCGCCCTGCCCCAGCTCCGCGTGTGCTCTTCGGTGATGCGGACCAACCCGGCGCCCCTGGTCACCCAATCGGCGACTTGGTGCGGCGAGTTTGCCTTCCGGCGACGCCAGGACGGTGGCTACACGATCGCCGGCGACGGCGGCTCGACCTTTGAGATCGTGCCGGACGCCTTCCGGTACTTCCTGCCATTCCTGAGAGCGCTCAGAATGAGCCGCAAGGATCTGCGGATCAGGTTCTCCACCAGCGAATTCTTCCGGCAGCTTCGCGCGCTCAGGCGATGGGGACCGGACGATGTCACGCCTTTCGAGCGCACCCGCGTGCTCGATCCAACCCCCGATGCGGCCGTACTCTCCAAGGCGCTGGAGGCGGCGCGCGCCACACTGGCCGGCTTCAAGGATATTCAGATGGCGGAGAGCTGGGCCGGCATGATCGACGTCACCCCCGACCTCATCCCGGTGCTGTGCGCGGTCGATCGACCGCAGGGCTACTACATCGCCACCGGCTTCTCCGGCCACGGCTTCGGGCTCGGTCCCGGCGCGGGCCTGCTCATGTCGGAACTGATCACGACCGGAAAGGCCAGGGTTGACCTCACGGATTTCCGTCTCGGCCGCTTCTTCGACGGCACAAAAATGATCCCCTACGCACCGATCTAGCGGCCAAGTTCTCAGTCTAGAACAACCCCCGCACCAAACCGCCGTCGACGGTCAGGTTCTGCGCCGTGATGTAGCCGGCGTGGCGCGAGCAGAGAAACGCGCAAAGCGGGCCGAGGTCCTCGGCTTCCCCCAAACGTCCGACCGGAACCGAGGCGGCCATACGCGCCTTGGCCTCGTCCTCGCTGATACCATCGCGCTCCGATTGCGCCTTGTAGACACGCTGCAACGCCGGGGTATCCATCAGGCCGGGCAGCAGGTTGTTGACCGTCACGCCCTTATCGGCGACCTCGCGGGCCAGCGTTGCCATGGCGCCGGTGAGCCCGACGCGCGCCCCGTTGGCGAGCGCCATGTTCGGATAGGGCTCGCGCACGACGAAGGAGGTGATGTTGACAATACGGCCAAACCCCCGCTCGATCATGCCCGGCAAGGCAAGGCGCGCGATGTCGATCGCCGCCAGCATGTTGAGCTCCAACGCCTTCAGCCAATCGTCGTGTAGCTTTTCCGCGAAAGGGCCGGGCGGCGAGCCGCCGGCATTGGTCACCAGGATCGAGGGCGCGCCCGCGGGTTCGCTCGCGGCCGCGAATAACGCCGCACGGTCGGCCGGATCGGCAAGATCGCCTGGCACGAAATGCGCCTCCGGCCCAAGCGCCTTGGCTGCGTCCCTACCTTTCTCTGCGTTGCGCCCAACCAGCACGACACGGACCTCGGCTTGCCGCAGCGCTTCGGCGCAAGCGTAGCCGAGGCCTTGCGTGCCCCCGAGCACGAGGGCGGTTTCACCGGCGATGCCGAGATCCATCGTCTTCACTCATGCTCATTTAGGGCCTGGCCACTCGCTCAACTTCGGCGCCACCACGACGCGGCATTCTGGCGGCCCGCCTCGCGGAAGCGATCGAGCCAGAGGGCGAGCCTGCGTGCACCGGTTCCCGCCAGCCAACGCCAGAACCGGTCATAGTAGCTTTCGAACGTCCGGTTGTAAGGACACACCCGGATACAGATCGAACATTCGGTGTTCTGCGAGGTCCAGAACTTAAAGCACTTCTCCGCGTCGGTGGTCCATTTGCGGATTGTGGTAAAGCTCGAACGGTTGGGCGCCTCCGTCGTCGGCGCATCGAAGGGGATCGCCTTGGGCGGACAGCCGGCCGCGCAGGCATTGCAGATATTGCAGAACTCGGTGACGCCAAAATAGCTTGGCCGGTCGGGCTCGAGCGGCATGTCGGTGAAGATCTTGCCGATACGCACGCGCGGCCCGAACTCCTTGGTGATCAAAAGCCCGTGCCGGCCGTACTCGCCGAGCCCCGCCTGTACCGCCAGAGGAATATTGAGCCCTGTATCGTTCATGCTCGCATGGGCCTCATAGCCCAGATTGCGGATGTACTGGGCCAGCGACATCAGCGACACCGCATCCTTGGTGTAGCCCATACCCGTCGCCGTCGCGGCAAGCGCCGACGGCACCGTCGCCGTCAGCTCGTGATCCATCGCGGTGACGATGACGATCACATGGGTCATGCGCGCATCGACGTCGAGCGGACGCGAGCTCTGATCCATGCGGTTGAATTTCATCGAATAGACCCAGCGTTCGTCATACTCGCAGACGCCGACGAGATCGGCGCCGAACAGCTTGGCGACCTTCTTGATTTCGGCCGCGGTCTCCTTGGGGCTTTCGAGCGCCCATTTCTCAGGCCAGCCGGGCCCATGCAGCGTGAACGTGTCGTTGAAGCCCTCGTGCCGGCCCTCATCGCCCGATTTCAGCGTCGCGAACGCCTTGGTGAAATGCCAGGCCGCGTTGCGCAGTGCATAGTCGCGCTGGGAATAGCCGTCAGCCTTGCGGGCACGCGCATTGGGCATGATGTAGGCGGTCCAGAACTCGATCGCCTTTTCGGTCCGGACCGTCTCGTCCCAGTTGGCCCGGCTGAAGACGTCGTTGCGCTGGTCGAAGAGCTCGAAGTCCTCGGCAATCTCGAAACCGGTTTCCGCATCGATGGGCTTTGAATGTGGAACGCGGTTGGGTCGGAGCGACGCCCCGGCCGCATTCCCGGCGGCAGGCTTGCCAGCAACCGTCTTCGGCCCGCCGGTGATGCGCCCACCGTCGATTGTCGCGATACCCACGCTGGTCTTATCGGTCCCGTCCTGCTTTCCGGTCACGCGTGAATTTCCTTCGTTACCGTACTAACTTTCCCAAACATGACATCAAACGAGCCCTCGGGCCATATTCACCTGTGTATCTCACATAATTTCCTGCGCCGAATGCAGCGGTCAGAAGATCGTGCGCCGCCATCCCCGCTTGATTGCTGGACGCAAGTGTACTCCTCGCCCACGCGCCGGCCACAACCAGTGCCGTTTGCCTCGCCTGCTCGAAAGCCTTGTGCCATCATCAGTCAACCCATTGGAGATATCGTTTTTTGAGCCCGAAAAGCCCCGACCCCGCCGCTCGGCCCTACCAGCCGTCAGACGAGCAGATGCGCCTACTGCCCGACGTCTCGGGCAACGCTATCAATGGGCTCGGCGAGACGGCGGTGCGGCGGCCGTCACCGATCTACTGGCACCATCACGCCAAGATCGCCCATGGGCCGGTGATGAAGTGGATGCTGGAGCGGACGTCGCGCGAACAGCCTTCGGTTGATCGGCTGCACGAAAAGTTCGGCGGCCGCGGGCCGGCTGAGCCGGCGCCGTTGGCGCAATCCCGCATTGAGAACACGCCCAAGGATTGGACTGCGCAGGTCAAGGCGTTCGCGGTCACGAACGAGGCCGATCTCGTCGGCATCGCCCGGATCGATCCAAACTGGGTTTTCGAAGGCTACGAGCTCTCCCATAAGTGGATCATCGTGCTCGGCATCACGATGGACCAGCTACGGCTCGCCGCGGTGTGGCCCGAGGCCGCCTCGGTCGAGGAGGTCATGGCGGGGTACAATCGCGGCGACCGGGCAGCCAAGGCGCTCGCCGATCATATTCGCGGCCAAGGCTGGGAGGCTGAGGGCCATGGCGGGCCGATCGCGGGGCCGCTCACCATGATCCCGGCGGCACTCGCCTGCGGCTTCGGCGAGCTCGGCAAGCACGGCTCGATCATCAACCGGACCTACGGGTCTTCCTTCCGGCTCGCCGCGGTGACGACGTCATTGCCGCTCGTCGCCGATGCGCCGGACATCTTTGGCGCCGATGATTTCTGCGCCAGCTGCCAGGTCTGCGCCCGCGCCTGCCCGCCGCAGGCCATCGCGCATGACAAGCAGACCGTGCGCGGAACCCGGAAGTGGTATGTCGATTTCGACAAATGCGTGCCGTACTTCAATGAGACCTACGGCTGTGGCATCTGCATCGCCGTTTGTCCCTGGAGCCGGCCAGGCACCGCTCCGCGCCTGGCTGAGAAGATGAGCCGACGAAAGAACGAGAAGGCCTAGAATAACAGCGCCTTCTTATCCCTCTCCCGCGTGCGGGAGAGGGAGAGGCCCGCCGCGCGTCAGCGCGGTGGGAGGGTGAGGGCAACTTCTGTTCCTAATGCGCAAAAGTCCTCGTCCTACTTTTTTCGCCGCAGCCCTCACCCGAGCCGCCCTGACGGGCGGCCCACCCTCTCCCGCAAGCAGGAGAGGGAAAGGGCGACCGCATCGACAGGCAAATTCTGCGTGTAAATCCGCCGCGTACGATGCCACCGCCGGTCGCTGGATATCCGGCCATGAGCGTGGAACAATTTGTTCCTGTTTTATTCTGCTGGATACCGAACATGCCGCGCCGCGCCGACACCGAACCCGCCACCCTCGCCGATCTCGCCCGCGAGAAGATCGATGTCTGGGCCTGGTGTGAAAGCTGTTGCCATCACGCGGTGATCGAAACGGCGCTGCTGATCGCACGCCTCGGACCGGCGAGCCCCGTGCCCGACCTTGCCCGCCATATGCGTTGCTCGGCCTGCGGTTCGCGGGACTTGCACGCGCGGCCCGATTGGCCGAGCCTTGGCGTCATCGCCCGCCACTAGAGTACGATCGCGTCACAGCGATCCGGTGCGACGCGTGAATCGTGCTCTAAATATATGAGATAGATCAAGATCGTCTCAAATCGCTGCGATCTGAGACGATCTTGATCTTAAGAAGCTCCCTCCCATGTGCGCACGCTATAGCTTCACCAGCCCTGCCGAGGCCGTCCGGTGGTATTTCGACCTGCTCGGCCCGTTCCGCTGGAACTTCGAGCCGCTGCCCGACATCCGCCCGACCGACCGCGCGCCGGTGGTGCGCCGGAATGCAGAAGGCGCGCACGAACTGGTGGCACTGCGCTGGTGGCTGGTGCCGCGCTGGGCCAAGGAAGTGAGCCAGAAATACACGATGTTCAACGCCGCGGGCGAGACCCTCGCCGAGCGCGCCTCCTTCCGCGAGCCCTTCAAGGCCCAGCGCTGCCTTGTCCCAGCCGACGGCTTCTACGAATGGCCGCTCGTCGACGGGAAGAAGGTCAAGCACTGGCTGGGTATGAAGTCGGGTGAGCTGTTTGCAATGGCTGGCATTTGGGAGCGCGCCGAACAGCTTCCGGACGGCCCGCTGGAAAGCTTCACCATCATCACCACTGCCGCCAACGACCTCGTCACCCGCTATCACCCAAAGGCCCGCATGCCGGTGATCCTCGATCCCTCGGCCTTCAATGCCTGGCTGGATCCCAGAACGCCGGCGAGTGAAGTGCAGGAGTTGATCGCCGCCTATCCCGACGAAGCGATGGCGGCAAAGAAGGCGGCGTAGCCGCGGGCCTTACCCCCGTGCGCCTGGGGCCGGCGGATCCTCGGGGGGACCGGCGAAGCATTGCGCGATGGCCATCCATTGCGTCGCCGCCTCGCCCGTGAGGACGAGATCCGTGTCGGCAACGTTGCGGGTCTGGGTGACGACCTGGCCGAAGGCGACCGCATCTCCCTCGATCACGCTCTCGGCATTCTCTTCGTTGAAGGCCCATTGGGGCCCCGAGGGTGCGGTGAGGCGCACGCATGGCGGCGGACCGGGCGGCTCGATGCCCCGGTTGGCGAAGGTCCAGCCATAAGTCTTGATCCCGATCACGGCGATATTCTTGATCCGGTCGCTCTCGCGGCGCGGCTTGGCAAAAAGGTCGAAAAGCGCCTGGCCGTGCGCCCAGGTTTCCATCTGGCGGGCGGTGATGCTCATGCGCACGCTCATATCGGGCCCGGCCCATTTGAGCCGCGCTTCGGGATCGGCGGCGTCGAAGCGATCGGCCATCTCGGGATAGAAGCCGCGCCAGAGATCGAAGAGCGCCCGTCCGCGCACACCCTCAAGCCAGTCATGGCTGAAGGCCAGATGGCCGGTGCCATCGCCCATCGCCGTGAAGAGCCTGGCGAAGAGGGCGTCGAACGCGTGCCCGTCACGCAACGACAGATCGGCGGCATGATTGAAGAAATGAAGATGCGCCAGCACGTCATCGACCGTCCATTGTTTAAACTTAGTCTTGCGCTGCCAATCCGTCGCCGTAGCCGGCTCAAGGAGTTCGGCCAGCACGTCGCATTCCTCGCGAAAATCCAGCGCCTGCTGCAGCATTGCCGCTCCCTTCCCTTCAGTCCGTATCGGCCAGCTCGACGAGCCGGCTCTTATGCGCCTCGCGCGGCAGACTGCCCGGCGCCAGCCACTCAAATGCGACCGAAATCCGCAAGGTCTCGCGGAGATGATCGTTGATCCGCGCGCCCAATGCGTCCAGATCGCCGGCGCTCTCGCCATGCTCGATGCGTAACTGCAGCGGCGGCGTGACCTTCGGCCCCGGCTTGGCCAGCACGATGCGGAAGACGCCGGTGACCTCTGGGCGAAACGCGAAGATCGCGTTCTGGATCGCCGCCGGATAGACGTTCACGCCCTTGACGATCAGCATGTCGTCGGCGCGCCCGATGATGCGAAAGCGCGGGCCCGGCGTCCCCGACGGGCACGGGCTGGTGAATACCTCCGCGATGTCGCCCATGGCGTAGCGCAGGAACGGACCGCCCCGCCATTCAAGAAATGTCCAGACCATCTCGCCCACCGCCCCGTCGGCAAGGACGACCGGCGCGCGCGTCTCGGGATCGATCAACTCGAGGACGCAGTGGTCGCCGGAGACGATATACATTCCGCTGAACTCACTCGCAGGTTCCTCGCGCGAGATGGCGTGGAAGGCATGCCCGCCGCCGGTGTGATCGAAGATGGCGGCGGCGCCAAAGCCCTCCGAAAGCGCCACACGCACGGCCGGGTCGCCGCCGCCCGACTCGCCGGCGCAGAAGAAGCGCGTAATGCCGAGGGCAGCGGCCGCCTCGCCGGTATGTTTGCGGCATTCCTCGATCAGGTGCTGACCGAAGGACGGCGTGGCGATCATGGCGCTCGGCCGCGTCAGCGCCACGAAGTCGAGCACGCGTTTGGTGCCGCCCTCGATGCCGACCGGCACGCAAGCCGCGCCCAGATGCATGATGCCTTGCGAAAGCGGCAGCCCGCCGGTGAACATGCTGAGCGAGAGCGCCTGGATCATCACATCGCCCGGCCGGATGCCGCAGCGCCAGTATTTGCGGGCGTGCATTTCGTTGACGACGTCGACATCGGCCTGGGTCAGCGCATAGAGCGTCGGCATCCCGGTGGTGCCCGAGGTCGCGTTGATGCGCACGATCTCGTCCCTGGGCGCACAATTGATCAGCGCCAGCGGGTCGCCCTGTTCAGCCAGCCCGCGCTCCTGCGCCCCGCGGTGCTCGTCCTTTGTCATTAGGGGAATATCGGCGAAGTCCTCCCAGGACCGCACGTCGCCCGGCGTCATGCCCGCAGCCTTGAATTTCTCCCGATAGAATGGCGAGCGCTCATAGTCGTAGCGGAGCTGCGGGCCGAGCCGCTGCCATTGCAGAGCGCGCATGGCTTCGGCCGAAAGGGTCTCAACCTCGGGGTTCCAGAGCGGCTGGTCGGTGGGCGGGGTTCTATTGCTCATTATTTCAACACACCGCCAAACGTCATCCCCGCGAAAGCGGGAACCCAGAGCAAGCGACGGCTGGATCCGCGCTTTCGCGGGGATGACGAACCGGTGATAACGCGACTACCCATCGCGCTCGCAGAGTTCGAAGCGGACGCCGCCGGTGCTTGTCGGCTCAAAGAAGACGACCTGGCCATGCGCGCCCTGACGGGGAAAGCCGGCCATGGGCTTCGCCCCCGCCGCTTCGACGGTCTTGGTTGCAAGGCCAAGGGCGTCAACGAGAAAGGAGATGTGATTGACGCCCGGCGCCTCGCCCATGACGTCCTTGGCGAACGCGGCATCCTCCCCGGTGTATTGAAGCAGCTCGATGGTGACGTTGGCGGCCGCGAACTCGGCGATCTTGAGGCCCACATCGGGCATGGTCCTGGTCTTCACCGGGGCCGCGCCGAAAAGCCTGGTGAAGAGCGTCACGGCGGCCTCAAGATCGGGCACGATCACGCCGATATGGTCGACAACCGGCCGGCTGTCAGCTGCGGGTTCGCTCATTTGCGTGCACTCCTGATCTCGTTCGTGGCGGCCTCGTCGACCGCGAAGCTGCCCGTGTCGACAACGACACCGTAATCCAAGGCGGCGCGCGCAACTGATATCAGCTCGTTGCGGACGTCCTCGGCCACCTGCGCGGCCGGCCGTTCAAAGGGATCGCCATAGCCGCCGCCGCCGCCGGCGCTCTGACGATAAACCGCACCTGTCGGAATATCGCGCACCACCTCCTTGGCACGCGGCGTGCGCTCGCGTCCATCGGGATAGTGGAGCGTGAGCCGGTTGCGCGGGCCATCGGCGCCGCCAAACAGACCAAAGGCGCGCGCGCCCTCCTCCAACCCGTCGCCGAAGGCGATACCGGTCAGCTCCTGCCCTTCGATCGTAAATTCGCATTCGGTGCCATACCCGCCGCGCCAGCGCCCCGGTCCGGCCGAGTCCGTCCAGTACTCGTGCTTCACCAGAAAATGCGGGTCCTGGATCTCGAACATCTCGTAATCCTGGGCGAGCAGCCCGCCGGCACAGTTGATGAGGCCGATATGGTCGTAGCCATCGGCCCCCTCGGTGGCGCCGGAACCGCCTTTCAGCGCCAGGAACAGAATATCCACATAAGGCCGCATGGCGTGCCGTGGGTCCTTGCCGACGATCGCGAAGTTCATCGAGCGGTTCCAGCCCGCGCTCACCATGCCGGGCAGCGCCTGGGCAAAGGCACGAAAGATAGCGTCCGAAGTCGGCCCGCAGATCGAGTTGCCAAAGGTGGTCGCGGCCGGATAGGCGGCATTGAGGAACGAGCCCTCCGGATTGATGATCTTGATCGGCCGTACAATCCCGTCATTGTGCGGGATGTCCGGGTTGATCAGCATGAGGAAAGTCAGCATCACCGCTGAGGCGGTCGACGAAAATGGCGCGTTGACGAAACCCGGCGTCTGCGGATCGGTGCCGGTGAAGTCAAAGGTGACTTCGTCGCCGTGCACCGTGACCGCGAGGCGGATCGTCATCTCCGAGCCGTCGCGCACACCGTCATAGTAGACCGTGCTCTCGCCTTCATATGAGCCATCGGGCAGCGCCTCGATCTCCTTGCGGATCATGCGCTCGGTCGACTGGAAGAGGTGCTCGACATGGTCCAGCACCACCCCGCGGCCATAGCGTTCGAAGAGCCCTTTGACGCCGCGCTCGCCGACGACGCAACCGCCGATCTGCGCCTTTATGTCCTCTTGCACGACCTCGTAGCGCACATTGGCAAAAATGAGATCCCAAACGTCGCGGCGCAGTTTGCCGCGCTCATGGATCTTGACCGGCGGAATACGGAAGGCCTCCTGCCAGACTTCGCGAGCTTCGGGGTTGTAGCCGCCGGCGACGGCGCCGCCGATATCGGCCTGATGGCCCTTGCAGGCCGACCAGGCGACAAGGTCACCCTCCCAGAAGATCGGCTTGAAAATCGCCACGTCGGCATTCTGGTTGCCTCGCGAGAAGACGTCGTTGTGGATGATCGTGTCGCCCTCGGCGAGGTCTTCGCCGAAATACTCGATGATGTATTCGCAAACCGGCTGCAGTGCGAAGGCGAGGACGGGGATGTACTCGGTCTGCTCGAGCATGCGGCCGCGCGCATCATAAAGCCCGGTCACGAAGTCGCGCGCCTCGTTCAGGATCGGCGAGCGGGTGGTGCGCAGGAGCGTGAGCCCCATCTCCTCGGTGATCGACTTGAAGCGCCGCTGGAGGACCGAGACAAGCACGGGGTCGATGGCAGCAATGTCGGTTTCGGCCATTTTCCTACCCCTTCTCCATCACGAAGCTGCCAAGCTCATCGCAGTCGAGCCGGTAGCCACCGGGCACCAGCACGCTCGTGTTGACCTGCTCGACGATGGCAGGGCCCTCGATGTGGGTGCCGTGCCGCAACTGGTCGCCATCGAAGACATCGGTATCGCGGTATTGGCCCTCATGCGGCAGGAATACCGCGCGCCTGCCTTTGCGCGCCGCAACAGCATCGCCGTCCACGCGCCGCTCGCGGATCATCGGTGGTTTCTCGGTGATGCCGGTCGCCGAAAGCCGCAGATTGACGAGTTCGATCTCGGTCCCGTCGGCCTTCAGGTCATAGCCATAGAGCCGGTTGTGGTTGGCATGGAGACGCTCGGCGATTGCGGTAAAATCTGGCCCATGAAGCTCGGCCGCAGGCACCTCGACCCGCACCTCGTGATACTGGCCAAGATACCGCAGGTCGAGCGCATTCGTGAAGCGCCGGGCATCCGGCGCGATCGCTTCACCCTCCAGGGTCTGGTTGGCCTCCGCCGCCATCGACCGCAAGGCATCCTGGAAGCGCATGGCGTCAAGGCCATCAACATCAAAGCGCGTGTGGTAGCTGCGCACATAGTCGTGTTTCAAGTCCGAGCGCAGCATGCCAGCAGCGCAGAATATCGAGCTTTCACGCGGGATCAGGATGCGCCCGATCTCGAGTTCCTCGGCGATCATGGCAGCATGGATCGGTCCCGCTCCACCAGCGCAGATAAGCGGGAAATCGCGCGGATCGAAGCCCTTCTGCACCGTGATCTCGCGGATGCCCGACGCCATATTGACGTTCATCATCCGGAACATGCCAAAGGCGGCTTCGGCCAAGTCGAGCCCGAGTGGCATTGCGATCATCCGGTCGATCGCCCCCGCCGCGGCGTCGCGATCCAGCGCCAGCCGTCCGCCGGCAAAAAAGTCGGCGCTCAGATAACCGAGCACCAGGTTGGCATCCGAGCAGGTTGGAAGCTCGCCGCCCCGTCCATAGCAGGCCGGGCCTGGATCGGCTCCGGCGCTGGCCGGGCCCATGCGCAGGAGCCCGCCCTCGTCGATCCAGCCGATCGAGCCACCACCGGCGCCGATCGTGTTGATCTCCAAACTCGGCAGTGCAAGGGCATGCTTGGCGATGCGGGCATCTGTGGTCAGCTCCGGCGCGCCGTCGCGCACAAGCGCCGCATCGAAGCTGGTGCCGCCCATATCGACGGTAATGAAGCTGCGCCCGCCATGCGGCTCGGAATAAGCAAGCCCGGCCACGGGGGCCGCCGCCGGTCCCGACAAAAGCGTGCTCGCAGCCAGCTTCGCAGCCACGGCGGGCGTCGTCACCCCGCCATTCGACTGCATGATCAGCAGAATTCCGCCGAAGCCCGCCTTGTCCAGCCGTTCGGTCAGGTTGCGGAGATAACGCTCCAGGATCGGGCCCACGGCGGCGTTCAACACCGTCGTTGAAATCCGGTCATAGAAGCGAACCTGCGGCAGTACCGCCGAAGACACCGAGCAATAGACATCCGGCAGCGCTTTGGCGAGGCATGCCGCGGCCGCTTCCTCATGGGCCGGGTTCGCGTAGGCGTGCATGAAGCAGATCGCGGCCGCCTCGACGCCCGCCTCGCGGAAACGCACGGCGGCTTCTTCGACATCGGCCAGGTCGAGCGGCGTGTGGACCGCGCCATCGGCGGTCACCCGCTCGCCAACCGGCCGGCGTAGCCAGCGCGGCACCAGGGGTTCGGGCGGTTTGGCCTTGTTGTCGTAGGTTTCCTCGCGAATGCCGCGGCGCATCTGCAGCGCATCGCGAAAACCCTTGGTGGTCAACAATCCTGTCCTGGCAACGCGCCCGGTGAGCACTGCGTTGGTCGTCACCGTGGTGCCGTGAACGATGATCTCCACCGCATTCAGGAAATCCGCCAGCGTCGTGCCATGGCCGTCGGCCATTTGCCGCAGCCCCTCAAGGAGGGCCAGCGAAGGATCCTCGGACGTCGAGAGAACCTTATATATCTCGGTGGTCCCGTCCGCCTCCATCAACAGGAAATCGGTAAAGGTGCCGCCGACATCGATGCCGATTTTGTAGCGCGCCATGATCTGGGAGGAATGGCTCAGAAGAGCTGGCCCTTATTGACCTGTCCGCCATCGAGCGTGATCACCGTACCGGAAGTATAGGAGGACAGATCGGAGACGAGGAACCCGGCCAACGAGGCGACTTCCTCCGGCGTCGCGGCTCGGCCAAAGGGCAGCGGCGCGAACATTTCCTCGTAGCGGCTTTCGTCGTCGAACCGGTCGCGCGCCGATTTCTTGAACAGACCAATGAGGCGGTCGGTCGCGACCGGCCCTGGGTTGATCGCGAGCACACGGATGCCGTCCTTGGGGCTGCTGCCGCCGAGTGCCCGGGTGAAGGCCATCAGCGAGGCGTTGCCGGCCGCACCGGCGATGTATTCGGCGACCGGCTTTTCGCCGCCGGTGCCGATGATGTTGAGGATCACGCCGCGCCCCCGCGCCTTCATCGCGGCATAGAACTCGCGCGTGATGTTGATATAGCCGAAGACCTTGAGGTCCCAGGCCGCCCGCCAGGTCGCCTCGTCGATCTCGTCGATGCGGCCGCCCGGAATGGCGCCGGCGTTGTTCACCAGGATGTCGGCGTCGTCGACGCAGGCTCTGGCGAAGGCCTGTTGGTTTTCGCTCCTGGAAAGATCGAGCGGATAGGTCTCGACCGCGACGTTGGCGGACGCCCGCACAGCTTCCTTTACGGCGTCGAGGTTCTCGGCCGAGCGCGCTGCCAGCCGCAGATTGCAGCCGAGCGCCGCCAGTTGCAGCGCGATGGCGCGGCCAATGCCTTCCGAAGCCCCGGTGATCGCGGCGGTCTTGCCTTCGAGTTTAAAATCCATTCTGTCCTCCCCGACGCGGCCCCTTTTTCGTCACTCCACGCAGCTTACTTCTCTTGCCCGAACTTCGCGCCCAATGCGATTCCCATGTTAGTCTGAATGGCACATATAATCACGGTTGGAGGATCCGATGATCGTTCAGACCGCTCCGGCCGGCGAGCCCCAGTTCGTTATCAAGATGACCGAGCATACGGCGTTCGCGGGCGCCATGGCCCGTATATTCGGCAATGACACCTTCGAGCCGGTCTCGCCGCGCGAGGAGATGCTTTACGTGATCGATCATCACGACCAAGGCTGGGCCGAATTCGATGCGGCACCGCTGTGCGACACCGAGACGTTGATCCCGTATCACCTCACCAGCACGCCGCGCGAGATCACGCTGGCGACCGCCGTCCGCTCGCCCGATTTCAACGAGGCGCATCATCCTTACTGCGGCCTGATCTCCAGCATGCATATTTGGGGGCTTTACAATGGACGCTACGGGTTCTCCGACCACGTGCTGCTCAACGACGTGCCGGAGGACTATCGGGCGCGGTTCGATAAAATGCTGGACGGCCAGCTCGAGCGACAGGCGCGGTTGAAGGCAATACTCGCCGCCAACCCGGGAACCGCCGGCTGGATCGAGGATGCACCACTCTTTCAGGGCTACAAGCAGTTGCAGTTGTTCGACACACTGGCGCTCTATTTCAATTGTGCCCAGGCGGGCGAACGGCGCCCGGCGGATTTCCGGCACGTCCCGAGGACCGCAGACGAGGACGTGACCGTCACAGTCGAACCGGTCGGCGACGAAACCTACCGCTTTTCGCCTTTCCCCTGGTCGCAGGACGGAGCCGACTTGTCGTTCGAAGGCCGCTATCTCTCTCCCTCGCCCGACGCGACGGAGCAAGAATTAATGTCACTGATGAGAGATACGACGATCGAAAAGCAAACGGTTCGTTTCGTCGCCTGATCCTCGGCCAAAAGAAAAGCGGCCCGCACCAGGCGGGCCGCTTCGCCATACGCGCTGATATCGTCGTCTACTTCTTCTTCGGCAGCTTCGAGACGATGCCCTCGACGTAGTAGTTCATGCCATGCATGTCATGATCGGACATCGTCTTGCCGACGGCCACGATCATCTTGCCGTCGCGGGACTTGACCGGCCCCTGGAAGGGGTGGAGCGTGCCGGCTGCGATCGCCGCCTGCTTTTCCATGACCATCTTCCGAACGTCGGCCGGCACCGCGGCACCAAATGGCGCCAGCGTGATGATGCCGTCCTTGATGCCGCCCCAATAAGCGCTGCTCTTCCAGGTTCCAGCCATGACCTGCTTGGCGATCATGGTGTAGTAGGCGCCCCAGTTGTGGACGGCGGCGGTGAGATGCGCCTTCTTGCCGTGCTTCGACATGTCGGAGTGATAGCCGACCGCAAAGACGCCCTTGGCCTCGGCTGCCTGCACGGGCGCAGGCGAGTCGGTGTGCTGGGTGATCACGTCGGCGCCCTGGGCGATCAACGTCTCGGCCGCCTGGCGCTCCTTGCCCGGATCGAACCATGAGCCGGTCCAGATCACGTGGACCTGCGCCTTGGGGTTCACCGAACGCACGCCCATGGTGAAGGCGTTGATGCCGCGGATGACCTCCGGGATCGGGATCGCCGCGACATAGCCCAGATTGTTCGACTTGGTCATCTTGCCCGCGACTACGCCGGTCAGATAGCGGCCCTCGTAGAAGCGCGCCAGATAGGTGCCGACGTTCTTGGCGGTCTTGTCGCCGGTGGCGTGCATGAAGACCGCGTTCGGGTACTTTTTGGCCACCCGCAGCGTATAGGGGCCGTAGCCGAAAGAGGTCGTGAAGATCAGCTTGTGGCCGCTGCCGGCCAGACGCCGGATGATGCGCTCCGAATCGGGGCCTTCGGGAACCTTTTCGATAAGGCGGGCCGAAACCTTGTTGCCAAGCGCCTTCAGCATCTCCTTGCGTCCGACATCGTGCTGATAGGTCCAGCCGGCGTCGCCGATCGGGCTCACATAGACAAAGCCGACCTTGAGCTGCTCGGCCTGCGCCGCCGCTGCGAGGCCGGTAACCGCGACCGCCACGGCCGCGCCCTTGAATACCGTTGTCATTTTCATTCCGTATTCTCCCTTCCCGTCGATGTTTGAAGATTAATTTGCTTTTACTCGAGCTTCCCGCATCCGCGATAATTGATGCATCAGCCCGTTGGATGGAATGGTCTGCCAAGCGAAGCTGGCGCGTTCAGGCGGATCATAGCGGCATTGCGCGAGATCAGCACCAGCACCACGATGGTAGCGAGGAACGGCAACGCCGTCAGCAATTGCTGCGGCAATCCTATGCCCTGTGATTGCGCCCACAGGTTGACGATCGTAAGTCCGCCGAAGAGCCAGGCGCCAACCAGCACGCGTGCCGGCCGCCAGGTCGCGAAGACCACCAGTGCCAGCGCGATCCAACCGCGCTGCGCGGTCATGTCCTGCTCCCAGCCCGGCGTCAGCACCAGCGAGAGATAGGCGCCGCCGAGGCCCGCCATCGCCCCGCCGAAGGCGACGGCAATGTAGCGGATCTTGATCACTGAATAGCCGAGCGCGTGCGCCGCATCGTGCGATTCGCCGACCGCGCGCAGGATGAGACCGCCCCGCGTGCGGTAGAGGAACCAGCTCACCAGGACCAAGAGGACGACCGAAAGATAGAGCAGCGGGTCGTGCTTGAAGAGAAGCGGGCCCAGCAACGGAATATCAGCCAGCAGGGGAATCTCGATCATTCCGATGGAACCCGCCAGCTTGGCGCCCTCGTAGGGAATGCCGACGAAGGCGCTGAGACCGATGCCGAAAATTGTGAGCGCCAGCCCCGTCGCCACCTGATTGGAGACCAGCGAGAGCGTCAGCACGCCGAAGAGTAGCGACATCAATACGCCCGCCGCCATGGCGAAGATCACGCCGACGACGAAGCCGTATTCAGACGCGCCGATAAAGCCGGCGACCGCCCCCATCAGCATCATCCCCTCGACACCGAGGTTGAGCACGCCCGACTTCTCCACGATCAGCTCGCCCAGCGCGGCGAAGATCAGCGGCGAGGCACCCTTCAGCGTCAGGATCAATAGCTGGACGATCTGATCTTCGTTCATTCGCCCGCTCCGCCTTGCGGCGCTTCGCCCCCCGCAGGCAATCGCCGCGCCGGGCGGATCACCTTGATGCGAAAGCGGATCAGTACTTCGGAGGCGAGCACGAAGAACAAGAGCAAGCCCTGGAACATGCCGGCGATGGCCGGCGGCAGGTTGAGCTCGAACTGCAGCTCGTCGCCGCCGAGGAACATCAGCGCCATCAGCAGCGCCGCAATGGTCATGCCGACCGGGTGCAGCCGGCCGACAAAGGCGACGATGATGGCAACGAAGCCGTAACCGGGGGCGAATTTGAGCGGCAGCTGCTTGATCGGCCCGGTGATCTCGATCAACCCGGCGAGCCCCGCCGCGCCGCCGGCGACCAGGAAACTCAGCCAAACCACGCGCTTTTGGCTAAAGCCTGCGTAATGCGCCGCTTGGATCGCCTGGCCCACAACGTCGACCTTGAAGCCCTGCAGCGCGCGGGTCATGAAGAGCCAGCCCACCAGGATCACGACCACCGCGAACAGAACTGAGGTGCGGGCGCTTTCAAAGATCACGCCGAACAGCGTACCCGGCGGGAATTCGCGCGATTGCGGGAAGGACGAGCCGCCCGGATCGAGCAGCGGCCCCGTGATCATGTACTTCCAGAGCTCGATGGCGACATAGGTCAGCATCAGGCTGGTCAGGATCTCATTGACGTTGAAACGGTTGCGCAAGAATGCCGGGATAGCGGCCCAGGCCATGCCGCCGGCCATCCCGGCCAGCACCATGAAGGGCAGCACGTACCAGCCGTCATCGGGGTAGAACGCAAGCGCCATCGCCCCGCCGCAGACCGCACCGACGATGAGCTGGCCCTCGGCGCCGATATTCCAGACATTGCCGCGGAACCCGATCGAGAGCCCGATCGCGCAGATGACCAGCGGCGTTGCCTTGACCAGCAGATCGGCGACCCCGGCCAGCGTCGTCACCGGTGCGATGAAAAACGCGTAGATCCCGGTAGCCGGGTTCTTGCCAAGGGCCGCAAAGAGAATGGCGCCCACGATCACCGTCGCCGCCAGCGCCATGACCGGCCCGGCATAGCGCATCCACTGCGAGGCGGCGACCCGCGGCTCGAGCTTAATGCGCATCCGCCGCCCCCGGCGCGCCCGCGACTTTGGTGCTAGCGGCGCCGTGTTCGCGGCCGCCCGCAGCGAAATCTCCGCTCATCCAAAGGCCGATCTCCTCGATCGTGATCTCGCCATTGTTGACGACCGGCGAGAGCCGGCCTTCGGCGATGACCGCGAGCCGGTCGCAAATCTCGAAGAGCTCGTCGAGGTCTTCCGAGATGATCAGGATCGCGGCGCCCGAGGCCTTCAGATCCATGATCGCGCGGTGGATCGTCGTCGCCGCGCCGACATCGACGCCCCATGTCGGATAGGCAAGGAGGAGAATGCCCGGCTCGAGCCCGATCTCGCGGCCGATGATGAATTTCTGCAGATTGCCGCCGGACAGGCTTCGCGCCTCGGCCTCGACACCGGCGGATTTGACGTCGTAGGCCTCGCGCACCTGGTTTGCATACGCGGCTGTGCGGCCGAACTGGATGAAGCCCCGCCGCACCATACCCGTGCGGTATCCGGTCAGCAGCGCGTTCTTGGCCAGGCTCATCTCCGGCACCGCGCCGCGGCCGAGGCGTTCCTCGGGCACGAAAGCGAGCCCCAGCGAGCGCCGCGCCGCCGGGCCCATGCGCCCGCATGCCTTACCGTCGATCTTCACTGCGTCGTTGTCTGTCACCGGCTTTTCGCCGGAGAGCGCCATCAGGAACTCCTTCTGGCCGTTGCCCGCAACACCGGCGATGCCAAGCACTTCGCCCGCACGCACGGTGACATCGATCTCCTTGAGTGTGGTTCCGAACGGATCGTCCGATGCCAGCGATAGCCTTTCCACCTCCAGGCGCGGCGTGCCCTCGACGGCCCCATCGTCGCGCTTGATGATCGGAATTTCGCTGCCGATCATCATTTCGGCGAGGCTTTTCGGGGTCTCCTTGCGCGGATCGCAGACGGCGACCACCTTGCCGCCGCGCAGGACCGTCGCGTCATCACACAGCTCGCGGATCTCCTCCAGTTTGTGGGAGATATAAAGGATGCTGCAGCCCTCCGAGCCGAGACGCTTCAGGGTCACGAAGAGCTTCTCGACCTCCTGCGGCGTCAGCACACTGGTCGGCTCGTCCATGATCAGCAGCTTGGGGTTCTGCAGCAGGCAGCGCACGATCTCCACGCGCTGGCGCTCGCCGACCGAAAGCGCGTGGACATGCTGGTGCGGGTTGATCGGCAGGCCGTAGCGCTCGGAAATCTCCGAAACGCGGCCGGCGAGGCTCTTGAGATCGCCCGCCCCTTCCATGCCAAGCGAAATGTTTTCCGCCACGGTCAGTGTGTCGAACAGGTTGAAGTGCTGGAACACCATGCCGATGCCGAGCCGGCGCGCATGGGCAGGACTATGGATCACCGTCGGCGCGCCAGCCCACAGGATTTCGCCGGCATCGGGCTTGACGACGCCGTAGATGATCTTCACCAGGGTAGACTTGCCGGCTCCGTTCTCGCCAAGCAGCGCATGGACGCCGCCGGGCGCCACGGAGAGGCTGATATTGTCGTTGGCGAGCACGCCCGGATACTGCTTGGTAATACCGCGCAGCTCGAGCTGCGCCGTGCCGTGATCGCGGCGGTGGCTGACGTCGCCCAGCGATGTGTCGGCTGTGTTTTCCGGGGCAGTTGCCATCGTGGCCGTTCCGTTCAGTAGAGAATCTTGTCGGGCATGGCGTCCCAGGCGTCGAAGGCAATGCGGCCCTCATCGGCCAGGAGCTGCTCGTTCGGGATCGTGCGTTCCGCAAGCGGCCGGGCGACCTCGTGATAGAGCTCGTCGTCGTCGAAGCCGATGCGCGCGGCATCCTGGCGCGTGTTGGCGTAGTAAATCCGCTCGATGCGCGCCCAGAAAATGGCCGAAAGACACATCGGACAAGGCTCGCAGCTCGTGTAGATCTCACAGCCTTCGAGCTTGAACGAGCCGAGCTTGCGGCAAGCTTCGCGGATCGCCGTCACTTCAGCGTGCGCCGTCGGATCGTTCGCCGAGGTAACCTGATTGAACCCCTCGGCGATGATCGCGCCGTCCTTGACCACGACCGCGCCGAAAGGGCCGCCCTTGTTCTGCGCGATCATCTCGTGGGAGAGCGCGATGGCGCGCCGCATGAAGTCGGCCTTGGTCCTGTCGAGGGTCATGCCGAGCGCTCGATCTCGCCCGCGGCCATGCGCTGGTCGTGCTTGCGAAGGATTTCCGCCGCCACGGCGACCGCGATCACTGCCGGAGCCTTGCCGCTGACACCCTCGATGCCGATCGGGCAGGTCAGCCGTTCCAGATGCTGATCGGTGAGGCCCCGGCTGCGTAGCTGACGCTCGAAACGCGCCCGCTTGGTCGCCGAGCCGATCAGCCCGAGATAGGTAAAATCGCCGCGCCGCAGCACCGTCTCGACGATCTCCAGATCGATCGCATGACTATGCGTCATGACCAGGAAGAAGCTGCCCCGGGGCGCCGCATCGATCTTCGCCTCGTAATCTTCCGTGACGTGCCGGAACGCATTGCCTGGCAGGTCCTCGGGGAACTGCTCGGCGCGGCTGTCGACCCAGTCGACATGCGCCGGCACGCCCGCCAATACGTTGACCAGCGCCCGCCCGACATGGCCGGCGCCGAACAGGGTGAGGCGCAAAGCCTTTGGTTGCACCGCTTCGTAGAGGAACTCATTGTGCTCGGCCGAATCTGCGCCTTCAGCCAGCATTCGCCGCGAGCGCAAAACCGCCTCGCGGTGGCCCGACAGCTTGTCGCCGCCGGTCGTCCAGGGCGTTACAGTCAGATGGCGAACCGGCGAGGAATTGAGATCGGTGACGATCACTGCCGGCTCGCCTTCCGATTGGGCCGCGCGCAACGTCTCGATCCAGGCCGGCATCACGGCCTCGGCCCCGATGCGCTCAAGCAGAACGGCAACCTGTCCGCCACAGCATTGGCCAAGCGCGGGACCCAACGGCAATGCCTCTCGCCGGGCCGGCTCACCGCTCGACAGCATCTCGCGGGCCAGCGCGATCGTCCGGTATTCGAGCGTGCCGCCACCGATCGTCCCCTTGACCCAGTCAGCGCCGACCAGGATACGTGCCCCGACCCCGCGCGGGGTCGAGCCGTCGGCGCGGATCACGGTGGCGATCGCGACCGGCTCCGACCGGCGTTCGAATTCGCCAATGTGGTCGAGCCACTCACTCATTCCGCCGCCTCGCGCAGCGTCGATCCCGCGCCGCCCAGTTGTGTGCGCATGGCTTCGAGCGTCATCAGCACCGCTTCGGGCGTCGCCGGTGTATCGAGCGGCGGGCTGATCTGGTGGCCGCAGGCCGCCGCCAGCGCGTCCTTGATGGCGAGGAATCCCGAAATCGCCAGCATCAGCGGCGGCTCGCCCACCGCCTTGGAACGGTGGATGGTCGGCTCCTTGTTGCGGCCGCGGTCGAAGATGCGGACGTCGAATTCCTCCGGCCAGTCGCTCGCCGTAGGGATCTTGTAGGTCGAGGGCGCATGTGTCGCGAAACTGCCATCGGCGTTCCAGTAAAGCTCTTCCATGGTCAGCCAGCCGAGGCCCTGCAGAAAGCCGCCCTCGATCTGGCCGATATCGATCGCCGGGTTGAGCGATTGGCCCACGTCATGGAGGATGTCGACGCGGGGGAAACGGTATTCGCCGGTCAGCGTGTCGATCACCGCCTCGCTCACCGCCGCTCCGTAGGCAAAGTAGTAGAAGGGCCGTCCGGCAGCCTTCTTGCGGTCGTAGTGGATCTTCGGCGTGCTGTAGAAGCCGGTCGCCGACAGGGAAACGCGGCCGATATAGGCGGCCCTGACCAGATCGGTGAACGATAACGTCTTCTTTCCGGCCCGGACCTTGTTGTTCTGGAATACAACCTCCGCCTTCTTGCAATCGAAAGCTTCGGCGGCGAAGGCGATCAGGCGTTCCTTGATCGTTCGCGCCGCGTTGCGCGCGGCCATGCCGTTCATATCCGTGCCCGAGGAGGCGGCGGTCGCCGAAGTATTCGGCACTTTGCCCGTGTTGGTCGCGGTGATCTTGATGCGGTCGAGATCGATCTGGAATTCCTCGGCAACGACCTGGGCGACCTTCACGAAAAGCCCCTGCCCCATTTCGGTGCCGCCGTGGTTCAGATGCACGCTGCCATCGGTATAGACGTGGATCAGTGCGCCGGCCTGATTGAGATGCGAGGTGGTGAAGGAAATCCCGAACTTGACCGGCGTCAGTGCGATGCCGCGTTTCAGGACCGGGCTGGTGGCATTGAAGGCGTCGATCTCCTTGCGCCGCACCCGGTAATCCGACGAGGCTTCCAGATCGTCGAGCAGCTTGGGCAGGATATTGTCTTCCACGGTCATGTGGTAGGGCGTGACGTCGCGGCCTTTATCCCCATAGAGATTGGCGCGGCGGATATCGAGGGGATCCTTGCCCAGGTCCCGCGCAATCTCATCGATCACCTGCTCGATGCCGACCATGCCTTGCGGCCCACCGAAGCCGCGAAAGGCGGTGTTGGAGACCGTGTTGGTCTTGCAGCGATGCGAGACGATGCGCGCCGCCGGCAGATAGTAGGCATTGTCGGCGTGGAACATCGCCCGGTCGGCGATGGCGCCGGAAAGATCGGCCGACATGCCGCAGCGCGCGGCCTGCACGAATTCGATCCCCTTGATGCGCCCCTTGTCGTCGAAGCCGACATCGTAGTCGATGACGAAATCGTGGCGCTTACCGGTCATCACCATATCGTCGTCGCGGTCTACCCGCGCCTTGACCGGGCGGCCGGTCTTATCGGCCAAAAGCGCCGCGATGCAGGCATAGAGCGCGGGCTGCGTCTCCTTGCCGCCGAAAGCCCCGCCCATGCGGCGGATCTCCAGCGTGACGGCGTTGTTCGACAAGCCCAGAGCCTCGGCAACCAGGTGCTGGACCTCGCTGGGGTTCTGGGTCGAGGAGAAGACCGTGACGTCGCGGTCCTCGCCCGGAACCGCCATGGCGATATGGCCTTCGAGGTAGAACTGATCCTGCCCACCGACCTTGATCCGGCCCTTAAGACGGTGCTTGGCCTTGGAGATCGCCTTCCTGGGTTCGCCGCGCTTCATCATGTGCGCCGGCAGCACGAAGGATTTCGCCGCCATCGCGGCCTCGGTGGTCAGGATCGCCGGCAGATCCTCGTATTCGATCACGGCAAGCCGCGCCGCGCGCCGCGCCTGTTCGACGGTCTCGGCCGCAACCGCGAAGATCGACTGGCCGACATATTCGACCAGCCCGTCGGCGAAGATCGGATCGTCATGCATCACCGGCGCGCAGTTGTTGTCGCCAGGCACATCGGCGGCTGTCATCACCGCGACCACGCCGGGCGCCTTGCGCACCGGTGCTAGATCGACCGCCGTGATCCGTGCGTGGGCCCGCGTACTCATCCCGAAGGCGGCGTAGAGCAGGCCGGGCGGCTCGGGCAGATCGTCGGTATAGAGCGCCCCGCCGCTGACATGCTTGCCGGCGCTGTCATGGGCCAATGACTGATGAACGCCGGTCTTGAGCTTGCCCTGCCTGGCCATTGGTTTGCTGTGCTCCCCTGGCCTTATCGCGCGTAAGCGAGTACCTGGAGCGGCATCGCCGCTCTGGCCGGCACCGCCGTCTCCAAATACATCCGCTGCAGGAGGTTCTTCGCTACCATCATTCGATAGTCCGCGCTGGCGCGCATGTCGGACATCGGTGTGAAATCCTTCTCCAGCGCCCGCATCGCCTGCGCCACCGTGCCGGCGCTCCATTCGCCGCCTTCAAGCGCCGCTTCGCAGGCCACGGCCCGCTTGGACGTCGCCGCCATGCCGCCATAGGCGATACGTGCCTCGCGCACCCGTCCGCCTTCGATGCTCACGCAGTATGCGCCGCAGACGGCGGAGATGTCCTGGTCGAAACGTTTTGAAACCTTGTATGTGTGGAAATGCCGGCCGGAGCGCGGTCTGGGCACACGGATCGCCGAGAGATACTCGCCCTGCTGGAGTGCGGTCTTGCGGTAATCGACAAAGAACTCGTCGAGCGGCAGCTCGCGCACCCGCCCGCCCCTGCGCAAGACCAGGCTGGCGCCGAGCGCGATCAATCCTGGCGCGCTATCGCCGATCGGCGAAGCATTGGCGATATTGCCGCCAACCGTACCGGCATTGCGGATCTGCATCGAGCCCAGGCGGCGGAAGAGCTCGGCCAGGTCGGGATAGGCGCCGCCGACCGCCTCGAACGCGTCCGAGTAGCTGGCTGCCGCACCGATCTCGATCTCGGTTTCGCTCTCGCGGACGTAAGTCATGTCGCGCACCCCGCCCAGATAAATCAGCGTATCGAGGTCGCGGTGCTGTTTGGTCACCCACAATCCCACATCGGTGCCGCCGGCGAGCAGGCAGGCTGTGGGATGCGCCACGACGAGGTCGGCCAGCGCATCCTCGCTGACGGGTGCGAAATAGCGCCGTCCATTGCTTCGCGCGGGCGCTTCCAACTCCAGCGTTTCGTCGCGCGCGATCGATTTCAGCAGCTTTACCGTCGCTTTGGCGCGCTTGTCGAAGCGGTCTGTCCTGCCATAGCCATGCATCACCAGGCCGGCATCGATGATCGGCCGGTAGCCGGTGCAGCGGCAGAGATTGCCCGCGATCGCATCGTTGATTGCCGCCCGGCCGGGAGCGGGATCGCTGTGATAGAGCGCGAAAAGCGACATCACGAAGCCCGGTGTGCAAAATCCGCATTGCGAGCCATGGGTGTCGACCAGCGCCTGCTGCACCGGGTGCAGCGCGCCATCAGGCCCGCGTAAATCCTCGACCACCACCAACTCTTTGCCGTCGAGCACCGGCATGAAAAGGATGCAGGCATTTACCGCGCGGTAGCGCAGCGTGCCGCGCATAGGACCATCATTGGCCAACTCACCAAGCACCACCGTGCAGGCCCCGCAGTCGCCTTCCGCACAGCCTTCCTTGGTCCCGGTCTTTCGTTCGTGCTCGCGCAACCAGTCGAGCACGGTCATGTTGGGATCGATATCTCGCAGCGTGCGGACCTTGCCTTGGAATACGAACCACACCGCGCCCGCCACCGCTCAGCTTCCCCGATAGGTCGAGTAGCTCCAGGGCGTGACCAGGAGCGGAACATGGTAGTGCGCACCGATATCGGCGACGGCGAAACGGATCGGGATTTCGTCGAGGAAGGCCGGCTCGCTCAGATCAAGTCCGGTTTCGCGGAAATAATCGCCGGCGCGAAACACCAGCTCGTATTGACCGACCTTCAGATCGGCGCCCTCCAACAATGGCGCATCGCTGCGGCCGTCGCCGTTCATGGCGATGGCCTTCAGTTTTTCGAACTTGGGGCTCAACGCATAAAGTTCCACACGCATGCCCACGCCGGGCACGCCGCGCGCGGTGTCGAGCACATGCGTGGTCAGGCGGCCCATCGCTCCAGTCCACGATTCGAGCGATCACCCCTGCCGCTTTGCGGGGGAATTTTTCGGACGCGTTCGATCACGCCTTCCGCTCTCCCGTTCTTCCATCCCCGGCCCGGTGAAGTTCCGGAACTCTGTAATCATTGTCGATGCTAGAGCGTCTTCAAGGAAATAGGAATAGCGGGGGATTCCCAATTGGTTCGAGATATGATTCTGTGACCCGAGGTTTATCGGGAGGCAGATATGGCACGTGCGTACGGTTTGGATCTGCGCCGGCGGGTTGTCGAGGCGATTGATGGTGGACTGTCGGCGCGGGCCGCAGCGGGGCGGTTTTCGATCGG
>DATKZM010000126.1:0-41513 GCA_035527975.1 Alphaproteobacteria bacterium | reverse complement strand
AACAGAACCCCCGCAAGGACGCGACACCAACACGGCGGAAACCCCGCCGACGCAAGACCATCAGCGGCATGCGTCAGGACGGCGCCGAACCCGCCGAGGCCGATGAAACCTAACTACCTGGGACAACGGGATAAGCCTTGTCCATCAATCCAAATCATGTGAACCCGGCGCCAACCGAAGCGGTTAAGGGAACACAGCTTACCGACCGCGAGCTGATCAAGGCGCTACGTGATCGGGTTCGCCCGGCCGCAGGAGATCCGGTCGATGTCGTCGATGTTCGCAGCGACGCCTCCGACGTGGTGAAGTTCGCGGACATCGTTGGCGAGATCGGGACCGAAGCCGCCCGCGCTCAGCAGAGCAAAGCCGAGCTCGGAGAACAGCTCTCCGATGTCGCGGCCCTTCGCGATCTGGTGGAAAGCGACGCCCTTGGCGCGCTGTCACCGGAAGAAAGCGAAGATTTGACCGTGCGCTTGAGCGATTTTGCGGCCCGCACCGGAGAGCGCATTCTCGAACCGGCCTCCGAGGCTCCCGCAAAGGGTGGCGTGGGCGATGCTCTGGGCGGCATCGCCGCGTCCGGCAATGGCAAATCCGCAGAACCGCCGGCGGGCGACGTCCATATTGTGGTCGACGAACGACTGCAGGCCGCACAGAGCCGGCTGCAGGACGAGAGCCGGGCGGTGGTTGCGCAAGAACGCGAGATCGTGGCGCGCGCCGATCGGCTGAACGGTTCAGGCGGCGCGCCGAGTGAGCAGTCTGTCGTCCGGCTGGCCCTTGAAACCGCGCAAAGGATCGTCGCCGATCAGACCAGGGCGATCACCGCGCAGACCGACCGGCTGGAGCCGAAAAACGTCGAAGCGCTTCAAAACGGTTAGACAATCGATTCATACCAAGTCTCAGTGATATTGCCCCATTTAATGGTGGCGGATTGGCCCTCAGGTTAGGCACGCGGCGCGGCACGATGCCGCGCATCGGGCAAGCCGCGTAACGCGGCCGGGGGGCCAATCGGCCCCACCGAAGGCCGCCATCTTTTGTCCGCCGGCGTCCTTGCGCGCGGCTTGTGGCGCGCCGCACCAAGGCGCAACCCACGCCTATCCGGCGGACAAAATCTTGACGGTCAAATGGCTCAATATCACTGAGATTTGGTATTAGTCGAACAGCTCGGTCATCGGCACACGATTATTGACATTAAGGGCGTTCGCGCCGACCTGTTCTCACCGCTGGAACAATGTGCATGGCCGTGGACCGGCCGGCCGCGCCTTTGTTCGTGTTCAGGCCAGGCGGTAAAGCTCGACCGGCGCGGTTCTTCCCCGCACGCTGGCCTCGCCGACCCGGACCGGATCGAAGGTATCGTCGAGATCCATCTTCGTCTCTCCGCTGATCAGGATGGTGACGGCTTCGTCTTCAACCGCATATTGCCTGCCCTGCCCTTCTATGCGGCTGGCCACGTTCACGGCGTCGCCGACGATGGTGTAGTTGAGCCGCCCGGGCGCACCGATATTTCCGACCGTCACCAGGCCCGAATGCAGCCCAATGCGCATTCGGATCGGCGGCGCCCCGGCGGCGATCCGCGCCTTGTTGTCTTTTGTAATGGCCTCGCGGATTGCCAGCGCCGCCCGGCAGGCGCGGATGGCGCGGTTTTTCTGTTTGTCGGGCGCGCCCCAAAAAGCCATCACCGAATCGCCGATGAACTTGTCGACTGTTCCGTCCTCGGCCTCGATACAGGCAGCGATGAGTGCGAAATGGTCGTTCAGCAGGGCGGCGACCTCGGCGGCGTCGCGCCCCTCGCTAAGGCTCGTATAGCCGGCAATGTCGGTGAACATGATGGTGAGATCGCGCTCCTTTGAGGGCAGCGCACCGGCATCGCCGCGTGACATCAATCGCTCGACGAGGCGCTTGGGGACATAAGCCTCGAACCAGCGCAGCCCGCCCAGCATGGTATTGAAGGCGCGGGCCTGCGCGTTGAGTTCGCGAATGCGCGAGCCGCGCAGAGCGGGCACGTCGTCAAGCCTGAAAGCCGCGATCAACTCGGCGGCGGCGGCGATGCGTATCACCGGGCGCGCGACCCGGCGACCGAGCCAAATTGCCGCGAGCACGGAGAGCACCATCGCAATCAGGCCTGCGACCGCGGCCATGATCAGACGACGGACTTGCGAGCCCACCGACACCTGGGTGACGTGCAGGCCGATCCGCCAGCTCTTCGGCCCGAAATTCGCAACGTCGCGATAGAAGACCAGATAGTCCTCGTCGCCGATTTCGACGGCGAAGTTGCCGTAGGGCGGGGCCAGCCTGATGGCCATGGCGCGGCGCTGCCGCGGATTGGCGATCGCGAGCAGGATCGCATCGGCGTAATCCTCGATCGACGGCAGCGGCGCCTTTGCCGTTCGCCCCGGGTAGTCGGAGGTGAGGCCAGGATGCGCCAGCACGTAATCGCCGTCGTAAAGGATAAAGGGCGTGCCGCCCGACGAGGCGGCGATCCGCTGGAGATAGCCCGATAGCTGCCCGATCGTCACCACGGCGACGAGCATGCCCTGATACGTTCCGTTCCGGTGGATTGGGAGGCGGAGGTTGAGGACTGTCGTCAGGCTGCTTTGACGCAATACCGGCGAGCCCCAGAAGGCATTGCGGCGTTGGCTCGCAGCACCCAGCGCAGCCATGGCGGGGGGCTGCCCGCTCAAATCCTCGCGCCACACATGGATTTTTTGGCCGCCCCGTTCCACACCGAGCAGCTGGCCCGTTCGGGTGATGAAGGCGACACCGGCGATCTGCGGGGCCGCGGCGAGCGAGGCGGAAAGGTCGCGGGTGAAGGCGGGATCGTTGGTGCGCAGCTCGCCTGCCGCCATCCGCCTTCCGAGATAGTTGAGTTGCGCGCGCGCCGGCGCCAGGTGCGCCTCGACCCGCTGCACGACGTTGTCGACGGCGAGTGTCGCCTTCTCGCGCGTGAGTTCGATTGTGTTCCGGCCGGCGCTTGAGAGCGCGATGAACAGCACCGACAGCACCGCTATGAAAGTCAGCGTACCGAAACAGGCCGCCAAGGTCACAGTCAGCGAATAGGTGCGCGCCGCCTTGTGGGTATGGTGTGGGTCGGAACTAGGGTGGGCGGCGGTTGATTGATCGTTTTTCATGGTGTTCGGGACCGGCGGCCGGCGCCGTCCCGCCATATCAGCCGCTCAATAAGCCAGTTCCTCGAAAACCGGATCGACATTTCCCCCCCAGCGTCCATGAAACGCTTCAAGCAATTCCTCCGCCGGTGTGCGGCCCGCCCGGACGATCGCATCGAGGATCTGGAGGTATCCGGTCTCATCGGCGTCGAGCGCACCCTTTTTTCCTCGCGCTTTCAGACCGGCGCGGGCAATCGAAACAACCTCCCGCGCCACATCAAGAACGTTTGTTTTGCCGAATTCCGTCGCAAGACCGGTGCGCGGGACCTCGGCGCGGAGGCGAAGATGATCCTCGTGGCTCCAGTCGCGGATGAGATCATTGGCGGCATCCAGGGCACTGCCGTCGTAGAGCAGGCCGACCCAGATCGCCGGCAGGGCGCAGATACGCGCCCATGGGCCGGCATCGGCGCCGCGCATCTCAAGGAAGGTCTTCAGCCGTACTTCGGGAAAGGCCGTGGTCATATGATCGTCCCAGTCGCCGATCCGGGCGACCTCGCCCGGCAGGCCGGGAAGCGTGCCGGCCATGAAGTCGCGGAAGGACTGGCCGGCGACGTCGATATACTTGCCGTTGCGGTAGACGAAGTACATCGGCACGTCGAGCAGGTAGTCGACGTAGCGCTCGAAGCCCATGCCGTCTTCGAAGACGAAGGGCAGGATGCCGCAGCGGTCCGGATCGGTATCGGTCCAGATCTGACTTCGGTAGGACAGGTAGCCGTTGGGCTTGCCCTCGGTGAAGGGCGAGTTGGCGAACAGCGCGGTGATGATCGGTTGCAGCGCCAGGCCGACCCGGAATTTTTTCACCATGTCGGCCTCGGAGGCGAAGTCTAGGTTCACCTGCACCGTTGCCGTGCGCAGCATCATGTCGAGGCCGAGCGTGCCCTTGAGCGGCATGTAGCGCTTCATGATCGCGTAGCGGCCCTTGGGCATCCACGGAATGGCATCGCGCGGCCATTTTGGCTGATAGCCGATGCCGAGCATACCGATATCGAATTGCTCGCCGACCTGCTTGATCTCATCGAGATGGGAATTCACCTCGTCGCAGGTCTGATGCAGCGTCTCCAGCGGGGCGCCCGAAAGCTCGAACTGGCCACCGGGTTCCAGCGTGATTGAGGCGCTGGCGCGCTTGAGCGCGATGATCTTCTCGCCCTCGTGAACCGCGGCCCAGCCAAACTGCTGTAGCGCCAGCAGCAACTCGCCGATACCGCCTGGCCCTTCATAGGTCAGTGGTTTGAGGTCGGCGCGCCGGTAGGCGAACTTCTCGTGCTCGGTGCCGATACGGTACGCCTCGGGCGGCTTGCAGCCAGCCTCCAGTTTTGCGATCAGCTGTTTCTTGTCGGTGATAGGCTCACCGGCCGTTTGCGGCGGTGCGGACATGGTCGGATCGGTCGCCCTTCGGTTCTCCAACAGCGCTTTATTCCAGCGCGCGCCAATCGCCGACCAGGACCTGCCAGCATGCCAGTGCGGCGATTGCCGCGGTTTCTGCACGCAGGATTCGGGGGCCAAGCCCGACTCTCGTAACAATGGGGTGTTTTCCCAGCGCGTCAAGCTCAGAAGGATCGAAGCCGCCTTCCGGGCCGATCAGCACGGCCCAGGGCGTAGTGCGCGGATCTTGTGCGAGCGCGGTGGCAACAGGCTGCCCGCCGCCCGTCTCGTCGCACAGCATCAGGCGCCGATCGGGCGGCCATTGGTCCATCAGCGCCTCAAGTGCGACCGGTTCCAGGACGGCGGGGACGGTGAGCCGGCCGCATTGCTCGGCGGCTTCGACGGCATTGGCGCGCAGGCGCTCGGTGTTGACCCGGCCGACCACCGTGCGCCTCGTCGTCACCGGCTGCAGCACTGAAACGCCGAGCTCGGTGGCCGCGCGGGCGACGAGCTCGGGCTTGCCGCGCTTGACCGGCGCGAAGGCGAGCCAAAGGTCCGGGCCGAAATGTTGTTCACGCGTCTGGGCGACGACGGAAATGGCGCCTCCTTTCTTACCGAGGTCTGCGATTTGGCCGCGCCATTCCCCGTCGCGGCCGTTGAATACCAGGATATCCTCCCCCGCGCCGAGCCGCATCACTGCTTTGAGATAATGCGCCTGCTTGGCGCCGAGCGATGCCGCGCCGCCCCCGGTCAGATCGTCGCTGACATAGAGTCTCACCGTCGGCATTCGCCGCCCCCCGACCCTCCCACGACCCTATTGGGTCGCGGGCCCCTCCCTTTCCCCCGAGGGGCGAGGGGTGAAGCCGCGCCTCGCCACGATTCCCCCTTCCCTCGGGGAAGAGAGTTAGGGTGAGGGGGCCTTTTGGAGATGCGTGACGGGCACTGGCACATAGCCGTTCTTTTCCTTCTGTGCCAAATATACGCGCATGACCGCCCCGCCGAAATCTCCAGATAAATCGCCGGTGAAAGCGCCCGCGAGCGCGGTGCCGGACCCTGCCGATATCCGGCCCGACGATTGGGTCGACCGGCTGCTGCCGCGCCCGGCGCAGCCGTACGCGCGGCTGATGCGGCTCGACCGGCCGATCGGGACGTGGCTTCTGCTGTTTCCGTGCTGGTGGGGCCTGGCGCTGGCGAGCCTTGCGCCCGACAGGCGGTTGCTCATCATGATGGCGCTGTTCGGCCTGGGTGCGCTGGTGATGCGCGGCGCCGGCTGTACCTGGAACGACATCACCGACCGCAACTTCGACGCACAGGTCGCGCGTACCCGCACGCGGCCGATCCCCAGCGGCCAGGTCAAGGTCTGGCAGGCTTTCGTCTTTCTGGGTTTCGAGC
This sequence comes from Alphaproteobacteria bacterium, assembly GCA_035527975.1. Classification (GTDB taxonomy): domain Bacteria; phylum Pseudomonadota; class Alphaproteobacteria; order JAPULJ01; family JAPULJ01; genus DATKZM01. Next base: position 35,601 of record DATKZM010000126.1, on the reverse strand, counting down.
TCCTTGCCGGGCTCGCCATCCTGCTTGCCATCGCTTATGTCGGCGGGCCGCCCTTCAACTGGTTCGTCGTCTGGGTCGGGGCGGCCTCGCTGGTGCTGGTCTGCATCTATCCGCTGATGAAGCGGGTGACGTATTGGCCGCAGATCTTCCTCGGCCTTGCCTTCAATTACGGTGCGCTGCTCGGCTGGGCGGCGCTCAATGCAAGCCTCGATCTGACCCAATGGCCCGGCGGCTGGCCCTCGGCGCTGCTCTACCTCGCGGGCATCTTCTGGACGCTCGGCTACGACACGATTTACGCGCATCAGGACAAGGAAGATGACGCCCTCGTGGGCATCAAGTCGACCGCGCTGAAACTGGGCGCGAACACCCGGCCCTTCCTCTTCGGCTTCTACGCGCTCGCCTGCGCGCTCATTTTCTGGTCGGGCAAGCTGATGGGCCTGGCGCAGGTCTTCTGGGTGTTCCTCGCCCTCGGCGCGCTGCAGCTCGCCTGGCAGGCGGCGCGCATCGACCTCGACGATCCGGCCGACTGCCTGGCCAAGTTCAAGTCGAACCGCCTCTTCGGCTGGTTGGTGCTGACCGGATTGCTGGGCGGCGCGATGCTGGACGGCTGGCTATGAGGCGGCTCGAGACCGACGATCCCGAAACCTTCATCCGCGAGAACACGGTGGTCGAGGCGCCGTGCCTGGTGCCCGAGATCCGGCTCCATCTGGTCCACGAGATCACGCCGATCTGGGAGGCGACGGAGAAGGAGATGAACGAGGCCGACCTGGCCCCGCCCTATTGGGCCTTTGCCTGGGCGGGTGGGCAGGCGCTGGCCCGCTACGTGCTCGACAATCCCGAAGTCGTTGCCGGCAAGACCGTGCTCGACTTCGCCGCTGGCGGCGGCATTGCCGGGATCGCGGCCCACATGGCCGGCGCGGCGCGGGTGTTGGCGGCCGATATCGATCCCTTCGCGGCGGCGGCACTGGTGCTCAACGCCGAGATCAATGGGGTCTCCGTTGAAATCACCACGAGCGATTTGATCGACGCGGAGCCTGCCTGGGACGTAGTCTTGGCGGGCGACATTTGCTACGAGGGCCCGACCTCCCTGCGCGCCGAGGCCTGGTTCCGGCGCCTCGCTGGCGCCGGCGTGCGGGTCTATATCGGCGATCCGGGGCGGACCTATTTGCCCAAGGAGGGGCTTGAGAAGATCACCGCCTATGCGGTGCGCACGACCCGCGCGATCGAGGACACCGATCTTCGAAATGCCTGCGTCTGGCAGGTTCTGCCGGCAACCCGGCGCGGCTGAACAACGGTTCGGGGCACGCAGCTGCTCATGGTCCGCGCGGTTTTATGACCCGCGCGCTTTTTAACAAATGCGTGTTAAAGAATGCGCGGCAGAGGAAAAGGAAGCTTCCATGGTCGAAATTCTCATCATCATCGGCGTTGTGGTCCTTGTCGGCCTCTTCGTCGCCATGGCCTACAACCGCCTGGTCGCCGGCAAAAACCAGGTCGAGAACGGCTGGAGCCAGATCGACGTGCAGCTGAAACGTCGGCACGATCTGATCCCCAATCTGGTCGAGGTCGCCAAGGACTACATGGACTACGAGCAGGAAACCCTGCAGCAGGTAATTGCCGCCCGCCAGGGTGCGGTGACCGCCTCCAAATCGGGCGACCGGGCCGGCCAGATCCAGGCCGAAGGCATGCTGGGCGCCGCGCTCGGCAAGTTCTTCGCGCTCGCCGAAGACTACCCCGACCTCAAGGCCAACGAGAATGTCGCCAGTCTGATGGAAGAGCTCTCCGGCACGGAGAACAAGATCGCCTTCTCGCGCCAGTTCTATAACGACAGTGTCCTGGCGCAGAACACGCGCGTTGAAAGCTTCCCCTCCAACATCATCGCCAACATGTTCCGCTTCGCCCGCCACCCCTATTTCGAAGTGCCGGAGGAGGAAAAGGCGCCGGTCAAGGTGGACCTGCGGTAGCGGCGCGCCCCGCGTTCGTCCAGTGGCCAGCGACGCCGAAATTCCCACCCCTCCCGCGGCCGGGCTCCGGCGCACCGACTTCTTTGCCGCGATCCGGGCGAACCGGCGGCGCACGACGCTGCTTTGTCTGGGCCTGATCCTTTTGGGCGGGCTGCTCGGCTACGTGATCGGCCTCGCCTTCGAAGTGTTCACCGCCAACGATCCCGACGTCGCGCTGCAGAACGGCCTGCGAGTTCAAAGCACGGGCGGGCTTCTGGCCGGCGGCTTCATGATCGTCTTCGGGACGTTGTGGACGCTGGTCGCGCTGTTTCTTGGTGACAAGATCGTGCTCGGCCTTGCCGGCGCGAAGGAAGTCACGGCCGACGAGGAGCAACGTCTCCACAACGTTGTGGAAGAAATGGCGATCGCCGCCGGGTTGCCCAAGCCGCGCGTCTATGTGATCGAGACGCCGGCGCTCAACGCCTTCGCCACCGGATTGAAACCGGAAAAGGCGGCGATCGGGGTGACGCGCGGGCTGTTGCAGACGCTCGACCGCGACGAGCTGCAGGGCGTGATCGGCCACGAGATGGGCCATATCGCCAATGACGATATCGTCTATATGACCGCCGTGGGCGTGATCGTCGGCATGGTTGTGCTGATCGCCGATATCGGCTTGCGCTCGATGCGCTTCATGTCCTTTGGCGGCCGATCGCGCAGCAGTAGTAGTAGCAGTAAGGGCGGCGGCGCGGCGGCCATCGTCATGCTGGTGATCCTGCTGGTTTTCCTGGTCCTGGCGCCGATCGCGGCCAAGCTGTTGCAGATGGCGATCAGCCGCGAGCGCGAGTACCTCGCCGATGCCACTGGCGTCAAATTCACCCGCAACCCGCTCGGCCTGATCGGGGCGCTGCGGAAGATCGAGGGCTCGGACATCCGCTTCGAGGGCGCGCCCAAGGCGATCCAGCACCTCTTTATCGCCAACCCGTTCAAGAAATTCGGCGAGAAGGCCGGCGCCATGTTCGCCACCCACCCGGCGGTCTCTCAGCGTATCGAGCGGCTGCAGAATCTGGGATGAGACGAACGGGTTTGCGCGCCGCTTAAGGCAACCGACAGTGCGGCCAGGCGAAGCTGGCGGCGGGATCGGCCAGCCGCTTCGCGCGGGCCCGGCGCACGCTCTCGTCCTCGATGTTTCGCCGAATGAAGCCGTCGAGATCGGCGTCTTCGCCAAGCCGGGCGTGGACCAGGGATTGCGCCTCATGCTGATTCATCGCCGTGTGTGGCCGGCCTTCGGCCGCGGCCTCGCGCATGCCGATCGGCGCGCCCTCATTGGTTAGGTGGCCGTTGCGGGCGACGTAGACATGGGCCTCCCCAAGCGCCGGGCCGGCCTCGGTTTCCAGCGAAATTTTCTCCAGCGCCACGAAATCGTAATTGCCCTCGGTCGCGTGCATGGCGGCGAGCTGGCGCTCGGTGAGCCAGTTGACCGCGAGCTGTACGCGCATGCCCGCGACATGCTGCAGCGTTGCCGGGATCGAGCCGTAGCGCGTGATATGCGCGGCGTAGACCACGTCGAAATCGGCCAGCCAGGCCCGCTCGGTCGGCACGCCCTCGGAGTCGTTGCCGAACTTGCGCTTGAGTTGTTGGTAACTGCGGTTCGAACCGGTAGCAATAACCGGCGTGCGGCCCGCACGGTGGCTGTCGCCGGCTGGCAACGGCGTGACCTTGCCATGCATCAACATGAATGAATGATCGAGGACCGCGAACGGGTAGGCCTTTGCATGGGCGATACGGTGCGGCACTGTGCGGATGGCCTAACGAGGGTGCAGGCTCACGCCTGCTCGATGCGGTAGCGCACATGGGCGTCGTCGATCCGGGCCATCGAGCGCGCCTGCCATTCCTTCATCGCGTCGTCGTACTCGGCAAAGGGTCCGTGGCGTTCTTCGGGGTCGCCATCGGCAATGACGCGGAACTCGGTCGTCTTGTAGCGCCCGCCGACCACCCAGAATTCCGCCTCGCCGCCGCGCTCGATGCGGTAGCGGACCATGGCGTTATCGACCTGTGACATGGACAGTCCCGCCCATTCGGCGCGCGCTGCTTCCAGGCTGTCGAAGGGGCCGTGGCGTTCTTCGGCTTTGCCGTCACGCAGGCTCCTGAAATCGGTGTCGGTATACTCGCCGCCGATTACCCAATATTCATCCGCCATGGCGTTGCCTGTTCGATCGTTGGAGAAAAAGGCCTGCGGCAGGCGAGCCGGTTCTATCGCCGGCATCCCAATGGATTGGGCCGATCACTGATCGAACGGGCAACCGTGCCGATGAAGGCCGATCCTGTGCCGCGATCGCAAAACAGCCGGCCGTCGCGCCCTGCATCGGCGGGTGTAACGATAAGCAGCCAGCAGAAGCTCACGGTCAACCCCAGCACACCCCAAACCATAAGCGGTCCGCGCCGGTCCGGGCCCGCATGGGGTTTCGGCGGAACTCCAAATGCAGCCGGGTCGAGCGCGCCGGACTGCGCTTGTGCCAGCGCCTCGCGCGCGAACTGACGCACGTATGCGGGTGCCTCTTGCACAAACATGTAGCGCGCGAAGATGTCCTCGATGCGGTCGGGCAGCGGGTCGCGCTCGAACCGGCGCTGATAGGCGAGCATGAAAACGTCGAACTCACGGATATCAAGCGCGGCGGCTGCGTCCATGACCAGGCGGCCATCGGCGGCCGTGTCGGCGTCCATGCGCTGGACTTGCCGCTCGGAATGCTCCCGCAATCGCTTCAGGTGGTGTCCCATGCGTGTCGCTCCGCGGGCCGGGCGTGTCATGCGTTCCATTTCAATCGACGCAATGGTCAGACGACGCCGAGGCCCGGCACCACGAAGAATATGGCTGCGAGGGTGCCGGCGTAAAGCGCGAGCGTCCAGTTTCTGAGCGCAATGGTCGAAAACGTTTCCGGCGCCGGCGCCCGCAATCCGTACTCGGTGGGATCAAGCCGGCCACGCTCGGCCTGCAGCCGCACGAGGCGGGCGAAATGGCGGACGTAAGCCGGGCAGCTCTCGGTCCTCAGAAAATTCACGAAAGGCCGCTCGACGACGCGCTCGGCCGGGCGCTCGCCGTGCCAGTGCTCATGGGCCAGCATGAAAACCGCAAACGGGCCGATATCGAGCAGCATTGCAGTCTCCCCGACCGCTTCGACATCGGGGGCTTCATGCACATGGGGGACTTTGAGATTGGGCAGCATCGCCGGCAATTCCGTTGGATCGAATTTGTCACCAGGGATGCTAGGCAAATATGGTTAAAAAAGGACGGATCGGCCCGCGTAATGCGTGAGAGAAAAAAGACGAGCGATCAGGTGTCCTCGATTGCCGCCTTGAGCGCTTTCAGATCACGCGCGAGCTTGCCGGCAAGGCCTTTGGCCAGCATGCCGCCCATCAGCTTGGCGAACCAACCATGTATGTAGGTGGTCTGCTCGATGGTCAGCGAATTGGCCGAGAGCCCGGTTTCGACGATGTAGAGCAAATCGATCTCGAATTGTGGACGGGCGAGCGCGGTGCAGCGCAGACGCCGGGGCGCCTCGAGCTCGGTGACTTCGAACTCGAATTCGTACTCGCGGCCCTTCATGTCGTGGATCTCGATCCAGCACGCGCCGACGCGCACCCCGTCCTCGGTGACGGGCGTGATCTCTTTCAGCCCTTCGATCCATTCGAGCCGTTTCTCCGGCTCGGCCAGCCAGGCAAAGATCGCCTCGGGCGCGGCATCGATCTCGATATCGACGGTGGAGGTGTGGGGCATTGGGCTCTCTGTCCGACAAAGTTCATCGTAAGACCAGGATGCCATGACCGCGCGGATGCTTGAAATCCCTTGGTGCGGGCGGGGGCAAATGGTTTCTTAAGCCGCGACGACCCCAGGACAGCCGCACCGGAAACCCCCAAATGGCCTTCGCCTCGCTCCGCGACTTCATCGCCCACCTCGAAGCTGCGGGGCAGCTTAACCGCGTGGCCGCGCCGGTCTCGCCCAACCTCGAAATGACCGAGATCCAGACGCGCCTGTTGGCGGAGCATGGCCCTGCCGTGTTGTTCGAGAACGTGGTCGAGGACGGGCGCAAGTTCGACATGGGCGTGCTGGTCAACCTCTTCGGCACGGTAGAGCGCGTCGCCATGGGCATGGGGCGCAAGCCGCACGAGCTGCGCGAGGTGGGCGAGATGCTGGCCTTCCTGCGCCAGCCCGAGCCGCCGGGCGGCTGGCGCGAGGCGGTGGAGATGCTGCCGCTGCTGAAACGCGCGCTGGCCTCCAGGCCCAGGACCGTTACGCGCGCGCCGGCGCAGGAGGTGGTGCTTCAGGGTAGCGACATCGATCTGGGCGCGCTGCCGGTGCAGACCTGCTGGCCGGGCGAGCCCGCGCCGCTCATCACCTGGCCGCTGGTCGTCACCAGAGGGCCGGGCACGGCGCGCAGCGACGATTTCAACCTCGGCATCTACCGCATGCAGGTGACCGGGCCGAACACGACGTATATGCGCTGGCTGAGGCATCGCGGCGGCGCCCAGCACCATGCGCGCTGGAAGGGGGAGGGCAAGCAGGAGCCGCTGCCCGTCGCCGCCGTCATCGGCGCCGATCCCGCGACCATCCTCGCCGCCGTTACGCCGGTGCCCGACACGCTGTCGGAGTATCAGTTCGCCGGGCTGCTGCGCGGCAAGAAGGTCGATCTCGTCGACTGCAAGACCGTGCCGCTCAAGGTGCCGGCCGAGGCCGAGATCGTGCTCGAAGGCCATGTCAGCCTCGACGACTATGGGCCGGAGGGCCCCTACGGCGACCACACCGGCTATTACAATTCGGTCGAGCGCTTCCCCGTCTTCACCGTCTCGGCGATCACGATGCGGCGCGACCCCATCTATCTCTCGACCTTCACCGGCCGGCCGCCCGACGAGCCCAGCGTGCTGGGCCAGGCGCTGAACGAGGTCTTCGTGCCGCTGCTGCAACAGCAGTTCCCGGAGATCGTCGATTTCTGGCTGCCGCCCGAGGGCTGTTCCTACCGCATCGCCGTGGTCTCGATCCGCAAAGCTTACCCGGGCCATGCAAAACGCGTGATGATGGCGGTGTGGTCGTATCTGCGCCAGTTCATGTACACCAAATGGGTGATCGTCGTGGATGACGACATCGATGCGCGCGATTGGAAGGACGTCATGTGGGCGATCGCGACCCGCATGGACCCGGCGCGCGACACCACGATCATCGAGAACACGCCGATCGACTATCTCGACTTCGCCAGCCCCGAGAGTGGCCTCGGCTCAAAGATCGGCCTGGATGCAACCAACAAGATCCCACCCGAGACGAATCGAGAATGGGGGAAGAAGCTCGCCATGTCGGACGAGGTGGTGGCGAGGGTGGACGCGATGTGGGCGGAACTGGGGTTGCCGGGATCGGGAAAGACCATTTGGAAGTAGCGGCGGATCGAAGATTTGGCTCGATGTTCAGGCCGATGCTGCTTACTCTCAACAGTTGCCACTTCGACAATCAACTCGCGTTGCTAGGAATGTCCAAACAAGCACCTGCAGGACTTCCCCCAATTTTGGATCTCATGTATCCCACCTTGGAGGCGCTTAAAGTGCTCGGCGGCTCGGGACATATCTCTGAGATTGACAGCCAGATTGCGGGGGACTTGGGTCTCTCTGACGAAGTTGTCGAGTATCGCGACCACCGCGGCGACAGGCTTCAGTTCAACTGGCGTTGCGCTTGGGCGCGGACTCACCTAAGGGGCGGCGACGCCATAGAAAACACTGCCCGAGGCGTATGGGCGGTCACACCTACCGGCCGAGCCCTAACTCCGGATCAAATGTCCGATATTTTGACGGAGAGCCAGCGAGCAGCACGGAGCAAGCGTAGCGATAGTGGCAAATCTGGCGCTGACGTCAGTCCGGAAGATGAAGCTTCTTTGACCTGGGAAGAAGAGCTTTTGACAGTGTTGCTATCAATGGAGCCAGATGCATTCGAGCGGCTTGCCCAACGTGTTCTTCGCCAAAGCAATTTTTCGAAAGTCGAGGTCACCGGCCGATCGGGGGATGGGGGTATCGATGGACACGGGGTTCTCAACATCGAACTAATTTCGTTTCAGGTCTTGTTCCAGTGTAAACGGTACAAAGACACCGTCGGTGCTGGCGCAATTAGAGATTTTAGAGGCGCCATGGTTGGCCGAACTGACAAGGGTCTATTCATTACTACGGGTCGATTTACATCGGATGCTCGGCGCGAGGCGACGCGCGACGGTGCACAGCCAATCGATCTAATCGACGGGCCCCAACTCTGTGAAATTCTAAAGAATTTGCAACTGGGCGTGGCAACCAAATTTGTAGAGGAAATCGAGATCAGCAAAGATTTCTTCCAAACAATTTGATTGGTCGGGTTTTCGTAGACACTTGATCTACTGCCCTATTCCGCGAGAACCATTAAGCGCCTCAAATGTCAAACATCCGCCCCGCCCGCCCTGCTGAAGCGCGCGAACTCACCAATCTCGCGCTTCGCTCAAAGGCCCATTGGGGTTACGACGCTGCCTTCATGGCACGGGCCGCCGAGGCGCTGACGGTCACGCCGGAAATGATTTCAGCCGGGCGCGTCGTTGTGCTGGAAGACGGCGGCGGCGTGGCCGCCCTTTATGCGCTCTCATACGAAGAGGACGGAACGGCCGAACTCGACCTGTTGTTCGTCGAGCAGGCGTGCCTGGGCGCCGGCCACGGGGAGCGACTGTTCGCGCACGCCATCGAGGCGGCGCGGGTGGCCGGCGCCCGGCGGCTGATCGTCGAAAGTGATCCCAACGCCGCCGGCTTCTACGCTCGCATGAGCATGACCCCGGTGGGCGAGCGCGTCTCGCCGGTCGAGGCTGGCAGGGTGTTGCCGGTGCTGGCGCTGGCTCTCGACTGACACCCGGACGCGCCGATTTCCTTTGACAGCCGGCGGGACCGTTCCTAAGTTTCGCCTACCATGACGTGTTCGTTCAAAACCTCGGAGCTGCTCCTCGGCCTTACCGGCCCGACGCTTTAGTTAGCGTCGGGATTGCGTTGTTTGCCGGTTCATCCGTTTCGCCGAGCTTCCGAGTACCGAACGATGCCTCAGCTTCCGAACACCGAAAGACCGTGCGCGTGTAAAGTCATGCGCTTTGGCGCGCTTGGCATTCTGCGACTTATGCCCGGGCGCCGGTCCTCAGGCGGACCCCGGCGGCCCTTTGCTTCACCCCGCGCCAACCGCGGCGCCAGGCAGCCAGTATGGTTAACGAATAATTAAGCCGCCCGGGGTCTCCTGTCCGGCGGCGGAGGATGAAGATGTCACCCATGCCCACCCAGAAGTATCGGGCCTTCAGCCCGATCGATCTGCCCGACCGTACCTGGCCGGGCGCGCAGATCACGAAGGCGCCGATCTGGTGCAGCGTCGATCTGCGCGACGGCAACCAGGCGCTGGTCAACCCGATGGGCGCCGTGCGCAAGCGGCGCATGTTCGACACGCTGGTCAAGCTCGGCTTCAAGGAGATCGAGATCGGCTTTCCGTCGGCCTCGCAGACCGATTTCGATTTCGCCCGCGAGCTCATCGAGAAGAACCTGATTCCCGACGACGTTACCGTCCAGGTGTTGACGCAGTCGCGCGATCATCTTATCGAGCGCACGTTTGAGGCCCTGAAGGGTGTGCATCGCGCTATCGTCCATCTCTACAACCCGACCTCGACCCTGCAGCGCCGGGTGGTCTACGAGCTCGACCGTGACGGCATCAAGGCGATCGCCACGTCGGGCGCGCAGCTGATCAAGGATCTGGCCGCGGCCAACCCCGAAACCGACTGGTATTTTCAGTACTCGCCGGAGAGCTTCACGCAGACCGAGCTCGATTATGCCTGCGAGGTTTGCAACGCGGTCACGCAAATCTGGCAGCCGACCCCGGAGCACAAGGTCATCTACAACCTGCCGGCCACGGTCGAGGTTGCGAGCCCGAACATCTATGCCGACCAGATCGAGTGGATGCACCGGAACCTCGACCGCCGCGATGCGGTCATCCTCAGCCTGCACCCGCATAACGACCGCGGCACCGGCGTGGCGGCGGCCGAGCTCGGCGTGATGGCGGGCGCCGACCGCATCGAGGGCACGCTGTTCGGCAATGGCGAGCGCACCGGCAATGTCGACGTGGTGACGCTGGCGCTCAACATGTTCACGCAAGGCGTCGATCCGGGGCTCGACCTCTCCAATGTCGAGGAGATCGTCGAGGTGGTCGAGTATTGCAACCAGCTCCCGGTTCACCCCCGCCACCCGTATGGCGGCGAGCTTGTCTTCACTGCCTTTTCCGGCTCGCACCAGGACGCGATCAAGAAAGGCTTTGCCGCCCGCGATCGCCAGAATTCCGAGCTTTGGGAGGTGCCCTATCTGCCCATCGACCCGGCCGATGTCGGCCGCTCCTACGAGGCGGTGATCCGGGTCAACTCGCAATCGGGCAAGGCCGGCGCGGCCTGGGTGCTGCAGCAGGACTATGGGCTCGAGCTGCCGCGCAACCTCCAGGCCGAGTTCAGCGAGATCGTTCAGCGCGCCGCCGATGAGACCGAGGCCGAGCAAACGCCCGAGGCGATCCACGCCATGTTCAAGCGCGAATATCTCGACGCCGCCCAGCCCTTCGAGATGCTCGACCACCGCACCGTGCCCGAGGTCAAGGGCGCGCATACAAGGCGCATGACCGCCTCAATCCGCGACCAGGGCGTGGAAAAGGAAATCGTTGGCCACGGCAACGGCCCGATCGACAGCTTCGTCGACGCCTTCCGCCAGACCTACGGCATCGAGGTCAGCGTGGCCGATTACCACGAGCACGCCGTCGGCGCGGGCTCCGATGCCACGGCCGTCGCTTATGTAGAGGTCGAGGCGAATGGCGCCACGCTCCACGGCGTCGGCATGGACAGCAACATCGTCACGGCCTCGCTCAAGGGCACCATGAGCGGCATCAACCGGGCGATCGCCAAGGGTTACGTGACGCCGAACCGTTGACGCCGGCCCGATTTACCGTCCACTCTAGCGGGGCGCCCTGGTATGACCACGGCGCCCCGTTTCATTGCGACATCAGAGAGGTGCGTCCCAATTGGCGACCCAGGAAGCGAACGCATCGAAGTCTGATGCTGGCACGCGCACCGCTTTCGTCACCGGCGGCACCGGCTTCGTCGGCATCAACATTGTCGACCAGTTGCTGGCCAAGGGCTGGGCGGTAACGGCGCTCCACCGCGCCGACGCCAATGTCGATGAACTCAAGGCGAGGGGCGTGACGCTGGCCGAGGGCGACATCACCGATCAGGGCTCGCTTGCGCGGGCGCTACCGGACGGCGTCGATGCGGTCTTTCACGCCGCCGCCAGCCTCAGCATGTGGTCGCGTAAGAACGCCGAGCAGGAGGCGGTCAATGTCGGTGGCACGCGCAACGTCGTTGAGGCCGCCCGTGCCGCCGGCGCCAAGAAGCTCATCCATACCTCGTCGGTCTCGGTTTATGGATTGCAGGCCGGCACCATCGACGAAACGGCGGAGAAGCTCGGCCGCACGTCCTGGCTCGGTTACCAGCGCACCAAATTCCTGGCCGAGGAAGAAGTCCGGGCCGGCATCGAGCGCGGTTTGCCGGCAACGATCCTGAACCCGTGCAGCATCATCGGCGCCCACGACCGGACCGGCTGGGCGCGTCTTATCCGCATGATCGCCGAAGACGCACTGCCGGGCGTGCCGCCAGGCTCGTGCTCCTTCGCCCATGTCGGCGAAGTGGCCAAGGCGCATGTTGCGGCGGTCGATGCGGGCGGGGTCGGCGAAAACTATCTGCTCGGCGGCGTCGATGACCGCTATCTCACCATGGTCCAGGTCGCCGGCCGCTTGCTCGGCCGTAAGGTGCCCGAAAAAGTGCTGGCGCCCTGGAAGCTCAGAGCGTTCGGGCGGATTGCCGCCGCGATGGCGGCCGTCACCGGCAAGGAGCCCCGAGTGACGCCCGAAGGCGCGGCGCTGGCGACCCGCAATCTATTCGCCGATTCGTCCAAGGCGAAACGCGTGCTGGGCTACAAGGCAGTGCCGCTCGAAGATATGTTGCGCGAGAGCATCGACTGGCTGCGTACATGCGGGCTGATCGACGCTTGAAGCCGATTTCCGGCCGATAGGACGTGCATGCGCCGGCCCGATCCGTATAGTTGAGCCCTCGATCCCGCACAGCCATCGCCGGTCCCCCGCCCATGTCCGATACTGCCGTCCGCGACCCGCTCGCGCTCGCCGAAGACCTGATCGTTCGCGCCAAAAAGGCCGGCGCTGATGCGGCCGACGCGCTCTATTTCGAGAGCGTCTCGCTCCGCCATAGCCAACGCCTGGGCGAGATCGAGAAGCTGGAACGCTCCGAGGCACAGGATCTTGGCCTTCGCGTCTTCATCGGTCAGCGCCAGGCAATCGTCTCGACCACCGATCACGGCGATGCGGCGTTGAGCGAACTGATCGAACGCGCGGTCGCGATGGCGCGCGCGGTGCCGGAGGACCCTCACATTGGTCTTGCCCCCCCGGAATTGCTCGCCGCCGAGACACAAGACCTCGATCTCATCGACACCGAAGAGCCCGCGCCGGAAGCGCTGATCGAGCGGGCCCGTGCCGCCGAGGACGCGGCGCGCGCCATAGCCGGCATTACCAACTCCGAAGGCGCCGATGCAAGCTGGGGCTCGGCGCATGTCGCGCTCGCGGCTTCGAATGGCTTTGGCGGCACGTACCGATCTTCGCGCCACAGTGTCGCGGTGGCGGTGCTGGCCGGCGAGGGGCTGGCCATGCAGCGCGACTACGACTGGGCGAGCGCGGTGCATGGCGGCGACTTGCCTTCGGCGGCAGAGATCGGGCGCAGTGCCGGCGAACGCGCGGTCAGGCGCCTCAATCCACGCAAGGTCAAAACCACCAAGGTGCCCGTGGTCTACGATCCGCGCGTCGCCGGCGGGCTGCTCGGTCATTTGTCTTCGGCGATCTCGGGTTCGGCCATCGCGCGCGGCACCAGCTTTCTGAAAGACAAGATGGGCGAGAGGTTGTTCGATCCCGCCATCACCATCGTCGACGATCCTCACCGCAAGCGCGGACTGCGCTCCAAGCCGTTCGACGGCGAGGGGGTGCGCGCCAAGCGCCGGGCCATCATCGACAAGGGAAAGCTGACCACCTGGCTACTCGATCTGCGCTCGGCGCATCAGCTTGGACTGCAGACGACCGGCCACGCCGCGCGCGATACCACGGCGCCGCCGTCACCCTCGGCGACCAACCTTTCCATGGAGCCTGGTACACTCAGCCGCGATGAGCTGATCGGTGCGATCACGGACGGCTTCTACATCACCGAGCTGATCGGTTTCGGCGTCAATGGGGTGACGGGCGACTATAGCCGCGGTGCCGCGGGGTTCTGGATCGAGAACGGCGAACTCACCTACCCGGTGAGCGAGGTCACGGTCGCCGGAAATCTTCTGGAGATGTTCGCCAACCTCACACCCGCCAACGATCTGGTGTTCCGCTACGGCGTCGACGCGCCGACCATCAGGATCGATGGCATGACGGTGGCTGGCGCGTGAGCGGCCCGCCTTCCGGCGCGGCTATTTCGTCGGCAGCGGCTTGAGCGAGCGCAGATAGGCGACGATGGCGAGAACATCGCTGCGCTTGGCCTTGGCATACCAGGCAAAGGCCATCGGCGGGGTCAGCCGCGAGCCGTCCTTCGAAATGCCGCGGGCGATGGCGCGGACGATCTGGGCGTCGGTCCAATTGCCAATGCCGTCGGTCGGATGCGGCGTGATATTCCGTGCTGGGCTGACACCCCATGGCCCGGGGAACGGCTGGCCGCCGACGCCGGTTTTCGACCAGTCGCGCCGGCCTTTGGCCAGCGGCGTGTGGCACTCGATGCAATGGCCGACCGGCCCCGCCAGGTAGCGGCCATAGGCGACCCGATCTTTCTGGCTGGGCTCGGCGACCGATTGCACGGCAGGCCCGTAACTCTTCGGCAGCGGTATGCGGTAGACCGATTTCGCCACCTTGTTGCGCACCGGTTTTGCGCTGCGGATGTAAAGCGCGATTGCCCTGACATCGCCGTCGGAAAGGCCGCGATAGAGCTCGATCGGCATCGGCGGCCCGATGACCGAGCCGTCCGGGCGGATGCCTTCGCGGATGGCCCGGATGGTCTGCGCCAGCGTCCATTTGCCGATGCCGGTCTCGCGATCCGGCGTGATGTTGGAGGCGACCGCATCGAAGGGCTCTTCCTTGAAGACGAAGCCTCCGGCCATGCGCTTGGCCGCGACCGGCTGGCCGCGCTTGTCCTTCGGCGTGTGGCAGTTGCCGCAGGCGGCGATCGTCTCCACCAGATAACGGCCGCGCTGCATGGGCGTTTCGGCCTTGGCCGGCACGGCGAGCATCAGTGCAAGCACCCCCGCCGCCAAAACTGTTGCCTTCATGTGGTCCCCTGTTTGCGTCCCAGACGTGGTGCGGGTTTCCCGACCCGGTATCGTCCGCGGGCCCGATGATGCACGCCGCGCGCGCGACAGGCAACAAACCTGCGGCAGGATTGATCCGGTGACATCGCGCGGTCCGCGCGGCTCGCAAATCAATGAGCGTGAAGCGCCATTGCCGGCGGTGCGGGGAGAGCCGATCAGATCTTCGGCACGATCATGGTGAGGCGCCGGCCGGCGACGCGGAAATCGACCGGGGTCGTTCCGGCCGGATCGCCGTCGGCCTGGACCGGCTCGCCTTCCGGGCCTTCGAAGGCGCCGGCCCGCACCTCGACGATGCGCACGCCGCGCGAGCGCGGCAAAGTCCCCAGCAGCATCGACAGCGCATAGAACACGGCGGCGATGCGGCCGCGGCGCAAAAACAATACCGCGTGCAGGACGGGATCCTCGAGGTTGGCCTTCGGCGCCACGACGTAGCGCCCGGCGTAACGGCGGCCATTGGCGATAATGGCGCCCGCGGCCTCGACCGATTCGTTGTCGAGGCGGATCCGGAAGCGGGCGGGTTTGTGACGCATGAGTTCGCGCAAGGCGCCGACGACATAGGCGTATCTTCCAAGAATCCGCTTGAGGCCGGTTCCCATCTCGGCCACGACCCGGGCATCGAACCCCACCCCCGCCATCATCACGAAATGGCGCTCGCCAAGCCGGCCGAAATGGATCGAGCGTTCCGGACCGTTGACGATGGTTTGGGCGATGGCCTCGGGCCGTTTGGGCAAGCCGAGCTCGGCGGCCAGGACGTTGGCGGTGCCGATCGGGATGACCGCGACGCGCTCGGTGGTGAAGGCGAGCGCAGCGGCCGCCTCATTGATCGTGCCATCGCCGCCCGCGACCACGATCGCGTCATACCCCTGGCCGGCGCCCTCGGCAGCGAATGTCCGCACCTCGCCCTGGGCGAGGGTTTCGCGCACGGTGACTGCGCAGCCGAGGCGGGCCAGTTGGCGCAGTGTCTTGCGAAAGCGGCCACGCCGCCGCCAGCCGGCGGCCGGGTTATAGATCACCAGGACTTTGCGGCGGCCGGCCTGCTCCGATGGCCGCACCATGAGGCGGGCGCCGCGGACGCTTGGCGCCGCGAGCGGTTGGTGCGCGGGCATCCGAAGCGGACTGCCGGCCGGCCGATCCCCGCTCCCAGATTGCCTGCTCGTGGTCTTGCCGCCGGGCTCGCTCACGCGGCCACCGGGGCAGGGCCGCTCGAATTCGCGTCCGCCGTCACCGGAACATCACAAAAATTCAACGTGGCCGATATCGCCAGGGAAACCGGATCTGTAGTCATTCTGCGGCGATCTCGTTGGCTGCGCGGTGGTCGTACCTTGAACAATCGTCTCCAGCGGAGCGGCGCGCGAGCTGCTTCATGAATATGGCGATCCACAGGGATGCCGCAAGGCGTTTCCGGGCGATCCCGGCGCGGCGGCGCGCAAGGCGTTGAAGATCTCGCGCAATGCCCGCCCGCCGCTTTGCGCTCGACTTTACCAGGAAGGCGTGCGCCGAACAGTTCTTGGCGAAGCTGCACCCCATCGGCCGCGCCGGCGCCGCGCGGCGTCCAGGGCGTTTGCCGGGTCAAGGCACCGTGCTATGGTCCATTGATTATGCGGACCGGGCCAATTCCTTGCCGAATCAAATAGATACAATTGACGAAGCAGCATCAGGAGCAGTGTACGGCCAGATCGCGTGTCCGGCCGCTCGCGGCTGATCGTGCATGAAACTCGTCAACCGCCTCGCCAAGAACAGAACAACATTCGCGATCGCCTGCTGGCTGATGGCGCGCTATATCCGCTTCGTCGAGCGAACCTCGCGCTGGACGATGCATGGCGCAGAGGCGATACAGGAGATGTTGGTGCGGGGCGAGCCCTTCGTCGCGACGTTCTGGCACGGCCGGATGGTGCTGATGCCGGGCGCTTGGCGGCGTGTGGGTGCAGGGCGGTCCATGCGCATGCTGATCTCGCTGCACCGCGACGGCGTGACCATATCGCGCGTCATCGGCCATTTGGGGATCGAAACGATCGCCGGCTCGTCGAGTCGTGGCGGAATGAAAGCACTTCAGGAGATCTTGCGAACCCTGCGGGCGGGTGGCTCCGTCGGCATCACGCCTGATGGGCCGCGCGGTCCGCGCATGCGCGCCAGCCCGGGCGTGGCCACCGTGGCCAGTCGGATGAGCGTGCCGGTTTTCGCGGTGAGTTTTTCGGCGACGCGCCGGCGGGTCTTCAAGAGCTGGGACCGGTTCCTCCTGCCGCTGCCCTTCGGGCGCGTGGTCGTCGTCATGAAAGGACCCATCGAGGTTCCCCGCAACGCAACCGCGGCGGCGCTTGAGGATATGCGTGCAAGGATCGAGGACGCGTTGAACGAAGCGACGCGCGAGGCAGATCGGGCGTGCGGGCTCACGCCGGTGGAGCCCGCACCCGAACCGGCGAGCGATGCCGCCGGCATGGCGGCGGACCGGACATGATCGGCGCGCTCTATGCCTTGGGTGCGCGAGCGCTGGGGCCGGCGGTCCGCGTCTTTCTGGTGCTGCGGCGCGCGCTCGGCAAGGAGGACACCGAACGCATGGCCGAGCGGCTGGGCCATGCCGGCCGGCCGCGCCCGGAAGGGCCGCTCATCTGGCTGCATGGCGCCAGCGTCGGCGAGGCGCTTTCTGCTCTGCCGTTGATCGAACGGTTGCTCGCGGCCAATGATGAGTGTTCGGTGCTGATGACATCGGGCACGGTTACCTCCGCGCGGCTGATGGAGAAGCGGCTGCCGGCGCGCGCCTTTCACCAATATGTGCCGGTCGACTTGCCGCGCGCGGTCGGGCGCTTTCTCGGCCATTGGCGACCGGACCTCGCGCTGTGGCTCGAATCGGAACTGTGGCCGAACATGATCCGCGCGGCGGCCCGGCGCGACGTAGAGATGGTACTGATCAATGGCCGGCTTTCGGCGCGCTCGTTTGCGCGCTGGCGGCGCGCGCCCGGTTTCGCGCGGTCGTTGCTCGGCGCTTTCAAGCGCTGCCTCGCCCAGAGCGACGCCGATGCCGAGCGGCTCGCGGCTTTGGGCGCGCGGGATGTGGTCTGCCTGGGAAATCTCAAATTTGCCAGCGCCCCGCTGCCCGCCGACAGCGATGCCCTGGAGGAATTGCGCGCCCGGCTCGGCGCGCGTCCGCTCTGGCTCGCTGCCAGCACCCATCCGGGCGAGGAGGCGATCGTCGCCGAGGCACACCGAATACTGCGCGCGCGCCATCCGGCGCTGCTCACCGTGATCGCGCCGCGCCATCCGGGCCGCGGACCCGCGATCGCCACCGAGCTTGCGTCTGCCGGTTTGCAGGTCGTGCGGCGGGCGGCTGATGAAACGCCCGAGGCGAGTACCGACATCTATCTGGCCGATACGTTGGGAGAGCTGGGGCTGTTTTACCGGCTGGCGCCGATCGCCCTTGTCGGCGGATCGCTGGTGCCGCATGGCGGACAGAACCTGCTGGAGCCGGCCCAGCTCGACTGCGCCATCCTGCATGGTCCTGCCGTCTTCAATTTCGAGGCGATTGCGGCAGCAATGCAGGCGGCCGGCGCGAGCGAAATGGTGCGCGACGCCGAGAGCCTTGCAAACGCCGTCGAAGCGCTGCTCGTGGATGGGGAAATGCGCGCGCGCCGCGCCAAGGCGGCGGCGGAGGTCGCGGCAAGCGAGGCCGGCGTGCTCGACCGCGTGATGGAAGCGCTCGCGCCGCATCTGGCTTTGCTGCCCGGCGCCGAAATCCAGAAACCGCGACGCAAAGAAGCGAGCCGTGCGAGCGCCTGACTTTTGGCGGCGGCGCACGGTGACACCGTTTGTGCTGCTCCCGGCCTCGTGGATCACCTCGCTGGTGGGCGCGTTGCGTCAGCGGCTGGCGCGGCCGTGGCGGGCGCCGGTGCCGGTTGTCTGCGCCGGCAATCTGGTTGCCGGCGGCGCGGGCAAGACGCCGCTTGCCCTGGCGCTTGGCGACCGGCTGAAAGCAAGCGGCGTCGCGGTGCACTTCCTGACCCGCGGCTATGGCGGCCGCGAGGCGGGTCCGCTGCGTGTCCTGCCAAAAGAACATACTTTTCGCGAGGTCGGCGATGAGGCGTTGCTGCTGGCGCAGCTCGCCCCGACCTGGGTCGCCCGCGACCGGCGCCAGGGCGCGGCGGCCGCCGTGGAAGCGGGGGCGGATATTCTGGTGATGGATGACGGCTTCCAGAACCCATCGCTGGAGAAGGATCTTTCCTTTATCGCCGTCGATGGCGCCTATGGGTTCGGCAACGCGCTGGTGTTGCCCGCGGGGCCTTTGCGCGAGCCGGTGGCGCGCGGCGCCGTCCGCGCTGCTGCCGCGGTTCTGATCGGTCCCGACCGCGCGGAGGTTCGTGCCCGACTGCCACGCGATCTGCCGATCCTGGAAGCGCGCCTTGCGCCGGGGCCCGAGGGCGAGCTGTTGGCCGGTCAGCCGCGCATCGCCTTTGCAGGCATCGGCCGACCAGGCAAGTTTTTCGAGACGCTGACGGCATTGGGGGTAGAGCTTGTCGAAGCCGTCCCCTTCCCCGACCACCATGTCTACACGCCCGACGACATCATGTGGATGGCGGAGATCGCGGCGACGCTGGGAACAAAGCCGATCACCACGCTCAAGGATTTCGTGCGATTGCCGGATGAGGCAAAGCCGATGATCGACACGCTGTCGGTGACGCTGGAGTTCTCAGATTTGGCGGCGCTCGACGCGTTGTTGGCGCGGGTTTTGGAGGGCGAGGCGTCGATTTAGCTGATGTTTCGTCGTTCCCGCGAAAGCAGAAATGACGACCAAAATCTAAAACACTAACCGCCCGTCGGCCGTTTCGCCTTCACCGGGCGCGGTTTTGCTTTCACCTTGGGGCGCGGCATGGGACCGACGACGCGGTGCGGGTCGATGCGGGTCTGGAACCAGCTCATCGACCAATGAAGATGAGCGCCGGTGGCGCGTCCGGTGCGGCCGACAAGGCCGATCACCTGGCCCTGGCGAACCCGGTCGCCCTTTTTCACCAGGGTGCGGCTCAGATGGATGAAGCTCGACTGCACGCCGTGGCCGTGGTCGACCATGACGGTCATGCCGGCGAAATAGAGCCCCTCATGGGTCAGCGAAACGATGCCGCCGATCGGCGCGCGTACCTTCCAGCCTTGCGGCACCGCGACATCGACGCCGGAATGGTAGCTGCGCGGCTTGCCGTTGTAGAAACGTTGGCTGCCGAAGACGCCCGAGATACGCCCGCGCGCGGGCCACCGTAGTTTTTGCGTCCAGTGGGTCATGCCGCTGTCGGCTTTGCGTACACCCAGCACCAGAAAATACTCGCGCTCGAGGCGCTTCATCAGCGTCGGCGGCGGGGTCACGAGCGCCGGCGGAATGCCGGTTATGAACTGTTTGCGCCAGGCCCGTGGTTTGATCGGGAGATACGTCGTCTCGCTCTGCTGGCCTGGATGAATGAGCGCGATCTTGAGCGGCTTCTTGGCGTCCCGGTCGACGCCGAAGACGAAGCGGCCGCCGCGTGTAACCTGGAGCGCCCGGCCGTCGACCACGACCTTCGTGCCAGGCTCGGTCCGTCCAAAGACCAACGCGCCCTGCTCAACGGGACGGTCCAGGGTGAAACCCTGCGCCGCGGCGATCTGTGGGATCACAGCCATCAAGCTGCCGGCGGAAAGGGCGATGGCCAAGTATGCACCCCTTCGGCGCCGGCCCCCCCACCCTAACCCTCCCCCACGAGGGGGGAGGGAACGAAGTCCGACACCGCCAGCCAACCCCCTCCCTCTGGATGGGGGAGGGCTGGGGTGGGGGTGATTGCGGCGTCGCCAATGCTTCAGGTTCAAAGTCACAACAACTTCCCCTGCCGCTGGTCCGATCTGCCGGATTTGGCTTTTGTCGAGGATTTCTTGGGCTTGGGTGTGGGTTTGGTTTTGGTGGTCCCGACGCCGTCCACCGTGGCCCGTGCATCGCCGTCTTTGAAGCGGAGCGCGATCGCATCGCCGGCACTGAGCGACGCCGCGCTCATCACGGGGCGGTCCTCGGCGTCGCGCACCAGGGCAAAGCCGCGTTCCAGCACGCGTTCGTAGGATACCGAATTGAGCCGGAGGCCGAGCCCCTCGAGGCGTTCAGCGCGGCGCTCGATCAGCCGTGCCGCTGCTGGTTGCATGCGCTCGCCGAGCCGTGCGACCCGTTCCCCCGAGCTTGCGATCTCGCCGGCCAGCGCCGCCGGGCGGAGGCCGGCAACGAGGCGCTGCAGCGCAGCGGTGCGGCCGGCAATCAGGTTTTGCGTTCCGTTGCGCAGCCGCTCGCTCCAATCGTCGAGGCGCTGGGATGCCGCCTCCAACAGGCGCAGCGGTTCCGGCAGTCCGCGGGCCAGCCCTTCCAGGCGGACACGCCGGTCGGCCAGGCCGCGCCCCATGCCGGACACCATGCGGCGGGTGTCGTCGAGCAGCTGGGCCAGAAGTTCGGCGCGCACAGGCACGGCCATTTCCGCAGCCGCGGTCGGCGTCGGCGCGCGGCGGTCGGATGCGAAGTCGATCAGCGTCGTGTCGGTCTCATGCCCGACCGCGGAGATCAGCGGGATCTCGCTCGCCGCCGCGGCGCGCACGACGATTTCTTCGTTGAACGCCCAAAGATCCTCCAGACTGCCGCCGCCGCGCCCGACGATCAGCAAATCGGGGCGTGGCACTGCGCCGCCCGCTTCAAGCTTGTTGAAACCGTCGATGGCGGCGGCGATCTGCTCGGGGGCTGCATCGCCCTGCACCGCGACCGGCCACAGCAAGACATGCCGTGGGAAACGGTCGGCGAGGCGGTGGAGGATATCGCGGATCACCGCCCCGGTGGGCGAGGTGACGACGCCGATGACCGAGGGCAGAAAGGGGATCGGCTGCTTTCGGTCGTCGTCGAACAGTCCTTCGGCGGCGAGCTTTTTGCGGCGGTCCTCGAGCAGCTTCAGAAGCGCGCCTTCGCCCGCGACCTCCATGGCCTCGATGACGATCTGATACTTTGAGCGCGCGCCATAGGTGGTGATGCGCCCGGTCGCGATGACCTCCAAGCCGTCCTCGGGCGCGATCGACAGCCGGCCGGCCGTGCCGCGCCAGCACACCGCATCGAGGACTGCGCTCTCATCCTTCAGCGACATATAGAGATGCCCCGAGGTGTGGCGCTTGAAGCCGGAGATCTCACCGCGCACGCGGATATGGCCGTACTCGCCCTCCAGCGTGCGCTTGAGCGCCGCCGAGAGCTCGGCAACCGAATATTCGGGCAGATTTGAGCCGCTTTGCGGCGGCGCGTCGGTGTCGGAGGGCGTCGTCATCGTTGAACAGGATAGTACACGATTTGTTGCCGACCCCCTAACCGATGGCCGCGAAAATTGGGCGCCGGCGATAGGACTGGTCGGGGTCTTTCGCGCCCTCCCTTGACAGCTCGCCCGGCCTTCGCCCAACTACGACGCGCCGGTCTTGGGGGAGGGACGCATGAGAATTCTGATCGTCGGCGGCGGCGGCCGCGAGCATGCGCTCGCCTGGGCGATTGCCGCCTCGCCGCTTTGCGATGCGCTTTACTGTGCACCGGGTAATGCCGGCATCGCGCAGGAAGCGATCTGCGTGCCGGTCGGGGCCGACGATATCGAAGGCCTGGTGGCATTCGTGCAAACCGAGGCGATCGATCTGGTCGTGGTCGGGCCCGAGGCGCCATTGGTCGCGGGGCTGGTGGACCGGCTCGATGCGCTGGGGATCCGGGCTTTCGGGCCGTCGGCGGCGGCGGCCCAGCTCGAAGGCTCCAAGGGCTTTATGAAGGATTTCTGCGCCCGGCACGCCATTCCGACCGCCGGCTATGCGCGCTTCGACACCGCCGAGGCTGCCCGCGCCTATATCCGCGACCATGGCGCGCCGATCGTGGTCAAGGCCGACGGGCTCGCCGCCGGCAAGGGCGTCACCGTGGCCGCGAGCGTCGAGGAGGCCGAGGCCGCGGTCGCGGCGGCGATGGAGGAGGCGGCCTTCGGTGCGGCGGGGGCGGAGGTCGTCATCGAGGACTGCATGGTCGGCGAAGAGATCAGCATTTTTGCGCTCTGCGACGGGACACACTTTGTGCCTTTCGCCTCCGCGCAAGATCACAAGGCGGTGGGCGAGGGCGATACCGGGCCCAATACCGGCGGCATGGGTGCTTACTCGCCGGCCCCGGTGGCGACGCCCGTGCTCGAGCAACAGGTGATCGACGAAATCATCCGGCCGACCGTCGACGGAATGGCGGCTGATGGTGTGCCCTTCAAAGGCGTGCTCTTTGCCGGGATCATGGTGACCGAAGACGGCCCCAAGCTGCTGGAGTTCAACGTCCGCTTCGGCGATCCCGAATGCCAGGTGTTGATGATGCGGCTCAAATCCGATCTGGTCACGGCGCTGGTCGCGGCCTGCGACGGGGTGCTGGAACACTTTGATCTGCGCTGGCACGACGATGCCGCGCTGGTCGTCGTCATGGCGGCGAACGGCTATCCCGGGGCATACGAGAAAGGTACCGAGATCAAGGGCGTGGCCGAGGCGGAGGCCGACGAGGCTGTTACCGTCTTCCACGCCGGGACCGCCATCGATGACGGCAGGCTGCTGGCGACGGGCGGCCGGGTGCTCGGCGTCACCGCGATTGGCCAAACGGTCGGCGATGCCCAGGCACGCGCCTATGCCGCGGTCGACCGGATCGACTGGCCGGACGGCTTCTGCCGCCGCGATATCGGCTGGCGCGCCGTCGGGCGTTAGGCTTTTGTTTTCGGAACGGCGCCAGCCAGAATAATCTAGGGGATTATGACTTCAGCCACTGAATTGGCGGGCGTCGTCTCGGCCATCGGCTGGTCAATCGAGGCCGTGGCGACAATCGTGTTCAGCTCCTGGGCGGGCTGAAGCAGGGCCGAGATCAGCAGGGCCGCGGCAAAAGCCATGCCGTATATCACGCCGTTCCAGATCAATTTTCTTGGCAGCATTCGGGTCATATCTGCGTCCGGGGGTGCCCCGTCTCCGTTAACCTTAACGAGACGGCGACTATCGCGCGGAAGTGGCTAAGGAACGGTTAGCGGCGCGCGGCATTCGCCCGCTGGCGAAGCTTTTGAGTGTTGTCGGCGCGGTGTTGCCTCGCCCTTCGAGACGCTGCCTTTCCGGCGGCTCCACAGGGTGAAGCAACATCCTGATATCCATAACAAAAGGCCTTCATCTTGAGAGCCTGGCCGGGAATGAATGCTGGCATATCAAATAGTCACGGCCTGCCGACGAAACCCGCCCGTCACTCCCGCGCAAGCGGGAGTCCAGACTTCTTGGGGCCTTCTGGATTCCCGCTTTCGCGGGAATGACGCGAAGTGAGTACCCAGCTCAACGTAACCGGTTGCAATCACTGCATTCATTTCCGGCCGGACTCTCAGGAGGCGCGAAGCGCTGTCTCTAAGGACGAAGGCCGATCTTCTACCGCGAGGCGCTGAACCGGCCGCCGCCGAGCGCGCCGCCGCTCACCAGATCGACGAAATGACGGTAGACGGCAACATAGCCCGCATGGGGGTCCTTGCCGCCGGGATCCCTTGCCTCCTCGCGCAGCCGCTCGTACATGGCCAGTCGCTGGCGCAGGATCGGCTCCCATTCGGCCGAGAGATCCTCGGCTTCGATCTCCGTAAAGCCTGCCGAGCCCACGAGCGCGCGATAGCTCTCCGTCGTCTCGATACCGATCGCGGCGATGCCGTCCCGCAGGGCCGCGCGGTCCGCATCGCTGAGTCCCGGCTTGGCGATCCAGTCGGTGAAGGCGATCCGGCCGCCGGGAGCCAGAACCCGGAAGGCCTCGGCGAAGAGCGCCGGCTTGTCGGAGATGTGGAGGAACGCTTCCTGGCCAAGCACCGCCTCGAAAGAAGCATCGGTGAGGGGCAGCGCCTGGGCATCGCCCCGCACCACCCGCACCCGGCCGGCCATGCCGGTCAGCGCGTTGAGGCGGGCGGCGCCGGCCGCGCGGCCGGGATTGAGCTCCAGCGCCGTCACCTGAGCGCCGCGTTCGGCGGCACAGTATCGCGCCGGCCAGGCAAGCCCGGCGCACAGATCGAGGACCCGGCTGCCCTCATTCACATGCGCCCGCGCGTGCAGCACGTCATTGGCAGCAAGGCCGCCATAGTGGTCTTGGTCGTGGGGGTAGAAATCGGCCGGGGTCAGGCCTTCGAGCGAACCGCGTTCGGCCGCGACCTTCGCCAGGATCTGCCCGGCGGAGATCGGGTGCCGGTCATAGAAGGCGAGGACGTGCGTTAGATCGGGCGTCGCAGTCATTGAGCGGACCGGTTGATGGATGGGCGAGTGGCAACGTGATATGACAAACGCGTAATTAAGGAGGAACCGTTGGCCCTTATCACTGAAACTAAGAAGTCATTTGCGATCGCGACAAGGCGCGTCGATCCTGGCATCAATGTAGATGTGAAAGGCTATGTTGATCCGCTGGAGCGCAATTTCTCCCCTTTGGTTCCTCTTGATCAAGTTCGGAACGATTTCAGTCACGGAGCGGGCGGAGAATTCACAGGCGACCCACCAAAGATCGCGGCGACCCACTCCTCAGCTGCACTGGTCGTTAATGTATTCGGGCCGTGGCGAACGCAACCGTTGGCTCTCAAACTCAACGGGCAACAGGGTTTTCATACGCTTCGGTTTGAAGAACGCTGCCCGATCGTCTCGCACGGGATGCCGCCTCATCTCGATCTAATTGCCGAGTCCGAGAGCGACGTCGTAGCAGTCGAGTCTAAGTGCACCGAATACCTGAAACCAAAATCAGCCTCGTTTAAGGACGCATACGAGAAATATTGGGACGACCGACCGTCATGCTCATGGCGAGAGGCGATGGTACTGCTGAAGAAGCAGCCGGACAGGTTTAGCTTCCTGGACGCAGCACAGCTCATCAAACATTACATGGGCTTGCGTCGACGTTACGAATCCGGAACGGGAACGCCTTACCGCGACGGGAAAATTGTTTTGCTCTACTTGTATTGGGAACCCACCAACGCTGGTCAATTCGATGCCTTCGTTAGCCATCGTGCCGAGATCAAAGCGTTCGGTGCGGAGGTCGGCGATGACATTGTGGAGTTTAAGAGCCTGACTTACGCCGAGTTGTGGGATTCATGGGATAGCTCAAGTGACCCCCTTGCTAAGAAACACGTGGAATGGCTGCGGAGTCGATACGAGTTCACTATTTGACAGATTGATGGCAAACCCAATATTCCGCTACCCAATCCCATACTTCCCCGGCGCGATCACGCCCTTGGGGTCAAGCGCCCGCTTGATGGCCTCGCAGGCCTCGCGGAAGGCGGGCATCGCTTTCTCCATATGGTAGCCGTAGAAGTCGATCGGCGAGCGCCCGACATGCACCCCGCGCGCGGCGAAGGCATCGGCGAGCTCCCTGTAGGCCGTGGCGGCGCGGGCGCTTTCGTCGGCGTCTTCGCGGTTGAAGGTCAGCACATGCAGCCCCCGGGCAAAGCGCGGCCCGCAGACATTCATGATCGTGTAATCGAGGCCGTTCGCCTCGTAGATCGCCCGTCCGAGCTTCTGGAACTCGTTCGCTGTCTTGCCGTCCATCGGCGTGCCTGGCGTAAACCAGGCATTGCCGCCGCCGGGCCGCCATTTCAGCATGCCCAGCTCCTGCGTCGTCGGAACCCCGGAGAAGGCGTCGATGGCGCATTTGAGCGGCGGCATGCCGAGCGCCGTTTCGTGGTCGATGTAGCGCGCCTTGCCCGAGGCGCCGAAATGGTCCTGCACGCGCTTGATCTGGGGCTCGATCGCCTCCATCGAGGGGCCGAAGAAGGCGCCCGAGACGGTCCACGATCCGAGCCCGTGCTTTTCCTGCAGCCCCTTGCGCGCCTCGTCGGAGATGGCGGCCTTGCCGCCGGTCGCGGCGTAGTCGGGATGGGTCTCCTCGGTGGCGATGAGATAGAGGTCGTTGGCGACACGGAAGAGCGTCGGCACGAAGTTGGTCAGCTTGAGCGGCCGGCAGAGATCGACGATGGCTTCCAGATCGTCGTCGTCGGGGAAGGTGAAGTGAAAGGAGCGGATCGCCGGCGGGCGCGGCAGCAGCCAGATGCCGAGCCGGGTGACGATGCCGTAGTTGGATTGGGCAAAGAGCCCGTCGAGGATCGGCCCGAAGCTGTATTTGGAGACATGCCAGTTGAAGAGCTCGCCGACATCATGGTCGATCGATCCGTCGCCGGTGCGGATCACCGCGCCTGAGCCCAGCACCACTTCCATGCCGCAGGAAAAACCGAAATGGTCGAAATAGGGGCCGTAGCCCGCGCCCTTATCCATGGCGTTGCCGAGCATGCCACCCTGGGGCGGGCCGGTGGTGGTGGAGACCATCCACTGGCCGCCGCGGCGCTGCAGCTCGTCGGCCATGGCCTGGAAGGAGACGCCGGGCTCGACCGCGGCGTAGCCCAAGGTCTCGTCGACCTCGATGATCCGGTTCATGCGCTTGCCGAGGTCGATGACGGCCATACCGGCGGCCGGTGCCGAGCGTGTGCCGAGGCCCTGATTGTTGCCGGTCGAGGTCGGGTAGAGCGGCACGCCGTGTTTGTTGGCGAGCTTTACCACCGCCGAGACTTCATCGGTCGTGCCGGGAAAGACCACGCCGGTCGGGCGGCGGTCGCCGGCCGGCATGGTGTTCTCGCCGTAGCGCGTCAGCGTCTCCGCCGACCGGTCGAGGTTTTCCGCGCCGATCGCTTCGCCGACTTCCCTGAAGAATGCCTCGAAGGCCGCTTCGCTTGCCATCTTCGTCTTCCCCCTCTTTGACTTTGCGATTGCCTTGCTTACCAGATGCCGACGGGACCGTCGCGCCCGGACGCGGCCGCGTCGGCCGTGTCAGCCTCTGACGGCTCCGGGATCGCCACGCCGTCGAGGGCGGGCGGCATCGGCCCGCCGGTCGCCCAGTCGAGCAGCTCGACCGTATGGACCGCCGGCAAGGCGCTGTGCAGCCCGATCTGGGTGAGGCAGCCAAGATTGCCGGCGGCGACGGCTGCCGCGCCCGTGCTCTCGATATGCCTGGCCTTGCGCGCGCCGAGATCGCCAGCGATCTTCGGCTGCAGCAAGTTGTAGGTGCCCGCCGAGCCGCAACAGAAATGCTTCTCCGGCACGTCGACGACCTTGTAGCCGGCTGCCCGCAGAAGCGCGCGCGGCGGTGCGGTGACCAACTGCGCGTGCTGGAGCGAGCAGGCGTCGTGATAGGCGACGGTGATCGGGCGCTTCGTATCGGGCTCGTTGAGACCGAGCTCGGCCAGTATCTCGCTCACATCGCGGGTGAGCGCGCCGATCCGCGCCGCCTTGTCACCGAGAGCGTCGCCGCGCAGCAGGTGGCCGTAATCCTTGACGGTGGTGCCGCAGCCGCTGGCATTGACGACGATAGCGTCAAGCCCGCCATCCTCCGCGAGCGCGCTCCAGGTCTCGACACTTGCCCGGGCGGCGGCGAGGGCGCGGCGCTCCTTGCCCATATGCAAGGTCAGCCCACCGCAACATTGCGTGTCGGCAATCACCACCTCGCAGCCGTGCCGGGTCAGCAACCGGACCGTCGCCTCGTTGATGTGCGGGGCGAGGGCCTGCTGGGCACAGCCGGCGAGGAGCGCCACGCGCATCCGCCGGTCGCCCTCTGCGGGGTAGGTGCCCGGGCCGATCGGCGAGGCCGGCGGCAGGCGGCGCGGCGCCATGCGGATGAGATCGCCCAAACGGCCCGGCAGGACCCTTGCGAACGGCCGCGCGAGCCCGGCCAGGGCCATCGCGCGCCGGAAGCGACCAGCATTCGGCACCACCGCCGCGATCAAGGCACGCAGTGCCCGGTCGGGCAGCGGGCGTTTGAAATGCCGCTCGATATGGATGCGCGCGACATCGGCCAGATGGAGGTAGTCGACTTTGGCGGCGCAGGTCGTCATGCAGGCATTGCACGACAGGCACTGGTCTATATGGCGGACGGTCTTGGCTTCGGGCCGCCCGCCCGCCTCGAGCATCGCCTTGATAAGGTCGATGCGCCCGCGCGGGCCGTCATTCTCGTCACGCAGCAGCACCCAGGTCGGGCAGACCGCGGTGCAGAAGCCGTAATGGACGCAGTCCTTGAGGATCGCCGCGGCCTCGGCGATGCCGGCATCGGTCAGTTGCTCGGGCGTGAACGCGGTCTGCATGGCAGGAGAATAGCCAAGTCAGCGGAGATTCGGGGCTTTTTGGAGCGCCGTCCGGATCGCCGGCAAAAAAAATCAGAAAAAATCAGAAAAAATCAGGGGGGTGTGACAGCCGTCATACCCGGCGCATCGGGCGCGGGCTAGAAATGGGGTCATCAACGCAGGCCAACAACACAAACCCCTGGAGAGACCCAAATGTCCAAGATCAACACCATCGCCCTGGTTCCCACCCTCCTTGCCGTTACCCTCGTCGTCCAGGCTGCTGCCGCACTGATGCTGGTCGGCTAAGACCCCGACGACCGACACAGTACTCCCGACGACCATCGTAAGAGCGCCCGCAGCCGGGCGCTCCGGGGCATAAAGCCCCCCCGGCACCAAACCGCGCATACGCCAATAAATCCGAGTAGAAACGGCGACGCAGCCCGCGAATGCTGGCGAAAGCGGGCCTTTTAATCATTTTTTAGTACATACAAAGGTAATATTTCCCTCACGGTATGGCGGCTGTCATGCCCCGCCGGCACGTAGCCGGTTTGACACGGGTCATGAACTCGAGCCCAGGAGAGGTCGTCATGTCCAAGTTCCGCAAAATCGCGCTCATTCCAGCCGTACTGGCCGTTATTCTGGTGGCCCAGACGGCGGCCGCGCTGATCATCGTCGGCAGCTAGAGCATTTTCCGTTCAGCGGGCTGGAGCCGCTTCCACGCAAGTGGAAAATGCTCTAGCGGCGAGCCTTAAAGAAATCCTTGAGCAACGTTGCGGCCTGGCGTTCGCCGATCCCCGGATAGAGCTCCGGTGCGTGGTGGCAGCTTGGTTGCTCGAAGATCCGGGGACCGTGCTCGACGCCGCCGCCCTTGGGATCATCCGCACCCCAATAAACCCGCCGCAGCCGCGCGAAGGCGATCGCCTGGGCGCACATAGGGCAGGGCTCGAGCGTCACATAGAGATCACAGCCGGTCAGCGCCTTGCCCCGCGCATTTTCGCCCAACGCTGCCGCTGCGGCGCGAATTGCCAAAAGCTCGGCATGCGCCGTCGGATCGCGATCGGTCTCGACCCGGTTATGGGCGCGCGCGAGCACGCGGCCGCTTGTCCCGTCGACGATCACGGCGCCCACCGGCACCTCGCCCGCTTGCGCCGCGGCCGCGGCCTCGGCGAGGGCCTGATCCATGAAACGGGGGGTGGTGGCGGCGGGCATGGGCGGGTGAAACTGGGGTTGGGTTGTGGGCGCGTGATCCATCATACGCGAAGGCGGCGGCCCCATGCGAGGGACCGCCGCCTCGATGCGGGGGCTCGGGCGATCCGCTAGCGTTTCAGATGCCGTACCTTCAAGAGCGCCGCCAGGTGGAGGATCACGAAGAGCGGCACCAAAAATCCCGGGATCAGGACAAGCGGCATCGCGTTCATCGGCGCGGTCGTCACCGATCCGGTCAGCCCGGGCAGCAGGCCCGAGCTCGCCACGCCGGTGCCGACCGCGATCGCCAGATCGAGGATGCCGAGCCAATGAAACACAGCGAAGCCGCGCTCGGTGACGCTCTGCGGCCGCCGCAGCGCCGCCAAGGCGACGAAGGGCGCCGCCAGGCCCACCGCGACATCGCCCAGACCGGCCGGCCAGGCGAAAAGCCCCGGCAGATACCCGAAGGCCAGCATGACAACGAACACGCCGCCCAGCACCCGCCAGGCCTGGACCGCGGTCAGAAGCGCCAGGTCGGCGGCGACCACAGCGGCGCGAAAGCGTGGGATCGCGGCATAGGCCGCAAGGAAGATCGCGATCGGGACGAGGACCGAGACAGCGAATTGAAGCGGCGGCGCGCCCGGCGCGTTGCTGAACAGCCCGGCGAAGTAGGCGGCCAGCACGAGGGCGAACCAGCCGAGGACGATGCCCGTCAACACGGTGCGCAGGCTGCCGGCGACGGGTTCGGGAATGGAATTGGCCGTGGTCGTGGTCATGGGTTTGGTCCTTTCGGGCACGGGTGGTTCAACCGGTGGCGGTCACTGTTGCGGGCCCGCCTCTTGAATGATTTGGGCGAGGAGCTCGGGATGCTCGGAGGTCATGAGATGCCCGCCGGGCAGGATGCGAACGTCGAGACCCTTGGCGCCCAAACGCTCCCGCGCGGCCACCGCTTGCCGCCACTCGAATGGGTCGTCCTTGCTGCCGACGATGTGGAACGACACGGTGTCTTTTAATGCGTGAAAGAGGCGGCCCAGATCCCATCGCTCCGCATTGCGCTTATGCTGATCGACAAAACCCGCCGATTTGCTCAAGGTGGCGACACCGTTGCGTCGCCCGATGGCGTCGCGGAGTTCATCGATTTCTTCGGGCGACACCTCGTAATCCTTCGACCATAGCGGCTTCATGAGTTCGGCAAAGGCGAACCTCGAGCGCTGCGCCAAGGATGTCACCAGCCCGCCGATCGGCGACTTGAGGACCGGCGTGGTGAACCAGGGGTGGGTGTGCGCATCGACGAACAGGCCGCCGTTGATCAGCAATACGCCCTCTATGTGGGTGGCCGGCTCGGCTCCCTGATCGCGCCGGTCCTGTTGGCGGCTCAGCAGTTCGAGCGCAACGATGGAGGAGTAGTCAAAGCCGACGATGAAGGTCTATGTGATCCCCTCGGCTTCCCACAGCGCCTCGACCAGATCCGCACGCTCGACGGTGCCGTAGGGATAATCGACCGGTTTGTCGGAATCGCCGTGTCCGACATATTCCGCGAAAAGCCTTGACCCGGTGCTTTCGCCGGTCAGATGCTGGTCGACCTTGGCCCATCCGAACGAGCCGTCGGGCCAGCCGGGCAGGAAGGATGTCCAGACCGTATCCTTGCCGGCCGTCGCCTGGTTTGCGATCCGCCGAAACACCTGGACGACATCGGGCGCGTCCATTGCGTCGTCTGACTTCAGGATTCGTTTTGTCTTCGGATCGTAAGGGACCCGTTTTCCGAGCGCGAACCACCCTTTGGAGGTTACCGTGGACGCTTTTTTTTTGACCGTGTTCGTGTCTGTTGCGCGAGCATGTGCTGTGGCGCCGAGGACAACGGCATCCGGTGCCGCAACGGGTGTGGGCTTGCTTAGGGTAGGCATGGTCGTGTCTCCTTTTTGACAGTGCGAAAATCGAAGTGAGTCCGGGGCGGCTGGGTGCATATGCACTTATTGGCCCGAAGCGTTTGCGGGCGATATCGGCAGCACGCTATCGCGTGCGCGTCCTAACCTCCGGTCGTTGTGGACGGGGCCGGCCAGCGCCTTGGCGCGCGGCTTCAATCTTCCGCCGATCGCCGCCGCACCGATGAGGATGAGGCCGAGGCCGGCGAAGGCGATAAGCGGCAGCCGCTCGCCGAGCGCCGCGGCGCCCAGTGCCACCGCGACAACCGGCATGACGAAGGTGACCAGCGAGGCGTTGCCCGGACCTGCCTGGCGCACCAGCCAAAACAGCAGGATCGTCGGCAAGGCGGTGCCGACGACGGCTGTGCCAGCCAGCGCGCCCAGCGCGCCGGCGCTTGGCCGCAAGGTCCAGGGCGCGTCGACGACCAGCGCGGCGATCAGCATCACCACGCTGCCCACGACGAGTTGTCCGGCGGTCATCACCACCGGGTGGAGATCGGGGCAGGTCCGCGCATAGATGGCGCCCGCGGCATAGGAGAAGGCCGCTGCCAAGGTGACGCCGGCGCCCAGGATCTGCTGGTCGATGCCGGCGAGCGCCTCTGGGCCGATCACCAGGACGACCCCGCCGAAGCCGATGACGGCGCCGGCCACCCGGGCCGCGGTCACGCGCTCGTCGCGCAGGAACAGCGGGGTGAGAATAAGGCTGAAGATCGGAATGGCGCCGAAGAGGATGCCGCCGAGGCCGCTTGGGATATGACGCTGGCCCCAGGCAATCGCCGAATAAGGGATTGCGGCCGTGAGAAAGCCCAGCAGGATCAGCGGCACCCAGGCGCGCCCCGGCGGCGGCAGCCGGAAACCCGCGGCGCGCATGACCACATAGGCGATCGGCACCGCCAGCAGGGCGCGGCCGGCGGCGAGGC
Organism: Alphaproteobacteria bacterium; assembly: GCA_035527975.1. Taxonomy (GTDB): domain Bacteria; phylum Pseudomonadota; class Alphaproteobacteria; order JAPULJ01; family JAPULJ01; genus DATKZM01. The sequence goes on along the minus strand of DATKZM010000126.1, from coordinate 3,079 downwards.
TGAGCGGCGGCAGCTCGGTGACCGCGATGTTGACGAAGAGAAAGGAGCTGCCGAAGAGCGTGCCCGCGACGAGCACCACCAGCCAATGGATCGGCTGCATTTGAGGGTTGGACACGGGTGGCATCACGGCAATTCCTTTATTAGTGTGTAGCTACACATATTTATGCGGAGTTCTTTGTGTCTGCGCCATCGATTTATCTCACGACCTCGACGGCATGGCGCAGCTGGCCGATCAGACTGGCCCAGTCTTCGATCCCGAACCGGGTCACCATTTCGCGCTGAGCTTCGGTCCAGAGCGGCCGCGCGGTGGCCAGCGCTGCCTTGCCGGCGGGGGTGATGGCGATCGGCCGGGCGCGACGGTCGGCGCCAGGCACGGTTTCCACGAACCCGCTGCGCTCCAGTGGTTTCAGATTGCGCGTGAGAGTGGTTCGGTCCATCACCATGTACTTGGCGAGCGCACCCACCGGCATTGGACCGGTCTTGTCCAGGGTCGAAAGCAGCGAGAACTGGGATACCGTCAGCCCGCTCGATCCGATCACACTGTCATAGAACTGCGCCACCGCGCGCAGCGCCTGGCGCAGATTGCCCGCGGTGCAATTGGCTGGCATCAGCGCGGCGTCCATGGTGGCTGGTGGGCTTTGTTTCATAAAGAGTGTATATACACATAAATATCGAACGTGTCAAGCGACCAACGGATATCGATTGGCGCGCGGCACAGCGCTCCCCAAATAGAGGGCCTGGAAACGACCGCAGCTTCACCGCCATGACCAAGCGACCTTTCATTGGCCTCAGCCTCGATTCCGAGAGCCCGGGAGGCTTTGCAAATTTCCCGTGGTATGCGCTGCGGCAGAACTATTTCGCCAGCGTCGTCGTGGCGGGCGGTTTGCCGGTGGCGCTGCCGCATGAGGAAGCGTTGGTGGAGGCTTATCTCGACCGGCTCGATGGGCTGGTCGTCACCGGCGGCGCCTTCGATGTCGACCCGGCGCTTTACGGGGCCGCGGAGGCTCATCCGAAAGTGACGCTGAAGGAAGCCCGCACCGGCTTCGAGCGCGGCGCGGTTACCGGCGCATTGGAACGCGACCTGCCGGTGCTCGGCATTTGCGGCGGCCAGCAACTTCTCAACGTCGTGCTTGGCGGGACGCTGATCCAGCACATTCCCGACGAGATGCCCGATGCCTTGCAGCACGAACAGGAGAACCCGCGCGACGAGGCCGGGCACACGGTTGTCATCACGCGCGGCACCCTGCTGCACGATATCTGCAAGACCGAAGAGATGTCGGTCAACTCGGCCCATCACCAGGCGGCCAAGGAGACCGGCAAAGGCGTTGCGATCAACGCGCTCGCGCCCGACGGCGTGATCGAAGGCATCGAGGATGGGCGCTATGGTTTTTGCCTCGGCGTCCAATGGCATCCGGAATTCACCATCAGCGCCGGCGATGCGCGAATCATGGAAGCATTCGTGGCCGCGAGCCGTTAGTGTCTGTCACCAATAGCGTCATTTCCACTCCTGAGCTTGTCGAAGGGCGCGTGGGTGACGGCACGGATTAGGCGTTATGGAACTGTGATGACTGCACCAACTCCACAGAAAGCCGAACGCGTTGCCAAGCTGATCGCCCGTGCGGGCATCTGCTCGCGGCGCGAGGCGGAGAAGCTGATTGCCGAGCGCCGGGTTGCGGTGGACGGCGCTGTCCTGGAAATGCCGGGCGTGACGGTCGACGATCCGGGCCGCATTACCATCGATGGCGAGCGCCTGCCGCGCGCCGAGCAGGCGCGGCTCTTTCGTTATCACAAGCCGCGCGGGCTCCTGACGACCAACCGCGACCCCAAGGGCCGGCCGACCATCTTCGAGGCCTTGCCGAAGACGCTGCCCCGTCTGGTCACCGTGGGCCGGCTCGATTTCACCTCCGAGGGGCTGTTGCTGCTCACCAATGACGGTGCGGTGGCGCGCCATCTGGAGCTGCCCGCGACCGGCTGGACGCGGCGCTACCGGGTCCGCATCAACGGCAAGCCCGATGCGGCCAAGCTCAAGGGGCTCGCCGGCGGGGTCACCGTCGACGGCCTACGCTATGGGCCGATCGAGGCCAAGCTCGACCGCCAGCAGGGCGCGAATGCCTGGCTGACGGTCTCTTTGCGCGAGGGCAAGAACCGCGAGGTGCGCCGCGTGCTGGAGCATCTGGGCTATCCGGTCAGCCGGCTCATCCGTCTTGCCTACGGGCCCTTCCAACTCGGCGGCCTGGCATCCGGCGACGTCGAAGAGGTGCCGGAAAAAGTGCTGCGCGAGCAATTGGGGGCCGAAGCCGGCCCGAAGCGCAATGCGGATCGTCGGCGGAAAGCATAAGGGCCGGCGGCTGCAGGCGCCGCGGGACCGGGCGATCCGGCCGACCGCCGACCGCGCCCGCGAGGCGATTTTCAATCTGTTGACGCAAGGCCGCGCGGTGGCCGACACCGGCTTCGCGCTCAAGGAAGCGTTGGTACTCGACGCCTTCTGCGGCACTGGCGCGCTGGGTCTCGAGGCATTGTCGCGCGGGGCGCGCGAGGCGACCTTTCTCGACACGGATATGGCGGCACTCGCTCTCGCACGGGAAAACGCCGAGGCCACGGGCGAAGCCAAGAATGCCCAGTTCGTGCGCGGCGATGCGACCAAGCCCCCAGCCGCGCCGCGGGCGCACGACCTCGTCCTCCTCGACCCGCCCTACGGCAAGAAGCTGGCGGAAGCGGCGCTGGTGGCGCTGGCGGCGGCCGGTTGGCTGGAAGAAGGCGCGATCGTCGTGCTGGAGCAGGCAGCAGGAGAGACCCTGGACGTTCCGATGGGGTTCGACGGGATTGATGAGCGCCAGTATGGCGCGGCGAAAATCCAGATCCTGTGCTTCGGCATGCCGCCCGCGGCGGCCTAGAGCGTCTTCAAGGAAATAGGAATCGCGGGGGATTCCCAATCGGATCGAGATATGATTCTGTGACCCGAGGTTTATCGGGAGGCAGATATGGCACGTGCGTACGGTTTGGATCTGCGCCGGCGGGTTGTCGAGGCGATTGATGGTGGACTGTCGGCGCGGGCCGCAGCGGGGCGGTTTTCGATCGG
>DATKZM010000125.1:0-3718 GCA_035527975.1 Alphaproteobacteria bacterium | reverse complement strand
CTCGAGCGCAAAGCTAACGTAGAGCGGACATGACCGATACGACCGAGTCTGACCCAAAACGGATGTCACCAGTTGCCCGGGATATCTGCGAACAGCAGTGGTCTAGTTTCCGTAGTGTTTGGCTGCCCCAATAGTTGGGGGTTATGGCCACAGCTTACGATGGGCTCCTGATACCAGGAAGCTCCGCGGCGCCACGCTGGTCATCTTAGGGCAAAGCGACCTTAGAGCGCCTGCGTAGCCTTGCCGTTGGCGAGGGCGAGGAAGAATGTTCTCCAGAACGTCGGGAACCTCATGCCGGCCCGGCGAGCAAACGGATCGCTCTCCACCCGCGGTCCCCAGAGTCCCTGGTAGCCCGACGCACCTGAATCGCTCGGCCACCAGGTTTGTTTGTCGCGGTCGACCAAAGATTCGTAGGGCTTCCCCCCGATGGTGGCGCTGGGTTTCGACAGCCAGGCCTGCAGATCAGACCCCCCGTCGGGCACCGCGAGATTTTCCGGCCCCACCACCTTGCCGCTGCCAGGCGAACCGGTGACGTCGTCCGGGCCGTCGACCAACTCGCCGACGACGTCCAAGCCATGAGGTGGCCAGACACCTTCCAACGTGGCGGCAATGGCGCCGAGGACTAAAGCTAGCGGGCCAAGGACGGACCCCAACATGCCCGTCGCGATCAGTTTCAGCCCGAACGCCGCCGGTGCCGACAAGGCCGGATCGTCGGCATGTGGGTCAAAGGGTTCGACGAGGCCGCATTGGCCCGGAGCGCCCGGACCATAGGTGACGGCAAAGGTGCCCGCCATCGGGTACAGGCTGTGCGTGCCATTGGCGACAAAGACCTTCGGATGTTCGCTGATTGTCTCTGAAGTGGAGAACGGGAGCACCATCATCCGGCTGCGCCCCGCCATGTCATCGCTGTCGCTTGCCTGACCACGCGGCGGCGAGGACGCGTATGTGCCACGCCCGCTCAGGCCGATGAATGAGGGGGCAAGCTTGGCGTCAGCATCTTTCTCGAGCAGCAGCGCAATACACAGCCAATCTCCTGCGAAGCTTCCAAACTCCATGGCCTCGACGTTGGTGCAGCCCGGGACCGGTCCCTCCTCATGCGCCGGGAAGAAGAGGTAATAGCAGAGCAGGGCCGCGTCCTTCTTAAGGCTGTCGAGCACTTTGACGAGGTTCGGCGCTCGCACGGTCGACAGCAACCGCCGCAGCCGAGCGTTGTCGAACAACTCGACGTGATACCAAAATCTGCTGTCCGTGAGATCGCCGGAGTCATACCGGGTCGCCACTGCCCCGCGGTTTGAATAGGTATTCTTGCTGGCGGCCGTCACCTTGGGCTCATCCATGCCCGCCGCGTCCTTCCAACCCGACAAATCTAGAAACCGCTCTTCCGCCGGTGTGTTGACGAGATTGTCGCCGAGGAACGTCCCGGGCTCTCCCGCGACGGTGGCGATGTCCGCGTAGTCGATCAGCGGGGCGCGCGGAAAGGGAGTCCCCTTACCGCCCCACGAATCCTTTACATCGAACTGAGATTGCGTCCGCCATAGCGCACATTTCTCGATGTAGCGCTGGGCGTTCGACGGAAAGAACTTTTCAGCCGAGTGGAAATACAAGATCGGCTCGAAACGTTTGGCGAGCACAGCGACAGCGGTAGCATCGAGCCCTGCGGTGAGCTCGAGTCCAATCGCGGCCCAGCCTTGGGAAAATGCCGTCCAATTGACGGTGCTGCCGCCGCCGGTTCGATCCTCGGTTTGCAGAGACCCGCCGGTGCCGGGATCTGAGACGTTTTGCTCGTGGATCTCGGTAAGGCCTTGGCCGGGCTGGACTTGAGGCGGTGTGCCAAGGATCGAATTCACAATGACACCGCCGACCACGATGCTCTTGTCGGCATTGGCCAGGGCATCGAGCGCGATGGTGGGCGTCAGGCCGCCGCCACTCGCGATCTTGACCTGGCCGATGTCGGTCACGCCGTCATATTCAAACACCGACCAGGCGCAGAGGGCCTGCTGTTCGCCGCCGAAGTTAAAATTCACCGGACCCGGCGACGGTGCTCCAGTCGCGCGGAAGCAAGTCAGGCGGCGGTTCGGCGCACCGGTGACCTGAACCGACTCGACCCGCGTCCAGGCCATGCCGTTGCCTTGAGCGGTCGGCTCGGCCGCCTGTTGTCCCAAGCCGGACCGCACATTCATCACAAAAGCGAGAGTCACTCTGCCGGAGGCCGGCGCGATCGACGCCGTGCTGTAGGTGGCAGCGTTGTTGGCGTTACTGCCTTGCGTCAGGTCGGTGCGCGCCACTGCCTTGCTCCTCTCACACCCTAACGCCCTGGTTCCGGCGCCGGTCACCAAGATTGCCGATAACCATGCTTAACAGCGTCATCAACTGGCGATCGCAGTCGGGCGGCGTCAGCTCGCCGAGGATGAGCTGCCAGCAGGGCGAGGCCTGCAGCGCCGCCAGAGCCGCATTGTCTTCAGGGGCGACACCGGCGATGCGCAGCCAGCCGATAAGGTCGAGAAAGACATCCGCCATCTCGGGGCTGTCGACCTGGCCCTCGCGCCACAAGCGATTGTATTCCTTCGCCGCGCGCAGCATCCGGCTTTGGGTCTCTGGGCCCTGGGCGATGGCTTGGCGCCTAAGGCTCTCGACAACCTGCGCGACAAGGCTGGCAAGCTGCTTGGCGCAATCCGGGTGACGCCGAAACGCCGCTTCGATCTCGCCCCGGAATCGCCGCCAGCATTCAGCCGTCTCCCGATCCACTGGCCTGGCATAGAATTCGTCATCGATCCGGCGTGGGTTGAGGCGCCAAACCTTCACCTCGTCGATCTCGCCGTTGAACGACAAGCCACCGCTGCGCAGGGCGTTGCCAATGCTTAGCCCAGCGCCGCCCGGCGCTTTCACCGCGCCATAGACGCCGTCGCGCCGCGCGATGACCTGTCCATCAGCGTACAATTCCATGGTGCCGAAGCCATCATGCATGAAGCCGAGCGTGACCCATGGCCCTGCTGGAATGCGGTAGGGCTGGGGCCCCACCGAATCGAACACCGTAGAGATTTCGGCGTATTGCTTTGGATGGTTGCTGAACCAGGCGACCGGAATGTCGAGGCTGTTGCCGCGGACGTGGAATTGGAACGCATCGCTATCGATAATGAATCCGAGCGACGGCTGGCGCCGAAGCGTCACTTCTCCCCTGATGCCAACGATCGACTGCCACTGGATCGCCTCTGTCGGAACGCGAATGCGGCCGTCCTGGTTATAGAAGCGCACGGCTCCCGAACCCGGGGCGGTTCCATCGGCGAGGAAGTCGCCGTCGTCCAGCCCAACAGCTTGTCCATGACTTGCGGCGCGCGGAGACACATCGACAACGACGCCGGGAATGCCGCCATATGTATGGTGGCAAATCAGCTCCCAGAGTTCCGCCATCGTACACTTCCTTTCCTCGGGCTCCGCCAACGAAAGCGGCCCTCAAGCGGCAAGAAAGCAGTCGATTTCAAGAAAGCAGTGGATCTAATGGGTCACTATATCATGACGGAGGGTCGTCGCACGCAGGAAGAATTAGTCACGACAACTGACCCATTAGGCAGTTCAGCAACGCATAGGAGCGCGTGTGCCGGTCGGATTCTGCGCGGCGCCAACAGTTCATCGACGGCGTCGGTGAGTCCGAATGTCCGTTTGTGGCACTTAGCCGACATCGATCCTGGCTCTGAGCATGTCCGCTCTTTAGGGTAAAGGG
>DATKZM010000124.1:0-91562 GCA_035527975.1 Alphaproteobacteria bacterium | reverse complement strand
AACCCCCGCAAGGACGCGACACCAACACGGCGGAAACCCCGCCGACGCAAGACCATCAGCGGCATGCGTCAGGACGGCGCCGAACCCGCCGAGGCCGATGAAACCTAACTACCTGGGACAACGGGATAAGCCTTCAAGTTTACCCATCTGAAGAGCATCGTCCTTGCCCAGATTTGCGCCGGACCACAATAACTCGTGAATGACGGGACTGGACACCGCCGAAAATCGTTATAACTACGCGCGATTAAATATAGGATCGTCGCTATGTGGGATTCAATCCGCGAATACTTGCCTGCTGTACTCCGTGGTTGGTGGGGATTCGTCGTAGGATTATTTGGCGGAGCAATCGGCTTAATCCTCGACGCGACCAAGGACTTTAGAGTCCCTTGGTGGGGTTAGTTAGCCGCCTTTGGAATAGGTTTGTTGGTGGCACAGTTCCAAGCGTTTCACAAAGTACGAAAGGAAAGAGATGGTTTCATAACGAAAAAACATGACCAGCAGGTATTAGATGACATAAGCGATTTGCGAACGGGATTAGCAAAACTACGCATTCAAATGGAATCAGATAGCGCCGGTATATACAAAGATCGGTGGGAACGTGAGTTTGACTCACTACACGAAAAGATTGCAGAAAAAATCGAACAGTTCGCTAGCAAAGCAGAGTCTAATATATTTAGGACAAAAGGTAATCTGCCTCGACGAGTAGGGCCTCGTTTGCCACCGCACCAGTTGTTTATTGATATGGCGATAAACGACCTAGATTACTTGAGAGCATTCATTAGTGATTACTCACGAGGAAACAAAAAAAAGTATGATCGATTGAATATGACGACTTGTTAGCAGGCAACGGCGCCCGATCGCATCGAAAAGACGCGATTATCTACTAGTAGATAATTTCGAGAATCCGGTGCTTGTTCCCCTAATGCGTCACCGAGCCGCCGTCGACGACCACCACCTGACCGGTCATGAAGCGCGCCTCCTCCGAAGCCAGCAGCAGCAGCGGGCCGATCAGGTCTTCGGGCTCCTGCTCGCGCTGGATGGCGCGGCTGGCGACCACCGGGCCGCTCATCTTCTCACGCATGGTCGGATGGGCCAGCACCCCGTCGCTCATCACGAAGCCGGGCGCCAGCGTGTTGACGCAGATACCGTCGCCGCCGACCTCGCGGGCAAGTGAGCGCGTCAGCGCCACCACCGCGCCCTTCGAGGTGACGTAGTGGAGGAAATGCGGCGTGCCCTTGAAGACCGTGCCCGAGGCGATATTGATGATGCGGCCGTAGCCGTTCTTGCGCATCTCGGGCACCGCGGCACGGGCGCACAAGAAGGGCCCGCGCACATTGACCGCCATCACCCGGTCCCACTCGTCGGGATCGATCTCGGTGAAGGGCTTAAGCTCGAGATTGGCGAAGATGGCGGCATTGGCGACCAGGATGTCGAGCTGGCCGTAGGTTTCGACCGCGGTGGCGACCATGGCCTCCACGGCGTCGACGTTAGTTACATCGGTCTTCGTGGCGACGGCCTCGCCGCCGGCCTGCTCGATGATCTGGGCGACGGGGGTGGCGTCGAGGATATCGGCGACCACGAGCTTGGCGCCGGCCGCCGCCAGCGCCTTGGCATAGACCGCGCCGATACCCTGCGCGGCGCCCGTGACGATGGCAACGCGGCCCTCGATGCCGGCAAGCCGGCCGTTCTCCATTGGCTGGTCGCTCATGCCGCGCTCTGGGTAGCGCCGGCCTGCTCGGCGAGCAGTTTGTCGACCAGACGGCGGGCCTGCGCGGCCGGGCGGTCGGCATTGATATCGACCAACAGCGCCTCCGGCTTGGCGCGCAGGAGGGCGTGCTGACGCTCAAGCATTTCCTGATCCTCAAGAAAAGTGTTGTAGATGCCTTTGTCGAGCATCTCGGTGATCGCCGCGTCCTCGGTTTTGTAGTCGCGCGGGAACGACCAGAAGTAATGCGTCGAGTCCTCGGTTTCCGGAGTGATGCCGTCATAAAGGATGTGGGTTATGCCGGCGCTCCGATCGCCGTCGGCCGCGCCGGTGCCCGCCGTCGCCACCCCGGCATCGAGCCAGACATGGCTGGGCGGCTCGAAATGCAGGAGCTGCCAGCGGTCGACCTTCTCCTTGCGCTCGCCGTATCCGCCGGTGGCCGCATAAAGCGGCGGCGGGTCGATATCGAGCATCCAGCGCGCCGCGGTGACGCTGGGGCGCTCGTTGACGACCTTGCCAAGCGGCGAGACATCGAGCGCCGATGCGTTGTTCGCCTTGACCTTGGCGAGCGGCGTGCTTGCGACATGCTCATTGCCGATGGTCTTGGCATGCAGAAATGTCTCGTGCGTGAGGTCGAGCAGGTTATCGACCAGAAGCTGGTAATGGCAGTCAAACCGCAGATATCCACCGACGAACGACCAGTCAGGGTCGGTATTGAAACTTACGTGCGGGATCTTCGCCTCGTCGGCCAGCGCCGGATCGCCCATCCAAATCCAGGAGAACTTCCAGCGGTCGACGATGGGATATTTGCGCACCCGCGCCTGGGGCGGGATCGCGGTCTGGCCCGGAATGGCAACGCACTGCCCGTCGGCGTTGTAGGTCATGCCGTGATAGCCGCATTGCAGCTGGTCGCCGCCAACAACGCGGCCCAACGACAGCGGCGCCGAGCGATGGCAGCAGCGATCCTCGAAGGCGACCGGCGCGCCGGCGGCGGTACGAAAGAAAACAATCGGCTCGCCCAGGATGGTGCGGGCCAGCGGCGCCTCGCCGATTTCCTCCGGCCAGGCTGCGACGTACCAGTAGTTCTTGAGAAACATGGAACGAGCCCTCCCCTCCGTGCGGTTTATCCGGCCGTTTTCGCCGACCGCTCTTGCTGGCCGATCTTCGGGGTGGGCAGGGGGAGTGTCAACTGGGCAGCCGCCCAAGGGGGTATGGCTTGGCGCAGATCAGCCTTGCGTCGGGGAGATGGGCGGGTTTTGGGCTTGGACGAAATTGCAGGAGCCGGAGGAGGCGCTTTCCCAGTCCCGGGACCGGTGCTGAAACGCCTGCGGTGCTGAAACGCCTTCGGCGTTTCAGCCTTTGTCGCGCATCAGCCGGCCCTTCTCGCGGTCCCAGTCGCGCTGCTTGTCGCTCTCGCGCTTGTCGTACTGCTTCTTGCCCTTGGCCAGACCAATCTCGATCTTGGCGATGCCGCGCGGATTGAAATAGAGCGCCAGTGGCACGATGGTCATGCCGCCCTGCTGAACCCCGCCGACGAGCTTTTCGATCTGGCGCTTGTGCAGCAGCAGCTTGCGCGTCCGGCGCGGCGGATGGTTGTCGCGGCCGGAGGCGTATTCGGCAATGTAGGAATTGTGCAGCCAGATCTCGCCGCCCATCTCGTTGGCGTAGGCCTCGCGGATATTGGCATGACCGGCGCGCAGCGATTTGACCTCGGTGCCGGACAGCATGATCCCCGCCTCCATCTTCTCCTCGATGAAGTAGTCGTGCCGGGCACGCCGGTTCTGCGCCACCTGGCGGTAGCGGTTCTCGTCGGACTTGGCATTCTTTTTCTTCTGGGCCATGGACGCCGATCAGGACTTTCCGCCCGACCCTATCAACGCCGGCTCGATGCGATCCATCGCCCAGTCGATATCGTCGCGCGTGATGACCAGCGGCGGGGCGAAACGGATCGTGTTGATGTGGGTTTCCTTGCAGAGAATGCCGGCGCCCTTGAGCACCTCGCAATATTGGCGCGCGCCCTTGGCCTCGGGCTCGAACTCGACCGCGATCATCAGGCCGCGGCCGCGCACCTCGCGGATCAGGTTGTTGCGCACGCCGCGCAGGCGCTCCATGAAATAGTCGCCCATCCTGGCGGCGTTCTCGACCATGCCTTCCTCGACCAGCACGCGCATGGCGGCGCGCGCCACGGCGCAGGCAAGCGGGTTGCCGCCGAAGGTGCTGCCATGCTCTCCGGGCTTCAGCACGCCCAGGACCTCCGAATTCGAGAGCACTGCGGAGACCGGATAAAAGCCGCCGGAGAGCGCCTTGCCGACCAGGGTCAGATCGGCCTCGATGCCCTCATGCTCCTCGGCGAGCAGCTTGCCGGTGCGGCCAAGCCCGGTCTGGATCTCATCGAGGATCAGCATGACGTTTTCGGCCGTGCAGATCGCGCGGATTTCCTTCAGATAGCCCTCGGGCGGGATCACCACCCCGGCCTCGCCCTGGATCGGCTCGACCAGGAAGCCCACCGTATTGGGGGTGATCGCCGCTTTCAGCGCGCCCGCGTCGCCGAACGGGATGACCTTGAAGCCCGGCGCGAACGGCCCGAAGCCCGAGCGCGCGGCCGGATCGGTTGAAAATCCCACGATCATCAGCGTGCGGCCGTGGAAATTGTTGCGGCAGACGATGATCTCGGCCTTGCCCTCGGGCACGCCCTTGACCTCGTAGCCCCATTTGCGCACGGCCTTGACGGCGCTTTCGACCGCCTCGGCGCCGCTGTTCATCGGCAGCACCTTCGACGTATTCGTGAGCGCGCAGATCTCCTGGTAGAAAAGCGCAAGCTGGTCGTTGTGGAAGGCGCGCGAGGTCAGCGTGAGCTTGCCCGCCTGCTCGATCATCGCCGCGAGGATCTTGGGATGGCAGTGGCCCTGGTTGACGGCCGAATATGCCGACAGACAGTCCAGATACCTGTTGCCGTCGGTATCCCAGACCCAAACACCTTCGCCGCGCGACAGCACGACATCGAGCGGATGGTAATTATGAGCGCCCAGCGCATCCTCGATTTCGACGAAGTCGCGCTTGGATCTGGGTTTGGTTTTGGGAGTTCTGGCCATGGCGTAAAGATGTGGTCGGCGGCGAGGCGTTCAAGCGCGGTATTCGAGCCGGGAGGCGAGCTTCCGGGAGGGGCCTTGACATAAAGCGTCGTTGCAGGTCCCCATCCTGGCCATGATCAGTGTCGGAACAAAGCGCTAGATGGCGCGCGCCAGGCCCAACCCGGCGCAGAACGCCTACGCGGCGCTGCCCGCCGTGAGCCGGATGCTCGCCTGGCCGGCGGTGCGCTCGCTGGCCGCCGCCCATGGCGCCGCTGCAACGCTGGAGGCCGTGCGGGCTGCGCTCGACGATGCGCGGGACGCGATTGCGGCCGGCACGGATGCGCAAGGTCTTGCCGGCGAGACGGCGCTGGCGGCAGATGTCGCCGCGCGGCTCGAGGCGCTTTTTGCGCCGCCGCTCAAGCGCGTCTTCAACCTGACCGGCACGGTGATCCACACCAATCTCGGCCGCGCGCCGCTCGCCGCCGAAGCCATCGCAGAGATCGCGGCGACGGCGGCGGGCCCCGTAAACCTGGAATTCGATCTGGCGAGCGGACGACGAGGCGACCGCGACGACCTCCTGGAGGAGCAGATTTGCCGGCTGACCGGCGCCGAGGCGGCGACGGTGGTCAACAACAACGCAGCCGCCATACTGCTGATGCTGAACACGCTGGCCCGGCGCAAGGAAGTGGTGGTCTCGCGCGGCGAGCTGGTGGAGATCGGCGGCGCCTTCCGCATCCCCGACGTGATGGCGCGCGCCGGCGCCAAGCTGCACGAGGTCGGCACGACCAACCGCACGCATTTGAAGGATTATGACAGCGCGATCAGCGACAAGACCGCCTGTATAATGAAGGTGCATACGAGCAATTACGAGGTGCGGGGTTTCACCAAATCCGTGCCCGAGGCTGATCTCGCCGCGCTGGCGCGCGCGCATGGCCTGCCCTTCGTGGTCGATCTCGGCAGCGGCATGCTGATCGATCTGGAAGACTTCGGCCTGCCCCATGAGCGTACCGCGCGCGAGACGCTCGGCAAAGGCGGGGCTGGCGGCGCCGATCTCGTCACCTTCAGCGGCGACAAGCTGCTGGGCGGACCGCAGGCCGGCATCATCGCAGGGCGCGCCGAGCTTGTCGCCAAGATCAAGCGCAACCCGATGAAGCGCGCGTTGCGTCTCGACAAGCTGGTCATCGCTGCACTGTCGGCGACCTTGCGGCTCTACGAGGATCCGGGCCGCCTGGCCGAGCGTTTGCCGGTGCTGCGCCTGTTGACCATGCCGGCGGACGAAATCGCAGCCCGCGCCAAACGGCTGTGCCCGGCACTCGCCAAGGCGCTGGACGGTGCCGCGACGGTCGAGGCCGTGCCCTGCAAAAGCCAGATCGGCAGCGGCGCCCTGCCCGTCGACCTTTTGCCGAGCACGGCATTGGCGATCCGGCCGGCCGGCGAGAAAAGGCGTGGTGGAAAGACGGCCGCCTTGGCGGCGGCGTTCCGCGATCTGCCCATGCCGGTGATCGGGCGCGTCAGCGACGGTGCGCTGTTGTTAGACCTGCGCTGCCTGGAAGACGAAGCGGCCTTCGTGGAGCAGCTTGGCAGGCTCGACCTTTCGGGACTAACGGCGCCCGCAAAGCCATGATCATCGCCACCGCCGGCCATGTCGATCATGGCAAGACCTCGCTTTTGAAGGCGCTGACCGGCGTCGATGCCGACCGGCTGCCCGAAGAGAAAAAGCGCGGCCTCACCATCGATCTGGGCTTCGTCTATGACACGGCGATCGCGCCGGACACGGTGATCGGTTTCGTCGACGTGCCGGGCCACGAGCGCTTCATCCACAACATGCTGGCCGGCGTGACCGCGATCAGCGGCGCCATGCTGGTGGTTGCCGCCGATGACGGGCCGATGCCCCAGACCCGCGAACATCTCGCCATTCTCGATCTGGTCGGCATCGAAACGGGCTTCGTCGTGCTCACCAAGATCGACAAGGTCGACGACGCGCGGGTGTCTGCCGCAGCGGATGAGATCGTCGCCTTGCTCGATGGAACCCGCCTGGCCGGCGCGCCGATCTTCCCGGTTTCCGCCACGCAAGGCACCGGTGTGGACGGTGTTGCGGCACATCTGCGCATGCTCGCGGAGGCCGAGCAACGCGCGGCGCCTCATGGCAACTTCCGGCTCGCCATCGACCGCGCATTTACCATTGCAGGCGCCGGTGTCGTAGTGACGGGGCTGATCAGCGCGGGCTCGGTTCGGACGGGCGACGCCGTCATCCTGTCCCCCGAGGGCCGCGAGCTGCGCGTACGCGGCCTGCGCGCCCAGGACCGGCCGGTTGACAAAGCTGTGCTGGGCGACCGCTGCGCCATCAATCTCGCCGGGCGGATCCACAAGGAAGAGATCAAGCGCGGCGACTGGATCGTCGCGGAGCGAGCGCATGGCCTGTCACGCCGGATCGATGTCGCGCTCAAGGTGCTCGGCACCGAAGAGCGCGCCCTCAAGCACTGGGCCCCGGTTCATATCCATCTTGGGACGGCCGACGTGACCGGCCGGGTTGCCTTGCTCGAAGGCAAGGCGATCGAACCGAAAGGCTCGGGGCTGGCGCAGCTCGTGCTCGATACGCCGGTCAGCGCGAAGGCCGGCGATGCGGTCATCATCCGTGATCAGTCGGCGCGGCGGACGCTTGGCGGCGGCAAGATCGTCGATCCGCTCTCGCCGCGGCGCGGCCGGGCCCGGCCCGAACGCCTGGCCTGGCTGCGGGCGCTGCTCGATCCGGACCGGGAGGCGGCGTTGGCCGCGATCCTCGCCGCAGCACCGGGCGGCGCGCCGCTCAATTCGCTCGAGGCGGCCTGGAACCTGAGCGCGGCCGAGGCCGAAGCGATGCGTGCGCGGGTCGCTGTCTGCTGCATCGGCGAGGATGGGATTATTGGTCTGACACAGGCCCATCACGACGCGCTGGCCGCCGCAGTCCTCGCTGGTTTGGAGGATTGGCACCGGGCCCATCCGAATGCCGGCGGCGCGAACGGCCCTGCCCTGATGCGTTCCCTGCCGCTTCGCGTGCGGCCGGCGGTGTTCGATCACATCGTAGCCACGCTGATCGGGTCCGGCGAGATCTCGGGCGCCGGCGCGGTGCTGCAGCGGCGCGGCTTTGCCGCCGTGCTGAGCCCGGCCGACGAGAAGGACTGGCAGCGCGTCCGGGCGATCATGGATGCGGCCACGGCGCGCCCGCCGACGATCCACGAAATCGCCGAAGAGCTTGGTATGGCGCAGGACCAGATCGCGCGCCTCCTGGCACGGGTCGCCAAGATCGGGTTGGTCGCGCGCGTCTCGGCCAACCGCTACATGACCCAGGCGGCCTTGCAGACACTGGCCGGCATCGCCGAGCGGGAGGCGCGCGCGCTGCCGGGCGGGCGCTTCTCCGTCGCCGCCTACCGCGACTGGTCGGGCATGGGCCGCAACCTCAGCATCGAGCTCCTGGAGTTCTTCGACAAGGTCAAATTCACGCGCCGGCTTGGCAATGAACGGGAGATACTGCGGCCGGCGGCAGGTGTTTTCGGCGCCGAGGAGGCCGCCGCGCCGTCTCAAGAGCCCGTGAAGGCGGGTTGATTAGCTTGGACCGCACCAGATCGGCCGTGCTAGAGCATTTTCCGTTCGGATGGCATCACCAAACCGCTCCCACGCAAGTGGAAAATGCGCTAGCCAAGCCGACGGAAGGGGATCGGTTCCCGGTGGGCCGCGCGGGCTTCAAACCCGTTGGGACGCGCCAGGCGTGTCTGGTGGGTTCGACTCCCACCCTCTTCCGCCAGTTTTCCCCTGGGCCGTCTGCCGGCGGTCCAGCTCGCACCTACAGCTTGCCCGGCTTTCATGCAGACTGACGCCCCCGTCACATGCGACATCGTGCTGGTCGGCGGCGGCCATTCCCACGTCGCGGTCCTGAGAAGCTTCGGCATGAAGCGCGAGTCGGGGGTACGCCTCAATTTGATCTCGCCGGCTTCCTTCACGCCCTATTCCGGCATGTTGCCGGGCTATCTTGCCGGGCATTACACGCTTGAGGAGACGCATCTCGACCTGCGCGCCCTCGCCCGCTTCGCAGGCGCGCGCTACACCCAGGCGGCAGCGACCGGCATCGACCTTGCCGCCGGCACGGTCGCCTGCGCCGGGCGCCCGCCGCTTGCCTTCGATCTCCTCAGCATCGACATCGGCTCGACCCCCGCATCGGGCGAAATCGACGGCGCGGAGATCGCCATCCCGGTCAAGCCCGTCGACCGTTTCCTGGAACGCTGGGAAGCGGTGGAGCGCGCGATCGTCGCGCAGGGCGGCCGCCACCGGCTCGTCGTGATCGGCGCCGGCGCCGGAGGAACCGAGGCGGCATTGGCACTCAATTTTCGCATTCGCAAGGCGCTGGAGCGCGCCGGCAAGCCTGCCGATGGGTTCGAGGTCGCGGTT
The DNA here is from genome assembly GCA_035527975.1 of Alphaproteobacteria bacterium. Taxonomy (GTDB): domain Bacteria; phylum Pseudomonadota; class Alphaproteobacteria; order JAPULJ01; family JAPULJ01; genus DATKZM01. The sequence continues at coordinate 82,364 of DATKZM010000124.1, read as the reverse complement.
GTCGCCCAATCGGCCGAGCCGCTAGAGACCCATGGGCGCGGGACCAGGCAGCGCATGCGCCGGGCGCTCGACCGCGCCAACATCGCCTTTCATGGCGGACGCACGGTGCGGGCGATCGCGGACAACAAGTTCATCTGCGATCCGGCGCTCGATCTCGGCTTTGACAGCGCCGTGCTGGTGACCCCGGGCGCGGCGGCCGGCTGGCTCACCGAGACAGGGCTGGCGCTCGACGAGCGCGGCTTTATCCGGGTTCACGGCACGCTGCAATCGGTGAGCGATGCACGCGTCTTCGGCGCCGGCGACACCATCGCCTTCGAGCCAGGGGCTTTGCCCAAGAGCGGCGTCTATGCCGTACGCCAGGGACCGGTGCTGGCAGCGAGCTTGCGGGCACTGGCGACGGGCGGGACACCGCGCGCCTATCACCCGCAGCCGCGCACGCTCGCGCTGATCTCCGTGGGCGAGAAACGCGCGGTGCTGTCTTATGCCGCGCTCTCGGTCGAGGGCGGCTGGGCCTGGCGCTTCAAGGACTGGATCGACCGGCGCTGGATGCGGAAGTACCAGGAGCTGCCGGAGATGCAGGACGATGCCGGTGAGGCCGAAGCTGGCGGCTTCGACCCGATGCGCTGCGGCGGCTGCGGCGCCAAGGTGCCGGCGGATGTTCTGAAGAAGGCGCTGGCGTCGATTGCGCCCAATCAGGCGGCCGCGACGAACATTCTCGTCGGCCTCGATGCGCCGGACGACGCCGCGGTGATCACCCCGCCTCCGGGCAAGGCGCTGGTGCAGACGTTCGATCAGTTCCGTGCCTTCATCGAGGATCCTTATCTTTTTGGCCAGATCGCCGCCAACCATTGCCTGGGCGACATCCACGCCATGGGGGCGGAACCGGCCTCGGCGCTCGCCGCCGTAACCCTGCCCTACGCAAACGCGGCGAAGATGGGCGGCGACCTGAGCCAATTGCTGAGCGGCGCGCTCGCGACCTTCGCCGGGGACGGGGTGGCGCTGATCGGCGGGCATACCGGTGAGGGTAGCGAGATGATGCTGGGCTTCACCATCAACGGCTTCATCGATGAGGACGCCATGTTGCGCAAGGGCGGCTTGCGGCCAGGCGACGCGCTGATCCTGACCAAACCGCTCGGCACCGGGGCGCTGCTCGCGGCCGATATGCGCCACGCCGCCGATGGCCGCTGGATCGATGCGGCGATCGCCGCGATGCTGCAATCGAACGGCCCGGCAGCGCGCATTGCGCGACAGCATGGCGCCAGCGCCGCCACCGACGTCACCGGCTTTGGCCTGGCCGGCCATCTGATCGAGATGGCCGAGCCGGCGGGCGTGACAGTGTCTTTGCAGCTTTCGGACATACCGGTTCTGGCAGGCGCCCTGGAGGTCATGGCCAAAGGCATCGTGAGCTCGATCCAGCCCGACAACGAGCGGAGCGTGGGCGGTAAACTGGCAGCAGGCGGCGATGGCGCGAAGCGTGCGATCTTGTTCGATCCCCAGACGGCGGGCGGGTTGCTGATCGGCCTGCCCAAAGCCGACGCTGCAGCGTGCCTCGCGGACTTGCGGGGCGCTGGATATACTGAGGTCAGCGAAATCGGGCGCATCAGCCGGCGCGAAGGCAATGAGCCGCTGATCGCCTTGGCGTAAATCACCACAGGCAGCCCAGGGAGCAAACACGAGTGACAGCCCCATGCGCGATGTAGACGAACTGGTCGACGGCTATCGCCGCTTCCTCGCCGGCCGCTACCGTGAGGAAGCGGCACTCTATGGCGCGCTGGCGGCGTCGGGTCAGGCCCCCAAGGTCATGGTGATCGCCTGCTGTGACAGCCGGGTCGATCCAGCAGCGATCTTCAGCGCCGGTCCGGGGCAGCTTTTCGTTGCGCGCAACGTCGCCAATCTGGTGCCGCCGTTCGAGCCCCATGGCGACTATCACGGCACCAGCGCGGCACTCGAATTCGCGGTCAACGGGCTCGGCGTCGAAACGATCCTGGTGATGGGTCATGCGCGCTGCGGCGGCGTGCGCGCCTATCTCGACGGGATTTACGAGGGCAAGGCGCAGCACGGCTTCATACAGCGCTGGATGTCGCTCTTGAAACCTGCACGCATGGACGCCTTGCGCGAAGCCGGCGACAAGCCGATCGAGGCGCAAGCCCAGGCGCTCGAATTCGCGGCGGTCCGCCATTCGATCGAGAACCTGGAGACTTTCCCCTTCATCAAGGAGCGCCTCGCCGATGGGCGCTTACGCCTGCGCGGCGCCTATTTCGACATCGCCGACGGCATCCTGCTCGCCCTCGACCCCGACAGCCGGCAGTTCGCGCCAGTAACCTGACGGCCCGTCCCGCCGCCATCGTCCGTGACAGCCGAGATCAAGCCTCGGCGCTCTCCGGCACTGCCCCGAAGGCGTTGATGCCGAGCTGATCGCGCATACCCTCGGTCATTTCCGCCTTTTCCTCTTCCAGCGGGATCCCGGTCGCGTCCGCGACGCGGTCGATGGCGTTGAAGAGCGCGGCAACGCCAGCCGCATCCGACAACGCCGCCCCGCCCATGGCATCGATCACCGCAGTGCGGGCCGCATCGAGCCGGGCAGTATCGGCGCCCACGGCGGCCTCGGCGAACTCGATCAGGATGGCGGCATTGGGGATGCCGCTGTCGTCGCCGCTCTGACCCAAAAGCGCGTTCAGATCGTAGTCGTCACCAGAATGTTGACCGCTCGCACGGAGCAGTGCCGCATGGCTGGTGGTTCAGTAAACGCACTGGTTTATGGCGGAGACCCTGCCGGCGATCATCTCGATCTGGGCATGGCTGATGGCGCGGTACTCAGTGCCGAAGTCGCGCATCTGGGCGCCGGTCATGTAAAGCGTGTTCGCCATTTCCCAGAAGCTGCGCGCGGTCGCCGGCACGAAGGTCAGCGCGCGGCGGATATGTGCGGGCGCACCCGCGTAAAACTCGGCTTGGAGCGGGCCGTCGACATCGGCGTCGAGCGTCGGCACCCAGGCAAGCTCGGTGTTGAGCTGGTCGGGCGTATCGGGGCTCGGCGCGCCGGCAGCAGCCGCCGGGATCGCGGGGGCCGCCATGCCGATCCCACGACAATACGTGTCGACGGCGACGACGCTAACCACGACGCCGATCAGCTCGACATATTCGCCGACCTCGATGCCGCCATCGGTGACCTCGCGGAACCAGCGCTCGGTGAGCCGTCCGGGATCGCTGATGACGCGGTGGATGACGTCGACCCAGGCCTCGAGCAAGGCGCCCAGATGGCTGTGTTCGCCGGTGATCGCGTATGGCGAGACCGCCGCTTTTCGGTCGTCGCAGAGCGTACAGCCCGCGACATTGCGTGCCTCGGCCGCGATGGCGACGCGCTGTTCGGCGGTGAGCCAACTTCCCGGCTCGCCGATCCGCGCCCAGACCCGCGGCAACGCCGCCGCGACGTCATCGCGCACCGGGGCCGGAGCGATATCGAAAGACAGACTGCCCATGCCAGGCGACCTCCGTGTCAAACCAAACCAGTTGCCGGGTACACATAATCCGGCGCTGGCGGATCGTAGCCTTCCCGATCCCAATGGACAATGGCCGGCAATGGGGGCCGGGCATTGCATTCGGCGGGCGGCGCGGGCACAGTTGGCAGCTCGGCGGGCACAGGCCAAGAGCGAAGGAATTCCATGTCTGAGAAATTGGGAAGCGGCGCCAGTTTTCCGAAGCTGACGCTCAATCTGGTCGGTGGCGGCACGCTTGATCTGCCGGACGGCCTGGATGCAAAGTACCGCGCCATCCTGTTCTACCGGGGCCATTGGTGACCCTATTGCCGCCGTCAGTTGGACGGCTTCAGAGAGCATAGAGAGGCCATCGAGGCGGCCGGCGGCACGATCGTCGCGGCCAGCGTCGACGATGTCGAGAAAGCCGGCGAGATTGCCGAGGGCAAGGGTTTTCCCTTCGGCTACGGCGTCACCCGCGGGATCGCCGATCAGCTGGGCTCATGGTGGGAGGACCGCCGCGGTATCATCCAGCCGTCCGACTTCTTGCTGAATGCAGAAGGCAAGGTGATGGCGTCGAGCTACAGCGACGGGCCGATCGGCCGTTTTGACGCCGCAGACGTGCTCAAGGTGATCAACTTCTACGAGTCCAAGAAGTAGCCGCGCGCGCGTCAGCGCCGCTGTAACTTGATATGGTAAGCCCGGCCGCCACAATCGGCGGCCGGGCTTACCATTTTCCTAAACTATCCCGGCTTGCGCGCCAGGAAGGCGTAACCGAACACCTTGAAGATGCGCGCGTTGGCTTCGCCGCCCGCGCCGCCGAATGTATCGACCGGAGGTCCGACCTTCACATCGACGAAGCCGCAATCCGTCATCATTCGCTGCCAGCCTTCGCACGGAAGACCACCAGCAATTCAAGCCGTCCACAGATCGATATTCGATACCGCCGATTCGGGAACCGGGGCACCGTTGGCGATATCGGCGAACTGCAGCACCCCGCCTGGCCGGAGAACCCGGTCGATCTCGGCGAAGACGCGCTTTTTGTCAGCGCACAAATTGATCACGCCGTTGCTGATCACGACATCGGCCCAGCCATCCTCGACCGGCATATCCTCGATGAGGCCGTCGCGAAACGAGACGACTTGGCCTAGTCCCATCGCTTCAGCCGTGTTGGACGATTTGTCGAGCATTTCCTGTGTCATATCGATGCCGACGACACGGCCCTCCGAGCCGACCTGCTGCGCTGCGATGAAGCAGTCGAAGCCGCCGCCCGATCCGATATCGACGACGCGTTCGCCGGGTTCGAGAGTGCGAAGCGAGAAGGGATTGCCGACGCCCGCAAACGATTCCACCGCCGCGTCGGGCAGTGGGTCGACCACGGCGTCCGCATAACCGAGCCGCCGTGCCAGCGGGCGTCCGGTATGGAAGTGGTAGTCTCCGTTGGGGTCGACCGCCACTTCGCGATACTTCTCCTTCACTTCCTCGCGAAGGCTGACGGCGTCGACAGGGGTTTCCCCTGACGTCATCACCTTCGTTGAAATGCGTCCCCCCGCTTGGAGTTTTTCCGGTAGGCGCAATCACCATATCAAGGTCGTACGCAAACACCAGCAAACGAACGCGTGGTCAGTAACGCCAACGCCGTTGTATCGTTTGCTTGGTCGCCGCAATGGATCATGATGCGCGCGCCGGTGCGGACCGAAGATCCGGCGTCACCTTGAACGAACTCGGCAAATGTCGTGAGCATGCAAACCGGACAGACGCCGTCACCGTCGGGAACCCGCGTGGCGCTTTCCTCGCTCGGCAGTTTCATAGGTCTGGGCGCGCTTCTCTTTGTCCCGGCGGGACGGTTGGATTGGGTCCTGGGCTGGCTCTATCTCGCGATCGTCACCGCGTATTTCGCCGCCACCTACGCGTATCTGCTCCGCGTGAATCCCGAGCTGATAGGCTACCGCATGCGGATCGGCAAGGGCACCAAATCTTGGGACAAGATGTGGGCCTGGCTGAGTACGCCGGTATTTCTGGCCATCCACGTCGTCGCCGGGCTCGATGCCGGCCGCTATGGGTGGTCGGCGATGCCGTGGTGGCTTTGGCCGGTTGGGCTCGCGGCTTTTCTGCTCGGCAGCGCGCTGCTCAACTGGTCGATGGGCGTCAACCCCTTCTTCGAGAAGACGGTGCGGATCCAGACCGACCGAGCCCACCGGGTTATCGACAGCGGTCCCTACCGTTTCGTGCGCCACCCCGGCTATGTCGGCTTCGCCGGCTGGATCGCCGCCGCGCCGTTGTTGTTGGGATCGTTTTGGGCATTCGCTCCCGCCGCATTGTCGCTGGCATCGCTAGTCACGCGCACTGCGCTCGAGGATCGAACCTTGCAGAACGAATTGGCCGGTTACGCCGACTACGCGCAGCGCGTCCGGTATCGGCTGGTTCCGGGTATTTGGTGACGCTTTGTCCGGCGCCGCTAGTCGAAGGCCGTCTGATGGCGGCTCAGGATCTGCTCGCCAAACAGGCTCGCCACCAGTTCGACGACGAGCTCGGCCGTCTGGTTGCGCAGATCGAGCGCCGGGTTGAGCTCGGTGATCTCCATCGAACCGAGCAACCCGGTTTCAAAGAGCATCTCCATGCAAAGCTGCGATTCGCGGTAGGTCGGCCCGCCCTTCACCGTGGTGCCGACGCCGGGCGCGATCGTCGGATCGAGGAAATCGACGTCGAAGCTCAGATGCAGATGGCCGCCGCGCGCGGTGACGTGGCTGGCCACCTCATCCATGACATCGCGCATCCGCCGCTCGTCGATCGCGCGCATGTCGTAGACGGTGAGGTCCGCTTTCAGCACCGCCGCCTTCTCCACGTGATCGACCGAGCGAACGCCGAGCAGCACGAGATCGTCCGGCGCCAGGATCGGCGCGCCGCGCCCGAGCCCGGCTAGCGCCGGCGGCCCCTCGCCGCACAGGATCGCCACCGGCATGCCGTGGATGTTGCCCGAAGGCGAAGTCTGCGGCGTGTTGAAATCGGCATGCGCGTCGAGCCAGACCACCGTCAGCGGCATGCCCGACGCCGCGCAATGTTCGGCGACGGCGGCGATCGAGCCGATCGCAATCGAATGATCGCCGCCCATCACCAGCGGCAACCGTCCGGCCGCGAGCGACGCGGCGACGGCAGCCTGAAGATTGCGGCACCATTCGGTGGTCTCTTCAAGATGGCGGTAGCCGTCGCGGACGGCGGCGTCCGGATTGGGCGGACCGGAGACGTTGCCGGCATCGAGCACGCTCAACCCCATCTTGCGCAGCATCAAATCGAGGCCAGCGACCCGCAGCGCCTCGGGCCCCATCGAGCTGCCCCGATCGGCGGCCCCGATATCGGTCGGCGCCCCGATCAGCTCGATGGTGGGCTTGCTCGTCATGCGGTTCGAGCCGGGGCCGGCGAGCGCCGTCTCATGGTTGGAGACGCGCCGCCGTTGCGCCGCTCCTCACCATGAAGCTCCTGGGAACTGGGTGGATAAGGCATTCGCCACCATACACAGCTTCATACTGAGGTGCCGTGCGTTGCCCGGCGTCTCGAAGGACGGCCGCAAGACTTAGATGACCGCCCCCGCCCTAACCCGCCTTGGCGGCGCGCGCCTTGTCGAGGAGGCCGATGGAAACCATCACGTCCTCGACCCGGCGCTTGGTGTCCTCGGCGATCTCGCAGATCGGCAGCCGCGCCTCGGCGCTGCACAGGCCGAGCAGGCTGGCCGCGTATTTGACCGGTCCGGGGCTGGTCTCGCAGAACAGCGCCTCGTGCAGCGGCAGCAACAGATCGTTGATCTCGCCAGCGCGGTCGAGGTCGCGGGCGGCCCAGGCGTCGTGCATTTCCGCGCACAGCGCCGGCGCGACGTTGGCGGTGACCGAGATGCAGCCGATCCCGCCTTGCGCCAGGAACGGAATTGCTGTCGCGTCCTCGCCGGAAAGCTGGATGAAGTCGGGGCCGGACGCGACGCGCTGCTGGAGCGGGCGGGCCAGATCGGCGGTCGCGTCCTTCACCCCGACGACATGGGGCAGCGCCGCGAGCCGGTCCATGGTTTCGACCGATATGTTGACGATCGAGCGGCCAGGGATGTTGTAGATCAGCATCGGCAGATCGGTGGCGTCATGGATCGCCTTGAAATGCTGGTAGAGCCCCTCTTGGGTGGGCTTGTTGTAGTAGGGCGCGACCGAAAGCTGGTAGTCGGCGCCGGCCTTTTTGGCGTGCTGGGCAAAGCCGATCGCCTCGTCGGTGCAGTTCGAGCCCGCGCCAGCGATCACCGGCACCCGGCCCGCCGCCGCCTCGACGCAGACCTCGACCACCCGGCGGTGCTCGGTATGCGACAGCGTGGGCGATTCGCCGGTGGTGCCGACGGGCACCAGCCCATCGGTGCCGCTTTCGATCTGCCATTCGATCAGGCGGCGAAAAGCGGCTTCGTCGATCTTGCCGTCGCGGAACGGCGTGATCAGGGCGGTGATCGAGCCTTTCAGCATGGCCTCATCCTCTTCAAGTCTGGGTTTCGGGTCCAAAATCGGCTTGGCCAGAGCATAGCGCCGGCCTGTTTTAGCGGCAAGGGCGCTCAGGTTAACCAATCAAGGCAACGATTGCAGACAACAAGGCCGAAATTTGGCGTAATTTTAGTCAAATTATGGCAAAGTTCCGACCAACGCCCGGACGCGGAAAACTAGGAGGTTTTGGGGTGTTTCGATGTCTCATAGTGGGTTTCGCCGCGCTGGCGTTGGGCGCGTCGAGCAGTTTTGCCGAGAGCGGACAGCCGCGGGTCAAGGCCACGCCCACGGCCAAACCGGCCGCGAGCGCCAAAGCAAACGCGAAAAGGAAGCCGGCTGCACGGCCGATTTCGCGAAATCGGCGCGCCGCGCAAAAGAAATACGGCTCGAAGAGAAAACCCCGCATCAGCGCCAAAGCCAGGGCGCGGGCCGCCGCCAGCGCGCACGCGAAAGCCAAGGCGGCCGCGATGGCGCGGACGCGGGGCCAGGCCGCCGCCGCCGAACGCAACCGCCTGGAGACGGCCGAGCGCCGCAAAGTACGGCTGGAGCGGCTGCAGCCCGCGATCGGCTCGATCATCCAGCTTTCCATCCGCACGCCGCTGGCACCGCTGCGTGCCAATGCCCGCCCCGCCGAGCGGGCCTTCCGGGCCATGGAAAAGGCGCAATGGAGCGAGGCGATCGCCGCGTATCGGCGGGTCCGGGATCCGCTCACACGTAAAGTTCTTACTTGGTACCGCCTGCAAAGCCGCACCAGCGGGGCGTCGTTCGGCCAAATCCACGGCTTCATGCTGCGCAATCCGCATTGGCCGCTGAAGTTGCGATTGCGCTATCGCGCCGAAATGGCGATGGGCTGGAGCAACGCGCGCGACGGCGATGTCATCGCCTTTTTCAAGGACACGCCGCCGCGCACCGTCAATGGCGCGATGCGGCTGGCCGAAGCCCTGCGGCGGACAGGCAAGGACGCCGAAGCCACGGCGCTGCTTAAGCAGACCTGGGCGCGTGGGCGCTCCCTTGGTCCCCCAGAACGTGAATTCCTGAAGCGGTTCGGCAATGATCTGACTGTCGACGATCATGCCGCCCGCGTTCATTACATGCTCTATCGCGGCAAGCGGCGCGCGGCGCGCGCCTATATTCGCGCGCATCGCGACAAGTTCACCGATGGGGTCAAGGCGCTGTTCGAGGCGCGCAGGCTGCTGGTCGGCCGACGCTGGCCGAAGGAAAACCGCGTGGAGGCGGCGCTGGCCAAGGTGCCGGAAGCCGAGCGCAAGCACCCTGCCCTCGCCCACGACCTCATCCGCTGGCACCGGCGCAAGAACCGCGTGGAAGAAGCGGTGGCGATCCTGAATGCCACCGATGCAAAGGGCGAGCCCGAAAAGCAATGGTGGAAACAGCGCGCCTGGGTGGCGCGGGTGGCGCTACGCCTTGGTAAAAACGACATCGCCTACGCGGCGGCGCGCGATCATGGCACCAAAGAACGCTTACACATCTATGAGGGCGAATGGCTCGCCGGCTGGATCGCGCTGCGCTATCTCAAAAAGCCCGCGCTCGCCAAACCGCATTTCGAGACGCTCTACAAGCTCGCGCACTATCCGGTGAGCTGGGCGCGCGGCGCCTACTGGCTGGGCCGCACCGCCGAAGCCCGCGGCGACCAGGTGGCCGCGCAAAAGTGGTACCAGACTGCCGCGCGCTATGTTCAGACCTATTACGGGCAGTTTGCCCTCGCCAAGCTTGGCCGCAAGCAGCTCGTCCTGCCGGCGCGTACAGCCATCACGCCGGCCAGCCGCGCCGCCTTCAACCGCAAGGAGTTGGTGCGCGCGGTCCGGCGCCTGCACGCGTTGAAGCAGCGCAGCGTGGCGCGCTGGTTCGTCTTCGCCGCATTCGACAATGCCAAGAATGCCGCCGAGCGCGCACTGGCATCGCGGCTCGGGATCGAGGTCGAGCGCCTCGAGGCGGCAGTGCGCACCGCCAAGAATGCCGGGCGTTTCAAACAGCTTCTGGTCGAAAGCGGCTACCCGATCATCATGGTGCCGGCGGAGATCGGACCCGAACCATCGCTGATCCTCTCGCTGATCCGCCAGGAGAGCGAATTCAACCACGAGGCCATCAGCTGGGCCGGCGCGCGCGGGCTGATGCAGCTCATGCCGCGCACGGCCCACCGGACCGCGCGCAATATCAAGGTGCGCTATAACCGCCAGGCGCTGACCCGCGATCCGCACTACAACATGAAGATCGGCACCTCCCATGTGGTCGAACTCATGGAGGAGTTGGGCGGCCATTACGTGCTGGTCGCCGGGGCCTACAATGCCGGGATAGGCGCGGTGAATTACTGGCTCTCGGTCAACGGCGATCCGCGCGGCGGCGGCGCCGATCGCTGGATCGACTGGATCGAGGCGATCCCGGTCGACGAGACGCGCAACTATATCCAGCGGGTCATGGAAACGGTGCAGATCTACCGCGTCCGCCTGGGCGATCGCACGCTTTCGGCGGCCAATGTCGCCAAGCGCTGGAGCGGCACGGTCGCGCCGATAGACGTCACCCGCGCCGCCCGCGCCGCCTCACGTGAGGGCGACGAGAAGGGCTGCGTCAAGCAGACGTCGACCAAGGCGGCCAACGTCGCCTGCTGACCGCGGGGCCGCTTCACGCTCGCGGAATTCGCGGCGTCGCACACGTCTTGAACGGGCGTTTGGATCGCCTGTGATCCCGGTGCTAGAGTGCGCCCGCCCGTCTTCACGTCGTTCACGAGAGCATCATGGCAGCCGGCAAGCTCGACAACATCGAGGCCTGCGTCTTCGACGCCTATGGCACGTTGTTCGATTTCAACTCGGCGGCGGAACGCTGCCGCGACGTGCTCGGCGACAAGGCGGACGAGCTTTCGGCGCTGTGGCGCATGAAGCAGCTGCAATACACCTGGCTGCGCGGGCTGATGGGCAAGCACCGGGAGTTCTGGCAGGTCACCGGCGATGCGCTCGATTTCTCCATGGACACGATGGGGATCGACGATGCCCGCCTGCGCTCGCGTCTGATGGACTGCTATATGAGCATCGACGCCTTCCCGGAAGTTCCCGCGGTGCTGAAAAAGCTGAAGGATGCGGGGCTCAAAACCGCGATCCTGTCAAACGGGTCGCCCAAGATGCTCGACGGCGCGGTCGATGCGACCGGCACCCGCGATCTGTTCGATGCGCTGATCTCGGTGGAGGAAGTCGGGGTTTTCAAACCGCATCCCTCGGTCTATGCGCTGCCCTCCAAACATCTGGGCGTGGCGGCCGCAAACATCGCCTTTCAGTCGTCGAATGCCTGGGATGCGGTCGCGGCGGGAACATTCGGGATGAACGTGGTCTGGATCAACCGGTACGGCCAGCGGCGCGAGCGGCTGACCCATGACCCTGACGTTGAGGGCACGACACTGAACGACCTCCTGCCCGCGCTAGGGCTGTAACCTGAGCCCGCCGGCGGCCATGGCCGGAACGCAAATGCCATCGACGACGACGCGCGGCGCGCACTTCCGCGAGCGTACGATATCGGCGCAAGACGGCCTCGCGCTTTACTTCCGCGAGTACGGCGACGCCAATGCAGACCGCACGCCGCTGCTTTGCCTGACCGGACTCACCCGCAATTCGAGCGATTATCACGACTTCGCATCGGCGCGGTCGGCCGATCGCCGCGTCATCACCCTCGACTACAGGGGCCGCGGTCGCTCGGCTTACGATCCCGATTGGCGCAACTACAGCGCCGAGACCTACATCAGCGACATTCGCCACGTATTGGCCGCAACCAACTGCCACCGGGTGATCGCGGTCGGAACTTCGCTCGGCGCCATGCTGACGATGGGGCTCGCCGTGGCGGCTCCGTCGGCACTTGCCGGCGCCATCCTGAACGACGCCGGCCCCGAACTTGACCCGGCCGGGATCTCGCGCATTCTCGACTATGTCGGCGACGAAACGCCGGTCGATGACTGGGAGGCCGCGACCGCACGGGTGCAAACGCTGTTCCCAAGCCTGCCGATCACCAGCAAAGAGGGTTGGCGCGTGCTGGCCGAGCGCACTTTTCGGACGCGCGAAGACGGCAAGCTCGTCTATGATTGGGACACCGCGATCGTGAACAACCTACGCGCGATGAAAACGCTGCCCGATCTATGGGCGTTCTATCATGCGCTACGCGGGGTGCCGGTGTTGGCGCTGCGCGGCGAGACCTCCGATGTGCTGAGCCCGGAGACCTTCGAGCGGATGGGCGAGAACATGCCGAAGCTGAGCCGCGTCACCGTGCCGGGCGTCGGTCATGTTCCGAGCATGGAAGAGCCCGCCGCACGACAAGCGATCGATACGTTTTTGAAGGCCTTGTAGGGGAGCCCCGAGCGATGGCGACCGCCGCCGAACCGGACCGGACTGACTCAGGCGACGACGCGCTGGGCACCACACCGCCGACATATCAGGACATCCTCGCCGCGGCACGGCGCCTGGAAGGTCTGGCGGTGCGCACGCCGCTGATCGAGCCGCCGGTTCTGGCCGAGCGTACCGGCGGGCGGGTGCTGGTCAAAGCCGAGATGTTTCAGCGCACAGGCTCGTTCAAGTTTCGCGGCGCCTACAACCGGATCAGCCAGATACCGGCTGCCGACCGGCCGAAGGGCGTGGTGGCTTTTTCTTCGGGCAATCATGCGCAAGGGGTCGCGGCAGCGGCAAAGCTGCTCGGCATGGCCGCGACCATCGTGATGCCCCGCGACGCGCCCGCGATCAAGCTCAACCGGACACGGGCGCTGGGCGCAAAGGTGATCGAATACGACCGCGCCAGCGAGGCACGCGAGGCGATCGGCGAGAAAATTGCGATGGAAACCGGCGCCACCCTGGTGCGGCCCTACGACGACCGGGCGGTGATGTGCGGCCAGGGCACCGTCGGCTACGAGATCGCCGAAGAGATGGAGGCGCGCGGGATCAGGCCCGATGCGGTGCTGGCGCCGTGCAGCGGCGGCGGGCTGATCGCCGGCACCGCAACGGCGCTGGCCGCGCGCTATCCGGGACTTGAGATGATTTCCGTTGAGCCGGCCGGTTTCGACGACACGGCGCGCTCGCTGGCGGCGGGCAAGCGGGTTTCGAACGACGCATTGCCGGCCTCGATCTGCGATGCGTTGATGAGCCCGACCCCGGGCGAGCTCACATTTGCGGTCAACTCGCGACTACTCGCGCGCGGCCTTGCCGTGGACGATGACGACGTGCGCGCGGCAATCGCGTTTGCATTCCGGGAGCTCAAGCTGGTGATCGAGCCGGGCGGCGCGGTGGCGCTGGCGGCCTTGCTCGCCGGAAAATATGACGCGGCCGGGAAGACCGTGGTCATCATCGCCTCAGGCGGCAATGCCGATCCGGCGCTGTTCGCGGAGATATTGGCGAGCGCGGCTTAGCGGCTTAGATCAAGAGTCACGCGTCACACTAAATCACTGTGACGCGATCGTGCTCTAGATCGCCGCTTGGGCTTACGTCCCCAATTTGGCGACCGCGGCGACCTGCGGGCGGCCGCCGCCAACGACCGACTTCAATTCGGGCCGGCCTTCGTTTTCGCTTTTCGGCGCGGCTTCGGGTTCGACCACTTCGGGCTTGCTGTAGCGCTTCAGGGCCCCTTCGACATGGGCCCCCGGCTCAACGGTCAGGATGTCGTGGACGACATCGCCGAGCATCCTGGAGCCGGCAACCAGGACCACGGTCTTGGCGCGGATCTTCCCCTCGACCGCGCCGCTCACCTGCACGCTTTCGGCAATCAGCTGGCCCTGCACGAGGCCGTCGGTGCCAACCGTGATCGTGCGGCTCTTGACGTCCCCGGTGATCGTCCCCTCGATCTGAATATCGCCGTCGCTCGTCATGTTGCCGGTCACGTGAAGGCCGGCGCTGACAATCGATGGCATAGCGGACGTCTTCATGCGCGGTGATTCAGACACCGGTTCCCCCTCGGGCTTGCTACCCTTTGAAAACATACTTTCCTGCTTTGATGAACTTCTTTGGGTCGACCGGCTTGCCGTCGATCAAAACCTCGTAGTGGACATGCGGGCCGTTGGAGCGCCCGCTGGTCCCGAGTAATCCGATCTTGTGCCGGTGCGCGACCTCGTCCCCCCGCTTGACAAGGATCTGGCGAAGATGGGCGTAGCGCGTGCGCAACCCCAGCCCGTGGTCGATCTCGACCAGCCAGCCGAAGCCGCCGCGCCAGCCGGCGAATACCACCTTGCCGGGCGCGGTCGCCAGGACCGGCGTGTTGAGATGATAGGCGAAATCCATGCCGTTGTGGTTGGCCCAGCGTTTGGTCATCGGATCGCGGCGCATGCCGTAATGGCTCGACATACGGTAGTGTTCCAGCGGCGCTGTGAGCGGCAGGCGGCGGAAGACCGCGCGCAGATAGTGCCAGCGCTCGATACGCGAATCGAGCACCGCGACCTTGAGTGCCAGCGGATCCTCGGCGCGGGCAGCGCGCTTGAAGGGCCCGCCAGCGCCGATTGTCTTGCCGTCAAGGCGCGCGGCGCGGCCGACCAGCATGTCGAGACTGAGACCGGTCATCGCGATCACGCGCGAGGCCTCGCCGATGCTGCTGCTGGTGCCGTCGGACAGCCGCGTTACCAGATTGTCCTGGCGGCTGCGCAGGCTGGCGAGCTGCTGGCGCAGGCGGGACAGGTTGCCGCGCAAGCGGTTGCGCTCGGCTTTGACGGTGCCATGATCGTTCAGGATGGACTGAACCTCGTTGCCGATCGAGGCCAGACCGTGCTCCAGCGTGGCGTTGCGCGCCGTCAGCTCGCGCCAATCGCGGACATGGCCGCCGGGCCGCACAACGCCCCTGACACGGCTGCGGGTCGCGGCGGCCAGCGCCTCGCGCAGATCGACGAAGCGTTCGGGTGCCTTGCCCTTGAGGCTGGCGCGAACGTCGGGATTGAACATGGTCATGACCTGGGCCTGGCTGCGTTCCAGGCTCCGGGTGATGCGCAGCAGGCGGCCATTATGGGTGGCGACCTGGCGCATGGCCGACTTGTAGGCGATCTTGGTTTCGGCGACCTCGCGGTTTTTGGCCCGGATCGCTTCTTGGATCGTCGCAAAATAGAGGCTCGTATAGCCGACCCAGCCGATCACGGCGATGCCGAACAAGCCGATGCAAATTTGCGCCGGCCGGGTGATCGAAACAAAGCTGACCTGCCCGTTGTGGCGATAAAAGATCTGCCGCTCGGCAAACCATTTTTTCGAGGCAGCGGTGAACAGCGCTTTGGAGGAGGCAGCAATATCCCCGCTGCGGCGGTCTGATTTAGTTGTCATCCCCAATTGTGCCTTTTCCTGTTCCAGATACGTCGAGACAGCGAACGCTCCTCGACGCTTGTTTCAGGTCGGCCTCAAAACCGAAACACATGCTGGGGTTAGGCTACCCGCCACGAAACCGTTCCGGGGCGTGGTTTCACAGGTTGAACCTGCTTGTCCGCGGTCATTGCCGCACCACGCTTTATTTACGCGCCTTTTCTTATACTTGGCTTTTTTTATTCGCGTCTTTTCTTGTATTCGGCTTGTTTGCATTCAAGGTTCGTGGAAACCGGCCCCCAATTGCCATCGGCAGACCCTACCCAACCGCTTGAATGCTTGCAAGCGTCCCGGTGTCGATTTCAGTGCGATTTGGCAGTTTTTTGGCGGAGAGGGCGGGATTCGAACCCGCGAGCCCCGTGAGGGACTAACGCCTTAGCAGGGCGCCGCCTTAAGCCACTCGGCCACCTCTCCGATTGAGCGTGCCCCGGGTTTCGGTTAACGCTCGATCCTAAGTAGCCACGGGCACTGCGGCTGTCAACGCCGGCCCACTGCCAAACCCTATCGCATGCTCCAGTGTTTGTAGGCCTCCTTCATCTGTTCCAACGCCACCGAAATCTGATCCGGGTCGGCCTTGCTCGATTGGGCTATGCGGCGATACACATCGCGCGCCTCGACAAATCGTATCCAATAGTCCGCCTGCTCGGCCGCCTCATTCCCGCGTCGCCCGGGATAGCGGCGCATGCCCTGCTCCTCGACTTCGACCAGGATCGTGCGCAATCGCTTTGCGACCTCGGTCTCGCCGATCGAATAGGCATGCGTGAATGCCTCCAAAATCTTGTCCGAAAGACGGCGGTTGTACTCGGGAACACCAGCTTCAACGGCCAACTCCGCTGTATTCAGAATGGATTCATTAGGCATGGCAAAGTCTTCCGGTGGTACGGGCGCGAGGCGATGTTCATCCCGGTTTCCGGCGGAAATCCTAACCAACGTTCATTGCCATAGGTTTAAGGTTAGCGAGAATACGTCTTAGATGTTGGCTTCGCCGCTCCTGACCCACGGCAGCTCCGGGCGCCTGCCGCGGCCCGAAATCGGGTCGGCGCTTTACCAGATGTTAAGACTAACGTCGCCAAATTCGGCGGATTGGTAAACGAAATCAAAATCGGACGCCCAAGCACATGCCAAATGAGACACCCAGCAAGATGTCGCGCAAGTTGCGGAGCAAGGTGGCGGACCTGACCGCCGAGCCGTCGACCCTGTCGCGGCCGACCGTCGAAACGCTGATCGATCTCGTTGAGATCAAGCTCGGCTGCATCGAGATCTACGACCGCGACGACGCCCGCGAGCTGAAGGCGCTGGAAGCCTGCCGCGACGAATTGCTGGCTTTGCGCGCCAGCGGCAAGCTGCCGAAGAAGGCGATGATCGGCCGGCCCGACAGCCACGCCGTAATGGAAACGGCTTAACGTCCGTCTCTGGAATTCTGTTTCGAGGGCCTCACGCCTTCGATCCGCCGCGCATGGTTACCGCGGCCGCCCAGCGCCCTGACGCCAAAGCCGGGCACTCATCCTATTCAATCGAACAAGGTCGTCTATTGGCCCGGGTTCACCACTCCGGCCGTCTCGGCCAGCGCGGCGATGATCGATCTGCGCGATAGCATCCCCTGCACCCGGCCATGCCCGTCGACGACGGCGACCGGCAGGTCGCCCTGCAAGGTGAGCGGCAGCACTTCTTCCAGCACCATGTTCGCCGTGGCGGTCTGAACCGGCTCGATCAGGCTCTCCATGCTGGCCAGGTTCTCGCGTATCGCCCGGCGCAGGCGTGACCCCGTGACCGCGCCAAGCAGCTTGCCATCAGCGTCGACCACATAGGTGACTTGCAGCTCGCCATTGCCGGCCCGCGCCAACGCGGCGGCCGGCGCCTCGCTCGCGGTGACGACGACACAATCGAGCTGCACCGTGCCCGCGGTCAGCACGCGGCTGCGGTTCACGTCCTCGACGAAATCGGCGACGTAGCGGGTGGCTGGCGCGGTCAGGATTTCCTCACCGCTGCCGACCTGCACGACCTCGCCGTCTTTCAGGATAGCGATGCGATCGCCCAGACGTAGCGCCTCGTCGAGATCGTGGGTGATGAAGACGATGGTCTTCTTGAGGCGCGACTGCAGCTCGATAAGCTGATCCTGCATGTCGCGCCGGATCAACGGATCGAGCGCGCTGAACGCCTCGTCCATCAGCAGAATATCGGCGTCCATGGCAAGAGCACGGGCAAGGCCGACGCGTTGCTGCATGCCGCCGGAAAGCGCATGCGGATAAGCGTCTTCATACCCATCGAGGCCGACAGCGGTGATCCAGATGCGGGCCTTTTCGCGGTTAGCTTCCCGGCCGGGGCGGCCCGAAACCTGCAGGTCGAGGCCGAAGGAAATATTCTCAAGCACCGTGCGATGGGGAAAGAGCCCGAAACGTTGAAACACCATGCTCATGCGCGATCGGCGGAACGCGGTGAGTGCCTTCGCGTCGAGCGCCGTCACATCCTCACCGTCGACCAGCACCTGGCCCGCGGTCGGATCGATCAGCCGGTTGAGATGCCGGATCAGTGTCGACTTGCCCGAGCCCGACAGCCCCATGACGACGAAAATCTGACCTTCGGGAATATCCAGCGTGACGTCGTACAGCCCGACCGTGTGGCCGGTCTCCTCGAGCACCGCCGCCTTGCTCACTCCGGCCGCGATCATCGGCAAAATCCGGGCCGGATCGTCACCGAATATCTTCGTGACGCCCTTCAGTTCGATCTTTGCACGCTTGCCGTTCGACATCGTTAGTGTTCGCCCGCACGATAGTGCGCCTGCATGCGCCGGCCATACGCCTGGGTGATACGGTCAAGCACGATCGCTAGCAGCACGATGCAGAGACCGGCGGTGAAGCCCGTTCCCGGCTCCTGGCGCTGGAGGCCATAGAAGACCTCCTGGCCGAGCCCGCGGACGCCGATCATCGAGGCGATCACGACCATCGCCAGCGCCATCATGATCGATTGGTTGACCCCGGCCATGACGTTGGGCAGCGCGAGAGGAAGCTGCACCCGCCAGAGTTTCTGACTGCGGCTGGCGCCGAAGGCGGTGGCGGCCTCCATTACCTCCTTGTCGACCAGGCGCAGTCCCAGATCGGTCAGCCGAACGAGCGGCGGCGCAGCGTAGACCGCGGTCGCGAGCACGCCCGAAAACGTGCCGAGCCCGAACAGCATGACCACGGGGATCAGGTAGACGAAGGACGGCATCGTCTGCATGAAATCAAGCGCCGGCATCATCACTGTGCGGAAGCGATTGCTGAGCCCCATCGCGATACCGAGCGGCAGCCCGACAAGCGCCGTCACCAGGATCGACACGCTGATCAGCGACAGCGTCTGCATCGTGGGCTTCCAGAGCTGAAGCGCCCAGATCAGCACGAACGCGGCGGCGACGAACACCGCCAACGTCCACTTGCGGCTGGCGTGATAGGCAAAGAGCGCGAAGGCGATCGCCATGGCCGGCCAGGCAATGCCCTGATAGAGGAAGCGTTCGAAAAACCCGATCGCGTAAACGATCGGGTTGGAGATGTTCTCGCGCAAGGCATCGCCATACTCGGTGACCAGCCAGTCGACGGCGCGGTCGATCAGATCGGCCAGCGGCAGCAGCGGCGTATCGCCTCCGCCGCCGCCGGCAAGCACTCTCAATCCGGCGAAGTCGGCCACGACCAGCAAGACCGCAGCCACAAGCGCCGCCGCGCCGGCAAGCCCAAAGCGCCTCGCAGGCGTCACATCTTGGCGGGCCTTGATGAGGATCAGCGCGGCTGCGAAGACGCCGCCCACGATCAGCAGCAGCGAAACGATGCCGCCGAAGCTCATGGCCGCGCTCCCTCCCCGGACAGACATCCGTCGGACGCGATCGCTTTCGTAACCACGTCCGGCACCGTGCATCTCACGGCCGTCAGCCTAGTATACTCCAGGCACCACGCTTGCTCAGAGCGCGGCCTTCACCCTCGCCGCGACATCGTCGGGGACCCATTTGGTCCAGATAGCCGGATGGGCCTTCAGGAATTCCATCGCGGCCTTGCGCCCCGTCTTGTCCTTGTTCTCGCGCATGTAAACCAGCGCGTTATTCACCAGATCGTCCTTCATCGCGTACTTGCCGAGGAAGATCATGACCTTCGGTACCTTCTGGGCGAACTTTTTGTTAGCCGCGACATAGACCTTGATCGTCGGAAAGGCGGTCGCATCCAGGCCCTTGCCGTCTTTGGATTTGTCGAGCTTGTCCCACTTGGCCTTGTCGTATTGCGGTTCGCGAAGCTTGACGACATCGTACTTGCCGAGCACCCAGGTCGGGCCCCAGTAGTAGAAGACGATCGGCTTGCCGCGCTTGAAGGCGCTGCCGATGGCTGCGGACAGCGCAGCGCCGCTGCCGGGCTGGAAGTTGGTGTAATCGCCGAGCAGGTTGTAGGCGACGAGCTTCTTGGAATTGACCCGCTCGCAGTTCCAGCCGAGCTTGCAGTTGTAAAAGCGGCCTTTGCTCGGCTCTTCGGGATCTTTGAACAGCGCTTTGTACCTGGGCAAATCGGAAACGTTCTTCAGGCCGGGCGCCGTGGCCTTGATGCCGCGTTTGGTGTTGCCCTCGACCACGTAGCGCGGCACGAACCAACCCTGCACCGCGCCCTGTATGGAAACCCCGCCGGTCTCGACCACGCGTCCCGATTTCATCATCTTGGCCCAAATCTCGACGTTATTGGCCCTCCAGAGCTCCATCAGGATATCGACGTCGCCGCGAGCCAACGCGTTCAGCAGCGGTTGGGTGGTGCCAGGCACCGAAACCGTTTTGCAGCCATAGCCCTTTTCCAGGATGAACTGCGTCACCGCGTTGTGGAAATGGCTGCTCTGCCAGTCGTTGCCAGCCATCCTGATGGTGCTGGCGACTTCGCAACTCTGCGCGCCCGCCGGTGCGCCGGTACCAACCACGAACGCAAGCGCCAATGCCGGCATAGCCACCAGCGATCGAAAGCATATCCTGATCACGGTCTATTCCTCCCTTTACTTGACGGCCCGGCCGATAGAGACGCCAGCACCATCTTTGTTGTTAGTATAAGCATAAAATAAAATCGACTCCATCATGGCCATTGAAGAAATATCAAAGAACAAATCATCAATGTCCGAAGTTATTTTGAAATATAATTACATGTACTTTGAATATTACTCAGAAGTCTATCTGTATATTTAGTTTTCTTTTTTGGTTCTTCGGTTCGACTTTTTCTAACATAATACTTCGAGAACTGTCAAATTCAGGCGGCGACTCCTGCTGTCCGCTCAATACGCGCAACACCGTGCCAGACAGGGAATGACAGCCACAATGAAATCAGCCGCGCGTGGTGAACCCGCCCGCAGCTGACGATAGGCTGACCTGCTTCGGAGACTCAGCGCTGGGCGTACTGCGCGGCGCCGAAGAGCATCTCGCGGGCCTTGGGGTCCTTGGTGATGTCCTTGCGCCGGTCGGCCAGGACCTGCACGCCGCGCTGCACCGCCGGGCGCTCCTTGATGACGTCGAGCCAACGGGCGACGTTGGGCACCTTGTCGATATCGATGCCCTGGTTCTCCCAGATGCGCATCCAGGGATAGAGCGCCATGTCGGCAACCGAATAGTCGCCGGCAACGAATTCGGCCTCGGCGAGGCGCCTGTCGACCACGCCGTAAAGCCGCTGGCCTTCGTTGGTATAACGGTCGATCGCGTATGGGAGCTTCTCCGGGGCGTAGTTGCGGAAGTGGTGGGCCTGGCCCAGCATCGGCCCGATACCGCCCATCTGGAACATGACCCATTGCAACACGAGATATCGGCCCGCTTCATCACTGGGCATGAATTTGCCGGTCTTTTCGGCGAGATAGATCAGCATGGCGCCCGATTCGAAAACCGGGAAGGGCTTGCCGCCGGGCCCGTCGGGGTCGACCATGGCCGGCATCTTGTTGTTGGGGCTGATCTTCAGGAATTCCGGCTTGAACTGATCGCCCGCCGTGATGTCGATCGGGTGGACGTTATACTCAAGGCCGCATTCTTCGAGCATGATATGGACCTTGTGGCCGTTGGGTGTGGGCCAAGTGTAAAGCTCGATCATCGCCGGGGACCCCTCGCTCGTCTGTGCTTTCGTTGCGTTACGAGCCCAAGCTTAGGTCGCATGGCGTGGCGGCTCAAGGGGCGGATTAGTGTGCATCGATTGGTTGTCGGGGAATAATGAAGCGAGGCAAAATGGCCAAATGACTGGGTTGCGATCGCCGGAAAACGACATCCCCGCCAAAGACATCGCCGACATGGCCAGACTTTGCCCAACCCTGCCCCATGCCATACACTTCCGTCACTTCTCCGCCCGGAGCGGATTGGCCAGCCAAGACAGGTGCAACGTGGCGAACGCGGTAAATCTGGCGAATTTGCAGGCGCGGATCGGCGAGGAAATCGCCGTATCGGGCTGGTTCACCATGGACCAGGACCATATCGATCAGTTTGCGCGCGCTACCCACGATCTCGACTGGATGCATATCGACCCGGAACGGGCCAAGGCCGAGAGCCCATTCAAATCAACAATTGCCTTTGGATTTCATACGCTTTCGATGCTTTCTTACTTAACGCACGAAGCCAGATTGTGGCCCGACGATACGGCATACGGCATCAATTACGGGCTTAACCGCGTGCGCTTCATGGCGCCCGTGCGCGCGGGCAAGCGCATCCGCGCACGCTTCACCCTCAAATCGTGTGACAAGCGACCTGACGGGGCGCTGCGGGGCGTCTATGAGACCACGATAGAGATCGAGGGGGAGGACAAGCCGGCCATGGTCGCCGAGTGGATCGGCCTTTTCTATCCTACTAGCGGCTCTTGAGCCCTTTGGTACCCTGAAGCCTTTGTAATCCGCCATGTTCTGAGCCACGGGGTACTCCACAGGTACTCCACACGACGGCAGAGGCAGAACATGACAGCTGGAAGCAAGCGCGTGCCTCACCTGCGACGGCACCTCGTTCACTGCCGAACTACAAGCACGCCCCGAGGACGACTTCCCGTGGCTGCACTTCGCGGCCATCGATGAGAGCACCATCGGCGCGCAAGCCACAGCGGTGCCGCCGCAGATGCGGCTCGAAGTTTTAACCTTCGACGGGCTCAGCTTGACCGTCCAGCTGGCGGACTGAGCAGTCGCATTGAGTAGGCTTTCGCGCCGAGGGTCACGGCGGCAGTTAA
The DNA here is from genome assembly GCA_035527975.1 of Alphaproteobacteria bacterium. Classification (GTDB taxonomy): domain Bacteria; phylum Pseudomonadota; class Alphaproteobacteria; order JAPULJ01; family JAPULJ01; genus DATKZM01. The sequence goes on along the minus strand of DATKZM010000124.1, from coordinate 59,907 downwards.
ATCTTGATCCGATCAGCTCTCGGGAACTTGACGCCCAACTCCCCATCCCGTCGCCAAACGACTTGGCACGAATATTCACGGCCTTCTCGGGTGATAAGTGTGAATAGGTTCGGACAACTGTCAGGGTCATGCGGACGGAGCCGAGCCCCGCCCATTGCCCAATCGATCACCGAACAGCTCATCTGCGGTTCGCCGTCAGCCACGATGATCTGGGCCGGGTTCGCCACGTCGAAGCGAGGGTATTGCCGCTGATCGCTTCCTGCTTGATTTTTGTCGCGCAACACCATGGTAGCCCAACGGGTGCCAGCTAGCTGAAAAGGTCCAGCGGCACCAAGAGCCACTGTACTTCTCAGCATAGTGCGGTGGGGTTAGTGGCTGGTTAACAACATATGCGGAGCACATCACGTCCCGGCCCAAGGCGGCGGGCGTCTGCTGCGGCACGACCAACCCGCTCAACCACAAAATCGAGACGAACTGGCAGACTGACCATGATCATCAGCACAGCTATCTGGTGGTCGCGGGTCGGTCGCCCTTTTTTCATTGTCGAGGTGCAGCGGCATCGAGTGGCATCGGGCATCCACGCTGGGCTTGTCGCCACTGTCTTGTCACTCCACAATAGGCACTCCACAGCGCCCCTTTGTGGTTGCTGGAAAAACTTTATGTTTCAATGACTTTAGAGCTAATTACGATGAGCCTTTTCTATCCAGCGGACGTTGCCGCGACGTGAACGGCAAAGCATCCGCGGCCGCCTTGGAAACCCCAGACACGCTGCCGGCCCTGACCGCTCGCGCGGCCGTGCTTTGGCCCAGGCGAACCGGGTTGATTTTCGATGCGAGCGGCGAGCGCCTCAGCTTCGCCGACATTGAACGGCGCTCGAACGCTATCGCCAATGCGCTGACCGGGCTTGGCGTGGGTCTCGGCGACACCGTGGGCGTGATGCTGCGCAACGTCGCCGCCCTCCCGCTCACCTGGCTGGCCTTGCAGAAAATCGGCGCCGCGATGGTGCCCCTCAACGTCTTCTACAAGCGCGACGATGCGGCCTATCTGCTGGCTCATTCCGAGGCCAAGGCGGTGGTGACGGCCGACGAGTTCGTGCCGCTCATGGCCGAGATCGCTGGCGGCGGCGGGCCGGCGCCCCTGGTAATTTCGGTGGATGGGAATGGCGGCGATGGCCGCGCCCGGCCGCTGGCCGACCTTGCGACCGACGAGACCGCGCCCGGGCTCGCGCCCGATCCGGGCCGCCTCGCCAATATCCAGTACACATCGGGCACCACGGGCCGGCCCAAGGGCTGCATGCTCGCCAACCGCTATTGGGCCGCGATCGCGCGCAAGATCGTTGCGTTCGGTTCGATTGGCAAAGACGACGTGATGCTGACGGCCCAGCCCTTCTACTACATGGACCCGCAGTGGAACGTCGCCTGCGCGCTTATCGCCGGCTGCCCGCTGGTGGTGCTCGACCGCTTCCACCCGACAAGCTTCTGGGAGAAAGCCCGGACACATCGCGTCACCTGGTTCTACTGCCTTGGAACCATGCCACTGATGATGCTGAACACGCCCCCCGGCAAGTCTGATACCGACAATCAAGTCCGCATGGTGATGTGCTCGGCGATCCCGCCCGGCCGCCACGCCGAGATCGAGGCGCGTTGGGGCGCGCCCTGGCTCGAGGGCTTCGGGATGACGGAGACCGGCGCCGACCTCGCGGTCTCGCTGGACGAGCATGACGAGTTGGTCGGATCGGGTTCGATCGGCCGGCCGCTGCCCGACCGCGAGGCGCGCGCGGTCGATGACAGGGATGCGGACGTGCCTGCCGGCGCCGTCGGCGAGTTGGTGCTGCGCGGGCCCAACATGATGGACGGCTACTTCAAGAACGAGGAGGCGACGGCAGCGCTCTTCCTCGGCGGCTGGCTGCACACGGGCGACCTGGTCAAGCGGGATGAAGCCGGGCGCTTCTACTATGTTGGGCGCAAAAAGGAGATGATCCGGCGCTCGGACGAGAACATCTCGGCCGCCGAGGTCGAGGAGACCATCGCCAGCCATCCGGCCGTGCGCATCGCGGCTTGCGTGCCGGTGCCGGACGACATTCGCGGCGAGGAAGTCAAAGCTTACGTTGTGCTGCGCAACGGCGCCGCGGCCGAGCCGGGCGAGCTGAATGACCATTGCGAGGCGCGGCTCGCCTACTTCAAGGTGCCGCGTTACTGGACCTTCGTCGACGATCTGCCGCGCACGCCGTCCGAACGCATCGCCAAGCACGTGCTGGTCAGCGGCGTGACGGATTTGCGGGTGGGCGCCTGGGACCGGGTGGACGCGGTGTGGCGGTAGGCAACGTTTGCAGGCGGGTTGAAAACCTGCCCCTGCAGCCGCAGCAGATCATAACCGTAGCGGCGGATTTGAAATCCGCCGGCATGTGGACCAACTAACCGCCGCGGATCTCGCCGCGCAGCTCGCGCTGGATGCGGCGGACGGTGTCGTTGGAGAGAAACTCCATGACCTCGTCAGGCGTCCATTGGTGGCCGCGGAAGTTCGTATAGCCCGAGCGGTTGAGCGCCATGGCGATGTCCTCGGCCGTCGCGGCGCCGGTTGATTTGACGCCTTCGATCTCGAGCACGGTCTCGCGGGTGAACTCTTCGGGCGCCTGGGGACGTTCGCGGCGTGTCTCGGCCATTGTCTCGCCTCGCAAATTGAATGCGCTGTGCGCAGTCTAGAGGGTTTTCGGCGCGCTGGAAATCGGTGCCGCGCGGGGCAGCAGCAGGTGATAGACCAAGAGCCCCGCGAAGCAGAGGGCGAACAGCATCGCCGCCAGCTCGAACAACGAGCCGTGGCGCGCAAGACCAGCCAGCGGATTGACCAGGGCTGAGAAGGCAATTTGCAGGAATCCCGTGAGCCCCGAGGCGGTGCCGGCGAGTTTGGGGTTGGCGCCGACCGCGCCGGCGAAGGTGGCTGGCACGGTGATGCCGTTGCCGAAGCCGATCACCGCCAGCGGGGCGACAAAGGCGGCAATACTGAAATGGCCGGTGAGCCCGATCAGCACGAAGCCGCTCGCCCCCAGCACCGCCACGATGTTGCCGGCGACGATGCCGCGATGGATGCCAATGCGCGGCAGGATCCGGCTGGCCACGAAATTGCCGGTGATGTAGCCGCCCGGCATGCATAGAGCGATAAATCCGTATTGGTCGGGGCGCAGGCCGGCTTCGCCAATCATCACCACCGGGCCGGCGGCAAGGAAGATGAAGAACGCCGCCGTCACCATGCCGCCTGTCATCGCATAGGCGACGAAGGCACGCTCGCGCATGAGGCCCAGATAACCGCGGCCGAGCTCGCGCATGCCGGTGCCGATGCGGTTTTCGGGCGGATGGCTTTCGCGCAGCACGAAGAGCGCCGTGGCGAACGCCGCGACGCCGAGCGCCACCATGGCGAAGAAGACGCCGCGCCAGCCGAAGCCGACCTGGACAACGCCGCCCACCATCGGCGACAGCATCGGGGTGAGACCCGCCGCCATGCCGATATAGGCCATGTAGCGCGCGCTCTCCCTCACGCCGGTGCGGTCGCGCACGATCGCCCGCGCCACCACGACGCCGACCGAAGCGCCGAGCGCCTGGAAAAAGCGCGCCACGATCAGGAGGTTGATGTCATCGGCGAGTGCGCAAGCCACGCTGGCCAGAACGAAGAGCGCATAGCCGGCCACCAGGATCGGCTTGCGTCCGAAGCGGTCGGAGAGCGCACCGACGACAAGCTGGGCAGCCGCAAAGCCGATGAGATAGACGGTCATGGTGAACTGGACGACCACGACCTGCGTGCCGAAGGCTTTGGCAATCGCCGGCAATGAGGGCGTGTACATCGCCACACCGATCAGGCCGACCGATACGAAGACGACGAGCTGCGGCAGCAGGGCAACGTTCGAATGGGCCGGTTTCGGGACGGTGTTCAAGCGCCGCTCCCGCTGGCCACCGAATGGCTTTGTCTCAATGTAGGAACGGTTCCCATGAGCGGTGACTTATGCTGTGAGCCGCACCGCCGCCACCGCCTTCAGCGCGCATGCCGCGCGCGTCTGCTGCATGGCGGGCGATCAGTCGCCGGCAAGAAAATATGCGATGCGCCAGCGCCCGCCTTGCTTGACCGCGCGCAGGCGGTGGCCGGTCGCGGCATAGTATTGGATCGGGCGGATCCAGCCGCGACGGCCGTCCTCGAGCTTGACCCGGCTCCACAGCCGCACCCTGCGGCCATCCTTCATTCTCCGTATGACATGCTTGTCGAGCTCGACGAGGCGGTAGGACAGGCGGGCCACGACGCTCGATTGAGATGATTGACCGGCATAGATCGGAATGTCGCGGCCGATCACGTAAGCCCGCGCGTGCGGATCGAGCGCACAGACGCGCGAAGCTGGGCGCGGCTTGGTTTCGCAATTGGGCATGCGCCACTCATAGGCGTTCGGGTAGGGCGCGACGAAGCTGCGGCGGTCCTTGGAAAAGCCGCCGCCGTGCAGCAGCACCCATCGAAGCCAGCCGCGATAATCAGCGGCAAGCCTGGCGGCTTGCTTGCCGTGCATCTTGCGATCGCCGGCCAGGTAGCGGCGGAACTGGGCACGGCCGTCATTGCCGCCGAAGCCGAGTTTCACGTTGGGTGCGGCGGCGCGGGCCACGGCTGCGGTATCGCCGCGCTTGAGCGCCGCCAGTAAGGCGGTGCGGAATTTGAGGAAAGAGGGATCCTGGCGCGCCTCATCGAACGGGCGCACGGTCTCGGCTGCCGCCGGGGGCGCGGCCAGCACAAGGGCCGCAAGAACGATTGCTACCGAACCAAGGGCGGCGCGATGCGCCGAATGTCGCTGTGGCATGGCACTCTCCCTCCATTCCCTGGGCGCCTTCGGCCCCGTTATAGTCGATAGACGGACCGAACCGGGCAGCTCCGAACGCCGCGCACTACCCACCTGCGCCCAACTTCTTCCGCAGCAGCTCGTTCACCGCCTTCGGATTCGCCTGGCCTTGTGTTTGCTGCATGACCTGGCCGACGAGCCAGCCGATGGTCTTGGGGTTCTCACGCGCCTGGGCGGCCTGATCGGGGTTGTCGGCGATGATCTTGTCGACGATGGCCTCGATGGCGCCGGTGTCGGTGATCTGCCTCAACCCCTTCTCTTCGACAATTTCCGAGGCCGCGCGGCCTGAATTGAACATCTCGACAAAGACATCCTTGGCAATGCGGGTCGAGATCGTGCCGTCGGCGATGAGGTCGATCAGCCCGCCCAGCGCCTCGGCAGAAACAGGCGAGTCGGTGATCTCCTTGTCGGCGCGGTTGAGCTGGCCGAAGAGCTCGGAGGTGACCCAGTTCGCCGCCAGCTTCGGATCGCGCCTGGGTGTGCCCGCCCCGTTCGCGCCCAGAACCGTCTCGTAATAGGCCGCGGTCTCGCGCTCGGCCACCAGCACGCCCGCATCGTATGCGGACAGCCCGTACGCGTCGGTGAAGCGCGCCTTCTTCTGGTCGGGCAGTTCGGGCAGGCCGGCCTTGATCTCGGCCACCCAGTCGGGATCGAGAACCAGCGGCAGCAAGTCGGGATCGGGGAAGTAGCGGTAGTCGTGCGCCTCCTCCTTGGAGCGCATCGGCCTGGTCTCGCCGCGGCTGGGATCGAAGAGGCGCGTTTCCTGTGCGATCGCGCCGCCCTCCTCGATGATCTCGACCTGGCGGGCGGCTTCGTGGTCGATCGCGGCTTCTACGAAACGGACCGAGTTCACGTTCTTGATCTCGCAGCGCGTGCCGTAGTCGTCGCCCGGCCGGCGCACCGAGACGTTCACGTCGGCGCGCAGGCTGCCCTCCTCCATATTGCCGTCGCAGGTGCCGAGATAGCGCAGGATCGAGCGCACCTTCCGGATGTAGAGCCCGGCCTCCTCGGCCGAACGCAGATCGGGCTCGGAGACGATCTCCATCAGCGCAACGCCGGCGCGGTTCAAATCGATATACGTGCGCTTGGGGTCCTGATCGTGGAGGCTCTTGCCGGCATCCTGCTCCAGGTGGAGCCGGGTGATGCGGATCGTGCGCGTGCCGCCGTCGGGCATGTCGAGCTCGACCACGCCCTCGCCGACGATCGGCTGCTGGTATTGCGAGATCTGATAGCCGGCCGGCAGGTCGGGATAGAAGTAGTTCTTGCGGTCGAAGACCGAGTGCAGATTGATCTGCGCCTTGAGGCCGAGACCGGTGCGAACCGCCTGCTCGACGCAGGTCCGGTTGATGACCGGCAGCATGCCCGGAAAGGCCGCGTCGACGAAGGAGACCTGGCTGTTGGGCTCGGCGCCGAAGGCCGTTGAGGCGCCCGAGAACAGCTTGGCGGCCGAGCTCACCTGGGCGTGGATTTCGAGACCGATCACGACCTCCCATTCGCCGGTATCGCCTTTAATCATGGACATGATCTCGTCATTCGCCGTTCACACGCCAATTGAGGTCGCGCGGAATGTGGCGACCGCCGTCAGGATCAGGAACAGGACGCCGAATGACAGCAGGCGCCATGACTTGCGCACGCGCGGCGCATGGGCGCGGTCCCAGCGCAGGCGGATCACCGCGGCGACGACCGCCAACACTGGGCAGACAATCAGCGCAACCACCTGGACGACCGACGGCAGCCATTTGTAAGCGTTGAGTGGCCCGTCCCAGACGCCGAAGACCGCGACCGCGAAAGCGAGCCAGAACAGCGCCGGCGGAAACAGCATCCACTCGCCGGCCGCCGCAAGCCTGGCGATACGCTCGCGGCCAGGGCTGCGGAGGACGAGGCGCTGGCTGCCGGTGCGGGTCATCCCGCCCCCTCAGCGGCCGGCCACGAAGGCCGGCTCGGCATCGAAGCCGGCCGCGTCCTCGATTGTCTGGGCAACGCGGAACATGGTCTCCTCGTCGAAGGCGCGGCCAAGCACCTGCAGGCCGAGCGGCAAACCCTCCGCGGACAAGCCCGCCGGCACCGAGATGCCCGGCAGCCCGGCGAGGCTCGCGGGCACCGTGAAGACGTCGTTCAGATACATCGCGATCGGGTCGTCCATCTTCTCGCCCTGGGCGAAGGCCGCGCTCGGCGCGGTCGGCGTCAGCATCGCATCGACGCTTTCGTAAGCTTGGCGGAAGTCGTCGGCGATCAAGGTCCGCAGCTTCTGCGCCTTAATATAGTATGCATCGTAGTAGCCGGCAGACAGAACATATGTGCCGATGAGAACGCGGCGCCGGACCTCCTGGCCGAAGCCTTCGCCGCGCGTGCGCTCGTACATCCCGGCCAGATCGTCGCCCTCGACGCGGAGGCCGAACTTGACGCCGTCATAGCGCGAGAGGTTGGAGGATGCCTCCGCGGGCGCGACGATGTAATAAGTCGGCAGCGCGTATTTGGTGTGCTTGAGGCTGATTTCCTTGGTCTTCGCGCCGGCTGCTTTCAGCCATTCGATGCCCTGCTGCCACAGCACTTCGATCTCCGGCGGCATGCCGTCGAGCACGTATTCCTTGGGGATGCCGATGGTCATGCCCTTGATGCCCTGGCCCAGCGCCGCCTCGTAGTCGGGCACCGGCGCGGGCACGCTGGTCGAGTCCTTGGGGTCGTGCCCCGCCATCGCCCGCAGCATGATCGCAGCGTCGCGCACGGTGCGGGTCAGCGGGCCGGCCTGGTCGAGCGAGGAGGCGAACGCGACGGTGCCCCAACGCGAGCATCGACCGTAAGTCGGCTTCATGCCAACGATGCCGCAGAAGGCGGCGGGCTGGCGGATCGAGCCGCCGGTATCCGTGCCCGTGGCCCCCAGCGCAGCACGCGCAGCGACGAGCGCCGCCGAGCCGCCCGAGGAGCCGCCGGGAACCAGCGGGCGGTTGTCGCCCTGGCGGGCCCACGGGTTCTTCACCGCGCCGTAGTAGCTGGTCATGTTGGACGAGCCCATGGCGAATTCGTCGAGATTGGTCTTGCCCAGCAGCACGCCGCCCTCGCGCCAGAGATTGGCCGTGACGGTCGCCTCGTAAGGCGGCGTGAAACCATCGAGGATGTGCGAGCCAGCGGTGGTCAGGATACCGTCCGTACAGAAGAGGTCCTTGATGGCGAGCGGCAGGCCCTCGACGATGCCCACCTCCCCGGCCTTGCGCCGCGCATCGGAGGCCTTGGCCATGTCGGAGGCGCGCTCGAATGTCTCGGTGATGAAGGCGTTGAGCGGTCGGGCGGATTCCGCCGCGCGGATATGCGTTTCCGTGAGCTCGGCCGACGACGCCTCCCCGCTGGCAAGCGCGTCGCGGGCTTGGGCCAAAGTGAGTTCGTTGAGGGCGGTCATTTCCCCCTCACGCTCCCATCGCCGGCACGATGGGCCCCTCCCTCTCCCCCGAGGGGAGAGGGGAAAAGAAGCGCCAGCCCGGATTCCCTCTCCCCTTGGGAGCGTGGGTTAGGGTGAGGGGGAAGCGGCCGCCCATCACTCGACCACCTTGGGCACCTGGAAGAAGCCCTTGCCGCCGGACGGCGCGTTTTGAAGAATGTCGCCGGGATAGCCGCCGTCGGTCACCTTGTCCTCGCGCATCGGCAGCACAACGGCCACCACCGAGGTCATGGGTTCGACATCGTCGGTCGGCACCTCGTTCAGCTGCTCGATCCAGCCAAGAATGTTGGAGAGCTCGCCCGCCAAGCCCTCGAGCTGGTCCTCGGCGATCTCGATCCGGGCGAGCCGCGCGATGCGGCGAACCGTGTCCTTGTCGAGCGCCATGGTGCGGCTAACGGGTTTGTTCGGAAAGGGCGATCATCGGGCGGCACCCTTAGCACCGGGTCTGCAACCGTGCAAGCGGGCGCAGAGTCGGGCGAAGGCCGCGACCGTGGACATTAGCCCTCGCGCAAGCGAGCATTGACGCTGCGGGTCAACGACACCCTGGATCGGAGAGGCAGTGCCCGAGTACGACAGCCCGGCAGCGCTCAAGGCCGCGCGTGGCGCGCCCGACAGTCCGGGTCGCCGGCTGCTCGGCTTCGATGTCGGCGAGAAGACCATCGGTCTTGCCTTGTCGGATGCAAGCCTCCTGGTGGCCTCGCCGTTGGAGACGATCAAGCGCCGAAAATTCACCATCGACGCCGAGCGTGTTGCGACGCTCTGCGCCGAGCACGGCGTTGGCGGGCTGGTGATTGGGCTGCCCGTCAACATGGACGGCAGCGAGGGTCCGCGTGCCCAATCGACACGCCAGTTCGCGCGCAATCTCGATGCGAAGCTCGATCTTGCCTACGGCTTCTGGGATGAGCGGCTGTCGACCGCCGCGGTCCAGCGGATGCTGATCGAGGAGGCCGACTTGACGCGCAAGCGGCGCGGCGAGCTCGTCGACAAGCTTGCGGCCACCTACATCCTGCAAGGTATGCTGGACGCGATGGCGGCGGCCTAAATCGCCTTAGCGGCCGCGCGTTGCCGACGCGCCATCCGACCCGGCGGCGCTCTCATAGTTGTCGATGTACTCGACAACGGTGAAGATCATGTCGACCGTTTCACCGTCGGCGGCGAGCGGCATCATGATATTTTCGATCGCAATGAAATCGCTCTTTGGGCCGACATAGGGAATGTCGCCGCGCAGAGGTTGCTTGTGGTGCACAACGCGCTCGCAGCACGACCAAATGCGGCTCGGCGCGCGTTGGTGCGGCAGCTCAGAAAACCGACGGCCGGTATACGGCTCCACCATATGCTCGTCCGTAACCGTGCCAATCAGCCGATAGCGAAAATCGAGCGGATCGCGCAGAACGTCGAGAAGGATCACGTATGGCAGGATCGGGATGATCTCCATTGGATCGATATCGGCGCGCGCGGGCATTGCCCGCGTTCCGCGTTTCTCGTTCCAATACGCCAACCCTCGCCGGAGTATTGGCGATCTGATGTCGGTTAGTCCGCCGTCCATCGTTGCGCCACTGCCTTCGTTTCATAAGAGAGTATGTGCCGACTTGAAGCCGGCGCCGGGCGGCACACTAGGGCGCAGGGCTTTCGAAAGGATTAGCGCGACCCGGCAGAGCCGCGGGGCAGAGTACGAAAAAAGGCCCAGATTGCGTCCTGGGCGACGATATCGCGGCTCACCTTGCCGATCGTGACCTCGGGTTGATATTGCTGCCCGCCCGGCCAGGTATGGCCGCCACGATCGATCGTGTAGAGCACCACGCGCGAGCCTCGCGCGCAGTTCTGATATCGCTCGCGGCGGACCTCGGTGCCGTCGGCCGGCGCCTTGTCGGGCAGCCGATCGAGAAGCGGCGCGTCGGAACAGCCGTTCTTTGCCGCCCAGTATTCAACCGTCGCTTCGGTCGACAGAAGCTTGCCCAGCCGACGGAAACCGGACCGCATCTCGCCGCCGCGCCACGGCACGATCGGGTCGACAGTACCATTCATGACAAGGACCGAGACCGGCCGCTTGGGCGCGCAGCGAAAACGCATGCGGTCGGGGAAGTTGGCCATCACCGCAGCCACGCCGTGGATTTGGTCGGCGGCCTCGCAGGCCATGCGCATCGCCATAATGCCGCCATTGGCCGCGCCCGCGATATAAACCTGCTCGCCGCTGATGCCGTGCTGGCCGCGCAGCGCAGCGATCACCTTCACCAGGAAACCAACGTCGTCGATATTTTCCGCATGTGCCCGGAAACCGCTGCGGGTGCGCCCGTCATTCCAGTGCCGCTCGACGCCTTGGGGATAGACGACCGCAAAGCCGGCTTTGTCGGCAAGTGCGCTGAAACCCGTAAAGCGCGCGAAACCCGCCGCACGGCCGCCGCCGGCGTGGAGCGCAATCACCAACGGCATCGGCAGTTTCGCGCCCGCCACCGCCGGGGGAAGGTGGAGGATGTAGCTCCGGGTGATCCCGCCATGCTCGATCGTCTGGCTGAGATCGCGGCCGGCTTGGGCAGCGCCGGCGGCCCCGCCACCGGCGGCAAAGACGACCGCTAACGCAGCCGCGTGAACGCGGCGGACCAAAGGCCCGAAGACATGGTGATTGGCTAGCATCGCGCGGTACTCTATGGGTCGCGCCGTGCGCTGCCAACCTTCGCCTGCAGGGTCGCGCGCATATCGGGGCTTCCGGCAGGGCGCTTGTGGCTTTGGGCCCCCTCGCCTATAAGCCGCGCCATGCCCGGACCGCTCGCAGGAATCCGTATTTTCGACATGACCCGCATCCTGGCGGGGCCGACGGCCACGCAAGTGCTGGCCGATCTTGGCGCCGATGTGATCAAGGTCGAACGCCCCGGGAGCGGCGACGATGTGCGCGGCTGGGGCCCGCCTTATCTGCAGGATCCCGATGGCAACGATTGCCCGGCCGACAGCGTCTATTTCAACGCCGCCAATCGCAACAAGCGCTCGATCACCCTCAACCTCGCCAGCGTCGAGGGCCAGGCGCTGGCCAGGCGCCTGATCGGCGAATGCGATGTCGTCTTCGAGAACTACAAGGTCGGCGATCTGAAGAAGTACGGGCTCGCCTATGAGCAATTGAAAGGCGACAACCCCAGCCTTGTCTACTGCTCGCTGACCGGCTTCGGCCAGACCGGACCCTATGCGGACCGCGCCGGCTTCGATCTCGTCGTGCAGGCGATGGGGGGCATGATGAGCATCACCGGTCCTGCAGACAGCAAAGACGGCGAGGGCGTGAAGGTCGGCGTCGGCATCGCCGATATCATGACCGGCATGTACTGCAACATCGCCATCCTTGCCGCGCTGCGCCACCGCGATGCGACCGGCGAGGGCCAGCATCTCGACCTCAGCCTGCTCGACTGCCAGGTCGCCTGGCTGGTCAATGAGGGCATGAACTTCCTCCACACCGGCAATCGGCCAAAGCCCTGGGGCACGGCGCATGCGACCATCGTGCCCTATCAGGCGTTTCCCGACGCGCATGGCGAGCACTTCATTCTCGCCGTCGGCAATGACCGGCAGTTCCAGCGCTTTTGCGCTTTCGCCGGCGCGCCGGAGCTGGCCGAGGATTCACGTTTTTTAACCAATCCCCTGCGGGTGCAGCATCGGCCGGAATGCGTCGGCGCGGTGACGGCGTTGACCCGCCAGCAGCCGCGCGAGCACTGGCTCGAAGGATTGCCGCCGCTCGGCGTGCCCTGCGGGCCGGTCAACACCATCGACCAGGTCTTCGACGAGCCCCAGGTCAAGGCGCGCGGCATGCGCATCGAGATCGAGCATCCGGCGTCGGGCAGGCCGGAGGCCTACATCGCCAGCCCGATCCGTATGGAAAAAACCCCGGTCGAATACCGGCGTCCCGCGCCGACGCTTGGCCAGCACACCGAGGAGGTGCTGGACGAGTTGCTCGGGATCGGCGCCGATGAGGTTGCGGCACTACGCCAGAAGGGCGCGATCTGACGCAATTGCGGGATTTGCGCGCCGGCTCGTGTTAGTCTGTTCTCCGACTAAAATACCGGATGGAGGCGTCCGCTCATGACCAAACAACGCCAGCTCTACCAGGCGAGCGACGAGGTGAAGGCCGTCTGGCCGGACGCTTCAGGCAACACGGTGAACGGGCTGGGCGAGGCCGAAAGCGGCGCGCCGCGTCCGGTCTTCTGGCGCACCGACGGCTCGATCGCCCATGAGCCGGTGATGCTCTACTTCTTCGGCCGCGACAAGGACAACGAGCGGATCGTCGAGTCGCGCCGGTACCGCCATCGCATGGACGCGATCCCCGTGCACGACTTGGCGCCCGAGACGATCGGGAAGTCGCCGGACGAATGGACGAAGGAAGTCAAGGCCGCAGGGCTCGAGCTTGGAGCGGATGTTGTCGGCATCTGCGCATACAAACCCGAATGGACCTTCGAGGACCGCCCGCAGCCGGCCGGTGCCTGGGCCGTCATGCTGGGCTTCTCCCATGAATACGACAACATGAAACAAGCGCCCGACGAGAACACTTACATTGAGATCATGTCGCAGTACGAGCGGGCCGGCAGCACCGCCAAGCGCCTGACCAACTGGATCCGCGATCGGGGCCACGTCGCCGAGGCGAAAACCGGCCCGATGACCGAGGACGTGTTGATGATCCCCGCCGCGATCGAGGCGGGGTTGGGCGAGCTCGGCAAGCATGGCTCGATCATCAACCGGACTTATGGGTCGAGCTTTCGCCTCGCCATGGTCACCACCGACCTGCCGCTGATCGCCGACCGGCCGGATGTCTTCGGCGGCGACGCATTTTGCGAGAGCTGCCAGCTTTGCTCGAACGCCTGCCCGCCCGACGCAATTTACCGCGAGAAGCAGATGGTCCGAGGGACACGCAAATGGTACGTCGACTTCGACAAATGCGTGCCCTACTTCGTCGACAACAAGACCTGCGGGCTGTGCCTGGTGGTCTGTCCCTGGTCGCGGCCCGGCGTCGCCGACAACCTGGTCCAGAAGATGGCCAAGCGGATGGCGGCGCGTGAGGGCAATACCGGTAGTTGAAGAGTGGCTCCGTCCGACGCGGCTCAGATCGCCAGGAAACCCTTTTTCTTTTTCGGCTTGGTTTCCTTGGTCGGGCCTGGTTTTCCGCCCAGCGAATAGACCCGCACCGGTTCGGCGATGTTCTTGAGCTGCTTCTGGCCGAGATTCTTGAAGCCAAGGTCGAGCTTGGCTTTGACGAGATCGCGCACCACGCCGGAAAGACAGATGCCGCCCGCTTCCGCCATCGGCTCGAGGCGGGCGGCGATGTTGACACCCTCGCCCATCAGATCGTCACCCTGCACGATCACATCGCCGACATTGATGCCGATGCGGAACTCCATGCGCCGATGCTCGGGCGCGCGGGCGTTGCGCTCGATCATCATGCGCTGGATCTCGACCGCGAACATGACCGAGTCGTTGACACTGTTGAACTCGAGCATGAAGCCGTCGCCGATCTCCTTGAAGATGCGGCCGGCGAACTCCTCAAGACAGGGATCGAGCACGCCCGAACGCACGTCGCGCAAAACCGCCAGCGTGCGCGTCTCGTCGACATTCATCTGGGCGCTGTAGCCGACCACGTCCATCGCGACAATCGAGGCCAGCCGGCGGCGGCGGCGCGAGACCCGCTCGTAGGGATCGCCTTCGGTCTGCTCGCTGGTCACGGCGTAGTCGGTCAGAAGCTCGCCGATGGTCGTCTGGAAGCGGCCGAGCATCACCGAGGCATCGCCGCTGATCACCACCGTTTCGGTGACCTCGATCCAGGCGCCGTCCCGCTCGATGAACGTGCCATGCGTGCTGCCGTCGTCATTGAGCTCGAACGCGTTGTCGCCGCGCGGCACGATGACCGCGTGCTCGCGTGAGATCGATTCGTCGTTGAGCCTGACATCGCAGTTCCGGCTGCGGCCGACACGATAGGCTTGCATGGACGCCGTGTCCCCGAAATCATCAGCATCGACCCCGGCGGATTTGGGGCCGTCCCGCCGTCAATCTCGCAGCAAAAGTTTAATGGCGGGTCACTATGATAGCAAATCAACAGGCGAGCCGCCTGCCCTCGACAGCAAGCATCGGGCGTTTCGGCCGGCGGCGGCCAAATATCATGGCCCGATCGACCGGATCTCGACCGGGATCCCGCCGACATCGTGGCGGTCGCGCCCGGCCCCTGCGCCGCGCCCGCCGCTCAACAGGGCATACGCGTTCCCGGTGATCAGAATTTCGCCCGGCCTGGCGACATCCTCGCCGAGCTTGCAGGCAAAGTTGACCGGGGCGCCGAACAGCTCGACCCCGGGGATCAGCAACAGCCGACCGAAATCGATGCCGATCGAGACATCGATCCGGGCATCCTCGGTCCGCTCACGATTGCCGGCGGCGGTTTGCGTGACGATGGCAGCCGAAAGGTCGAACGCCATATCCGCGCTCGGGGCCACGGCGAACATATTATCGGCTTCGTATTTGACGATCTCGCCGCCGCCGGCCTCGACGATCGGGCGGGTGATCTCGCGCATATCCTGGATCAACGAAAGGAAATGCAGGATGCCGCGCCGATCGGTGAGGCGGGAGAATCCGCTCATATCGAGCGCGATTACCGCCCGCTCGACGCCGTAAGCCTCCCAGATCTCCGCTTCCAGCGCCGGCAGATCGTCTGCCCGCGCCGCCCGATAGTGGGTGAGATATTTGACCAATCGGTCGTCCATGTACCCAAGTCCCTTGCTGTCCTGCCCCATGCGCCGGCCACGATATCGTGGCTGACGGCAGCCATGCTAGTCTCGCGCCGCTTCCAAAGGCTCCCAATGACGCCCAGCGAAAGAGGCCGCATGAGATACCAGCCTGCCCGGTACGGACCGATCGCCAGGTCCAAATGCGGCGCATGAGCGCGGGCGCGCCGAACGCGCAGATCGGCCAGTCGGTCGCGATCGGCGCCGGGTTGCTGATCGCGGGGCTGGCGTGTTTCGCGGGCATGGAGGCGGTGGCGAAGTATTTGATCGGGCGCGGCCATACGCCGGTGCTGGTCGCTTGGGCGCGCTATATCGTCAATCTCGCTTTGCTGGCGTTGCTGCTGGTCCGCTTCCGGCCAGTCGAGTTTGTACGTACCCGACGATTGGGGCTGCAGGTGATCCGCTCGCTGCTGATCCTGACGCTCACGGTGCTGTTCTTCGCCGCCGTGAAGACGATGACGCTCGCGGATACGACAACCATTCTCTACGCGGGGCCATTGTTGATTGTGGTGATGTCGGGACCGGTGCTGGGCGAGCGGGTCGGTCTGCATCGCTGGACCGGTGTGATCGTTGGCTTTATCGGCGTCGTGATCATCGTGCGGCCAGGGGGCGATTTCGGCTGGGGGGCGGCGATGGCCTTCGGCGCGGCGTTCTGCTATGCCGGATACGCGCTGGCGACACGCATCCTGGGGCCAACCGAATCGCCGGTTACGACCGTCTTCTACACCGCCCTTGTCGGGACCGTTCCGCTTTCCGTTGCGGTTCCATTTTTCTGGTCGACCCCAGTTGGCGGCGACTGGTTCTGGCTGGCGGTGCCCGGCGCCCTCGGAGCGGTCGGGCATTATTTTATTTTTCTGGCTTACCGAAGCGCCCCGGCCTCAGCGCTGGCGCCATTCGCCTATACCCATCTGATTTGGGCCGCGCTTTACGGCTTGCTGATCTTCGCCGAACGGCCCGATGAATGGACCTTTCTGGGCGCGGCGATCATCACCGGGGCCGGGATCTACGTGTGGTACCGGGAACAGCGACGGGCGCGGGCGGCAGCCGGATGAGGCGCCAGCGTCCCGTTAACCTCGAAAGAACTCCAAGGGGGTAGTTTGAAGCACCCCGGAAGCCTTGCGGGGGACACAGGAGCGTCCTTATATTGAGCCTTTAATGACTGTCCCCGCACCGGTCCCGAGCATCGTCTTCCCTTACCGGGACCTTTTGGGAATCGAAGGGCTCTCGCCGGAGGAGATCACCCTCCTCCTCGACCTCTCCGAACACTATTCCAAGACCAACCGCCGGCCGGGCAAGAAGCGCAAATCCATGCGCGGCCGCACGGTGATCAACCTCTTTTTCGAGACCTCGACGCGGACGCGGACGTCGTTCGAACTGGCGGCCCAGCGCCTCGGCTCCGACGTCATCAACATGCAGGTCGCCGACAGCGCCATCAAGAAGGGCGAGACGTTGGTCGACACCGCGGTCACGCTGAACGCGATGCATCCCGACATACTGGTCGTGCGGCACCCTGAAAGCGGCGCCGTCAAGCTGCTCGCCGAGAAGGTCGACTGCGCCGTGATCAATGCCGGCGACGGCAGCCACGAGCATCCGACCCAGGCGCTGCTCGATGCACAGACGATCCGCGCGCGTCTTGGACGCCTTGCCGGGATCACCGTGGCGATCTGCGGCGACCTCGCGCACAGCCGGGTCGCACGCTCCAACATCCTGCTGCTGACCACCATGGGCGCACGGGTCCGCGTGGTCGGCCCGCCGACGCTGGTGCCCACGACCTTCGAGCGGCTGGGGGTGGAGGTCCATCACGACATGCGGCGGGGCATTGCCGATTGCGACGTGGTGATGATGCTGCGCCTGCAGACCGAACGGATGCAGGGATCATACGTGCCGTCGACCCGGGAGTATTTTCGCTTCTTCGGGCTCGATTACGCAAAACTCAGTGTGGCCAAGCCCGACGCGCTGGTCATGCATCCCGGACCCATGAACCGCGGCGTGGAGATCGACAGCGAGGTCGCCGACGATTTCGGGCGCAGCGCCATCCAGACCCAGGTCGAGATGGGGGTAGCCGCGCGCATGGCCGTCCTCAAGGTGCTGACACGCAATCTCGAAGCAGGCCTGGCGGAGCCACCACCGTGAGCGTGCGGCCCATGAGCGAGAGACTATGAGCGAGAGACTATGAGCGAGAGACTATGAGCGAGAGACTATGAGCGAAAGACTATGAGCAAGAGACTATGAGCGTGATCACGGGTGGACCCGCGGGACGCACGGCCTATCTGAACGCCCGGCTGCTCGACCCGGCGAGCGGCCTTGATACCGTGGGCGATCTGTTGACCGTCGGCGGCGAGATCGCCGATCTGGGACCGGGGCTCTTCAAGGACGGCGCGCCGCCAGATGCCGCGGTCGTCGATTGCGCCGGCGGCTGTCTGGCGCCCGGACTGGTCGACATGCGGGTCCAGCTGCGCGAGCCCGGCGACGAGCACAAGGAGACCATCAAAACCGCCAGCGCTGCTGCCTCCGCCGGGGGCGTCACCGCCATGGTCTGCCTGCCCGACACCAACCCGCCGATCGACGATGTGGCGGTGCTCGAATTCATCGCCCGGCGCGCGCGCGAGGTGCGTGGCACCAAGGTCTTCTGCTACGGCGCGGCAACGCGCGGCCTGCAGGGCACCCAGCTTACCGAGATGGGCCTGCTTTCGGAGACCGGGGCAGTCGCTTTCACCGACGGGGGCCGCGCCATCGCCAACGCGCAGGTAATGCGCCGGGCGCTCCTCTATGCGGGCACCTTCGATGCCTTGCTTGTGCAACACCCGCAGGAACCGACTTTAGCCAAGGACGGCGACATGAATGCCGGCGAGGTCGCGTTACGGCTTGGCCTTTCGGGCATTCCTGCCGTGGGTGAGGTGATGATGATCGAACGCGACCTGCGGCTGGCCGAGAGCACCGGCGGGCGTTATCACGCCGCCCACATCTCGACTGCGGCGGCCGTGGAGGCGATCCGCGCCGCCAAAGCCCGCGGCCTGCGCGTGACCTGCGACACGGCCCCGCCATACTTCACCCTCAACGAAACGGCGGTCGGCGACTACCGGACCTTTGCCAAGCTCGACCCGCCGCTGCGGGCCGAAGCCGACCGCGAGGCAATCGTCGAGGGGCTTGCCGACGGCACCATCGACGTTATCGCCTCCGACCACTCGCCGCACGACCAGGACTCCAAACGCTTGCCCTTCGCGCAGGCCGAATTCGGGATCGTCGGGCTGGAGACGCTTTTGCCGCTCTCGCTGGCGCTGGTTCACAAGGGCCGCATGGGCCTCAACGCGCTGTTGGCCTGCCTCACGGTCAAGCCTGCCGAACTGCTCGGCCTGCCGCTCGGACGCCTGGCCAAGGGCGCGCCGGCCGACCTCGTCCTGTTCGACCTCGACCGGCCGTGGCGGATCGATCCCGACCAGTTCCGCTCCAAGTCAAAGAATTCGCCCTTTGGCGATGCGCCGGTGCAGGGTCACGCGCTGCGCACGGTGGTCGCCGGACGCCCGCTCTTTACTTTTGACAACATCACCGCGGCGGTTGCCTGACCGCCCCCAAGCCAGGCCGGCCCACCGGCCTTGGCTCGCTGCATAGCAATACCGGATCCCATAAGCAATATCGATTCATATATGCGTCAGTAATACTCAATATATCTGGTCATTTTCTTGAAACACGGATAATTTAAGTTAAACATATTCGATTATTATTTAATTAACCAAAGTATTTATTTACGTGACGTTAAGTTCCAGCAGCTAAATAATGCTGCATCCGGAAACGAATATAACAAAGCCGCCATGACTCTGTTGATCCCCCGTGCACTCGAAATCGGGTCGCAATCACTTGCGGCGTGCGAGATGGGGGCCTGGCGTTCACCGGCATTCAGGGGCGACTGGTAGACCATGAAAGTCATCGCACTAAGCTCGCAAAAAGGTGGATCCGGCAAGACGACGCTGGCCGGCCACATAGCGGTCGAGGCGGAACGCACCGGCTGGGGGCCCACGGCGTTGATCGACACCGACCCACAAGGCAGCCTGGCCGATTGGTGGAACGAGCGCCGCGCTCAAACGCCGCTCTTTGCGCATACGGACATATCCCGCGTGCGCACCGACCTGGACGCCATGCGCAATTCGGGGATCAAGCTCGTCATATTCGACACCCCTCCGGCGATCACGGGCACCATCGAAACGGTCGTGCGCATGGCCGATCTGGTGATCATTCCGGCCCGGCCGAGCCCGCACGACCTGCGCGCCGCCGGCGCCACCGTCGAAATCGTCGAGCGCTGGGGAAAGTCGCTGTGTTTCGTCATCAACGCCGCCACCCCGGGCGCACGGATCACCGCGGAGGCCGCCATCGCGCTCTCGCAACACGGCACGGTTGCGCCGGTGACGATCCACGGCCGCACGGACTTCGCGGCCAGTATGATCGACGGCCGCACTGCGATGGAGCTCGACCCCAATTCTCCGTCATCGCTGGAGATCTCCCAGCTGTGGCAGTACTTGTCGACCCGCCTGAACAAGGGCGCCCGCCCGACCGTTCTCAACATGCAAGGCCAGTCACCCGCGCGCCGGAAAGTATTCGGCCAACGCGGCCTGGCGACCGCGAGGCAGTCATGACCCGTCGCGCCGCATCGCTCACCAGCTCGCTGATGGCCCGCAAGGGCTTGGCCGGTCCCTCGCATCTGGAGCTAAAGGACGTCGAGCAAACGAAAAGCCGGCCGACGCCTCCCAGGCTCGTCAGCACCACGCCGGGCGACGCCAAGACCGGCGCGACAACCCGGTCGCGCAAGTCGGTCAAGGGCGCCGATCCGGACACCGACAAGCGCCGGTTCACGCTGCGGCTGAGCGAGGACCAGCACATCCGGATGCGGCTGGCTTCGGTTCACCTGCACATGTCGGCCCAGCAGATGGTGATGAAAGCGCTCGACACATACCTCGCCGAGACGGTGCCGCAGATTCGCGGCGGCGACTGCGCTTGCGTGGATAGTGGCAAGGACGGCGGCAAGACCAAGCCAGGCAGCGCGAAGGGCGAGAAATGATGCCGGGCGGCTTTGCCCGCAAACTCCATGCACGCACACGTGCCGCACGGCAAAGCGAAGACGCAAATCCGAAAGCCAGCGCCGACCGTCACTGCGCCTCGCTGGAGACGGTCCCGATCCGCCGGCACCGGGCGATCGCGCGTCCGGACCAAACCGACGCATCAAGCGATCTCGTCGGCTACTGGTCGCGATTGCGCGGCCCGCGCCGTTTTCCCGCCGCTGCGGAAATCGACCGCAAAATGGTCTCGTTCTTCTGGCCGTTCAGCATTCTGTTCCGGGTCAGCGATGGCGGTGAAACAATCGAGATCGACAGTTCGATCGATCCCGTGAGCTCGTTTCCCGGCGGGCTCGCCCGCGCCACCGACGACGACGAGGCGCCCCAGTTCGCCCTCACCGAATGGATCGTCAGCGTCGCGCGCAACGCCGCCGTCGAGCGCCAGCCCGTGTCCGCCACGACCGTAATCCCTGGGCGGTACGACAACCGAAGCTATCGCGGTGTCGCGGTGCCCTTCGCCGACGGCGATATGATCGACCACGTGCTCGCGCACTATCTGCCGGTGGAGGACTGACGCCGGCGTGATCGCTCGCCGGCCGGCAGATTGCTGCCGCGGCGATCGAAATGGCACTAGAATGGCGATCGTTCCAACCGCTCGGCGAGCCGGTCGATGCCCGATCCGATTTCCTGGCAGTTCTCCTGGCCGTATCTGGCGGCAGCGATCGTGGGCGGCTACCTGCTGGGCTCGATCCCCTTCGGCATAGTGCTGACCCGGATCGCCGGGATCGGCGATATCCGCAAGATCGGGTCCGGCAATATCGGCGCCACCAACGTGCTGCGCACCGGGAACAAGGGCCTGGCCCTGGCAACGCTGCTGCTCGACGGCGGCAAGGGCGCCGCGGCGGTGCTGGTGGCACGGATCTGGGGACCCGATACGGCAGTGCTCGCCGGTATCGGCGCGCTGATCGGCCATATGGCGCCGATTTGGCTCAAATTTCGCGGCGGCAAGGGGGTTGCGACCGCACTTGGCGTGCTGCTTGCGATCGCTTGGAAGGTCGGTCTGGCGGCGTGTCTTGTTTGGCTGGTGACCGCGGCGGCGTCCCGATATTCCTCGCTGGCCGCGCTGATCGCGCTGGCCGCGGCGCCGGTTTTCGCCTGGTGGCTCGCCGATCCCCAGATCATGGAGCTTGCGGCCCTCACGGCGGCGCTGGTCTGGCTGCGCCATTGGCAGAACATCGCCCGGCTGGCCAACGGCCACGAACCTAAGATTGGACGCAAGAAAACTGGTTCAAATCCCGATAACAAAAGCGATTCCTAACGCAGCATTAACGCAGAAACGCCATAGTCTGGCCATGAATCTCGCTAGGCTAGGCGCCAGTGCATCATGGGCGTGATGAGGCGTTTGGGCGCGTCGAGACGATTATCCCGGACAACTGTCCGTCTGTACAATTTTCCCCTGGACAACCTTCGAGGACGCAATGACCCGACTGCCAAGGATGCTCATTCCGGCCGCGCTGGGCGTGGCGCTTGTTTTGACGGCCGCCGCCGGAACAGCCGGCGCGCGCGTACCCATTGCCCAGCAGCACCAGTTCCAGCAGGCCATGCTGCCGACCGACACGCCGGGGGCCTTCCGGCTTGGTATCTGGGTGTTCAACCGCGCGAATGGACGCATACGGCTCTGCGTGCTGAATGACGAGGCGGAGGCCGGCGCGCCGGTGATGAAATGTTCCACCTGGACCGGCAGCGGCCCGGCGGGCCTATATTATCTGATGCAGATCCGCCGGCATCCGCGCCAGCCAGGCCGGTTCCGCGCCGGGTTGTGGATCCTCAACCGTGCGAGCGGACACACCCGCGCTTGTGTCATCACGGACATGAAAGACCCAACCGGAACGCTGCGCTGCTCCAAGATTCAATGAGCTGCCCCCCCGTGCGCGCTTGAGACGGGCCGAGCGGGCGGTTAAACTGGAGGCATTGCTTTCGCCCCAAAGGGCATAAATGTCCCTGGTCCAATATCGCCGGAAAGGCCGTGCTCCGTGGTTCGAACCGTCCTCATCGTCGTTGCCCTCACCACGGGCATGGCATTGTCTGTCATTGCGCCCGGTGGCGCGCTTGCCGGGCCGGCTGGCGAGGATGATGCGCGCTACGGCATGGAAGCATCCAAGCAGGGCAAGCTCCGCGAGGCGCTCGGCTACTTCAAGCGCGCGATCCAGGCCAAGGGCCTGAAAGGGCACGAACTTTCCGCAGTTTACGTGAACCGGGGGCTTACCTACTACCGTTTGGCGAAATACACCAAAGCGATCGCGGATTTCGACACTGCGCTCAAGATCGTGCCGAAGAATGCCTATGCCTTCAACAACCGGGGCCTGACCTACGAGAAGCTGGGCAGGCGGGCACTCGCGATCCGCGACTATCGCTCCGCGCTCAAGATCGACCCGTCGCTTTGGCGCACCAAGACCAATCTGGAGCGGCTCGGCGCACCCCGGTAAACGGTGGATTTCGCCCTTTATTCCCAACGGATTGTTAACGCCAGCGCCGTATAAATCGGGGCATGGCAGACGGTGATCGCACATTGGCCCGCACGCCCCGCGGCGGCGGCAAGCGCGGCGAGGGTGATCCCTCGCCCGGACTCTTTGCGCGCCTGGTCGATTGGCTCTACCGGCTGCTGAATCCAAGCGCCGAAGATCATCCAGACTATACGCACGCCGCGCCGGCCCGACCGCGAAAACGCGACCGGGCCGAAGAGCCGGCGGCGGTCGACACGAAGCCGGTCCTCGCGGTCGACCACGCCGCCGTCAATCGCATCCTCACCAGCATCCAGACACGCGGCATCAAGCCCAGCGCCGGCAAGGTCCAGATGGTCAATCTGGGCGATGCGCGCGACCAGGCCGGCGAGCGCTGGCGTACCCTGGCCGCGCGCGCGATGGCGCTGGCCGAGATGGTGCTCAGCGACCGGCTGGATGCGGCCGACGTCTTCACCCGCTACCGGGACCACGCCTTCATTGTCGTGTTCGGCGAACTCAGCGAACGCGAGGCGGCCTGGCATGCCGAAGCGATCAGCCGCGAGATCTGTCTGCTGTTGATGCAGGACAGCGAATTCGATGACGCGATCACCGCCGAGATGATCACCGCGCCCGTCGACAAGCTGATGCCCAACCCGGAAAGCGCCACCGTCGACGATCTCGACCGTGCCCTGGACGATGAAGCCGACGCGCGAAAAATCTGCGCCGATGTCGGTGCGGGCTCATTTGATTCAGAGCCGCTGTCAACCACCTACCGGCCGATGCTGCACGTTCCCAACCAGACGGTCGGCATTTTTGTCGGCCTGCCCCGCCGGCGCCTGCTGCACGGCGTATGGGTCACCGGCAACGCCGCCTACCCGCAGCATGGGTCTGACGAACTCGTGCTGGCCATGGATCTGCTACTGGTGCGACGCGTCATCAAGGACACGCAAAAATCGATCGTCTCCGGCCATGAAACGATCATCGGCGCCATGGCCAATCTGCGCTCGCTCTCCAATTCACATCGCGTTCTGCGGTCCCTGTCGGCGGTAAACGCGCTGGTCCGCGATCATCTTGTGCTGGAATTGGTCGGCGTGGTGCCGACCTTGCCTGTATCGCGCATCGTCGAGGTCGCCGGCCGTTACCGGACCGCCGTCAAGGCGCTCAACCTGCGCATCTCGCTGCTCGAGCCGGATGTCCAGCGTTATGCGCCGGTCGGCGTCAAATCGATCGGATGCGATTTGAGCGCACGCGAGCTGCGCCGCATGAGCGATGCAGCGATCGAGGAGGCCATCGGCCGGTTCGTTCGCGGCGCCAACGCGGGCGGCATGAACAGCCACTTTTTCGGCGTCGACACAGACGAGCTGTTCTCCGCCACGGTGGCGGCCGGTGCGACGTTCCTGACCGGCGACGCCATTGCGCCGTTCGTCAACCAGCCGACCGCGCCCTACCGGTTCGACCAGGAGATCCCGTTAGCGGGCTGACCGCCAACTGGATCTCCAGCACTTGACCCGCCCCTCGCGCGGGGTGAAGCTGAAGCGTGACCGGGCAGCATCGCCAACAACTCAACCAATCCGAGCGGGCCGACTGGCTGCGCCTGATCCGCAGCGAGAATGTCGGACCGATCACGTTTTTCCACTTGCTGCAATACTACGGCTCGGCCGGCGCGGCGCTTGAGGCCCTGCCCGCACTCGCAGGCCGCGGTGGTAAGCGCAAGATAAAGATCTGTCCCCTGGATGTGGCGGAACGCGAGCTGGCGCGGATCGAGGAGATCGGCGCCGCCCTGATCGCCCATGGTGAGCTGGACTATCCCCGTGGTCTCGGCGCGATCGAGGATGCCCCGCCGCTGATCGCGCGGCTCGGCCGCGCAGAATTGCTGGAGCGTCCGATGGTCGCCGTCGTCGGCGCGCGCAACGCATCGGCAAACGGCCGGCGCCTGGCCGCACAGCTCGCCGCCGATCTCGGCAGCGCCGGCGTGAGCGTCGTCTCCGGCCTGGCGCGCGGCATCGATACCGCCGCGCACAAGGGCGCGCTGGACAGCGGCACGGTGGCCGTGGTCGCCGGCGGGATCGATGTGGTCTATCCCAAGGAAAACCAGGCGCTTTATGAGGACATCGCCGCGCGCGGCGTGGTGCTGGCCGAATCGCCGCCGGGCACCGAGCCGGTCGCCCGGCATTTTCCGCGCCGCAACCGGTTGATCTCCGGGCTTTCGCTGGGCGTGGTGGTGGTCGAGGCTGCGCTCCGGTCGGGCTCGCTGATCACCGCGCGGATGGCCCTGGAGCAGGGCCGCGAAGTCTTCGCGGTTCCAGGCTCGCCGCTCGATCCACGGGCACGCGGCACGAACAATTTGATCCGCCAGGGCGCGACGCTGACCGAGAGCGCCGACGACGTGCTGCAGACGATTTTCGAACAGATGACACGGCCGCTCGAAGAGCCGGCCGGCCCCTCCTTCGATGCGCGGCCGGTGAGCCCACCGCCACCCGACGGGCTCGACGCCGCACGAAAAAACATTGTCGAATTGCTCTCTCCCAGTCCGGCAGCAGTTGACGAACTGATCCGCGAATGCCAAGTGTCTGCGGCTCTCGTCGCGGTGGTTCTGCTCGAGCTTGAGCTTGCCGGACGCATCGAGCGCCATCCGGGCGGACGGGTGTCGTTAATCATCGAGTAACCATCGGGCGGTCATGGTGCCGCCACGGGTCCCTCAACGTTCAAGGTCTTCATGGACGTCGTCGTCGTCGAATCTCCGGCCAAAGCAAAGACCATCAACAAGTACCTCGGTAGCGGGTACACGGTGCTGGCGAGCTTTGGCCATGTCCGCGACCTGCCGGCCAAGGACGGCTCGGTGCGGCCGGACGAGGACTTCGCGATGAGCTGGCAGGTCAGCGAGCGCGCGGCCCCGCGCATCACCGAGATCGCCAAGGCGCTCAAGGGCGCCGAGCATCTATATCTCGCGACCGATCCGGACCGCGAGGGCGAGGCGATCTCATGGCACGTCCAGCAGGTGCTGCACGAAAAGGGCGTGCTGAACGGCATCGACGTCAAGCGCGTGGTCTTCCACGAGGTTACCAAGGATGCGGTGCTCGACGCCGTGCGCAATCCGCGCGAGCTCAATGACGAGCTGATCGCGGCCTATTTCGCGCGCCGCGCGCTCGACTATCTGGTCGGCTTCACGCTGTCGCCGGTGCTGTGGCGCAAGCTGCCCGGCAGCAAGTCCGCCGGCCGCGTGCAGTCGGTGGCGCTCCGCCTTATCTGCGAGCGCGAGCTAGAGATCGAGGTCTTCAATGCCGAGGAATACTGGACCGTCGACGTCGAGTTCGCGACGCCGCGCGAGCAAAAGTTCACCGCACGCCTGTCCCATCTCGACGGCAAGAAGCTCGACAAGCTCTCACTTGGCGACAAGGACAAGACCGCGATCGCGGTCGCGGCACTGGAAGCCGGACGTTTTTCCATCGCCTCGGTGGAAAAGAAGCAGGTCAAGCGGAACCCTTACGCGCCCTTCACGACCTCGACGCTGCAGCAGGAGGCCTCGCGCAAGCTGCGCTTCGCCGCCAGCCAGACCATGCGTCTTGCCCAGCAGCTCTATGAGGGCATCAACCTCGGCGGCGAGACGGTCGGGCTGATCACCTATATGCGGACCGATTCGGTAAGCCTCTCGCGCGAGGCGATCGAAGGCTGCCGCACGCTCATCGAACGCAAATACGGGCCCGCCTATCTGCCGGACCAGCCGCGCATCTACAAGACCAAGGCCAAGAACGCGCAGGAAGCCCACGAGGCGATCCGGCCGACCGATCTGTCGCGCCAGCCGCGCGACGTCGCCGGGCACCTCGATCGCGACCAGCTTCGGCTCTACAAGCTGATCTGGAAACGCACCGTGGCCTCGGAGATGGAAAGCGCCCGGCTCGACCAGGTGGTGATCCGCATCGAGGCGGGCGACAAGCGCACCGAGCTTCGCGCCAGCGGCTCGGTGGTGGCCTTCGACGGCTTCCTTGCCGTCTACCAGGAAAGCAGCGACGACAGCGCCGCGAACGGCACAGGCGGCGCAGACGGTCCAGGCGGCCCAGGCAGCGAGGACAAACGGCTGCCGGCCATGGAGCAGGGTGAGGCGCTGGGCCGCGGCGAGATCGCGCCCGAGCAGCATTTCACCCAGCCGCCGCCGCGTTACAGCGAGGCGAGCCTGGTCAAGAAATTGGAGGAGCTCGGCATCGGTCGGCCCTCGACCTATGCCTCCATCATTCAGGTGCTCCAGGACCGCGACTATGTGAAGCTCGACGCACGGCGCTTCGTGCCGGAAGATCGCGGCCGCGTCGTCACCACCTTCCTCAACAATTTTTTCAAGCGCTACGTCGAGTACGACTTCACGGCCGATCTTGAAGACAAGCTGGACGAGATCTCCAACGGCACGATGCAGTGGAAGGCCGTGCTCCGCGACTTCTGGACCGGCTTCAGCGCCGCGATCGACGGCACCAAGGACCTTACGATCACGCAAGTGATCGACGCGCTCGACGAAGCGCTCGGACCGCATTTCTTCCCACAGATCGAGGGCCAGCCCGATCCCCGCAAATGCACGTCCTGCGAGGATGGCCGGCTGGGGCTCAAGCTTGGCAAGTTCGGCGCCTTTATCGGCTGCTCGAACTATCCCGATTGCCGCTACACCAGCCCGCTCACGGTGGCCAACGGCAAGAACGGCGAGGCCGGCGCCAACGGCGCCACCCGTGAGCTCGGCAACGACCCGGAGACCGGCAAGCCGGTCTCGGTGCGCACCGGACCTTACGGGCCGTATGTGCAGCTCGGCATGGCCGAAGACGAGGAAAAGCCCAAGCGTGTGACCCTGCCGAAGACCTTGCCGCCCGAGACCATTGAGTTCGATCTCGCCTGCAAGCTGCTGTCGCTGCCGCGCGAGGTTGGCAAGCACCCCGAAGGCGGAAAATCGATCAAGGCCGGTATCGGCCGCTACGGTCCCTACGTCCAGCACGAGAAGACATACAAGTCGCTGGAGACAACCGACGACGTGCTGACCATCGGCCTCAACCGCGCGGTCGACCTGCTGGCCCAGCCGAACAAGGGCCGCGGCGGCAATGGCGGCAACACCAAACGCCTGGGCGAACATCCCGAGGATGGCAAGGTAGTCAGCGCCGGCGTCGGCCGCTACGGGCCCTACGTGCGCCACGGACGCGTCTTCGCCAGCCTGCCCAAGGATATGGGCGTCGAAGACGTCACACTCGACCAGGCGGTCGAACTGATCGCAGCCAAGGCGGCGAAAGGCGGCAAGGGCGGCACGGCAAAAAAGCCAGCGAAGAAATCGACAAAAGCCAAGAAGACCACTAAATCGAAAAAGACAGCCACGGCGCGCAAATCTCCGGGCAAAAGCGCAAGCACCAAGACCGCCGCCGAACCCGCGGCCGAATAGAGACGATGAGAGAGATGCGGTCGCGCGCGAACCTTCTTCGAAGGAACGCCTGGGCGGCCGCCTGAACCCAGCAGACTTTGGCAGCCAAGCAGAAACAAGCACCCTTTCCGAGCCGAGATGAGGTTCTGGAATACATCCGCTCGCAGGGCGGCGCGCCGGGCGAGCGCGAAATCGCGCGCGCCTTTCGCCTCAAGGGCGGTCAGCGGGGCGCCTTGCGCGACCTCTTGCGGCGCCTTGCCGACGATGGGCTGATCGAGCGCCGGCGCAAGCGGGTGCGCGAGCCCGGCGCCCTGCCCCCGGTCGCAGTGGTCGAGATCGCCGAGATTGACGCCGACGGCGAGCTGATCGCCAAGCCGGTCGACTGGCGCGACGAAACCCCGCCGCCGCGTATCCTGATGGCGCCCGAGCGCGGCGGCCGCCTTGCCGCGGGCATCGGCGAGCGGTTGCTGGCCCGCCTTACCAGGCTTACCGAGGGCGACTACGAGGGCCGCCTGATCCGCCGCATCTCTGCTGCCCCCGACCGCGTGCTGGGGGTCTATGAGCGGCACGAGCGGGCCGGCCGCATCCGGCCGACCGACCGCAAGTTTCGGCACGAATTGGCGGTCACGCAGGCTGATGCCGGCGGCGCGACGCCAGGGGATCTGGTGTTGGCGGAGGTATTGCCGGGTCGCGCCCTGGGACTGCGCCAGGCACGGGTCATCGAACGGCTAGGCGATACGCACGCGCCCCAGGCGATCAGCCTGATTGCCATTCACAGTCATGATATTCCGAGCATCTTCCCTGCCCAGGCCATCGCCGAGGCGGAAGCGGCCAAGCCCGTTTCGCCGGACGGCCGCGAAGATCTCCGCGCAGTGCCGCTGATCACCATCGACGGCGCCGATGCGCGCGATTTCGACGATGCGGTCTGGGCCGCTGGCGACGACGATCCCAAGAACGCCGGCGGCTACAAGCTCATCGTGGCCATCGCGGATGTGGCCCATTATGTGCGGCCCGGCAGCGCCCTCAACCGGGCAGCGCACGAGCGCGGCAATTCGGTCTATTTTCCCGACCGTGTGGTGCCGATGCTGCCCGAGGCGCTGTCGAACGGGCTGTGTTCGCTGAAGCCCGGCGAGGATCGCGGCGCGCTGGCCTGCCACATGCGGATCGACCGGGACGGCCGCCTGCTTGGGCACAGGTTCACGCGCACGGTCATGTGTTCGGCGGCGCGGCTGACTTATGAACAGGTGCAGGCAGCCTTCGACGGCCGGAGCGACGAGACGACCGCTCCCCTCCTCGATCGCGTGCTGGCGCCGCTAAAGGGCGCCTACGAGGCGCTGGAACGCGCCCGGGACGCCCGCAAGACCCTCGACCTCGATCTGCCCGAGCGCCAGATATTCCTCGACACCCAGGGCCGCGTGGAGCGCGTGGCTTTGCGGCCGCGGCTTGTCTCGCACCGCCTGATCGAGGCGTTCATGATCGCCGCCAACGTCGCCGCCGCGGAGACGCTGGAGAAGGCGCGTGCACCGTGCATCTACCGCATCCACGATGCGCCCGACCCGGAAAAGCTCGAAGCCTTGCGGGAGTTCCTCGACTCCGTCGGGCTCAAGCTCGCACGCGGACAAGTGGTCAAGCCCGAGCACCTCAACCGCCTGCTCATCAAGGCGAAGGGCGAGCCGCATGAGCGGCTGCTGAACGAGCTGGTGCTGCGCGCCCAGGCCCGCGCCGAATACGACCCGGGCAATATCGGGCATTTTGGACTGGCGCTGTCGCGCTATGCCCATTTCACCTCGCCCATCCGGCGCTATGCCGATCTGGTCGTCCACCGGGCTCTCATTGGCGCCCTCAAGCTGGGACAGGGCGGGATCGGCCAGGACGCCCGCGAGGGCCTGAAGGAGACCGCCCGCCATATCTCCGATACCGAACGGCGCGCTTCGGCGGCCGAGCGTGACGCCGTCAACCGGTTCACCGCCGCCTATCTTGCCGACCGCGTCGGGGCGACGTTCGATGGCACGATCAACGGGGTGACGCGGTTCGGGCTCTTTATCACCCTGAATGAGACCGGGGCCGACGGGCTGGTCCCGATTTCGACCCTGCCGGGCGACTATTATGACCATGACGAGACCGGCCATCGCCTGGTCGGGCGCGAGAGCGGCCATACCTATCGCCTTGGCGATCCGGCTGAAGTGCGCCTCGCCGAAGCCGACCCGATCACTGGCAGCCTCCTCCTGGAGCTGATGGACGCCGGGCCCAAAAACGGCAAACAACGGCGCGGATACAGGCCAAAAGCCCGCTCACACGGGCCGGTCGGCGGGCGGCCACGCGGCGGCAAGCGCCGGGGTTAACTGTAAAATCCGCCTACGCAGTGATGTTGAAACCACGCGCGCATTAACCGAATTATCAAAAATCCAAAGTTTTTTCTGTGCCGGGCGTCATTCCGCTATTAAATTACCCGCCATGAAAAGCCTCACATCCTCGGCGCGCGCCGCCTCACCGTGTCGCCTGCTGATCCGGGTTCTCGTCCCGGCTCTTGTCCTCTTCGGTAGTGCGTGTGCCAGCACCACCGAGACCGGAGGGCAATCATTCGAGAACGCGGCCGGCCGGGTCTTCGGGATTGCCTTCCAGCATATCCGCGATCGCTACATTGAACGGGTCTCACTGGAGACCGTGGCGCTCAGCGGGTTAAAGGGCATCACCCAGCTTGACAGCACCATCGCGGTTCGCAAAGCCAAGGGCCAGGTCGAGGTGGTCAGCAGCCAAAAGCCAGTCGCCACCTTCAAGGCGCCGGCGGCCAACGATATCGATGGCTGGGCCAATCTGACGACCGCCGTGGTGCAGGCAAGCCGGATCTATTCGCCGGCCATCAAGAAGGCGTCAGCGGAAGACATCTACAAAATCGTATTCGACGCCGCCCTCCTTCGCCTCGACCGCTATTCGCGCTATGCCACCGCCGATCAGGCGCGCGAGAACCGGGCTTCGCGATCGGGCTTTGTCGGCATCGGCGTGCGTATCCGCCAGGATGACGGCGTGACCAAAGTCGTCATCGTGTTTCCGGAGACCCCGGCCGAGCGGGCCGGGCTCAAGGCCGCCGATGCGATCATCCAGATTGACGGCGTGCCGATCACCGGCATGAAGCTGCGCGATGTGGTCAAGCGGCTGCGTGGCCCCAACGGCTCGCAGGTCCGCCTCAGCGTCGCGCGCAAATCCGCCCCAAAAAGCGTGTCGATCAACATCGTCCGCGCGCATGTCATCGCCAGTACGGTCTTCCTCAAGCGCGAGGGCGGTATCGCCCATGTGCGCCTGACGCGTTTCAATCAGCGCACATCCGCCGAGCTGGCGCGGGCCGTCCGCAAGGCGCGGCGCGCCACGGGCGACGCGTTCAAGGGCGTGATCCTCGATCTGCGCGACAATCCCGGCGGCCTGCTCGACCAGGCGGTCGAGGTCTCGGACATGTTCCTGACCGGCGGCCAGATCGTCTCGACCGAAGGACGCCATCCGGGCAGCTTCCAGCGCTACAGCGCCGGCGCCGGAGACATCGCCGGCGGCAAGCCGTTGGTGGTGCTGATCAACGGCCGCTCGGCGTCGTCCTCCGAAATCGTCGCAGCAGCGCTGCAGGACCTCAACCGCGCGGTTCTGGTCGGCACGAACTCGTTCGGCAAGGGCACCGTACAAAGCGTCTTCCGGCTGCCCAATGAAGGCGAGCTGGTGCTGACCTGGTCGCGCTTCCATGCGCCTTCGGGCTACACGCTTCAGGATCTTGGCGTGCTGCCGACGGTTTGCACGGCCGGTCTCAAAGGAAACCCTGGCGCGCTCGCTACCGAGATCAAGACCGGCCGGCACCGGACCGCCGAAGCCCTTCTGCAATGGCGACGTCAGCGCAAGCCGACCCATGACCGGTTGGCCCGACTGCGCGGAATTTGCCCGGCGGCCGACGGACCGGCGGCCGAGGGCGGCGACGGCGATCTGGCCTTCGCCAAACGCCTGCTCAATGACAATGCGCTTTACACGCGCTCGCTGCAGCTCTCGCACACATCGGTGGCCGGGCGTTAATCCGTTGGCCTGGAGCTGATCTCGCCCTGCCTGTCCTTGACTGGCCGGCCTTGACTTGAAGCCGGGCTGCGCTAAGTTTCGGACAACGCTGACAGACCCGCCACCGAATACCGCAAGAAAGACCGCCGCATGGCCAAGAAAGACAACATCCTCGTCAGGATGCAGAGCACCGCCGATACCGGCTTCTTCTATGTCGCCAAGAGGAACCCGAAGAAGCAGACCGAGAAGCTCGAATTCAGGAAATTCGACCCGGTCGCGCGCAAGCATGTGCTGTTCAAGGAAACCAAGCTCAAGAAGGGATAGCTGCAGAGGGCTACCTGCAGGGCGACAGCCCGCGTGAACGGCTGCCATCGAGGCGGCCGTTTTTATTTTGGGCGGGCTCGATGCGGAAAAGCGCTTCGGAGCACGATCGTCTCACGATGATCTGGTGTGACGCGTGATTCGTGCTCCAAACATATGGGCCAGATCAAGATTCACGCCTCAGATCACTGCGATCTGAGACGATCTTGATCTAGGCGGCCGTACCGGTTGCGGACGTGAAGTCCGCATCCTCGGGAAACAGATGCACGGTATTGCGCCCGGCGCGCTTGGCGGCATAGAGCGCATAGTCGGCGCGCTTTAGAAGATCGGTCGTATCGGGGTGGCGGCTGGCCACCGCGACGCCGATGCTGGTGGTGACGGTGATTTCGGCGGCCGTGTCGCTGGCGACGGTGAACGGGGTTTCGCCGATCCGCGCGCGCAATCGTTCGGCCGCCGAGAACGCGATGTCGGGCGTCGTATCCGGCATCACGATCGCAAATTCCTCGCCGCCGAACCGCGCCACCATGTCGACGGTGCGCAGATTACCCGCCAGCCGGCGGGCGGTCTCGCGCAGCACCTGGTCGCCAACATTGTGGCCGTGTGTGTCGTTGATCGCCTTAAAACGGTCGAGATCGAGCATCAGCAGCGCCAGTGGCTTGCCGGTCTCCCCCGCATGCCGGATCTGGGTCTCGAAGTGGGTGTCGAAGTACCGGCGGTTGTAGAGCCCGGTCAAGGCGTCGGTGAGCGCCATGGAGATGCTGAGCCGGTAGTTCTCGCGCAAGCGCTGCTCGTACCGGTGCCGGCGCACCTGGGTGCGCATGCGCGCCAGCAGCTCCTGGCGGTCGAAAGGCCGCACGATGTAGTCGTTCGCACCAATCTCCAGCCCCTTGGCGAGGCGATTGGTATCGCTGTCCTCGATCACCAGCAGCACCGGCAGATGACGTGTCGTCTCCGCCGAGCGCATCTGCGAGCAGAGCCGCAGCGCATCCTCTTTTTCCAGGTTCAAACTGACGATGGTGAGTTCGACGTCGCTGTCTTTTGTCGCCTCAAGCGCCGCCGCGCCATCACGGAAGCGGTCGATCCGATAGCCGGCCTCTCCGGCGATCAGCTCGAAGCGCTCGGCGCTGAGATCGTTGTCCTCGACCAGAACGACACGGGCGCCCTCGCTGACATCCCCGCCCGCGTCGACCGGATCGTCAATCGCGCCGAGCTGCTCGCTGGTATTCTCGCGCAGCCGCAGCTCGTCGAGCATCATCTTCAGGCGCACCAAGGATTTGACCCGCGCCAACAGGGCGACGTCGTTGATCGGTTTTGTCAGGAAATCGTCGGCTCCGGCCTCAAGCCCGCGCACCCGGTCGGCGACGTCGGATAGCGCGGTCACCATGATCACCGGAATATGGGCGCTGGCCGGATCCTGTTTCATGCGCCGGCAGACCTCGAAGCCGTCCATTCCCGGCATCATGACATCGAGAAGGACGATGTCCGGGCTTTCGTCGCGCACGATCTTGAGCGCGCTCTTCCCGTCGGATGCGGTCAGGACGTCGAAATACTCATGAGTGAGCTTGGCTTCGAGCAGACGCGTATTGGGTGCGAGATCGTCGACAACGAGAATTCGGGCCGTCATGTCCGGCCCCGACTAACTTAAGAAGCGCTCGACGGTCTCCAGGAACTTCGCCACCGAAATGGGCTTGGCTATATAGGCCTCGCAGCCGCCTTGCCGAATCTTCTCCTCATCACCCTTCATCGCGAACGCGGTAACGGCGACAATCGGGATCGAGCGCAGCCGATCATCCTCCTTGATCCATTTGGCGACCTCCAGGCCCGAGACCTCGGGCAACTGGATGTCCATCAGGATCAGGTCGGGCATGTGCTCCCGGGCGATCTTGAGCGCCTCGACACCGTCGCGCGTCTGCAACGTGTCATAGCCGTGCGCCTCCAGAAGGTCGTGGAAGAGCTTCATATTGAGCTCGTTGTCCTCCACGATCAGAACGGTCTTGCCCACCGATCGGTGGGGCACAGCCCCGCTCCCCACAGCAAGCGTTTGTCCGTCTGACACATTGTGCTCCTTTGTCCGGCGGTGCGGCGGCAGCCGAAAATCCAAAGGCGGCGGCCCGCACGACGCCTCAATGGATACTCCCCACGAAGTTAAGATTTGTTTAAATCATACCCTCGACAAGCTTCGATACACGATTGATCTGGCCCAGAATCACTAGCGAATTGGCGCGGTTTGCCGGAATGCAGCTCGAATCGCGGAAATGCGCTATATCTGTGGGCCAAGGCGGCGGCGGCAGGCGCGGGAGCGGCTTGGCGAAGGCCCAGATTGCGGCGCGACGCGGACATACTGGGGGGCACGATAGGGGCCGGAAATGGCCGGACTGCGCATTGGCATCGACCTCGGCGGCAGCAAGATCGAAGGTTGGGCACTTGGGGCAGCCCCGGAGCCGGTGGCGCGGCGGCGGGTCGCCGCGCCGCGCGGAGATTACGAGGCCACGATCCGGGCGATCGTCGATACGGTCGCCGCGCTGGAGGCCGATGCCGGAGAGCGCGGCACGGTTGGGATCGGCATCCCGGGCGCGATTTCTCCCGCAACCGGGCTGGTCAAGAACGCCAATTCAAGCTGGCTGATCGGACAGCCCTTCGACCGCGATCTCGCAACCGCGCTGGGGCGCCCGGTCCGTGTCGCCAATGACGCCAATTGCCTGGCGGTTTCCGAGGCCACCGACGGTGCCGGGGCCGGCGCGCGGACCGTTTTCGGCGTGATCCTGGGCACCGGCGTCGGCGGCGGTCTGGCGATCGATGGCCGGCCAGTGCTCGGCGCCAATGCAATTGCCGGCGAATGGGGCCACAACCCCCTGCCCCGGCCGCGCGACGACGAGCGTCCCGGACCCCAATGCTATTGCGGCCGGCAGGGCTGTATCGAGACCTTTCTTTCCGGCCCCGGGTTGGCGCGCGATTTCGCGGCCGCCGGCGGCGGGCCGCTGGACGCAAAAGCCATTGCCGAACACGCCGCCAAGGGCGAGGCAATGGCGCAGGCCGCGGTCGACCGCTATGCCGAGCGTCTTGCGCGCGCGCTCGCCGGGGTGATCAATATCGTCGACCCCGACGTCATCGTGCTTGGCGGCGGGCTCTCGAATATCGATGGATTGTGCGAGACGGTGGCAACATTGTGGGGCGAGCACGTCTTCTCCGACACGGTGGCAACCCGGCTGACGGTCGCGGCGCATGGCGATGCCAGCGGCGTGCGGGGGGCGGCTTGGCTCTGGCCGGAAGGCGAGGCACCATGAGCGCCCCAAGATGAGCGGCTTATGCCGCGATTGCGCGGCGATCCTCGATGCGCCGCCGCCCGAGCGCTGCCCCGCCTGCCGCGGCCGGCGGATCGTCGCCCATCCCGAGCTCGACGAGCTCACGATTGCCCATATCGACTGCGATGCCTTTTACGCCGCGGTCGAAAAGCGCGACGATCCGAGCCTGGCGGACAAGCCCGTAATCGTAGGCGGCGCGACACGGGGCGTGGTGTCGGCAGCATGCTATGCGGCGCGGACCTACGGGATCCGCTCGGCGATGCCGATGTTCAAGGCGCTCAAGGCCTGCCCCGACGCCGTCGTAATCAAACCGGACATGGCGAAATATGTCGGGGTCGGGCGTCAGGTGCGGGCATTGATGCAGGAGGCGACGCCCTTGGTGGAGCCGCTCTCGATCGACGAGGCGTTCCTCGACCTGTCCGGCACCGAGCGCCTGCACGGCGCCAGCCCGGCACGCACGCTGGTCCGCCTGATCCGCCGCATCGAGGACGAAATCGGGGTCACCGCCTCGGTCGGTCTCTCATACAACAAATCGCTCGCCAAGATCGCCTCCGACCTCGACAAGCCCCGCGGCTTTGCGGTGATCGGCCGCGCCGAATCGGGAAGCTTTCTGGCCGAGCAGCCGATCTCGCTGATCTGGGGCGTCGGCCCGGCGCTGCAGAAGAAACTTCATGCCGGCGGCATCCGCACGATCGGCCAGCTTCGGGCCTTCGACGAGGCGGCGCTAATCGCGCGCTACGGCGCCATGGGCAGGCGGCTCTATTGGTTCTGCCGCGGCGAGGACACCCGCCGCGTCACCCCGCATGGCGCCGCCAAGAGCGTTTCGGCGGAGACCACCTTCAACGAGGACCATGCCGATCTGGAAACACTGAAGACCCGGCTCTGGCGGCTCTGCGAGAGGGTCTCCTCGCGCCTCAAGGCCAAAGACCTGGCTGGCGGCACGGTGACCCTCAAGCTCAAGAGTACCGATTTTCGCAGCCGCACCCGGGCAACCACTCTGGAGGCCCCAACCCAGCTCGCCGAGGTTCTGTTTCGGGCCGGCGCGGCACTGCTGGAGCGCGAGACCGACGGCACCGCCTATCGGCTGATCGGGATCGGCACCAGCGCACTGACCGACGCAAGCCGTGCCGACCCGCCCGATCTGCTTGATCCAGACGCCGGCAAACGGGCCCGGGTCGAGCGGGTGATCGATTCGGTACGAGACAAGCTGGGCGCAGACGCGATTGGCAAGGGGCGCGGGTTGCGGTCGAGGTGACGTGGTTAGTCGAGATTATGCCAGTCGAACGGCGCAGCGCTAGTTACGGCAAGGTGTCCGCTCGATCCTGCTGCGCTTGCCATCGCGATACCGGCGGCGGACATGGGTGCAGGTCTTCCCACAAGTTTCGTCCTGCTCGTGCCACGCCAGGGTCAATTTGCCCTTTTTCCAGCGATAGCCGCGCCGGTAACCCAGGCAGCGGCATTGCGATCCTGAAGCGTGGCCAAAGCAAGAATTCGAGCGGGTCCAATTGGATACTTCTTTCCGCTTCTCGTCGAATTTCGCAGTCGATGTCGCGACTTCATCAAGCTTGCGGCTGCGGTAGAAGCGCTTGCGTTTAGGGTCCCACAGGAAATGAACCCAACCCCAGTTCGGCCCTGCCGCCTGCCGGGCGCCGATCCGGAAGTCGTAGTGGCCATCGAAATTCATGTCCCGTGTTTCGATATAATCGCGGTTGTTGTCGACCCAGCCGACGCCGGGCATGACCTCCGCATCGTCACCGGTCTTGAACGCGAAGTGCTGGAAGGCTGGCTTGCCGCGCCGGGCGAAGGTGGCGTTGCGGACCTCGAACCAACCGCGCGTCTTCTTGCCGTAGAGACGCAGGAGCAAGATTCCTCCGCCCCCCTCAGTATTGAGCCGAACGATACACGTGGCCAAATGGCGACCGAGCTTGGTGGTTTATCCCGCCGCGAGCTTCTGACACTCCCAAGCCCTGATAAAGTATTTATCCGCCGCCCCCACAGATCCGAGGCCGACGACTGACGCCAGCGCCAAAGAACCGGCGGCAACAAAGGCGCGAAGGATGGGCACGGGTGTTCCCCGCCAGGATCGGCTCAGCACTTCGCCCTGGGCAGAGACTGGAACTTGGCCAGGCGCGCGTCGATGACGAAGTTGCCGTAGTCCATGACCAGCCAACGCGCGATCGAATTGGCGTGCATGCCCACCCGGAGCTCGTATTCGGGAACCGCCTTGGAGCTGGCATTCGGGAAGAAAGCGAGCGAAACGGGCCAGTACTTTCCGACGCCCTGGCGGCCAACGACCTTTTGAATTTCGGCCTCGTCGCCGCTGGCCGTCCCCCGCGCCCTGCCTGCCACGGCGCTGACACCGTAGGGGCCCTCGTCGGTGGTCCCGTCAAAGAGGATCCGCCAGGTGAAGGTCTGACCGGCCTGCGCGCGCCGAACAATCAGCTCCGAATGGGCGGTCGGGAAGATCGAGCCCTTTGGCAGCCGCATGCGCAGCGGCTTGGGCTGTGTGTAAACGGCCAGACCGGTGTCGTCCGCGTTGATCGTAGCGGTGCCCCGGTAGCGCTCCCGCAGGCTGCCGTTCCGGGTGGTTCGCGAGTTGAAGCGGAAGCGCCGCCCGTCCTTGGATTCCCAGCTCGAATAGTTGGTGACCGAGAGGATTTCCAGATTGCGGCGGTTGATCATGCGCAAAAGGATGCGCTGGTTGACGGTCCAGCCGTCGCAGGAATCGACGATCTCGTAGGACATGCCTCCGCCGACATCGACGATCCCGGAAGTCCGCTTGGACGAATTGAGCGTGAAGGTATAGGCGGCGCGGTGTGGAGCCGTATCGACGGCCGCGGCAACGGCGGGCTGAAGAAGCACGGCAACGCCGCCGAGCAACAGCGTGACGGCAACGGTGGAACGCGGCGGGTACTGAAGGCGCGTGATTGGCATGCTTTTATGGTTCCTTCAAATGGTCATTTCAGGAGCGGCCAAGAAGACGGCTTCAATCGAGCGATCATCCAGAACAGACATCGAGCGCGGGCAGCAACCCTTGTGCCGGCATCATAGTATCAGATTGATAGTATCAGATTGCGACTACGGCAGTAATGGGGCGATGACGACCAGACTCCCCCGCGCATCCGTGCAAACCGGAATACGCGGGCGCGCGGCGTGAAATGCGCAGGCGCGTGGCATGAAATGCGCAGGCGCGCGATGGGGATCAGATTGAAGATTGAGGGCGCAAAGCCCGGTGCCGGCGCAATGGGTCCGGCGATACCCTAGCTGCCACCCACGCTGGGACGGGCCGCCGGGCCGCTCCCATCATTGGTGAAATCGACCGGCCTCATGCAATGCGAGGCGGCCGGGCCAGGGCGGCAGATCCGCATGGTGTACGCACCCTTGACGCCGTTGCGGCGCAACGTGTGCCGCGCTTCGGTGAGCGCCTGGCGGCCGCCGGGCCGAACCACGACCCGGTAATATCGTTTGCCGCGGACCTTAACTGCCAGGACCACAGGCTTCATGACCGCATGCCGGCCGGCGAAGCGCGTCGCTTCGCCGCGGCGGCGGAAACTGCCGAAGACCAGATAGCGGCTTGCCGTCGCCGCCGGACGCAAATTATGCGCGCGCCGTGCTTTCGCCGGACTTGCCCGGTGCCGGGCGAGCGGCTTGGGGGCTGCCTTGCCCGCCGCCGGCAGATCCTCGCGCCTCACCGCCGGAGATGCGGGCTGCTGGATAACCGGTTTCGGCGCGGCCTTCGGCACTTCATGCCTGAGGGGCGCAGGCTCGCGTCGCCCTGACTGCACCAGCGCTTCCGCGCTGATTTTCGTATTCGCCGCGACTTTGGTATTCGCGGCAACGGCGGTGC
Source organism: Alphaproteobacteria bacterium (assembly GCA_035527975.1). Lineage (GTDB taxonomy): Bacteria > Pseudomonadota > Alphaproteobacteria > JAPULJ01 > JAPULJ01 > DATKZM01. The sequence goes on along the minus strand of DATKZM010000124.1, from coordinate 20,445 downwards.
CGTCGTTCAGATCGAACCCATCGAGGCTGGTCGCGATATAGCCATGACCGACGTTGTGGCGGATACCGTCCCTGTTCCTTTTACGCGTGGCGACTTCTTCGGGGGTGAAGTCGTGGCAGATCGGCCGACTTTTTACGATGCGCCAGGTTGCGCAATCACGGCCAGCCAGATCGGAGAGCATATGGTCTGTCAGGCTCTTGCCGGACCCAAGATAGCTGGCGCCGTCGACCGCGTAAGATGCAATCGTCAGCCCCGGCGGAATCGCCAGTCCCGCGCATCCGCTCAACACTACGAGTAGAACAGGAAACGTTATAGGTCGCACTACAGGCCTCAAAAGCTGATTCGCGCGAAGTATCGCTTGATTTTTTCTTAATTCAAGCAATTTCTTCGAATTTCTTTTGGGCCTTTATTGTGGCTTGGTTTCTTTTGTCTTTTGTTTTGGAAGATCGAGCTTCAAGTGTAGCTCGCGCAACCGCGCGGGCTCGACGGGCGACGGCGCGCCCATCATCAGGTCCTGAGCTTGCTGGTTCATCGGGAAGGCAATTACCTCGCGGATATTCGGCTCGTCGGCGAGCAGCATGACGATGCGGTCGATTCCCGGCGCCGAGCCGCCATGCGGCGGGGCGCCGAATTTGAGCGCGTTCAGCAGGCCGGCAAAGCGGCTTTCCAGCACCTCGCGCGAATAGCCCGCGATCTCGAAGGCCTTGACCATGATCTCCGGACGGTGGTTCCGGATCGCGCCGGAGCTGAGCTCCACGCCGTTGCAGACGATGTCGTACTGATAGGCAAGGATATCGAGCGGGTCCTTGGTTTCCAGCGCCTCCATGCCGCCCTGGGGCATCGAGAACGGGTTGTGGCTGAACTCGATCGCGCCGGTCTCGGCGTCGCGCTCGTAGAGCGGATAGTCGACGATCCAGCAAAACGTGAATCCTTTGTCGGCGCGCAGGCCAAGCTCGTCGCAGATGCGGTCGCGAGCGATGCCAGCGAATTTCTCCGCCTCGCCCTTGTCCTGGCATACGAAGAAGACCGCATCGCCGTCCCCGACACCGGCAGCCTTCATCAACGCAGCGGTGCGCTCGGCGTCTAGGAACTTGGCGATCGGGCCTTTTCCTTCGCCGCCGTCGAAAATGATGTAACCGAGCCCGCCCATGCCCTCGGCGCGGGCCCAGTCGTTGAGCTTGTCGAAGAAGCTGCGCGGCTGGGCGGCCGCACCCGGCGCGGGAATGGCGCGGACCACCGCGCCTTTCGCAATCGCACCGGCAAAGATCTTGAAGTCGGTGCCGTCCCACGCGGCGGTGGCATCGGCGATGGTGATGGGGTTGCGCAGATCGGGCTTGTCGGAGCCGTATTTCAGCATCGCATCGGCGTAGGCGATGCGCGGGAATGGCGGCTTGGTGACCTCGCGGCCGTCCGCGAACTCTTCGAACAGCCCCGACAACACCGGTTCGATTGCGGCGAAGACATCGTCTTGCGTTACGAAGGACATCTCGAAATCGAGCTGATAGAACTCGCCCGGGCTGCGGTCGGCGCGCGCGTCCTCGTCGCGGAAGCACGGCGCAATCTGGAAGTACTTCTCAAAGCCGGCAATCATCAGCAGCTGCTTGAACATCTGCGGCGCCTGGGGCAACGCGTAGAACGATCCCGGATGGATGCGCGACGGCACCAGATAGTCCCGCGCACCCTCCGGCGAGCTGGCGGTCAGGATCGGCGTCTGGAACTCGTGGAAACCCTGCTCGATCATGCGCCGGCGGATCGAAGAGATAACGTTGGAACGCAGGATGATGTTGCGCTGCATCTTCTCGCGGCGAAGATCGATGAAGCGGTGACGCAGGCGCACCTCCTCGCCCGCCTCCTCGTCGGAGGCAACGAGCACCGGCAGGACCTCGGCCGCGCTCTCCACCGTCAGCTCCTCGATGCGGAGCTCGACCTGCCCGGTCGGGTGCTTGGGGTTCGCCGTCTCGGCGCTGCGCTCGACCACCGTGCCGGTGACGGTGATGACGCTTTCAACGCGAACCCCCTCGACATCCTTGAAGAGTGGGCTCTCGACGTCGATGACGCATTGCGTCAGCCCGTGATGGTCGCGCAAATCGACGAAGAGCAGGTTGCCGTGGTCGCGCTTGACATGAACCCAGCCCGAAAGCCGCGCTTTCGTGCCGGTGTGCTCGGGGCGCAGCTCGGCGCAATCATGAGTGCGGTAGGGATGCATAAGGGCCTTCGGCCAGGAGAGCGTGGGGTGAGGTTATCGGGCGGTCATGCGCCCGGGTCCGGCATGTGTCGGGATTGGGCGCGTACCGGCGCGATAAGCACACCGATGGGCGGCGTTTGTCAACAATCGCCCAACGGTGTGCCGCACCGGGTCGAGGCTGGATCAGTCGCCCATCACGATGTTGCCAAGGCCGCCAAGCACCGATCCCTCGCCCTTGCTGCGGCCGCCGGCGCCGGGAGCCGCGGCGAGCATACGGCCGGCCAGACGCGAGAACGGCAGGCTCTGGATCCAGACCTTGCCGGGCCCGGTGAGCCGCGCGAAGAAGACGCCCTCGCCGCCGAAGATCATGCTTTTGACGCCGCCCACGGCGGTGACGTCGTAGGTGACGTCGGATGTCATCGCGGCCAGGCAGCCCGTGTCGACATGAAGCTCCTCGCCGGGGCCCAGGGTGCGCTCAAGCAAGGTACCGCCGACATGGACGAAGACCATGCCGTCGCCCTCGAGCTTTTGCAGAATAAAGCCCTCACCGCCGAAGAGGCCGGTCAGGATCTTCTTCTGGAAGGCGATACCGACCGACACGCCCTTGGCGGCGGCCAGAAACGCGTCCTTCTGGCAGATCAGCGTGCCACCGACAGCGTCGAGGTCGAGCGCGAGGATGGTGCCCGGATAGGGCGCGCCGAATGCGACCCGCGCCTTGCCCGTGCCGTTGTGCGTGAAGACCGTCATGAACAGGCTCTCGCCTGTCAGCACGCGCTTGCCGGCGCCCAAGAGCTTGCCCATGAAGCCGCCATCCTGGCCGCCGCCATCGCCGAAGATGGTCGCCATCTCGATATTGGGGTGCTTGTACATCATTGCCCCGGCCTCGGAGATCGCGCTCTCGCCAGGATCGAGTTCGATCTCGACGAACTGCATTTCCTGTCCCAGAATTTCAAAATCGATTTCGTCGGCGGTGGACATTTTCGCTCCCTTCAGTCGGCTGGCTTCGACCGGCGGCTAATCCGTTCGGCTTCTTCAAATCGCATGGGCATCTGCGCCGATCAACGCCAATCTGGGACGCTGCCCAAGCGGCAAGAAAGCAGGGCTGGACTCCCGGTCGCAGCGCCATCCATGGTTCACTCCGACGATTGCATGGATAGCGCGGCCGCCGCCCGGCCGTGCCCGAAGGAGATCCTCTTCAATGACGGACACTGTCGCCGCCGCGCAGAACGCACATCTGAGATCAGCCTTCGTGAAGGAGGAACTGCGCTCCTTGCGGCTCGTGATGTATGTGCGCATTGCGGCATCCGCGGCCATCATTGCGTATCTGCTGCTCCGCTTTCCCAGCCCGACCGGCATCTACTGGGCATCTTTGACCGTCGTCTTCGCGTCCTTCGGCAGCCTGCAATACCTGGTCGCGCGATCGCGCTACACCGCCCGCTGGCACAAGTACGTATTCGTGGCAATAGACCTGGCGCTGGTCACGTTCATCATCCACTACCCCAACCCTTTCATGGCCGAAGCATTTCCCATCGCCGAGAATTTCCGTTTTCCCAACTTCGATTTCCTCTACGTGGTGGTGGCGTTGATGGCGTTCAGCTACGCGCCCGGCGTGGTTGCCTTTGCTGGACTGGCGGCGATCCTGGCCTGGGGGACAGGTGTCTATCTGGCATTGCAGCTCCCTGGAATGATCAGCGAATACGACGTAGCCAACTTCGAAGCCCAGCCCATGGCCGAGCGTCTGCGCATGGCCAACGGGCCAACCTTCATCGACATCGGCGCGCGCACCCAGGAGTTCTTCATCATGGCCGTCACAGCGGGCATTCTGGCAACAGCGGTCTGGCGCTCCAAGCGCCTGGTAAGCCGCCAGATGCGCGCCGAGCGGGCGCGGACCAACCTGTCGCGCTATTTCTCTCCCGGCATGATCGACGAACTTGCCGATCAGGATGAGCCGCTGGGCGCGGTGCGCGAGCAGAACGTGGCGGTGCTGTTCGCCGACATCGTCGGCTTCACGTCGCTGTCGGAAAACCAGCCCCCGGAAAAGGTGATCGCGCTGCTGCGCGACTTTCATTCCCGCATGGCCGGCGAGGTGTTCGCCCATGGCGGCACGGTCGACAAATATATCGGCGATGCCATCATGGCGACCTTCGGCACGCCGCGCACCGGCACACGCGACGCCACCAGCGCGCTGACCTGTGGGCGCGCGATGCTCGAGGCCGTCGAGGCCTGGAACCGCGAACGCGGCGCGCGCGGCGAAAGCAGCATCGCGGTCGGCATCGGCCTGCATTTCGGCCCTGCGGTCATGGGCGACATCGGCGACGAGCGGCGCCTGGAATATGCGGTGATCGGCGATACCGTGAACGTCGCGGCGCGACTGGAAACGCTGACCCGTGAGATCGACGCGCCGCTGGTGGTCAGCAACGACACGGTCGAGGCGGTGCGGCGCGAAACCGGCGAGACCGCGGCGCTGGCCGGTCTCAAGAAGGGAGAGACCGCCGCGGTGCGCGGACGCTCCGGCACCGTGCCGGTCTGGACGCTCAACACGGCAGCCGCAGGCGGTGCCTAAGCGCGCGCTACACACGGGAGCAATAATACGTATGACAAACCCAATAGGCGAAGCGTCGGCCACTGCGGCGCTGGGCGGGGCGTTTGCCGCCGCGGAGCAGTCCGCCTTCCGGCTGATGGCGCGGGCGCGGCTGATCGCGATGGGGCTGTTCGTCGTCTATACGGGCATTCAGTTTCCCAGCCTCCTAGGCGTCTACTGGATCGGCCTGGTCGTCGTTTTCGGCCTTGCCGGCTGGGTACACTATCGCCTGCGCGCGCGTTGTCCGGCTAAGGAGTGGATCACCGTCGCCTTCCTCGGGCTCGACGCGGTGATGCTGGCAGTCGCAATTTTGGCGACAAACCCGTTCGTGCCCGATCCCTGGCCGATACAAGCTAACCTCCGCTATCATTCCTTTCCCTACTTCTTCGTCTTTCTGGCGCTGACCGCCCTCACCTACTCACCGCGGCTGGTGATCTGGACGGGCGTCTTCGTCATGGTTGCCTGGGGTATCGGTTCGGCGATCGTGTTCGCCTTGCCGGAAACCAAGACGGTGCTCGACTACGCCGTGCCCTTCAGTGGACCCAGCGGCGCGGAGAAACTGAAATTCACCCTCGATCCGCATTACTACAGCGTCGCCCAACCGATCCAGGACGTGTTCGTGCTGCTGGTGGTCGCCGCCATTCTCGCGGCGGCCGTGTGGCGCTCCAAGCGGCTGGTCGAGCGTCAGGTCGAGACGGCACAAGAGCGTGCCAATCTGGCGCGCTATTTCTCGCCCAGCATGGTGGAGGCGCTTGCCGGCACGGACCAGCCGCTGGGAGGCGTGCGCTCGCAGAACGTAGCAGTGTTGTTCGCAGACATCGTCGGCTTTACCAGCCTGTCGGAGAAACTGCCGCCCGAGGCCGTCATCGAGCTGCTTCGCGACTTCCACGGCCGCATGGCACGCGAGGTCTTTGCCCATGACGGCACGGTCGACAAGTATATCGGCGATGCCATCATGGCGACCTTCGGCACCCCCCATACGGGCACGCGCGACGCGTCCAACGCGCTGGCCTGCGCCAAGGCGATGCTGGTCTCCATCGATGCCTGGAACCAGGAGCGAAAGGCGCGCGGCATGCCTGAAGCGCCGATCGGCGTAGGCCTGCATTTCGGGCCCGCCGTCATGGGCGATATCGGCGACGAGCAGCGCCTCGAATACGCGGTGATCGGCGATACCGTGAACGTCGCCGCGCGCCTGGAGGCGCTGACCCGCGAGGTCGATGCGCCGCTGGTGGTCAGCGGCGATACAGTCGCGGCGGTTCGGCGCGAAAGCGGCAGCGGGGCGCTCGCCGGTCTCGAAGAACAAGCGGCCGCCCAGGTCAAAGGCCGGGCGCAAAAGGTCCCAGTCTGGATATTGAGGAATAGCGACGCCGTATCAAGTGGTTAACCGCGGCATCGGGAAACTTCTGCCACTGGCCTTAGAAAAATGACCGGCCCTGCCGGCAAACGACGAAATCACCGCACCGCGATGGCGCAGGCTGCGCATTCGCGCTATACCGGCGGTCAAGAATGACCCTCATTACCGATCAGCAAGAATTGAACGGCCTCTGCGCCCGCCTGTCGACCGAACCTTACGTTACGGTCGACACCGAGTTCATGCGCGAGCGGACCTATTGGCCCATCTTATGCGTGGTTCAACTGGGCGGCGCCAAGGAGGCCGCGGCGGTCGACGCGCTCGCGGAGACGATCGATCTGGCACCGGTCTTCGATCTCATGCGCAAGCCGGACGTGCTCAAAGTCTTCCACGCCGCGCGCCAGGATGTGGAAATCTTCTTCCATCGTGGCGGCGCGGTCCCGGCACCCATCTTCGACAGCCAGGTCGCGGGCATGGTGTGCGGCTTCGGCGATGCGGTCGCCTACGAGACTTTGGTCCAGAAGCTCGCCCATGGCACGCTGGACAAGTCGGCACGCTTCACCGACTGGTCGGCGCGCCCGCTCACTGAACGCCAGATCACCTATGCGCTTGCCGACGTCACCTACTTGCGCAAGATCTACGAAAAGCTGAAAACGCGCCTTGAGGACACTGGCCGCGCCAGCTGGCTGGAGGCCGAGATGGCGATCCTGACCGACCCGGCGACATATCAGCTGAAGCCCGAAGAATCCTGGCGGCGCCTGAAAGTGCGCACCCACGCACCCCGATTTCTCGCCATCCTGCGCGAGGTTGCCGCCTGGCGCGAGCGCGAGGCACAGAGCCGCGATGTGCCGCGCAACCGCATCATTCGCGACGAGGCGCTGATGGAGATCGCGGCGCACGCGCCGACAAATGAAAAGATGATCGAGCGCACGCGCGGGATCTCGAGCGGCTTCGGCACGAGCCGCGGCGGCCAGACGCTGCTGACGGCAATCAAACGGGGCATCGATGTGCCCGAAAACGAGGCCCCCTCCCTGCCCAAGAAAGAGCCGCCGCCCAGGGGATTGGGCCCGGTGATCGAGCTCTTGAAGGTTCTGCTGAAAATGCGCTGCGACTCGGATGACGTCGCCCAGAAGCTGATCGCATCCTCCGCCGATCTGGAGGCAATCGCCGCCGACGACAATGCCGATGTACCGGCGCTCAAGGGCTGGCGGCGCGAGATTTTCGGCGAAGACGCGTTGGCGCTTAAACACGGCAGGATCGCGCTGACCGTCGATGGACGCAAGCTGCGCGTCGTCGACGCAGATGATGGGGAAAACCTGAGCCGCAAGGCACCAGCGGCCTGACCGCCGGGATATCTGCCGGTCGGCCGCTCAGGACGCCTTTTTTCGAGCCCGCCGCATTGTCTCGATACGCCAGCCACGATCGCCGGCGCTCGCCAGCTCCTTCAGCCGGCGCTCGACCATTTCGCCGAGCAGCGGGGCCGCCGCCCGGCCAACGCACAGAACCAAATCGCTTTTGCTGACCTCAAGCTTGGTGTCGAGCAGCGCCTCTGCGCGGCCACCGCTGAGCCCGATGGCAAGGCGCAGCGCCAGCCCGAGCCGGACCGCACGCTCGATCTCCACCACCTCCAACCCCAGCGTGCTCGCCGCCTGACGTTGGCCGCGCGAGGCCGAACTCGCATAACGACCTGCCATCACGGTGGCCAGAAAGGCGCGGCCGGGATGATCGAGGCCCGCGAGCGAAATGCGCAACGCCCGCTCGAAGCTGTGCGTCGCCCGGTAGCTGGGATGCTCGGTCCAGCCGATATCCGCAAGAATACAGGCCGCCCGGCGCAGCCGCAGTTCTGCTTCGGTCTCGTCCGGGAATAGCGGCGTCGTCCAATCGACCAGCGCGTCCTCCATGCCCTTGAACCGGCTGAAGTGGTCGGCATAGACGCGCGCGGCGGCAAGCAGCGGGTCGGCCTTGCGATCGGCGTCAGACAGGCTGTCGAACAGCACGCCCTCGCGCAAGCCAAAGGCGGAAAAGACGATCCGTTGCGGCTTGGCGATCTCGATCAGATCACGCATGACGAGGGCCGCCGCCGGCAGGGCGTCGAGCCGTCGCCCAGGCAATCCCGGCAGCCGCTCCAGCGACTCGCGGCTCAACCCGGCAACCAGGTTGACGATGTTTTCCATCACGCTATGGCTGACGGCATAGCGGTCGATGATGCCGAGCGGATAGCCTGTTTGGGTCATGTGGATACGGGCCAGCGCCCGCCATGCCCCGCCGACGGCATGAAAATCGCCGCCGCCGGCGCGCGCCAGCCAGTCAAGCCCGCCAAGCTGCCGGCGGATCACGCGTTCGGGGTTCTTGCCGCGCGCGGCAACCGCGTTGAGCCGAAACGGTCCCAGCGGCAGCGTTGCGTGGTCGATCGTGCCGCCGCCGGCGAGCGAGACGAGTTCGAGGCTGCCGCCGCCGAGATCACCCATCAGCCCCTCGGCGCCGGGATTGCCGGAGATCACGCCGTAGGCCGACAGCCGCGCTTCGTCATCGCCAGTGAGGACGGTCACCGGCAGGCCGCAGCGCCGCTCGACTTCGCGGGCGAAATCGGCGCCGTCCTCGGCATCGCGCACCGCGGCGGTCGCGAAGGCCTGGATCGAGGTAACCGCCAACTCCTCGGACAGCACCATGAAGCGCGGCAGGTTCTGAAGCGCCAGCGTCACGCCGTCGGGATCAAGCTTGCCCGTCGCATCGAGACTGCGGCCAAGACCGCAGAGCACTTTCTCGTTGAAGACCGGATAGGGCGCGCGCGGATGGCCCTCAAACACGACCAGGCGGATCGAGTTCGAGCCTATGTCGATGACGCCGACGCGGCGCGCTGGCGCAGCGCCGCGCAGGACCGGGCCGTTGTCACCGCCAGCACCCCGTCCCGCCACGCGTTATTCCTTTACGCGGTCGAGCACGAGGCGCGGCGCGCTCGTCGCTTCCCGCAAGGCGCTACCTCGGCCCGACAGGCTCGGGTTGTTCATGAAGAAATCGTGGCAGGCAAACCCCTCGCCTACTGGTTGTATTCGCTCGTAGCGACCGTCGGTGCCGAGCTCCCAACTTTGAAGATCGTCCTTGAGGTTGGCGCCCATGATCTCGTCCAGAATCTGCTGGTGAACGGTGGGGTTCTCGATCGGCACCATCGCCTCGACCCGGCCATCGAGATTGCGCGGCATCCAGTCGGCCGACGAGATGAATACGCGGGCATGGCGCGACGGCAGCTCATGGCCGCGCGCGAAGCAAACGATGCGGCCATGCTCCAGAAAGCGGCCAATGATCGATTTGACCTGGATGTTCTCCGAGAGGCCAGGAACGCCCGGGCGCAGGCAGCAAATGCCGCGCACCACCAGCACGATCGAAACGCCCGCCTGCGAGGCGCGATAGAGCGCGTCGATCGTGTCGGGGCAGACGATGGAGTTGAGCTTCGCCCAGATACCCGACGGCTTGCCCGCCTTGGCATTCTCGATCTCGGCCTCGATATGCCCGATGAGCGTGCTGCGAAGCGTGACCGGCGAGAAGGCGATTTTCTCCATCGCGTCGGGTTCGGCATACCCGGTCATGTAGTTGAACAGGCGCGCGGCGTCCTGCGCCAGCGCCGGATCGCACGAGAAGAATGACAGGTCGGTATAAATGCGCGCGGTGATCGGATGATAGTTACCGGTGCCGAAATGCACGTAGCGACGCAGCCGCCCGTTCTCGCGGCGCACGACCAAGGAGACCTTCGCGTGGGTCTTGTAATCGAGGAAACCGTAGACGACCTGCGCGCCGGCCCGTTCCAGATCGCGGGCCCAACGGATATTCGCCTCCTCGTCGAAACGTGCCTTCAGCTCCACCATCGCGGTGACCGACTTGCCTGATTCGGCCGCGTCGATCAGCGCGCGCACGATCGGCGAGTTTTCGCTGGTGCGGTAGAGTGTCTGCTTGATTGCGACCACCGTCGGATCGGCCGCAGCCTGGCGCAGGAACTGGACGACGACATCGAAGCTTTCGTATGGATGGTGGACGACGATGTCCTTGGCCTGGATTGCCGCAAAGCAGTCGCCGCCGAAATCCCGGATGCGTTCGGGGAACCGTGCATTGAAAGGCGGGAACAGCAGACTGGGGTCGTCGTCGGTGATGATTTCGTGGACATCGGCGAGGCCGAGAATGCCGTCCTGCTCGAATACGTCGACGGGATCCACGGCGAATTGGCGGACCACAAACGCCTTGAGCTGGGGCGACATTGCCGAATTGATCTTGAGGCGGATCACACTGCCGCGGCGGCGACGCTTGAGCGCGCTTTCAAACAGACGCACCAGATCCTCGGCCTCCTCCTCGACCTCGATCTCGCTGTCGCGGACGACGCGGAAAAATCCCTCTCCGCGTACCGAAAAGCCTGGAAAGAGCTTGTCGAGGAAGAGCACGACCACCTGTTCCAGCGGCAGGTAGCGATGTTTCTCGCCGGCAACGCGGATGAAGCGGTCTAGCTGCGTCGGCAAGGGCACCAGCGCGAAGAGATGCTCTTCGGCATTCGGCCGCTTCAGCTCCAGCGCGATGCCGAATCCGAGATTTGGAATGAACGGAAAAGGATGCGCCGGATCGACGGCAAGCGGGGTCAGGATCGGAAAGATATGATCGAGAAATTCGGTCTCCAGCCCCGCCCGGTCGGTCTCACCCAACTCGGCAGGCCTGATTACAGAAATGCCGGCGGCATCTAACTCCGAGCGAAGCGCTCGCCACCGCTCTTGTTGGGCGCCCATGAGCTCGCCGGCGCGCTCGCGGATGGCGCCGAGTTGCTGGGCCGGCGTCATGCCGTCCTGGCTCGGCGCCTTGACGCCGGCATTCACCTGGCCCTTCAGCCCGGCAACGCGGACCATGTAGAATTCATCGAGGTTGCTCGCCGAAATCGAGAGGAAGCGGAGGCGCTCGAGCAAGGGATGCCGGGGATTGGCGGCCTCTTCCAACACGCGCTCGTTGAAGGCCAGCCAGGAGAGCTCGCGGTTGATAAACCGGCTGGGGCTCTCGACTTCGATATCGTCTGTTTCCTGCTGTGCAGCCTTGGCCACGGAAATATCCTCCTTTCAGCGGCGGGATAATGACATCAAACCTTATAATAAAGATAAGATATCAGAAGCATTTCGCCATGCTTGGATTGCTCAAGGTTGGCATGACGACGAGCCTCGAAACGGTCCGCCCATGAAACACCTGTTCCTGCTGCGCCACGCCAAATCGGATTGGGGCAGCCTCGGGTTGGACGATTTCGACCGGCCGCTGGCGCCGCGCGGCATACGCGCATGCAAGCGCCTGGCGCGGCATATCGCCGAGCGGCGGTATCAATTCGACCTCGTCCTCTGCTCCGCGGCACAGCGGGCAAAAGAAACCTGGGATCGGATTGCCCACGAAATCGGCTGCGACGCACCCGTCACTTATGACCGCGACCTTTACCTCGCGGGTGAAGACAGTTTCATGAAACAGCTGCACGGCCTCGATGACGAGGTCCGTTCGGTGCTGCTGGTTGCGCACAATCCCGACATCGCAGCCTTCGCGGCTCGGCTATGCCAAGACGGGCAAGCGGACGCGTTGCACCGGCTGGACGCCAAATACCCCACTGGCGGCCTGGCGGCGATCCGGATTGACTGCGCGCATTGGGCCGATCTGCGGGGCGGCCGGGGCTATCTGGAAAGCTTCGTGGTGCCCCGGGCGCTGCCTGACGAGTAACGCGCGCCTGGCGGTTTGCATCAGTCCTTCCAAAAGCGCCGGCAAGTACGGTGGCGCGCCCAAACCTCCGGGACGCGGACAAGGTCGCTCTCCATGCGGGCAAGGTTCCAGCCGGTCGTCATGGCGTCGACGCGGGACACCGCACGACAAAGGCTTTTCTGGCCGTCCGCGCGGACGGCCAATTGCGCCATCAGATCGTGGCTCACGACGGTATCGTTCAGCGTCCCCAATACGTCCTGGATTTCGCGCAGCGATTTGATATACGGCCGCGCCAGTTTCTTGTTGAAGAGGGTCTGAAAGAATTCCGCAGCATAGCGCAGGTTCTTGGCGCGGATGCGCAGGCGGTGTAAATCGGTCTCCGACAGCTCGCCGGCGCGTTTTCCCAGTTTGTGCATCTTGCGCTGGCACTCTTGCAGTGCGGCGCGGGCAAACGCCGCCGCCGGCTTGGCGAGCGCCTGGCGGGTGCGCTTGCCTGGCCGCATCCAAAGCCCACGGTCGAGCCAAACCTCGGCGCGCAGCAGGATGGCCGTGAAACGCGGATCGATAACAGCGGCGCGGGCGCGGGCGTAAGCATCGCTGCGCGCTTCGTCGGCCGCCCGAAGCGTTCGCCCGATCCCGTTCGCTGCGCCCCTATGGGCAGCCAGCCTCTCCAAGGTTTCGGCGATAAAGACATCCCAATCGCGCGCCGGTCCCAATTGCTTCTGCAGCCAGCGCAGCTCGCCGCGCAGATACGCCGCGACATCTTCGGCCAACAGCGGCCGCACCAGACCCAGAATGGCGCGCAGACGGCGCAGCCCGATGCGCATCTGGTGGACGCCTTCGGGGTTCGTGCCGTCGAGCACGGCCGGTTCGTTGGCGAGCATATGCGCCAGGCAATCGCGGATGATCGCGGGGATCGCTTCGGCCACGCTGGCCGAGCGCTTGAGCTTGATCGGCCGGGACTTGACCGGACCCGGGCGATTGCCGGTTGCAAGCCCGTAACCGCGCGACGCCTTGGTCTGTTGCTCGAGGCGAACCGGCAGGCTTTCGTGCAGCGCCAGGGCGAGCTCGGTGAGGCGTGCGGGGTGCCCAGAAATGAGTTCGAACTCGGCCTCGCAGATCGGCATGACCCGCGCGCCGGCACGCACCTCGCCAACATCGAGCGCCACTTCGATCTCGGCATCGACCATGCGCACGGGCAGAATGCGGCGGGTGATCTCGGTGGTGAAGACCGGCTTGAGGTTCATGGCCAGATTTGCGTCGGCAAACAGATCGCTCGTCTCGGCGGCCGCAATGCGGCTCAAATCGGGCTGGTCGCTCTCAAGCTCGGCCTCGTATTCGCGGTAGGCTTTCGCCGTGCGCCGGCCGTTCCCGGGCGCCGGCAGCTTGAGGGTCTGCAGCCGGCCCTTGCCGTCGGTCTGGCGTACCCGCAGCGCGGCGCCACCGGCGCGCAAGGCAAGCTCATCGGTATCGAAATAGGTGGTGACAAGGTGCTCTGAATGCGCCTTGCCTCGCGCCAACGCGCGCAGCAGCCCATGACGCTGGAACCGGCCCAGCTGGTCAGGCGTAAGGGCCAGTTTTAGCTCGATTTCCTGCTTCATACGCTTGCCGCCGCTCTGCCGTCGCCCCCGCGAACTCACAAAACTTCAATCATGCGGCCTGCCGACGCAAGGGCCGATTGGGAATAAGTGCCTTCTTTGCCATCTAGAGCGTGCTGTTGAAGGCGCCGCCGTCGAGCAGGATGTTCTGGCCGTTGATGAACCCCGCATGCACACCGCACAGATAGGCGCACATCTTGCCGAATTCCTGGGGATCGCCGAAGCGTTTTGCCGGATTGGCCATGCGGCGGCTATCGCGCATTTCCTCATAAGTCACGCCCTGAAACTCGGCGTTGTCCCTGAAGTTCTGATGCAGCCGGTCGGTGTCGAAGATCCCCGGCAACAGGCCGTTGATGGTGACGTTATGCTCGACGACCTGACGGGAAAGACCGGCGACGAAGCCGGTGAGGCCGGCCCGCGCGCCGTTCGACAGGCCGAGGATCGCCAGCGGCGATTTGACCGCGCCGGAGGTGATGTTGACGATGCGCCCGAACTTGCGCGCGATCATGTCGTCGACCACCGCCTTGATGAGAAAGATCGGCGTCAGCATGTTGGCATTCAGCGCATCGATCCATTCGTCATAGCCCCAATCGCGGAAGTCCCCCGCCGGTGGGCCGCCCGCATTGGTGACCAGGATATCGGGTTGCGGGCAGGCCGCGAGCGCAGCAGCGCGGCCCTCTTCGCTGGTGATGTCGCCTGCCACGGCGGTCACGGTGACGCCGGTTGCCTTGCGAACCTCCTCGGCGGCGGCTTCGAGGGTCGCGGCGGTGCGCGCGGTCATCACGACCTCGACGCCTTCTTCAGCCAAGGCCCGCGCGCAGGCCAAGCCCAAGCCTTTACTCGAGGCACAGACGATCGCCTTCTTTCCCGCTATTCCCAAATCCATGTCGCGTTCCCCCCCTCGTTTATATCTCGTCTATGTCTCGCCTATGTCTCGCCTATGTCTCTTATGTGTTCCAGTCTTGCCCCTTACGGCGCATGCGGCTGGGTATCCAGTTTCGCCAGGAGCTCTGCTGCAAGCGGCCGCGTGACCGGACGGCGGCGCGCCAGCGCCTCGCGGTCCAGCACCTCGACCAGCCGCCGCGCGGTCGCAAAGCTCCGCTCCATATGCGTGGCCAGATAGTCGATGACGCGGGCGTCGACGTCCAGCTGGCGGTCGGCGAAGAGCTTGACGAGCACCGCGGCCATCAACGCGTCATCGGGCTGGGCCACCGCGATCGCCGGCAATGCACTCAAACGCGAAGCCAGATCGGGCAACCCGAGCGGCCAGCGCGCGGGCGGTGCATGGGCGGTGAGCAGCATCGTATCTCCGCGCGCCCTGATGGCATTGTAGAGATGGAAGAGCGCCGTTTCCGCCACATCATTTCCAACGGCGAGCAAGGTCTCGGCGTCATCCAGAACCAAATGCCCCCGCGCCTCGATGAAGGGCGCGACCGTTTCGCTGTCCAGTTGATCGGCGCAGAGCGCCCGCGCCTCGGAGCGCGCGCGCCAGACCGCGACCAGATGGCTCTTGCCGCATCCCGCAGGCCCATAGATCACCAGCGCCGAGGCGGGCCAATCGGGCCAGCGATCGAGCCAGGCAACGGCGTCGCGATTACCGGCGGCGACGACGAAATCGGCTTTGTCCAGCGCCGCGCGGTGGCCAAGATCGAGCGGGAGCTGTCCTGACGTCATGCGCCTCCGGAGGACGGCGGGCCGCCGCCGGTGTAAAGGGGGCTGGCCTGGTAGCGCGCCAGCGTGAAACGTACGAGCTCACCGATGATGGCGGCGATCGGCACCGCGAGCAGCACACCCAAAAATCCGAGCAGCGCCCCGCCGGCGAACACGGCGAAGATGATCCAGACCGGATGGAGACCGACACCGTCGCCGACCAGCTTAGGCTGCAGCAGCGCGCCCTCGATCAGTTGGCCGCTCAGGAAAATCGCCGCGACGATGATAACGGGCAACGCGGTATCGAATTGAAAGAGCGCCAGGCCGACCGCGGCGACGAAGCCGAGCGTCGCGCCGACGAAAGGAATGAAGGACAGCAGCCCCGAGGCGATGCCGACTAGAAGGCCGAAGCGCAGCCCCGCAAGCGACAATGCGATCGCATAGAAGGCCGCCAGCGCAAGACAGACCAGCGCCTGACCGCGGAGAAATCCGGCAAGACGTCCGTCGATCGCCCTGCCGAGCGCGCGGATATCGTCGCGATGGCGTCGCGGCAACCAACCGTCGACTCTGGCGACCAGACGGTCCCAATCGTTCAGCAGATAGAAGGTCACGACCGGCGTGACCACGAACAACGAAACGATCTGGAAGAGCGCCAACCCGCCCTTCAGGAGCTTGCCGGCCACCCCGCCCAGCCATTTCACCGCCTCGCCGGAAAACCCTTGCAGGCTCTCCCTCATGCCCTTCAGTTGTTCAGGCGAGAGCCGGTCCTCGAGCAGTCCGGTCATCCAGGCAACGAGCCCCTTGATCGCTTCGGCATTGCGCGGGATGTCGCCGATGAGATCGAGGGTCTGCCGGTAAAGCAGCGGCACCACGAGGACCAGCATCCCGGCGATGACCAAAAGGAAGATCGCGGTGATGATCGACGTGGCGATGAGCCTCGAACAGCCCCATCGTTCCAGACGGTCGGCGGCAGGGTCGAGGAAATAGGCCGACGCCATGCCGACGACGAAGGGCAAGAGGATGCTGCGCAGGAGATAGAGCGCCACCACGAGCGCGGCGAATCCCGCAAACCAGATGATCCAGGCCCGCCCCTTCACTGCGTGTCATCCCTCACGGCGTGTTCTCCCTCACCGGGTGTCCTCCATGTCGGCCGTCTGGCGCAGCCAGTTGCCCGCATAGATGACGCCCGATATCAGCGTCGTCGTCGCCACCACATAGATCATGACGCCGACACTGTCATAGTCCTTGAAGCCGATGCCGAGCTTCGCCAGCACCAGTGCGGCGAGCATGATCTGGGCGGTGGTGTTGATCTTGCTGGTGAGCGAGGGGTTGAGCTTGTAGCGCTCCATCAAAATGAGCCCCAGCAGCGCGCCGGCAAGGATCATGACATCGCGCGAAACGACGAGAATGACCAGCCACATCGGCAGCAAACTGGTATGCCCAAGCGAAATGTACACGCTGACCAGAAGCGCTTTGTCGGCGAGCGGATCGAGGAATTTGCCGACCTCGGTCTCGGCGTTGAACTGCTTAGCGATCAGCCCGTCGACCGCGTCGGAGATGCCGGCGGCGATGAACAGCCAGAAGGCCCAGTCGTAGCGGCCATTCAGGATCAGCCAGACCGCCACCGGGACCGCGGCAAGGCGCCCAAGCGAGATGAGATTTGGAATATTCACGGTTTTGTTTTCGGCGCCGGTTTTTCGTCTCCATTGCCGGTAACGACACCGCCGCCGAGGCGGAGCTCGTAGACCGGTTCGCCGGTGGCGCCGCCACCGTTACCTGACGTGGCGCCATTTGTCGCGCCGCCATTGGTTGTGCCGGGGCCATTGCCGGCTCCTGCGAGCGCGACCAGGGCGATGTTCTGTTGGGCGAGCCCGCTGCTGAGACGCTTGATGTCGCCGACATAGGAGATGGCCAGGATCGCACGCTGGCGCGAGAGGCGCACAACCCGCGTGCCCTTGACCACGCGCACCCGTTTCACGCGGTCGTGGATATCGGTCCACTGGCCGAGCGATTCGATGGGCACGCTCACCTGCAGCTCGCGCGGCTCGCCGCCGATGCTCGCCTGGTTCTCGACTTTCCATTGCTGCCCGATGGCGCGGGCGACCGCCGTAGCCGTCGCCACGAACGTCCCGTCGCGGCCCTCCGCCTTAACCGCCCCGCGGCGGCCCGCCGGCACCACGCGCCGGGTGAACGCATCAAAACGCCACAACCGCACAACCAGCGTCGGATGCTCGGCACTGCCGCCGGTCTCTTCGGCGAGCGCGATCAGGACCTGGCCGGCGCCGTAGCGGCGAGCGAAGACCTCAAGCGACTTCCGGTCGCGCTTCAACGCCTGATCGGCGTTGACCGACTGAACATCGCCAAGATCGCCCAACGCCAGCACGAAAGGCACCAGCCCGCCTTTCAGTGGCACCTTGTTCCAGGCCTCGCGCCAGGGGTTCGCGCCCTCCCACAGCACCAGCTTGTCGCCGGATTTGTAAAGCGGCACGACCACGACGGGCCGGCTCGGCGTGTCGACATAGTTGATGCCGGCGATCTTGAGGATGCTGCGGATGCGGTCAGCCTTGAACCGCACCGTCAGCAGGGCGAGATAGCGGACCTTCGACGATCGCTCCCGGCGCACGGAAATGCCGTCGACCAGCGCGTCGATATCCGCGCTCGCCGGCTTGGGAAGACGCCCGTGCTCGCTGGTATGCGCGAGCCGGCGGAGCAGCAGGCCGAAGGCTTTCTCCTGGCCCTGCGCCAAAGCCTCGCGGCGGGCCGCTTGCGCGTCCTTGGCTGTCGCGTCGATCGGCACGTCCTCGACCGTGAACGGATCGACGCCTTGTGCCTTCGCGCCCGGCGCCAATACCAGAAGACCCAGCACTGCTGCAAAGACCAGAAATGCCGCGGATATGGGGGTAAAGGCGCCGCCGATGGCGCGCCGGGGATCGGTCATTGCAATGCCACCGCAATCGGTAAACTATCGGTAATCTACGGAACCCGCGCCCCGGGGCGCGACGCGGGTTTATACCTCAAGATGCTGGGGGACGCTATCAGCACGGAACGCTACAAGGCCGCGGGCGTCGATATTGACGCGGGCACGGCGCTGGTTGAGCGGATCAAGCCGCTGGCCCGCGAGACCGCACGGCCGGGTGTGATCGACGGCCTCGGCGGTTTCGGCGCGTGCTTCGATCCCAAGGCGGCAGGGTATGTCGATCCCGTGCTGGTCGCCGCCACCGACGGGGTCGGCACCAAGCTGGAAATCGCCCAGGCCGTCGGCATGCACGACACGATCGGCATCGATCTGGTGGCCATGTGCGTCAACGATCTGCTGGCGCAGGGCGCCGAGCCACTGTTTTTCCTCGACTATTTTGCGACCGGCAAGCTGGACGTGAGCGCCGCCGCCGAGGTCGTGGCGGGCATCGCCGAGGGATGCCGGCGCGCCGGCTGCGCACTGATCGGCGGCGAGACCGCGGAGATGCCCGGCATGTATGCGCCGGGCAGCTACGATCTGGCGGGCTTCGCGGTGGGCGCGTTCGAACGCGGGAACGCCCTGCCCGCCGCCGGCATCGCGGCCGGCGACGCTATCCTCGGCCTCGCTTCGGACGGCGTTCATTCCAACGGCTACTCGCTGGTGCGGCAAATCGTGGCGGAGGCCAAGCTCGGCTATGACACGCCGGCGCCGTTCGCGGCGGAGATTTCATTGGGCGCGGCGTTGCTGCAGCCGACACGGATCTACGTGAAGCCGTGCCTGGAGGCGATACGCGGCGGCAGCGTATATGCGCTGGCGCATATCACCGGCGGCGGACTTACCGAGAACCTGCCCCGGATGCTACCCGCCGGTCTGGCCGCCGTGATCGAGGGCGGTTCGTGGACGATCCCGCCGGTCTTTGCTTGGCTCGCCGAGACGGGCAACGTCTCAGCAGCGGAAATGGCGCGGACTTTCAACTGCGGCGTCGGCATGGCGCTGATCGTGCCCGCCGCGGCGGAAGCGGATGCGGTCGCCTTGCTGGAAAGCAAGGGCGAGACGGCCGGACGCATCGGCACTGTGGTCGCGCATGATGGCGCAGGCGATGGCGCGCACGACAGTGCGAACCATGGCACAAACGAACGCGTGACGCTCAGGCAATGGAAAGAACAATGGCCCGGCTGAAGCTGGCGGTCCTGATTTCGGGGCGCGGCAGCAACCTGCAGGCGCTGATCGATGCCTGCGCGGACGCCGGCTATCCTGCCGAGATCGTTCTGGTGATCTCCAACAAGGAGGACGCGCAGGGTCTCAGCCGCGCCCAGGCGGCCGGCATCGCCACGCTTACGATCAGCCATCGCGATCACGACACGCGCGAGGAGTTCGACGCCGCGATCAGCGCCGTGCTGGGCGAAGCCGGGGCCGATCTGGTCTGCCTTGCCGGCTTCATGCGCATCCTGGGCGAGGCCTTCGTGGAACGCTGGCGCGATCGGCTGATCAATGTCCATCCCTCGCTGCTGCCCGCCTTCAAGGGGCTCAACACCCAGGCCCGGGCGGTCGATGCCGGGGTGCGGATTTCAGGCTGCACGGTCCACTATGTGCGGCCGGCGATGGACGACGGTCCGATCATCGTCCAGGCCGCGGTGCCGGTGCTGGCCGGCGACGACGAGGCGGCGCTCGCGGCCCGGATACTGGTCGCCGAGCACAAAGCCTATCCATTGGCGGTGCGGCTGATCGCCGAAGGACGGGCGCGGGTGGTGAACGAGCGCGTGGTGATCGACGGTGCGGCCGACATCGAGGGGCTGATGCTCAACCCGCCCGACCCTACGGCCGAACGGCAGGGCCCTTTCGAGCTCTTCCAGCACCGCACCAATTAGAGCATTTTCCACTTACGTGGAATCGTCGCCAGCCCGCTCCCCCGCCCGGCCACCCCAAGGATGCTGCCATGGGTGGCCGGGCGGGGGAGCGGGCCGGTGATGCCAACCGAACGGAAAATGCTCTAGTCAGCGCAAGTGACGCGCGAGCGAACGCTTGGCGGGTGCAGGCGCACTTGTTATATCAGCGTCACGATCAGGCAACGGGCCGACGCGCGAAGGGGTGCCCAGACATGGCTGCCGATTTCGACATCAAACCGCATCAAGACCAGTGGCGCGCCTTTACCAGGCTGATGACCTATTCGGTTGTCGGGTCGGTGGTGGTTCTGGGATTGATGGCCCTGGCGCTGCTCTAGGGTCCTGCCCCGGAAATTCGTCTCGCGAATTTGCGGGACAAGCAGGCCACTAAATAATTGCTTCTAGAGCGGATTCGACTTAATCCGGATCGTATCCAGCGGCTGCGAAGTAGTTCTGGCATTCGGTTGGCGTGAAGGCATCGAGGGTTTTGGCGATTGCGTCCCAGAGATCATCGACGGTTCTGGCGGCGGCTTTTCGGAGC
>DATKZM010000123.1:0-27762 GCA_035527975.1 Alphaproteobacteria bacterium | reverse complement strand
GCTCCGAAAAGCCGCCGCCAGAACCGTCGATGATCTCTGGGACGCAATCGCCAAAACCCTCGATGCCTTCACGCCAACCGAATGCCAGAACTACTTCGCAGCCGCTGGATACGATCCGGATTAAGTCGAATCCGCTCTAGTCCGCGCAGATCAACACCCGACAAATCGGCTCCGACAAGATCGTTACTTGGCGAGAGCCCTGCAATCTCGAAAAGCTCCACAAAATTCTCAGTCTCAGCTGTGTTCAGTGCTTCGATCGCCCTGAGAACGTCTTCCGGTCGGCGGCGAACTCGCTTATCCTCAGGCATTAGAATTCCCCGGATTTAGCTACCGAGTGCCGAGGGATAAATTCTCTTTTGTCCCAATCAACTATAAAATCACCGATATCCCAGTCTTTCCCAATCAATTCAAACAACAATAGTTTTTGTAGTTTCTCTTTCGCCTTCGTTGGATATGTTGGTGATTCTACCCATTCCGTTGTGAATTCCACATCTTCCGGCCCAAGCTGCATACTAACCGAAAGCGCCATCTCTCTGTTTGGATCCACAACATCAATTCGGGCTATGGGTTCATCATCGCCATGGATCCGACCCTGCAAATAGGAATCCTTCGATAAACGATTCGTTCTTACTGTCGGCTCCACTCGCATCTGCAAACTACGCCCCGCAAACTGTGCTGTTTTGCGACCGGTTAAATCGGAATCAATGACTTTTTCAATGGTCTTTGCCGATTCGGACGTCTTGATACCCGAAGAACTGTCCGCCTTTGCCGACAGTGCGATTGGAGTACCTTTAGTGCTGACCTCTCCTCCGATACTAGACTCGTCGGAGTGTTCTTTCCCTGCACTACTTTCGGAAATTACCTCGTGGTGCAAACTTCGAGTATCAAAATACTTTTGGTCAAGTTCCGGGCTGAGTGAATCACGATCGAAGGATCCATTCCTGGGCACAAACCACATCGTGAATCCGCGAAGCCGGAAAGCAGTATAGAATAGCCTGGTTCTTAGCTGCGATACCGTCGCCCGAAGTGTCATACGCAGTTCATACCCACGCGATCTATCTGCCTGAAACGGTCGAAGAGATATTTCAACTGTGGCTTCGCGGGCTTGTCCAGCCGCTACTTCAACTGCGCTGGTCTGTTCCTTTTTCTGTCTGTACAGCACTGTGGTGTCTCTGTGAGATCAAGTTCGCCCTTGCGAGTTGGTCCACACCTAATTATTCGAGCAATCAACCCGCAAACTCGCAACTTATGCGCACATTCTAATACATTGCCACCATGGACTAACGCATTTCATCTGGCAACATTGCTTCCAGGAATGATTGATCAATGCAGCCCGTCCAACGTCTGCGCCATGGTCGAAGGCAAACTGCCTGGCAAAGGCTTCGTGCGCCAGGAGCAGTGCAAGCTCGACGACTTCCTGGCCAACCGCTTCGGCGCCCAATACGCGTGATCGGCCGCAGGCAGGCGGCGGTCAAGCCTACTATTTGATCCTGAACGCCTTCGTCTTCGCCCGCGCCTCGGCGAGCTGGGGCAGGGTCATCCGCCGCGCGATCTCGCGACGGCGCTGCTCGGCCCAATCATTGCCATGCTTGGCCGCGAGGCTGAGCCATATATGCGCGGCAACGAGATCGCGTTTCACACCCCGGCCGCGCGCGTAGTAGTCGCCGAGATTGAGCTGCGCCGTCACATGCCCGCGCCGGGCGGCTTCTTTGTACCAGCGCGCGGCCGCCTGGAAGTCCTGACGCACGCCGAAGCCACTGGCGTAGAGCCCGCCGAGGCCGTTCATCGCATCGACGTCTCCGGACTTGGCGGCAGCGAGCCATTCGCTTCGGGCGGTGGCGTAATCGCCGCCATCATAGGCTTGCAAACCGTCGCGGAAATCGGCAAGCGCCGCGCCGCCGCCACTCACCGCGGCGACGAGGGCTGCGGCCAGGGCGAGACGCCTCAGAATTGATCTTCGGCCAGTGCCATCACGGCGCTGCCGCCTTCGGTGATTGCGGCCTTCAAGCCCGGCGCGCGGGTGAGCCGTTGGTCGGCGAAAAACCGCGCGGTCTTGACCTTGGCTTCGTGGAAACCGGCATCACCATTGGCCGCGCCCGCACCATTTCCCCGCGCTTTGTCGGACGCCAGCGCGGCCTTGGCGAGCAGCCAGCCCGAGGTTACGTCGCCCCAGAGTTCTAAGTAGTGGCGCGCCCCGGCGGCGGCGAGATGCGGCTCTTTGGGGAAGGTTGCGACCATCCAGTCCGTCGCCTCGCCCAAACAGCGAAGCCCTTGGGTAAGCGCCCCGCGAATGGCCTTCAAATCGCCGTCCTCGGCCGCGCCCAGTTCGTTGTCGAGCGCACCCATGGTGGCGATGAAGGCCTTGGCCGTGGCGCCGCCGTCGCGCGCGACCTTGCGGCCGAGCAGGTCGTTCGCCTGGATGCCGTTGGTGCCTTCGTAGATCGGGTGGATGCGCGCGTCGCGCCAATGCTGGGCCGCGCCGGTTTCCTCGATAAAGCCCATGCCGCCATGAACCTGGATGCCGGTGTTGCAGACCTCGAGCCCGGTATCCGTGCACCAGGCTTTGACAACCGGGGTCAGGAGATCGATCAGCGCCTGCTGACGTTTTCGCTCCTCGGCGTCGGGATGGTGCTTGGCCTTGTCGAGCGCCGTGCCGGCGAAATAGATCAGCCCCCGCATCGCCTCGACATCCGACTTCATCGCCATCAGCATGCGGCGCACGTCGGGATGCTTGATGATCGTCACTTTATCGTTCGGATTGCCGGCGATATCGGCGCCCTGGACCCGATCGACCGCGTAGGCGCGGGCGTGCTGATAGGCGCGCACCGCCGTTCCGAGCCCCAGCATGCCGACATTGAGGCGGGCGTTGTTCATCATCGTGAACATGCAGGCGAGGCCGTTGTTCTCTTCGCCGATCAGATAGCCAACCGCGCCATCGTTGTCGCCGAAGCTCATCACGGCCGTCGGGCTCGCATGGATGCCGAGCTTGTGCTCCAGCGAAACCACCCGCACATCATTTGCCTCGCCCAGCGAGCCATCGGCGTTCACCAGCACCTTCGGCACCAGGAACAAGGAAATGCCCTTCGGCCCATCGGGCGCATCGGGCAGGCGCGCGAGCACCAGGTGGATCACGTTCTCGGTGTAGTCCTGGTCGCCGTAAGTGATGAAGATCTTCTGGCCGGTGATGCGGTAGTGATCGCCCTCGGGCACGGCTTTGGAGCGCAGCGCGCCGACGTCGGAGCCGGCCTGGGGCTCGGTCAGGTTCATCGTCCCCGTCCATTCACCCGAGACGAGCTTGGGCACGTAGAGCTTCTGCAGCGTCTCGGTACCATGGGCGGTCAGCGCCTCGATGGCGCCCTGGGTCAGCATCGGACACAGCGACCAGCCGGTATTGGCGGCGTCGAACA
The DNA here is from genome assembly GCA_035527975.1 of Alphaproteobacteria bacterium. Lineage (GTDB taxonomy): Bacteria > Pseudomonadota > Alphaproteobacteria > JAPULJ01 > JAPULJ01 > DATKZM01. The sequence continues at coordinate 24,355 of DATKZM010000123.1, read as the reverse complement.
TCTCGGTGATCGCGATGGAGAGCGTCCACGGGAAGCCCATGCCGCCCCAATCGGCCGCGAACATCATACCGTTCCAGCCGCCCTCGACATACTGGTGGTAAGCCTCGCGAAAGCCTTGCGGCGTATGCACGATCCCGTCTTCGAGGCGCGAGCCCTGCTCGTCGCCGATCCGGTTGAGCGGGCCCAGCACGCCGGCGGCGAACTTGCCGGCCTCCTCCAGCACGGCATCGACAATGTCGTCCGACACCTCCTCGAAGCCGGGCATCGAGGTGACGCCCTCCAGGCCGGCAACCTGGCGCAGGGTGAATTTGATGTCCTCCAGGGGGGCTGTGTAATCGCTCATGGCGCGTCTCGCCGTTTTTGGTGTTGGATTATGCGTGAATCTAGCGCATCAGCTAGGCCGAGTCCCGCCCGGCCGCAAGCGCGCGCGATGCCGCACATGCCAGGCTCGGAACTTGGAATTCAACGCAGAGGGGACAGATGGCCGGGACCGAATACGATATCGTCATTTCAGGCTATGGGCCGACGGGCCTCGCCGCGGCCGCGCTGCTTACGCGGCTCGGCCACCGGGTTTGTGTGTTCGAGCGCTGGCCCAGCCTCTACGGCCAGCCGCGTATCGCCACCATCGACGCCGAATCGGCACGCATTATTCAGGCCGCCTGCGATGTCGATGCGGCCTTCCGAAACTCGCTGCCGCGGGAGTGCTACCGGTTCGCCAACGAAAAGGGCGAGGTGCTGATCGACAATCACTGGGAGGGCGACCACGATTGCGGCTTTCCTCATCGGATCTCGCTGCATCAGCCCGACATCGAGGACGCGATGGATGCCGCCGCGCGCGCGGGCGGCGCCGCCATCCATCAGGGCTGGGAGGTGACTGCGATCGCCCAGGACGCGGACTTCGTCCGAGTAACGGCGTGCGAGAACACAAATGGAAATGGCAAAGAACACACTGTCAGAGCGCGCTACCTCATCGGCGCCGACGGCGCACGCAGCGCGGTGCGCGAACTGCTTGGTATCGAGCGCGAGGCCTGGCCCTTCCGGAATGCCTGGTACAGCGTCGACACGGTCCGCAAGGGCAAGCTGCCCGACTTCTGGGGAACCTCGCCCGACGGGCAGATCGCGGTGATCTTCTGCCTGCCCGAAGGCCGGGCGCATTCGATCATCCCGCTCGGCCGCAGCCATGTCCGCTTCAACTTCGAAGCCGACCCCGACGGCCGGCACGATGACAAGCTGAACGACGAGGTGGCCTATCGGCATTTGCGCGAGGTCTACGGCGTCGGCCCCGAGCATGTCGAGGTCACGCGCCAGGCCGTCTACCCCTTCGAAGGCAAGCTGGCGCGGCGCTGGCGGGTCGGCCGGGCCTTCCTGGCCGGCGACGCGGCGCATCTGATGACACCGTTTCTGGGTCAGGGCGGCTGCGCTGCCTTCCGGGACGCGATCAACCTGGCCTGGAAGCTCGACCTCGTGCTCAAGGGCGAGGCCGGCGCGGCGCTTCTCGATACCTACGAGGCCGAGCGGCTGCCCCATGTGCGCGTCCATGTCGACGGCTCGGACAAGCTGGCGGCGATAGCATTCGAGCCGGATCCCGAAAAGGCCGCGGCGCGCGACCGGCGCTATCTGGGAGAGCCCACCCCGCCGCGGGCGGCTGGGCCCGATCTGCCGCTCGCGGACGGCATCCTCATGCGCGATGCAAATGGAGAAATAGCAGCGCCCATCGGCGGCCTCGGCCCCCAGGGCGTTGTGCGACGCGGCGGCGAGGAAGGACGCTTCGACGATCTCATAGGCTGGGGCTTCCAGCTGCTCGCCTGGGATTGCGATCCGGCCGATTTCCTAAGCGACGATCAGACCGATTTCCTGGCGCGGATCGGCGGCGTTGCCGCCGGCCTGTCGGAGCAGGACAGCCCCGGGCGGGCGCACGATCTCGCCGGGGTCTACGGACGCTTCTTTGACAAGCACGGGATTGCCGGCCTGCTGATGCGGCCCGACTTCACCGTCTTCGGCGTCGCGCGCGTGGCCGAGGACTTGCCGCTGCTGGTCGACGCGCTGCGCCGGCAGCTCGGCGCGCCTTCCGGCTGAACCAGGCCCGATGGAGCCCGTACCGGTGCGGTTCATGCCGATCAGACGAACTGGCGGGCGCCGCCGGGCCCCCTCAGTCGACTGTCATCGCCAGGATACGGGAGATATGCGCCAGCGGGCGGCCGCTCTCCGCCGCCCAGGCGTTGAAGGCCTCCTGCATCTTCGCCTGATCGCGCTTGGCGCTGACCGCCTTGTCGACCACGCCCTCGCGGACCAGCGCTGCAACGACATGCTGGCTGGTGACCGGCGTGTCCTTGCCGATGCGGCGCAGCACGTATTGTCCGGTGAAGCCGCCGAGCCGATTGCCGCGCTTTTTCATCACCTCCCAGAGGCCGGTGATATCGTCGCCAGGCCAGTCGGCAAAGAAGCGCCCGGCCGACCCATGCTCTTTTGCCAGCGCGGCGACGAAGGCGGCATTGTCGCGGGTGGCGCGGATCTTGGCGCCGTTGCGGACGATCTCCTTGTTCGCCATCAGCCTTTCCAGATCCTCGTCGGAGAAGGCCGTGACCTTGCCCGGCACGAAGCCCTTGAAGGCTTTCTCAAAGCCGTCCCATTTCGCCTCGATCACTTTCCAGGCAAAGCCCGACTGGAAGACCGAGCGCGTCATCTCCGCCAGGATGCGGTCATCGGGCGTGGCCGCGACCTCCGCCGGGAATTTCACCTCCGGCAGCAGCTTCTCGAGCTCGGCAACGCCGCCCTTCTTCTCGGCGGCGAACTTCAGTATCTCGTCGAAGGTCTTCATGCGCGGCATCTCAAAATGATCTGAATGTCGGTTCCACGGCCCATTCGCCTAAATCACCTTCCCCGGATTCATGATGCCCTTGGGGTCGAGGGTGCGCTTGATGGCGCGCATCATCTCAAGCTCGGTCTCCGATTTGTAGCGTGTGATCTCCTCGCGCTTGAGGCGGCCAAGCCCGTGCTCGGCGCTGATCGAGCCGCCGAGATCGGCGACGATGTCGTGGACGATCTCGTTCATGTGCGCCCATTGCGCCATGAACGTGTCCCGGTCCATATCCTCGGGCTGGCTCAGATTGTAGTGCACGTTGCCGTCGCCGACATGGCCGAAGGCGCAACGCCGGACACCGGGCATCGCCTTGGTGACGGCGGCATCAGCGCGGGCGATAAACTCGGGCACCCGCGAAACCGGCACCGAAACATCGTGCTTGATCGAACCACCGGCCGACATCTGAACCTCGGGCACGATCTCGCGAATGCGCCACAGCGCCTTTGCTTGCGCCCCGCTATCGGCGATCACGGCGTCGAGCACCAGACCGTCGGACATCGCCTCGGCCAATATCCCCTCGAAGGCCTCGCGCAACGGTCCTGGCGCCTGCGCCGAGGTCAGCTCGATCAGGAGATATTGCGGCGGCGGCTCGGCGAACGGGTCGCGCACCTCGGAGCCGAACTCCGTCGCCAGCGTAATGCAGAACCGCGCCATCAGCTCGAAGGCGCTGACGGCATCGCCGGTGGCGGCGCGGGCGCGGGCGAGCAGGTCGACGGCGGCTTGCGGGCCGGGAAGCCCGACCATCGCCGTGACCACGTCGTTGGGACGCGGGAAGAGCTTCAGGACCGCCGCGGTGATCACACCGAGCGTACCCTCCGCGCCAAGAAAAAGCTGTTTCAGATCGTAGCCGGTGTTGTCTTTCCGCAGGCCGCGCAGGCCCTCCCATATCTCGCCCGAGGGCAGCACCACCTCCAGGCCCAGCACCAGGCTGCGCGCATTGCCGTAGCGCAGCACACCGGTGCCGCCGGCATTGGTCGAAAGGTTGCCGCCGATCTGGCAGGTGCCTTCAGCGCCAAGAGAAAGCGGGAAGAGCCGGCCCGCCTCGTCGGCCGCTGCCTGCACATTGGCCAGGACACAGCCGGCCTCGACGGTGATCGTATCGTTCAGGGGATCGAGCGCGCGCACCGCGTTCATGCGCGAGAGGCTGAGCACGATCTCGTGGCCGTGCTCGTGCGGGACGGCCGCGCCCACCAGGCTGGTATTGCCGCCCTGGGGGACCACGGAAACGGCGAACTCATCGCAGACTTTCACCACATCGGCGACTTCCGCTGTTGTGGCGGGCTTGACCACCAGCGCGGCGCGGCCGTGCCAGAGCCCGCGCGGCTCTTCCAGATGCGGCGCCATATCGGCGGGATCGTCGATCCAGCCCTTGCGGCCGACGATCGTCTTGATCGCGTCAAGCGCGGCCTTCGACGGCGGCTTGGCTGCGGCGGGCGGCTTGTTCATGGGCTAGGAGGTAACGCGGGCGCGGGCCGGGAGCAAGTATGTGCAAGGAAACGCGGCAGGGCCGCTGACCTTTCCCTCTCCCGCTTGCGGGAGAGGGTGGCGCGCCCCTCAGGGCGGGCCGGGTGAGGGCAACGGCCGAGAAAGCAGATCGAGGTCCGCGGATAACTTGAACCGCAGGGTCCCTCACCCTCCCACCACCTTCGGCGGCGGGCCCCTCCCTCTCCCGCTTGCGGGAGAGGATAATTGGTGCCGGCGCATAGCAATGACACCCTAGCCAGCGCTACCATGGGGCATGCCCGATACAGCGACCGACATGAAAGATGGCTACCCGCGCCACCGCCTGATCGGCCTCGTGCTGGGGCCGCTTGCAGCCGCCATCGTGATCGCGAGCCCGCCGCCGTCGGGGCTCTCCGAAAACGGCTGGTGGGTCGCTGGGGTCGGCTTGTGGATGGCGCTGTGGTGGATGACCGAGGCGCTGCCGCTCGCGGTGACGGCGCTGTTGCCGCTGATCTTGTTCCCTCTGCTGGGGCTGCGCGGCATCGAGGCGACGACGCCGGCATACGCGCATCCGCTGATCTTTCTCTTTCTCGGCGGCTTCATGCTCGCCCGCGCGTTGCACGCCTGGGAGCTCGACCGGCGCATCGCGCTCACCGTGCTGCGCTTCGTCGGCACCAGCCCCCGCGGGGTGATCTTCGGGCTGATGGCGGTGACGGCCTTCTTGAGCATGTGGGTCAGCAACACCGCGACGACGATGGTGATGCTGCCGATCGGGCTGTCGATCGTCGCGACGTTTGATCAGGACGGCGCGGCCGACAACGAAAATGTCGCGCCCGCCCTCCTCCTCGGCATCGCCTATGCGGCGACCATCGGCGGCATGGGCACTATTATTGGCACCCCGCCCAACGCGCTCTTCGCCGCCTTCATGGCAAAGTCGCACGGGGTCGAGGTCAGCTTCTTCCGCTGGATGCTGATTGGCGTGCCGCTGGTGATCGTGCTGCTGCCGGTTGCCTGGCTGGTGCTGACGCGGCTCAGCTTCCGCATCCCGGGACGCGCCTCGGCGGAAACCGGCGCGATCATTGCGGAGAAAATCAAAAGCCTGCCGCCGGTCTCACGGGCCGAGCGCATGCTTGTCGTGCTGATGAGCGTGGTCGCGGCGGCCTGGATCTTCCGCCCGCTGCTCGCTGGTTTGCTGCCCTGGCTCAAACTGTCCGATGCCGGCATCGCCGTGACCGGCGCGGTACTGCTGTTCGTGCTGCCGGTGGATTTGAAACGCGGGCGCTTCCTGTTGTCGTGGAAGGAGGCGATGGCGATCCGCTGGGACGTGCTGATCCTTTTCGGCGGCGGTCTGGCGCTGGCCGCGGCGATCGGCGAATCGGATCTCGCAGGCTGGATCGGCGCCCAGCTCACGGGGCTGAAGACGCTGCCGGTGGTGCTGCTCCTGCTCGCGGTGGGCGTGCTCATCGTCTTCGTCGGCGAGCTTGCCAGCAACACCGCGATGGCCGCCGTCTTCCTGCCCATTGCCGGCGCCACGGCGATCGGCATGGGCGAGCCTGCCTTCGTGCTCACCCTGCCGGTGGCGCTCTTTGCCACGCTCGGCTTCATGCTGCCGGTGGCGACCCCGCCCAACGCCATCATCTTCGGCAGCGGCGCGGTGGAGATGCGTCACATGCTGCGCGCAGGCATCGTGCTCGATTTCATTGGCATCGCCGTCGTGGCGCTCGCCATCGTCACCCTCGGCCGCTGGGTGCTGGCACCCGGCTGATCGAGAGCGTGCTGGCACCGGGATAGCCGCTCAGTCGCGGGCCGCGGCCCGCCTCAGCCGGTCGTTGATGGCGCGGCCTAGTCCCACCTCAGGGATGGGCATGGTGGCGATGCCGGAAACGCCCGCCTCGTCGAGCGTGTGGAGATGCGCAAACAGGTTGGCGGCGGCCTCCGTAAGATCGCCCGTCCCGCTCAGATTGAGCACTCTTGCAAAGCCGTCCGGCACGTCGGCGCCAAAAGCCAGGAGCGCCTCGCCGGGACGCGGGTCCGCGCAGCCGAGCCGAAGCGGCGCCTTGGGCGCGTAGTGGCTGGCGAGTTGGCCCGGCGCGCGCAAGATTTGCGCGCCATCATCGCGCGCGCGGACGCCCTCTGAAACATCGCCGATCTCCAAGGCACCGACTTCCGTCCCGATGTCCTCGGCGGTGACGGCGCCGGGGCGCAGCAAGCACGCGGTCTCCCCGGAAAGATCGAGCACGGTCGATTCGATGCCGACCGGGCACGGCCCGCCATCGAGGATCAGCGCGACCGCATCGCCCAGCTCAGCGGCGACATGCTCGGCGCGGGTCGGGCTGACCGCACCCGAACGGTTGGCGCTGGGCGCGGCGACCGGGCGGCCGACGGCGTTCAGCAGCGCGTGGGCAACGGGGTGGCCGGGCACGCGCACGGCGATTGTCTCAAGGCCCGCGCCGGCCAGCAGCGAGACCGGGCAATCGCGCGCGCGCGGCAGCACCAGGGTCAGTGGACCCGGCCAGTGCCGGGCCGCCACGGCCCGCGCGCGCTCATCGAACGCCGCCACCGTCTCGGCCGCTTCGCGCGACGACAGGTGGATGATGAGCGGATTGAACGACGGCCGGCCCTTGGCCTCAAAAATCGCGGCGACGGCCGCATCGTCGGTGGCGTCGCCGCCAAGGCCGTAAACCGTCTCGGTCGGGAAGGCGACGAGGGCGCCGGCGCGCAGCAGACCGGCTGCTTCTAGTATATTTTCGTCGGTCGCCGGCGCGGCCCGCGCCGTCTCATCGTGAGACGGCATCAAGCATCGCGCCCGGAGGCGATGAAATGCGGGTTGCGGAAACTGGGCTTGCCGTAGGCGAATTCCTTGCCGTCAAAGGTTCGGACATGGCCGCCGGCCGCGGCGAGCACCGCATGGGCGGCGGCGGTGTCCCACTCCATGGTGGGCCCGAGGCGCGGATAGAGATCGGCCTTGCCTTCGGCGATCAAACAGAATTTTAGCGAGCTTCCGGCAACGATCGTTTCCTTCACGACAATATCCTTGAGGAACGCCGCAAGATCGTCCTTGTTCGCGTGGCTGCGGCTCGACGTGACCAGAATCCCGTCCGTGGGTGCGATGCGGGCGGCGATCGGACGGTGTTCGCCGCCATCCGCGCACATGGTGGCCCGGCCCGGCCCATCGGATGCGTAAAGCGTACCGCGCGCGGGCAGGCCGACCACGCCCAGCACCGGTGCGCCCGCGTCAATGAGCGCGATGTTGACGGTAAACTCGTCGCGATCGTTGATGAATTCGCGGGTCCCGTCGAGCGGGTCGACCAGCCAGAAGCGGCTGCCGACCCGGGTCGGGGCGAGACCGTCGGAGACCTCCTCCTCGGTGACCACAGGGATCTCGGGCGTCAGCGCGCGCAGACCCGCCGAGATGATCGCATCCGCCGCGCGGTCGGCATCGGTGACGGGGCTGTAGTCGTCCTTCCGTTCGATCGCCACATTGTTGCGGTAGTAACCCATGATCGCCTCACCGGCCTCGCGCGCCAGCGCTTCGACCGCCTGAAGCAGACCGGGCCTGATCAGCGCATCTGCGGAAGCGGTCACGCGCTGGCCTCCGCCCGGTGAATGAGGCGCCACAGCGTTTCGGGCGTGGCGGGCATGTCGATGCTGGTCACGCCGTACTCGGCCAGGGCGTCGAGAAGCGCGTGAATGACGGCCGGCGGCGCGCCGATGGCGCCTGCCTCGCCCGCGCCCTTGACCCCCAGCGGATTGGTGGCGCAGGGGATGTTCCGGGTCTCGAAGTGAATATCGGGGAAATCGTCCGCACGCGGCATCGCATAGTCCATGAACGAGCCGGTCAGCAGCTGGCCGCCGTCGTCATAAACCGCCTGTTCGAGCAAGGCCTGGCCGACGCCCTGGGCGATGCCGCCATGAACCTGTCCCTCGACCAGCATCGGGTTGATCAAATTGCCGAAATCATCCACCACCACATAATTGACGATGCGCGGCGCGCCGGTGTCGATGTCGACTTCGATTTCGCAGACATGGCAGCCATTGGGGAAGGTCGATCCGGCCGGCGAATAGTAGGCCATCTCGTCCAGCCCCGGCTCCATGCCTTTGGGCAACCCGCCCATCTGGAAGGCCGCGGCGGCGACCTCCAGCATGGTCATGCGTCGGTCGGTACCGGCGATCACGAACTCGCCGTCGGCGTATTCCAGATCGGCCTCGGCCGCTTCGAGCTTGTGGGCAGCAATCCTTTTCGCCTTCTCGATCACCTTCTCAGACGCTGCGATCACCGCGTTGCCGCCGACCGCGAGCGCACGCGATCCGCCCGTGCCGCGCCCGAAACCGACAATGTCGGTGTCGCCCTGGAAGACACGGATGTTCTCGAACGGCACGCCGAGGCGCTCCTCGACAAGCTGGGCATAGGCGGTCTCGTGGCCCTGGCCGTTGTTCTGGCTGCCGACCGTCACGGTAACGCCGCCCTTGGGCTCGATACGGACGGAGGCACGCTCCTCCATGCCGCCGCCGCAGACCTCGATGTAATAGGCCATGCCGATGCCGCGCAGCTTGCCGACCTCGCGCGCCGCGGCGCGGCGGGCTTCGAACCCGGCATGGTCGGCGCGGGTCATGGCCGCATCCATCAGCGCGGCGAAGTCGCCGCTGTCGTAAGCCAGTCCCATCGCGGTGGTGTAGGGCATCGCCTCGGGCTTGATGTAGTTGAGGCGCCGCAACTCGGCCGGATCCATCCCCGTCTCGCGCGCGGCGGCGTCGACCAGGCGCTCGATGACGTAGATCGCCTCCGGCCGCCCGGCGCCCCGATAGGCGTCGACCGGCACGGTATTGGTGAAGACGCCCTTCACTTCGGAATACACCGCCGGAATATCGTAAACCCCCGGCAGCATGCCGACGCCCGCATCGGTCGCAATGAACGGCGCGAAGTTAGAAAGATAAGCGCCCATATTGGCGATAGTGGCGACCTTGACCGCCAGGAACCGGTTCCCGGCGTCGAGCGCGAGTTCGGCGTGGGTCACGTTGTCGCGGCCATGGGTGTCGCTCAGTAGCCCCTCGGCGCGCTCGGACGTCCACTTGACCGGACGGCCCAGCTTCTTGGCCGCCCACAGCGCCACGACCTGCTCGGGGAAGACGAAGATCTTCATGCCGAAGCCGCCGCCGACATCCGGCGTCACCACGCGCATATCGGTCTCGTGGCCCGGGAACGGACCACTGGTGAGGGTGCGCCGCAGCCCATGGCCGCCCTGGGTCGAAGCGTAGAGCACGTAGCGGCTGGATATCTCGTCCCATTCGCCGATCGCCGCACGCGGCTCAATCGGATTGGGGATCAAGCGGTTGTTGACGAGATCGACCGAGATGACGCGTGCGGCCTTGTCGAACGCCGCCTGCGTCGCGGCCTTGTCGCCGCGCTCCCAATCGAAGCAGAGATTGTTCGGCGCTTCGTCCCAAACCTGCCCCGCGCCCTTGTCGAGTGCGGCGGCGGTGTCGGCGGCGGCATCCATCTCGTCATAATCGACCTCGACCAACTCGGCGGCGTCGCGCGCCTGGTCCAGCGTCTCGGCGATCACGGCCGCAACGGCATCGCCGACATGGCGCGCCCGGCCTTCGGCGAGCGCCGGCCGCGGCGGGGCCTTGAGCGGCGTGCCGTCCTTGCCGACCAGCGGGATCAGGCAGGGGATCGGCCCTACACCGTCAGCCGCGAGGTCAGCGGCCGTCGCCACCGCCAATACGCCCGGCGCGGCTTCAGCCTCGCGCGTATCGATCGCAGTGATCCGGGCATGGGCGTGGGGCGAGCGCACGAACACAGCATAAGTCTGACGCGGACGGTTGATATCGTCCATGTACTGCCCGTGCCCGCGCAGGAAACGCACGTCCTCGGTCCGTTTGACCGATTGACCAATGCCGAACTGACCCATTGGGACTCCTTCTAATCTTTCCAGGCTGTGGAGGGCTTTCGCATGCAAGCGGGCGCCACTTGCCGGATGTTTGCGCGCGCCAAGGGGATTTTCGCGTGCCGGAGGCGTGGTCGCCCGAGCGGGCACGCCGAACTATAGGAAAGCCCCCCCAGCGCGGCCAGCCCCAATTCCCATTTTCGCCCGAAACCCGCCAAGCAGGCTATCGCTCCGATGGTATCACACAGGCGTTAGACACGATCACAAGACTTTGAACGGGATTGACCGAGGCCGCGGCACGGGGCGCCATGGCGCGGGGTCTATACTCTGGCCGAACATCGCGCCTTCAAAACGGTGCCGATAAACTAGGGAGGATCCGACCATGATCACTGCATTGGTGCAGTTCGATCTTCCGTTGGGTACCACGGTCGCCGAGGCGACCGAATTGTTCCGGCAATCGGCGCCGGAATACCGCGCGATGCCGGGCTTGATCCGCAAATACTGCATGTTCGGCGAACAGGGGCAGGTGGTCGCCGCCTGTCTGTGGGAAAACCGAGAAGCCGCCGAACAGTGTTTTAATGCCGAATGGCAGCGCCGCTTCGGCCAGCGCTACGGCATGGTGCCCACGATCACCTACTTCGCCACGCCGGTTGTCGTCGACAATGCTCTTGGCCTGATCGAAAGCGATGCCGCCGCGGGCCCGTTCGGTGGCGGGTCGCACGGCACCACTGGACAACCAGTCGTCGCGGCGGGGCCAGATGCGCCGGTTCGTGTTCAGGGATAGTTTCGGAATTTGATCCCGCCGACGGCGGCGCCGGTTGGGGAACGGCCGGTTGGTGACGGTATGAACCTGCAATCGCGCCCGGGCAAATGCGCTGCGCCGAGGTTGAAACCGCCTGCGCGGCCGGCGACAGTCCGCCGGCCTGCGGCATCAATCGTTCCGGGGTCGCCGTACAGCCGGTGGCTATCCGGCCAGCGCTGATCCTGTGCGGCGCGGATCGCGATGCTTGAAGCAGAAAGCAGCAAGCGTTGCGACCGTGAACAGCATGACCCCATGCTCTATCAAAAACTGCGGCATCTGAGTTCTCTCTCCCTCGTTTGTCGGGTGTCTTTCGTTTTGTTACCGCTTTTCATCCCTGTGCGACCGATACTGCGCCTCGTTCATTAATCGTTAGTAAATAAATTAAGGCCCTTTTAAGGCTCTGTAATAGAACTCATCAAAATTTAAAGATAAACTATCCCCCGGTGTTTTAAACAAAAGCTCCGTTACATTGGCCATTACTACGGCGCCGCGGGCATTGCAGGCTGCCGCGGCTGCTACCAAATCAAAGGGTTCTGGTGATGATACTGGCGAATGCCGACCTCAACTGGGACGGCGGGGCGATGATTGCAAGGGTTCGAGACGGCAAATACCAGAAATACCAAGTCTCAGTGATATTGAGCCATTTGATGGCGGCGGATTGGCCCCACAGAAGGCCGCCATCTTTTGTCCGCCGGCGTCGTTGCGCGCGGCTTGTGGTGCGCCGCACCACAGCGCAACCCGCGCCTAACCGGCGGACAAAATCTTGGCGGTCAAATAGGTCAATATCACTGAGATTTGGTACATGGCGGATAAATGACCAGTCTTGAAATCGCCGACGAGCATCTGGACGGCCCCGCCGGACGTCACTGGCACGCCCTCGATGACGGCCGCATCCAGTGCGATCTCTGCCCCCGGTTCTGCAAGCTGAACGACGGCCAGCGCGGCCTCTGCTTCGTGCGGGCGCGGCGCGGCGGGGAAGTCGTGCTGACCACATATGGGCGGTCTTCCGGCTTTTGCGTCGATCCGATCGAGAAAAAGCCGCTCAACCACTTCCTGCCGGGCACGCCGGTGCTGTCTTTCGGCACGGCAGGCTGCAACCTCACCTGCAAGTTCTGCCAGAATTGGGATATCTCCAAGTCGCGCGAATGGGACACCCTGGCCGATGCGGCGGCGCCGGAGACGATTGCCCGCGCGGCGCAAGTGCTTGGCTGCCGGTCGGTCGCCTACACGTACAATGATCCGGTGATCTTTCTGGAATATGCGGTCGACGTGGCGCAGGCCTGCGCGGCGCGCAACATCAAGAGCGTCGCCGTGACCGCCGGCTATGTGACGCCCGAGCCACGGGCCGAATTCTTCGGCCACATCGACGCGGCGAATATCGACCTCAAGGCCTTCACCGAGGACTTCTACAAGAAGATCTGCGGCGGTGAGCTTGCGCCCGTGCTGGAGACCATCGAATACCTCAAGCACGAGACCTCCGTCTGGTTCGAGTTGACGACGCTGCTGATCCCCGGCGAGAACGATAGTGAAGCTGAGCTGGAGGCAATGACCCAATGGGTCGTCGAGCATCTTGGCCCGGACGTACCGATGCATTTCTCGGCCTTCCATCCCGACTGGAAGATGCGCGACAAGCCGAACACGCCGCACGAGACGCTGGCAACGGCGCGGCGGATCGCGCTCAAGGCCGGGGTGCGCCATGCCTACACCGGCAATGTCCACGACAAGGCGCGCCAATCGACGTACTGCCACAATTGCGGCCAGCGCCTGATCGGCCGCGACTGGTACGAGCTGTCCGACTGGGCGCTCGACGACGACGGCGCCTGTGACCAATGCGCCAGCCATTGCCCCGGCGTCTTCGACGGCCGGCCCGGCGATTGGGGCCGCAAGCGCAAGACGGTGCGGCTGAAGGACTTTGCGGCTTAGGCGCGTCCGTTGCCGGGCCTTGCCATTCGCCGCCTGGCCGCTCGACCCAGGCGGCCATCCACCGCGAGGAGCCCGGCGGCGATCAACGCCATTCCGGCAATATGTTGTGCGGCCAACTTCTCGCCCAAGATGGTGGTGCCCAGCAGGATCGCGCTCACCGGTATGAGGAAGGTCACGAGCGCGGCGTTCACCGCACCCGACGTCGCCAGCAGCCGAAAATAGATCACGTAAGCCAGCGCCGTCGATGCGACCGCAAGGGCGAGGATCGCCAAAACAGCGGCCATGCTTGGAGCCGGCAAGGTCCAGGGCCGGTCCGCGATAAGCGCAATCGGCGTCACCATCGCGGTTGATGCAATGAGTTGTCCGCAAGCGCCGGCACGACTTGAGATACCCAGCGTCCTGAAGCGGCGGCCGTAAACACTGGCGAATCCGTAGGACAGTGCCGCGCCCAGGCAGGCCACCATGCCAAGCGTGGCGATGCTGATCCCAGACAGGGCATCCGCGCCGATCAGCACGACGACCCCCAACAATCCCAGAATGACGCCCGCGGCCTTGCCGATGGTGAGCCGCTCATCGGCCAAAACGAAATGCGCCACGACGATGGAAAAGATCGGTGTCATGGCGTTGAGGATCGACGCCAGGCCGCCGGAGATCGACGTTTGCGCCCAGAAAAACAGGCCGAAGGGAATGAGATTGTTCAGCAATCCCATGATCAGAAACGCCGCGAGCGCCTCGCGCCGCGTCGGTATGGCTTCGCCGGTCAGGCGAAGCACGGCGAACAAGACAATCGCGGCAATGCCCACGCGGCCAAGGACGACCGTAAACGGCGGAACCTCCTTCACGGCAATGGCGACGAAGAAAAAGGAACCGCCCCAAAGCACGGACAGAATGCCCAGGAGCGACCACTCGCGCAGCGTCATTTGCATGGCAGAAACTATCCCGGCGGGTGACGTCGGCTCTTTGATAGGCGATATCGCCCGTGCGATCTGCCCGGAATCGGACTTCATAATCGATCATCGCCCGCGCGCGAGGCGCGAGCATCATACGATCGTCATATGCTGGATTTCGAAATCCGTGATGCTGCGCGACTGCGGCGTGATCCTGTCAATGACGGGCTGCTCTTTGCCGCGGTATTGACGACGCGGAATGTCGGCCACCACCCCAGCGTCGCGGTCGCCTTTCGCGCGGGATTTGGCAGCGTGCGGCGACCGCGTTCTGACCAACGCGGCACCGGGCAGGATTCGCCGCATATCCCGATCGCCGGTGAATTCCGCCGCCGCCGGCGGGCTCTGCGGCCACCTATGCCCATGGTTGTATTGATGAATTTTAAGTAAATGAAAACAATGTACTGAATACAATGCTCATCATTGATTGAAAGTCCCGAGGACCGTCCGCGGCAATGCTGAGCGAACCTCAAATACGCCAGAGCATGGCGGCCCAGATATTGGATTGGGTCCGCAAATGCCTGGCCGCCATCCAGCTGACAGCACCGCGGGCTGCCGGGTCCAAGGAGCCGCGTGCGCGGTCGGGCGGCAACCCGGCACAAGCGCAGTGCCCATTGGCGAACAACGAAGCGATACGAGGCCTGCTGGCCAAACTGCGCGCGGCCGAGATCGACGCCGCCGCTGGCATGATCCAGATGGTGCAATTGGGCGACGTGCGCGAAGCGTTCGGCGAGCAGTGGGCCAAAATGGCCGAAACGGCGATGTCGATAGCAGAGATGCTGTTGAGAGATCGCCTCGAACAGTCTGACGTCTTCGCCCGCTATCTGGACTACGGATTTGTGGTTGTGTTCACGAGATTGGACCTGGAAATGGCAGAGCCGCGCGCCGAGGCGCTCAGCCAGGAGATCAGCAATCTATTGTTGAAGAAGCCGGAGCTTAAAGAGGCATTCGGGGCGCAACAGGTAACCGGACCCGTCAGTGAGCTAATCGGTGCGAACGATAGCGCGCCACTGGAGACCATGACGCGCGAACTCGAGGCGCGGAGCCAAAGCAAAGCCCGGCAGAACGGCGCCATACCCGTTTCCGGCAGGACCACGCCCGCGCCGGGCGCCGACGCGAAATCAACCGCTGCCGGCCCAGCCAAACCGCCGCAAGACAGCGAAAAACCCCCGCCCCCGCAAAAAAAGACCGTCACCACGGCGACGCCCCCAACCCAACCCGCGCAAAAAAACCCGCCGCCACGGCGACGCCGGCAGCCCCGCCGCAGACCACGCAGAAGCCATCTGGGCCGTCGCTGGTCGGCCGGTACCAGCCCATGCTGCTGGTCCCCAAAAAGCTCGTTGGGATCAGCGTCGGTGTGCCTCTGCGCCGCGGCAATGACGGCGAATGGCTGACCGGCCAAAGCGCCTATACGCGCGGGCTGGGCGGTGACCACAATCTGTCGCTGGATCTGTTCATGTGCGAGCGGGTGGCTGCCGATCTGCAGCGCACCGCAAATACCGGCAGCCCCTCGATCGTTGCCTGCATGACCCGCCTTGATTCGCTGAACGCGTCATCGAAGTTCGCGGAAATGTACGACCAGTTGGCGGAGACGGAGCGCATCCGCCTCATACTGGAGATCGTCACTCTTGACGCGAACACGCCGACTTCAAAGATCCAGGAGGTCTTTGGCCGTTATCGGAACATCACGAAAAACCTCGTACTGCATGTCGACGTCACCAACACGAAATTTCGCGAATATGCCGCTGCCGGGGTCGGCGCTGTTGGCTGCTATCTGAAGCATGGCGAAGCCGACGGCAGCCCGAATAGCCGGAACGTCGAAAATTTGAATGCCTTCGGGTTAGGCGCGCGAGATGCCGGCTTGCGATGCCATGTTCACGGGATCGACGACGCCGAAACCTACGCGGCGGCGATCGCCGCCGGTGCCCAGTTCATCAGCGGCGGCATCATCGGCCCGTTGGTCGACAGCCCCTTCGCACCCTATCCATTCACTACACCGGCGACTGCGAGCGACGCCGCATAGCGCGGCTGCTCAACGATTTCTCTCCGCCTGCAGCGCCCCGGCCCGATCGGCAACCGCCACCCTTTCGGCAATTTTCAGCGTGCGCTGCATGGCGCGCAGCACCGGGGCCTCGACCAACTTGCCGTCGACCACGAGCAGCCCCGTGCCGCCCTCCGTCTCAAAGGCCTCGACGATTCGGCGCGCGGCGGCGACGTCGTCGGCTGAGGGGCTGAAGGTCTCGTTGATGACCGGGATCTGCTTGGGATGGATCGCGGCCTTGCCGGTAAAGCCGATCGCACGGGCATTGCGCGCGCCAACGCCGAGCCCATCCATATCCTCAAGATCGAGATTGGGGGCGTCCAGCAGATCAAGACCGGCGCCGGCCGCGGCGTGGGCGACGCGCGCGCGGGCATAGAGCAGCGGATCCCACAGCGGCTCGACGCGCAGCTCCGCCGCCATGTCGTAGCCGCCAAACAACAACGCGTCGACACGCGATGAGGATTGCGCGATGGCGTAAGCGTTCTCCAGCCCCTCATTGGTCTCGATGATGACCTGAAGCCGGATATGGGGTTGGGCATCGCCCAGAAGACCGTCGAGCTGGCGCACCTCGTCGGCCGTGCGCACCTTGGTCATCATCAGCGAGGGCGGCGGGTCCTTCGCCTCCACTACGGCGAGCACGTCGCGCAGCCCGTCGGCGGTGCTCATCGGATTGATCCGCACGATCGCTTCGACCGTCCCCGTCTCCGGTCTCTCGGCGAACAGCGTGAGGGTCTTGGCGCGCGCCTCGGCCTTGTAGGCGGGCGCGACCGCATCCTCGATATCGACGCAGACGATGTCGGCGCCGGCGCCGAGCGCCTTGGCGAACATCTCAGGCTTCAAACCCGGCGCGAAGATCAGGCTGCGGCGCGGACGGGGGGCTGACGCGGCAATAGGCGATGTCATGGGCGGGCGGCTCCGCTGCGATCGGGACGGCACCCGGAAACCCTAGCCGAACCGGCCGGGCAGCGCGAGCCTCCGGCGGCAAGCTCATCCTGCCGCAAGCTCATCCTGAGCCTGACGAAGGACGAGGGACGAGGGACGAAGCATGAGGGCCGTGAGGCTCAGACCGCGCAGAAGCTTTCGGTGGTGAAGCGGTAGGCCTTCATGTTCTGCGACCAGAAGTCGGGCTTCAATCCGGCCTTTTCCTTGAGCCGGCGCAGGAACGCGTCGGGCGTGCGCAGGCTTTCCCAGACCTGGGGCAGGAAGAGCCCGCGTTGCTCGCCATGTGCCAGCACGACCCCGTCGATATCGGGGTTGAGCGCATCGATGAGCTCGGCTTCGGAGGAGAATGCAATCGGCCGCGTATGGGAGAGGATCGAGACACCGATCTCGATGCGCGCCGCTTCGCCCTGGGTCACCGGCGGAAAGCGCGGATCCGAAAAGGCGGCCTTGTAGGCGCTCGCCGCCACGTCGACCACGAGCGCCTGATGCGGCGCCACCGAGCCGACGCAGCCACGCAGATTGCCGTCGAGCGTGACCGTGACAAAGCTCGCCCGCGCCGACATGAGCGGACGCGGCACGTTGCGGAGATGGAGTTTCGGCTGAGCCTGCGGGTCGCGCGGGCCCCCTATGTTGGATGTTGGGCGGCCAGCGCCCTGGCGGATCGACGCGCGCGCGATCTCGCCCAGATAGCGCCGCTGATCGTCGGGCAGGCGCGCGCTGGCGGCGTACTCGAAGGCATAGGCGCCGTAGCCGACGACGCGCGCCTTGTCGCCCGCCGTATCGCCGGAATTCCGTAGATCAAGCGTCGTCGCGCGGAGATCGAGCGCACGGGCGCGGGCCAGCAATCCCTTGACCGGATAGCGCCCACAGGCCTGGTCGTCGCCGAGCTTTGCGGCATCGAGTGTCTCGATGGCGAGGCTGGCGGCGCCGTCCATGCGCTGGGCGGCGGCGTAATCGTGGTAGTGGCTGAGATCGGAGCTGACGACGACCAGGGTCTCCTCGCCGCCCCAAAGCGCCTGCAGCACCGCATCGACTTGGGCTTCCGGCGCGCGGCCGACCACGATCGGCACGAGGGAAAAGTCGCTCAGTACCGTTTGCAGGAAGGGCAGATGCACCTCGAGGCTGTGCTCCTCGGCATGGGCGGTATCGAGTGTCTGGACGCCCGGCAGCTTAGCTATGCGCTCGCAGGCGGCGCGGTCGATGGGCACGTCGCCGAGCGGCGTGCGGAAGGCGCTCGCGCTCGACAGCGCCATGCCCTCGAAGGCGACCCGGTGCGACGGGCCGAGCAGGACGACGCGGGTGACTTTGTCGGCGATCGGTGCGAGCGAAGCGTAAGCCGTGGCGGCGATGGGGCCGGAATAAATATAGCCCGCATGGGGCGCGACCAGCGCCTTGGGCGGGGCCTGCTTGACACGCACAGCCTTCATGCACTGGTCGATCATGCCGCGCAGCGCGGCCTGCTCGCCCGGATAGAAGGTCCCGGCGATGGCGGGCGGTCGGATCGATGTGTCGGTACGAGCCATGGCGTCCAGTGTGGCGGGACCGGTTTACCAAGCGATTGATGGTATTGCGTACATATGCGCGGCGCGGCGGCGGCACAACGCCATACATGGCCTCAGCCAATCGGCTAAGCCGGGCACATCGAACCTCCGCGTCGGGCCAGATCGAACCAGCAATCGTCACGCCGCTCAGGAACGCGTCACGTGGAATTTGCGTGTTGATTTCATAATTCTCTCATAAGGGTTAGTTCTTTCAAATAATAAACGCTATTCGGGAGGACATAAAATGACCAGTGATCTCAAGCCCAGGACTTCGGAAGTAAACGGAAATCTTTGGGGCGCACGGGCGCAGGACTGGGCCGACATACAGGAAGGCACGGTTCGTCCGGTTTACGAAGCGGTCCTTGAGCGCACAAAAATTCAGTCCGGAAAGCGCTACCTTGACGCCGGCTGCGGCGCCGGAATGGCGGCGCAAATGGCAGCATCGCGCGGAGCCGAAGTGTCCGGTATCGATGCGGCCGATACGCTGCTTGCGATCGCGCGATCGCGCGTGCCTGGCGCCGAATTTCAACACGGCGATCTGGAAGACCTGCCGTTTTCCGACCAATCCTTCGACGTCGTGACCGGGTTCAACTCGTTCCAGTATGCCGGAAACCCGAGCGTGGCCTTGTCCGAAGCGCGCCGCGTCACCAAGCCCGATGGTGCAGTCGTCATCATGACCTGGGGCAACCCTGAGGGTATGGAAGCGGCTTCGCTCGTCGCGGCGATGCGGCCGCTGATGCCGACACCGCCACCCGGCGCGCCAGGACCGTTCGCGCTCTCCGACGAAGCGGCGTTGCGGCAGTTCGCCGGCGATGCCGGGCTTGAGCCGGTCGAGGTGTTCGACGTCGACAGCCCATTCATATACGCCGATGAAGCGGCGGCGGTACGCGGTCTCAACTCCTCCGGCGTGGCCGCCCGCGCGATGGATAATACGAGCGAGCAGGCCGTCACGGACGCCCATGCGGCAGCGATCGCGCCCTTCCGCCAGTCCGACGGCAGCTATCGCATCGGGGCCTCGTTCCGCTGCCTGCTCGCGCGGCCCTGATTTTGAGGTCCCGGTACGCGTAAGCGCGCGACTTAAAGGCCGTGCCCAGCCCGCCAGCGCCCCGGCGTCGGGGTGGCGAGCATGACGAACGTGGCGGCCAGGTTGAAGACGGCCGCCGCAAGGATCGGGATCGCGTAACTCTGCATCACGTCGAAGGCGAAACCTGAAAGCGTGGGTCCCGCCAGCGCGCCGATCGCGGCGGCTGAATATAGGATGCCGATGATGCCGGAGACGTTGCGGCCACCGAAGTAGTCCATCATCAGCGCCGGGCTCAAGGCGACGAAACCGCCATAGCAGGTGCCGAAGACGACGGCGAAGATGCCGAGCGACCAGATCGCCGTCGAGGCCCACCAGAGCACGCACATGGCGCCCATGATGGCGAAGGTCGCGGCCAGTGTCGGATGACGGCCAAAGCGGTCGGCGACAGCGCCCAGGAGAAAACGCCCGATCAGGCTGCCGAGCCCGAAGAGGCCGAGCAGCAGCACCCCCGCCTCATCGCCGAGCCCATGGTCGCGGGCATAATTCGGCAGATGCACGAGCGGCGTGAAAAGGCCGAGCGAGGTCAGGAAGGTCGCCCCCGCATAAAGCAAAAATGGGCGCGACCTGAGCGCGGCCCCAAGGTCGGTGCCGGGCACAACGAACGGTGCGCCGTCACCAGCGCCGCTACCATCGGGTACGGGGAGCGGATCGCCGTCGGGCGCCAGGCCACGGCGCTCGGGCGAGTGCTCGATCACCAACGCCCCCAACAGGCCGAGCACGACGCAGACGGCCGCCAGGGTCACATAAGCGCCGCGCCAGTCGAAAAGCCCGATCAGCCAGGTCGCGACGAACGGCCCGATCAGCGTTCCCGCCCCGATACCGCTCACCGCGATCCCCGAGGCAAGGCCCCTGCGGCGCAGGAACCAACGCTGCACCGTGCCAACCGCAGGAACGTATGAAAAGCCGACCCCAAGGCCGATGGTCAGCCCATAGAGCAGATAAAGATGCCACAGCGCCTGGGCCTTGCTGGCCGCGAGCAGCCCGACCCCGATCAGCACCATGCCGGCGGCGATCACCCGGCGCGGCCCCAGCCGGTCGGCGGCCGGCCCGGCGACGGCGCCGACGATGAACATGAGGAAGATCGAAAAGGAGAAAACGAAGGAGATCTCGGCGCGCTCGGCGGCGAATTCGGTTTCCAGCGCCTTGAAGAAGGCGCCGAAGGAATAGGCCACCAGGAAGCCCAGGAACATCACCGTGAAGGCGCCCCCGACGACCACCCAGCCGTAATAGATGCCGTCCCGACCGGGAACGGCCGCACCCTTCGTCGTCATGGGGGGTCATCCCTCCCTTGCCGCCCCACCTGGTCCCACCCTCGTACGCGCCGCGTTCGGTAACGCGTTTGTCGGTCGCGGACGGCCAGGCAAGACTCTAGGCTAGCATGGCTGCTGCCGACACCGAACGCCCGGAAAGCGAATGACGCCCATGCGACCCTCGCCCCTTGGACCTGCCGCGCTCATATCGGGCGCGCTGGCCGCGCTCGTGTTGATTGTTACCAGTGTCGGACCGGCTGCGGCGTTCAAGGCGAGTGACGTGGCGATGCTGCGGGCGACGCGGAGCTGCTTCAAATGCGATTTCCGCGGCGTCAAGCTGGCCGGCGAAAATCACTTCAAGGCCAATCTGCGCGAGACCGACATGACCGGCGCCAACCTGGAGCGCACTTATCTCAGCCAGGCATTTCTGGAGGATGCGGTCATGCACGCGGCCAATCTGCGCGGGGCCAATCTGCGCTTTGCCAAGCTGCAGCGCGCCGATCTCTCGGCCGCGAACCTGACCGGCGCGCAGCTCATCGTCGCCTGGATGCAGGGCACGGTGCTGCGCGGCGCTGTGCTCGACGGCGCCGATCTGCAGGGCGCCGATCTCGCCGGCGCCGATCTCACCGGCGCCAGCCTCGCCCGCGCGAAGCTATTTCGCACCGACCTCCGCACAGCCAGGGGATTGACGCAAGCCCAGCTCGACCGCGCCTGCGGCGATGCCTCGACGCGGTTGCCGGCGGGGCTGACAGCACGGGCATGTTGAGTTCCGATGCCGGTTCGGCAGGCCCGGCCAAGCAAACCACATCAAACCCGCTCGTCACTCCGGACGGCGCGGCAGCGACGATCCGGGGTCCATGCGATGTTTCAGCAGGGCATCGTCGGTGCCCGCCGGGACCGTCCGATGGACCCCGGATCAAGTCCGAGGTGACGGCGGATTTTCTGGCTGGGCATCGTCGAATACGCGGGAGGGCGAACGCTGCGGTATTGGCCAGCGTCCTTGCTTGGTCATTCGTTCATGGTTCAGCACCCGCCGCTGCGGAAACCGGCGCCGCGCCATCGCAGCCACTCACCCTGTTGGCGCGGATCGGGCCCTGGCCGGCGGTCTCGGCCATGATCGGCTATCGCGGCCGGCTGTGGTTCGCAAACTCGGTCAAGTGGGAGGACCACAACTCCGCGGATCTCTACAGCTACGATCCCGGCAAGGGCACGGTGCGCTATGAGGCGCACCTCTTCAGCCAGGATGCCGGCGACCCCACGATCCATCGCGGCCTGCTCTACTGGCCGTCCGAGGATCCGCGCTGGTCGATGGGCCGCGGCGAGTTCATGGCGACGAACGGCCGCGACTGGCGCTGGGGCTTCCTGCCGCAGATGCGCGCCTTTCATATTCACGCCATGGCAAGCCATGACGGCGCGCTCTATGCCGCGACCTCGGCCTGGCGGGCGGGGCTTCAGCGCTCGCGCGATGGCGGCGAGAGCTGGACGGTGCTGCACCGGCACACCAACCCGGTCCGGCAGATCAGCCGCATCGTGGCGCTGACGAGCCACAAAGGCGCGCTCTATGCCGGGCTGTTCGCGCGCTACCGTGTGGCGCCCAGCCTGCTGCGCCTGGAAGGCGGCAAGCTCGCACCGGTGGCGGGCTGGCCGGGGGGGCATGGCGCACTGCCGCTCACGTCCTGGCGCGGGCATCTCTATGCCTCGAACGCCGCGCCGGCCGGCCGCTCGCTCTGGCGCACCGACGGAGTGCAGCACGAACGCATCACCGCGCCCAATGGGTATTTTGTGCGCGACATTGCCGGCGGCGCGGGCGCGCTCTGGGCTATCACGGTGCATCGCGGCGGCGGCTCTCTGTGGCGGTCGGGCAACGGGCGCGCCTGGATCCGCATACAAGAATTCAAAGGCGCGCGGCCGGTCGATGTCGCGGTCTTCGCCGGCCGCGTTTATGTCGGAACGATCGGACCGGCAAAGCGCGGCGGGCTGTGGGGACCCAAGCCGCCCGCGTCTCCGCGCGTGGCAACCCCGCGATCTCTCAACCTGGCGCCCATGCCGCCACGAAAGCGCCACCCGCTCGGACGGCCTATTTCCGCCGTGCTGGCGGATCTTGACCGGCTGATGGCCGATGCGAAGACCTACCGAAACCACGCCCGCCCGATCCAGGCGATCTTGCGCGATCTTGCCGCTACGCGCTCATTGGCGGTCGGACGTGCGCTCGCGACCCGCCTTAAGCGCACCTACCCGACGGCGCTCCAGAGCATGTTTGGCGGCCGCTCCAAGGTTCCCACCGATCGCATGGCGCGTTGGTATCTTATGTGGGCGGTGGTCATGAACGGTAACGGCGTCATCCCACGCAAGCTGTTGACGGCACCCTGGACCGCGCGACCGAACGGTGCGCAGAAGTATCTCTCCCCGCCGCCCGGCGCTGCCTGGGCGATGGCGCGGCTCGGCCAGCGCGATCCAATGACGATCACGGCGCTGATCGGGCGCCTTGGGCGGCCCGGCGATCCGCCCTGGCTCGACGGCGACATCGTCGGCGCGCTGACCATGCTGACCGGACGGCGCTTTGGCTATGACCGCGTCCGCTGGCGCCGCTGGTGGGCGGCCCAGGCCCGTTAGGCCCACAAAATCCAATTGGCATTGAGGACCCCGTGTCCATGCTTACGCTCTATCATTTCAACAATTCTGTCTGCTCCGAGAAGGTCCGCATGGTGCTCTTCGAGAAGGGCATCGAGTGGGAAAGCCGTGAGGTCGACCTCTTCAAGAGCGAGCAATTCGATCCCGAATATCTGAAGCTCAACCCAAAGGGCGTGGTGCCGACGCTTGTCGATGAGGGCCATACACTCACCGAATCGACACTGATCGCCGAGTATCTCGACGACAAACATCCCGAGCCGGCACTGAAGCCCGCCGACCCGGCCGCACGCGCCGAGATGCGGCTCTATTCGAAGGCCTGCGACGAAGGGCTGCATCAAGGTGTGGCGGTCCTGAGCTATTCGGCGATGTTCATGGACCGGTTGCGCGCCATGCCGCGCGAGGCGCTGGAAGCGCATCTGGGACGTATTCCCGACCTCGAGCGGCGAGACCGACAAGTCGGCGTTTACGAACACGGTGTCGAGGCGCCTCACGTCGAGCGCGGCGTGGTCGCCTATGAAAAGGTGTTTCAAAAGATCGACAAGGCGCTCACCGACGGCCGTGACTGGCTGGTCGGCGACATGTTCTCGCTGGCCGAAATCAATCTGGCCGTCTATTTCGCCCGGCTCGAATACATGACCCTGCTCGACGTGTGGACCGGCGAGCGCCCGGCGGCAGCGGCGTGGTTCGAGCGGGTCAAGGCGCGCCCGTGCTTTCAGAAGGAAGTGGTCGACTGGGTGCGCGAGGACGAATGGGCGGAGATGGCGGCCGGCGGCGCGCGCATCAAGGACGCGGTAGCAGCAAAACGGCGGCACTATCTAGACACCGATCCGGCGGCCAACATTGCCTGACCGCGCCCAGCCGCCGCGCCTGTAACCGTTCAGCGCTCAATCCCGCGAAATTTGAGGGCGATGTGGCGGTTCTGCGCAACAATACTGAAAGGAGGATACAGCAAAAAACGAACGTTCGTTCTTGTTGCGAACAGCCATCCGACCCATGGATTTGTAGT
>DATKZM010000122.1:0-39148 GCA_035527975.1 Alphaproteobacteria bacterium | reverse complement strand
TGCTCCGAAAAGCCGCCGCCAGAACCGTCGATGATCTCTGGGACGCAATCGCCAAAACCCTCGATGCCTTCACGCCAACCGAATGCCAGAACTACTTCGCAGCCACTGGATACGATCCGGATTAAGTCGAATCCGCTCTAGATCACGTTGGGCCTCAACGCCGCCCGAACAACCGCTCGATATCGGCCAGCTTGAGCTCAACGTAAGTCGGCCGGCCATGGTTGCACTGGCCCGAATGGGGGGTCACTTCCATCTCGCGCAGCAGCGCGTCCATCTCCGCCGCGTTGAGCCGCCGGCCGGCGCGCACCGAGCCGTGGCAAGCCATGCTGCTACAGACTGCCTCGAGCTTTTCCTTGAGCGCAAAGGCCTCGCCCAGTTCTGCCAGCTCGTCGGCGAGGTCGCGGACGAGGCCTTGAATATCGACCTCGCCCAG
This sequence comes from Alphaproteobacteria bacterium, assembly GCA_035527975.1. Classification (GTDB taxonomy): domain Bacteria; phylum Pseudomonadota; class Alphaproteobacteria; order JAPULJ01; family JAPULJ01; genus DATKZM01. The sequence goes on along the minus strand of DATKZM010000122.1, from coordinate 38,715 downwards.
CAGCGCCGGGGTCTCGCGCACGATGACCGCGCCCGGCCCGAACCGCTCCAGCGTCAGGCCGAGCTCGGCCAGGTCGTCGGCGCGCGCCGCCAGCCGGTCGGCCGCCGTCTCATCTAGTTCCACCACCTCGGGCATCAGCAGGCCCTGGCGCGCGACGCCGCCATTGGCGAGCGCCTTCTTCATGCGCTCATAGACCAGCCGTTCATGGGCCGCGTGCTGATCGACGATGACGATGCCGTCTGCCGTTTGGGCGACAATGTAAGTGGCATGGAGTTGTGCGCGCGCTGCGCCCAGCGGATAGGCGACATCGGGCGGCGCGTCGCTTGTCGCGTCATAGGCGTTTGCGGCTGAAGGTGCATCGAAGCCAGGCATCGTCATGTTCGCATCGGGCGCCTGATAATACGCCGCCGCTTCGGCGAGACCGCGCGGGATCGCCCCGCGATATGTTCCACCTGGAGCCCGGCCGTGCATCGGATAGGGCAGGGGCGCGCCGCCGGGGCGAACAGCGCCCAACGCGGCCGCGGCGACTGTGGTCGAGGCGCGATGGCCGGCTTCGGCAAGGGCGTGCTTCAAGGCACCGACGATCAAGCCCCGCACCAGCCCGGCATCGCGAAAGCGAACTTCGGTTTTGGCCGGATGGACGTTGACATCGACCGCTTCGGCCGGAACCTCCAGGAACAGCGCCACCATCGGGTGGCGGTCGCGGGCGAGGAAGTCGGCGTAAGCTCCGCGCACCGCGCCGCCCAGAAGACGGTCGCGCACCGGCCGGCCATTGACGAAAAGATACTGGTGACGGGCCACGCCGCGGTTGAGCGTCGGCACCCCGGCATGGCCGGTGAGGCGAAGCCCTTCCCGCGCGGCGTCGATGGTCAGCGCGTTCTGGGCAAAATCACGGCCCATGATCGCGCCAAGCCGGGCGAGGCGCGCCGCGTCTTCGCCATCCTCGTCCAGCAGCTCGGCCGATGTGGCGGGCAGATCGAGCATCACCCGCTCACCGTCGGCGAAGCTGAAGGCGATCTGCGGATGCGCCATGGCAAGGCGGTTGACCACATCGGCGGCGTGCTCGCGCTCGGTGCGTTCGGCTTTCAGGAATTTGAGCCGCGCCGGCGTCGCGTAGAAGAGATCGCGCACGGCGACCCGGGTGCCCGCCGCCAGCGCCGCCGGCTTCAGGGGGAATTTCTCGCCGGCCTCGACCGCGATCGTCCAGGCGTCCTCCGCTCCGGCGGCGCGGCTGGTGATCTCCAGCCGCGCGACCGCGGCGATCGACGGCAGGGCCTCGCCGCGAAAGCCGAGCGTTGCGATATGGACAAGGTCGTCATCGGGCAGCTTGGAGGTGGCGTGACGTTCGACCGCGAGCGTCAATTCATCCGGGTTCATGCCGCGCCCATTATCGGTGACGGCGATCAGCGAGCGTCCGCCGTCGCGCAGCACCACGTCGATGCGGGTTGCGCCCGCATCGATGGCGTTCTCCACCAGCTCCTTGACGGCGGCGGCCGGACGCTCGATCACCTCGCCCGCGGCGATGCGGTTGACGAGCCCCGGCGGCAGCAGGCGGATGGTCAAGCCTTCGCTCCCAAACTTGTTTGCGATCGCCCGCCCGCTCATCGCGTGCTTCTGACCGATCGCAACTCAGCCACGCGCGCGCGGCATCTCCTGAAGATAGCGCCGCGCCAGAACCTTGCCCTCTTCCACCGCCGGCTGGTCGAAGGGATCGACGCCGAGCAGATGCGCGGCGATCACCGTCTCCAACATATAGTGCATCATCAGCGCACCCAAGGCCCGAAGGTCGATCGACTTCATGGCGATGATGCGGACCGGCCGGCCCGCGGCGCTGAGCGTCTCGGCGGTGGCGCGCTGCTCGGCCTCCATAAGATCTCCCATGGTGCGGCCGGCGAGCCAATTGAGCGGCCCGTCCGCCGCCAGCAGATCCTCGGCCAGCGCGGGGTCGATGCGCGCGCCGGTGCCCGCGCGGTCGGCCATGATAATCGTGAAAAGCTTGTCGGCCGGCCCGTCGAGCCAGAGTTGGAGCTGCGAATGCTGGTCGACCGCGCCCACCGCGGGGACCGGCGTGGTGCCGCGGCCCTGCTTGCCCAAACTCTCCGCCCAGAGCTGGCGGAACCAGCGCGCGAAGGGCTCCAGCCGGTCCGAATAGGGCAGCAGCACGGTCTGGCTGATGCCGTGCGCGCGCGCCAGGCCGACATTGAGCGCCGCCCCGATTGCCGGCGGCACCAGCGAGGGGTCGTCGCACCCAAGGGCCTGATCGAGCACCGCGGCCGCTCCTTCGCGCACGGCGGCCGCATCGAGGTCGGCGATCATGGCGGGCAACAAGCCGACCAGCGACAGCGCCGCAAAGCGCCCGCCGATATCGGGATCGTGGTCGAGAACGGTGAGGCCGTAGCGCAGCGCGAGCCGGCGCAGCGGGCTGTCGCCCGGCATGGTGATCGCCGCCACGCGCTCGCCGAGCCGGTCTTCGCCGCCGGCGAGCCGGGGCAGCACCGCCAGCAACTGGGTCATTGTTTCCGCCGTGCCGCCCGATTTGGAGATCGCGATCACGCCGGTCCGCGCGAAATCGAGCGCGTTTAGGATCGCCTCGAAGTGCTCGGGATCGATATTGTCGAGGAAGTGGAGCCGCGGCGTGGCGCCCGGCGAGGCAAAGCCATGAATGGCCTGGCCCCCCAGCGAAGAGCCGCCGGTTCCAAGAACGACGACGTCATCGCAGAGGGCGCGAAAGCGATCGGCATGCGGTTTCAGTGCGTCCAGATCGTCGCGCCGGCCAGGCAGCGCCAAGAGCGGCAGCGATCCCTCGGCGCGGGCAAGGCGCAACGCGTCGAGCGCTTCGGCGGTGCCGGCAAGCAGCTCGGCGAAGATGCGCTCGTCGAGCGCCAGCGCGCCCGTCCCGAAGCAGGCACTGATGTCCTGATGATAGGGCATGGGGGATTACTATACCGTGCGAGGGCAGGATTGCGTGAGCGTGCGCCGCTCAGCGATGCGTTCCTGGCCCTGCGATGCCCGGGCCGCCGCCTAGCCTTTCTCGTCGAGGCCCTTGGGCTGGCCGACCACGACGAAATAAAGCTTGTCGGTGTCGAGGAACCGCTTGGCGGCGCGTCGCACATCGGCCACCGTGATCGCCTCGATAATGGCGTTGCGCCGCTCGAAATAATCACGGCCGAGCCCCAGCATCTGCAGCCACGCCAGCGAGCCGGCGATGCGCGCGGTGTTGACGAAGCGCAAAGGATAGGAGCCGGTGAGGTAGAGCTTGGCATCCTTCAGCTCCTGGGCCGTCGCGCCTTGGTCGGCCATGCGCTTCCACTGCAGGCGGATCTGATCGATGGTCTCGCGCACCCGTGCGTTTTGGGTCGCCACCGAGCCGGTGATCATGGCCGAGTGGCGCATCGGGCTGAGGTTCGAACTCACGCTGTAGGCAAGGCCGCGCTTCTCGCGGATTTCCTGGTAGAGCCGCGATGAGAAGGAACCGCCGCCAAGAATGTGGTTCATCACAAAGGCGGCATAGAAGTCCTTGTCCTTACGACCGGGACCTGGTTGGCCGAAGATGACCACGCTTTGCGGAAAGGGCCGGCGGATGACGGTCAGCTTGCCCCGGGTAGCGGGCGCGACCCGGGTCACCGCCACTGGCGTGGCACGCCGGGGCAGGCTGGCGAATGTCGTATCCAGGATCGCTTTCAACTCATCGGGCGTGATATCGCCGGTGACGCCGATGACAAGCGCGCCACGCGCGAAACGGCTTTTCACGTAAGCCTGAAGATCGGCCTTGCCGATTGCCTTGATCGTCGCGGGGGTACCCCGCGTCGGCCGGCCATAAGGGTGCTTTGGAAATGCGGCCCGCCAGAACGTCCGGCCGGCGATATAGCCCGGACGCACCGAACGGCGGGCCAGGCTGGTCAGCATTTGCGCGCGGATCCGTTCGACCGGCTCACCGTCGAAGCGTGGCTTGGTCAGCGCCAGCCTCAAGAGCCGGAAAGCCTCGGCGCGGTTGCGCCGCAAGGTGCGCAGCGAAATTGAAAGGTGATCGGCGCCGGCGTTGAACTCCAGCGAGATCGAGAGGTCCTCAAGTCGCCGCTGGAAAGCCTGGCTGTCGAGCTCGCCCGCACCTTCGTCGAGCAGGCTTGCGGTGAACCGCGCCAGCCCCTCTTTGCCATTGGGATCGAGAACCGCACCGCCATTGCGCATCAACACCCGCATCGAGATGATCGGGTTCAAGCGATCGCGCACCAGCCAGGCGGTGAGCCCGGATTTGCTCTTCACTTCTTCGACCGTTACCGCGGCGCTCGCCGGGATGGAAGCGACCGCGACAAGGACCAGCGCGCCCGCGAGGGCAAAGGCACGGATGATTTGAATGCCCTTCATAGGGATCTCACTCATCGAGATCGCGTTGGCGTGCAGGCTCATTTCTTGCCTCCCAGCTTGGCGGGGTTTTTGGCGCCGGTCGGCCTGCGTCCTGCGCCGGCCCCGCCATCGGCCTTGCGGACCGGCGGCTTTAGGATGGCGGTGACCGAGCTGTTGCGTTTGAAGACGTGGCGGGCGGCGGCGTTCACTTGTTCGACGGTGACTGCGCCGATCTTTTCCGGCCAGGTCTCGATATCGGCGATGGAGCGCCCCACGGCGAGGGCGCGGCCCAGAATGCGGGCTCCCGTGGAGACCGAGTCGCGGGCATAGATTGCGGCATCGCCCAAGCGCTGCTTGGCGCGCGCGAGCTCTTCGGCGGTCACGCCCTTGTCGAGCAGCTTGCGCACTTCTGCGTCCATGGCCGCCTCGACCGTCTCGACCGTCACGCCGGCGCGCGGGCTGGCATACAAATAGAATGTCGCATGGTCGACGACGAGCGCGTCATAGCCGGCACCGGCGCTATCGGCGACTTTCTGCTCGATGACCAGCGCGCGGTTCAACCGGCTGGTCGCGCCGCCGCTCAAGATCTGCGAAAGCACCTGCAGCGCGTAGGCGTGTTCGCTCGCAGCCGTGCTGTAGCTGGGTGCAAGATAGATGCGCCCGAAGGACGGTTGGCGCACCCGCGGGTCGAACCGAATGACCCGGCGCGCCGCCTTTTGCGGCGGCTCCATTGGGCGAACCCGCTTGGGGACCGGCCGCGCCGGGATGGACCCGTAATACTTCTCCGCCAGCGGCTTGAGCCTCTCGGCGGTGATGTCGCCCGCAACTACGAGGATCGCATTGTTGGGCTGGTAGTGGACCTTGTAGAAGCCGATGATCTGGTCGCGTGTCACCGATTTGATCTCATGCGCCCAGCCGATGATCGGCACCCGGTAGGGATGGTTTTGAAATAGCGCGGCGCGTGCCTGTTCCCACAAGATCGATGAGGGGCGCGAATCGGTTCGGCTGCGCCGTTCCTCCAGCACCACCCCGCGCTCGGGCTCGATGATCGACTTGCTGAGGACGAGGCCGGTCATCCGGTCCGCCTCGTGGCGCATCATGGTTTCCAGCCGGTCGGAAGCGAACACCTGAAAATAGCCGGTGTAGTCCTGCCCGGTGAAGGCGTTCTCGCGGCCGCCGTTGCGCGCGACGATTTTCGAGAACTCGCCCGATTTCAGCTTCTTGGTGCCCTTGAACATCAGGTGTTCGAGGTAATGGGCGATGCCGGACTGGCCGGGCGGCTCATCGGCCGCGCCGACCTTGTACCAGACCATGTGGGTGATCACCGCCGCGCGTGGATTGCGGATGACAACCACCTGCATGCCGTTCTTCAGCATGAACGTCTGGGGGTCGAAGACCTTCGCCGCGGCGGTCGAGCCTGCCGGCGGGCCGAGGGCCGCGAAGGCGGCGACTATGGCGATGGCGACTATGCGGATGGACAGGGGAGTACCAGCGGCGCGTTGCAGCATTGCGGCCCTTCGCTTGGTTGACAGGCAGTCACTAACGGATGCGATGCACTGGTGGTTGCGATGCACTGGACCGCCTCGCCGATCGGCTCCCCCGAAAGCCCGTCGTGAGAGGCGTCAGTCCCGGTTTCTTAACACTCAACCGGTTTAGAAAATCTGACCCTTGCGCTTGATCACCGGGTCGGTGTTGCCGCCTAAGGGGTTCTTGCGATCGGAAGCGCCCTCGCGGTTCTCCCATTTCAGCAGCTTGTCGGTGAACTTGCGCTCACTCTCTTTGTTTTTCTTGGTTTCCTGGTCGACTTCCTTGCGGACGTAGCTGCCGGCACCGCTGACCCCGCTTGCGGCTTTGCGGACGAGCGCCCGTTCGCCGGTGCCGGGCAGCGTCGCTGTACCGCCGCCGCCGCCGCCGATCACCGCGCGGCGCGCGCGGATCGTGGTCGAGCGTCCGCCGCGGCCGGCCGAACCGCCGCCGCGAGGCGGCCGCAAATCGAAGCCAGGCGGGACCACCAACGGCTGGTTGCGGACGGCACGGTATTCGTTGCCGTCTTTGTTGCCTTTTTGAACCAGAGACTTGACGTCGGACACGGCGCTGCAACCGGCCAGGGCAACCGCCGCCCCACAAGCCAGTATCATTGATCGGAGCATTTTTATGACCTCACCCGGTCTGTCATGAACCCTCTATGTATGCGATTCGCGGGAACCAAACAAGGCATCCACAAGAAGTGCGCCCACGCCGACGGTAATTGCGCAATCGGCGACATTGAAGGCGGGCCAATAGGCATCGCCCCAATGAAAGAGCAGGAAATCGGCGACAGCGCCGAGGCGAACGCGGTCGATCACATTGCCCAGCGCGCCGCCGATCACCAGGCCCAGTCCGATTGCCGGCAGTTGGCGTTCGGCCTTGCGCAGCCAGAAGAACAGCACCGCCACGATGGCAAGCGCGAGCGCCGATAGGCCCCAGCGGCCGAAGGCACCGCCCATATTGAGCATCGAGAAGCTGACCCCGGTGTTCCAGGCCAGCACGATATTGAAGAACGAGGTGACCTCGATCACGCGCGGCGGTGTCATCACCTGGGCGACGATCCACCATTTGCTGAGCTGATCAAGGGCAATGGTGAGAACCGCAAGGCCAAGGCCCAGCCGGACAAAACGCCGGGCCGGTTCCGCGGCGGCGTCCGGCATCGAGGCGGCCTCAGGCATCGGCGGCGACCGGCTCGAACCCGGCGACCGCCGCCGCGCAGCGCCCGCATAGCTCGGGCGCGCTGGCATCCCGACCAACTTCCGGCAGCACGCGCCAGCAACGCGCGCATTTTTCGCCTTCGGCCAGGGCCGGCAGCACGCCGACCTGCGCCACGTCGTCGAGCGCGAAGGCGCCGGGCGGCGGTGCCTCGGTCGTAATCGTGATGCCGGAGGTGATGCAGATCTCCGCGAAGTCGAGGCCGTCCGCGGCATCGGCCAGCGCCTGCGGAGCATAGACCTTGGGCCCAGCCTGCAGGCTGGAGCCGATGCGCTTTTCGGCGCGCTCCAATTCCAGCGCGCCCGTGACGACACGTCGAAGCGTGCGCACCTTGGCCCACTTCTCCGCCAGCGCGTCGTCGCGCCAGTTTTCCGGAACCTTGGGGAAGCTGCGCAGATGGACGCTCGCCGGCTTGCTCGCATCCTCGCCGCAGCGGCTGATCCAGGCCTCCTCGGCGGTAAAGGCCAGGAAGGGCGCCAGCCACGCCGTCAGGTGATCGAAGAGAATATCGAGCACCGTGCGCGCCGCGCGCCGGGCCGGGTCGTCCGCCGGATCGCAGTAGAGCGCGTCCTTGCGGATGTCGAAGTAGAAGGCCGAGAGATCGGTCGCGCAGAAACTGTGCAGCGCTGCGAAGAACGGGTGGAATTCGAAACCGTCGCAGGCCGTGCGCAACCCCTGGTCCATCGTGTAGATGCGATGCAACACCCAGCGCTCAAGCTCGGGCATCGCGTGCAGCTCGACCCGTTCGCCCTCGTCGAAATCGGCCAGCGCGCCCAGCAGATAGCGCAGCGTGTTGCGCAGGCGCCGATAGATGTCGGCCATTTGCTTGACCGTTTCGGGGCCGAACACCGGATCCTCGGTGTAGTCGGTCCCGACCACCCAGAGGCGCAGAACATCGGCGCCGTACTGCTTGGTGACATCCTGGGGCGAGAGCGCGTTGCCCGAGGACTTGGACATCTTCTGGGCTTTCTCATCGAGGACGAAGCCGTGGGTCAGCACCGCGTCGAAAGGCGCGCGGCCGCGCGTGCCGCACGATTCCAGCAGGGACGAGCGAAACCAGCCGCGATGCTGGTCGGTGCCCTCAAGATAAAGCGAGGCCGGCCATTCAAGCTCGTCGCGCTGCTCCAGAACGAAGGCATGGGTCGAGCCGGATTCGAACCAGACGTCGAGAATGTCGTCGACCTTTTCCCACTCGTCGGGATCGTAGGTGTCGCCGAGGAACCGCGCGGCCGCGCCATCGACGAACCAGGCATCGGCGCCCTCCGCGACGAAAGCATCGAAGATGCGCGTGTTGACCTCGGCGTCGACCAGCACGTTGCCGTTGGCTTTGTGCACGAACACCACGATCGGCACGCCCCAGGCGCGATGGCGCGAGATCACCCAGTCGGGGCCGCTTTCGACCATGCCGCGAATCCGCGTCTTGCCCGTGGCCGGAACGAAGCGCGTCTCCTCGATTGCCTTGAGCGCGATCGCGCGCAACCCGTCCGCGCCCCTGTTGTCAGTTGGGTCGTCGCCCATCGAGATGAACCACTGGGGCGTGTTGCGGAAGATGAGCGGCGCTTTCGAGCGCCACGAATGGGGATAGGAATGATTGAGCCGGCCGCGCGCGAGCAGCGCGCCGCACTGGACCAGAAGGTCGATCACCGCCTTGTTGGCGTCGCCCTCTTTGCCTTTATGAGTGTAGACGCATTTGCCGGCCAGCAGCGGCACGTGATCGAAATACTCGCCCGCCTCGCCGACCGTGTGCGGCACCTCGCTCAGCCCAACGCCAGCAAACACCTCCCGGTTGTTCACGAACGTCACATAGTCGTCGGCGCCGTGGCCGGGGGCGGTATGCACGAAGCCCGTGCCCGCATCGTCGGTCACATAGTCCGCCGGCAGGAGCGGCACATCATAGTCCCAATAACCCTCGCCGCCCTCGATGCCGCGGAAGGGATGGGCGCAGTGCGTGATTTCGCCCGGATCGACCTCTGCCGTGCGCTCGTAGGCCTCCACCCGTGCCGCTTCCATCACCGAAGCGGCCAGCGCGTCGGCCATAACCAGCCTGTCGCCCGGCTTTGCCCAATTGTCGTCGGGCGCGGCGGTGATCTCATAGAGCCCGTAGTCGATATCGCGCGAGAACACGACCGCGCGGTTGGCAGGGATCGTCCAGGGGGTCGTGGTCCAGATCAGGACATCCGCGCCAGTGAGGGCCTCCGGCCCTGCAATCACCGGGAACTTCACCCACACCGTATGCGAGGTGTGGTCGTGGTACTCGACTTCGGCCTCGGCGAGCGCGGTCTTTTCCACCACCGACCACATCACCGGTTTGGAGCCCCGGAACAGCCGGCCGTTCTCGGCGAACTTCATCAGCTCGGCGGCGATGCGCGCCTCCGACTCGAGCGCCATGGTGAGATAAGGGTCGTCCCAATTGCCGACGACGCCGAGCCGCTGGAACTCCTCCGACTGAATGGCGACCCATTTTTCGGCAAATTCGCGGCATTCGCGCCGGAATTCCAGGATCGGCACGTCGTCCTTGTCCTTGCCCTTGGCGCGGTACTGCTCCTCGATCTTCCATTCGATCGGCAGGCCGTGGCAGTCCCAGCCGGGGACGTAGTTGGCATCCTTGCCCAGCATCTGCTGCGAGCGGTTGATGACGTCCTTCAGGATCTTGTTGAGCGCGTGGCCGATATGGAGGTGGCCGTTGGCGTAGGGCGGGCCGTCATGCAGGATGAACTTCTCGCGGCCCTTGCTGTCGGCGCGCAGCCGTTCGAACAGGCCGAGCTCGTCCCAGCGCGCGAGCAGTTCGGGCTCGCGCTTGGGCAGGCCGCCGCGCATCGGGAAGTCGGTCTTGGGCAGGAAGACCGTCGATTTGTAATCCGTGCTCATCGTTCCACTCGCTCGGCGCCGGCCGGCGCGGCCCCGTGCGTTGCGAGCAGCTCGCGCGCGCGGGTCGCATCCTCGGCAATCTGCGCCCTCAAGGCGTCAATCCCGTCAAACCGTGTTTCGGGACGCAGATACTCGATCAACGCGACCCGCAGATGCTGCCCGTAGATGTCGTCCTGAAAGCCGAAAAGATGCGCCTCGAGCAGCAGATCGTCGCCTCCGAATGTGGGGCGTCGGCCGAGGTTTGCAACGCCGTCGAACCAGACCGTCTCAACGCCGCCGCCTTCACCGGCAGGCCTGTCGAGCCCGGCGCGTATGGCATAGACGCCGGTCGCGGGCCTCAGATAGTCGCCGAGCGCGAGATTGGCGGTCGGAAATCCAATCGTCCGGCCGCGCTGGTCGCCCCTCTCGACCCGGCCCTCGATCTCCCAGAAGCGGCCGAGGAGCTCGGCCGCCTCGGCTGGTCGGCCCGAGCCAAGCAGCTCGCGAATGCGGGTGGAGGAATAGGCGAGCCCGTCCGGGCCGAGCACGGGCTCGATGAACGTCACATCAAAGCTGTGGTTGCCGGCTTCCTGGGCGAGAAAATCGGACGTGCCGCGGCGGCGGTTGCCGAAGACGAAGTCGGCGCCGACCACGACATGGGAGGCCGCGATGCCCGCGTCCAGCACGCTGCGCACGAAGTCCTCGGCCGAATGGCGTGAAAACTCCAAATCGAAATGCAGCGCGAACAAAAGATCGACGCCGAGCAGCTCGATCTGGCGCGCCTTGGAGCGAAAGGGGGTGACCCGGAAAGGCGCGATATCGGGCTGGAAGACCGAGCGCGGATGGGGCTCGAAGGTCAATACTGCTTGATCTGCCCCGGTTTCGCGCGCGATGCGGCCGGCGGCGTCGATCACGGCGCGGTGGCCGCGATGAACGCCGTCAAAGTTTCCGATCGCGACGACCGAACCCTTGTCCCGGTCACCGGCGCCGGCGGTGTGGCGGAGGATACGCATAACTAAGCCGTCCAAGTGTGAATGCCGTCCAGGCCCTCAACGAACGCCGCCGGACCATAGCGATCCGGCGTGGGTCCAACAATCGGGCGACAGGTTAGCGGCTCGTGGGCCTGCGGCAAGAAATTTGCGTGCCGCATACGAAATCGTTCCGAAATCCTTCGGCTCAGCCGGTGGTTTGGCGGGACGGTACTTTGACCAGCGCTTCGCCCTCAAGCACCACCTCGCCGCCGACCGTGCATATGGTTTCCAGCACGGCTCGCTGCTTTTCGGTGTTGAGCTCGGTGATGACAGCCCGGGTCACCACGGTGTCCCCGGCCCGGACCGGCGTATTCCAGCGCAGGCTCTGGCTCATATAGACGCAGCCCGGACCCGGCAGCTTGGTGCCGATGACGGCGGAGAAGAAGCTCGCGGTCAGCATGCCGTGGGCGACCCGGCCGCCGAACATCGAGCCGTCGGCGAAGGTCGCGGCGAGGTGGATCGGGTTGGTATCGCCGGAGATGCCCGAGAACATGACGATATCCGCATCGGTGACGGTCCGCGCATAAACAGCGCTCATGCCGACTTCAAGGTCCTCGAAATAATAACCATGCAGCTCGGCCTCCAGATCGGGGTCGATCGGCGCAAGCGGTTGGAGCGGAGCATCGCCCTGCGGCTCGGTTTTCGCATCCATCGGCAATCCCTCAAATTTTGCAATGCAATAGAAATTGTGCGGCGCAATATACTTGCCGCGCTTCGGTCGTTCAAGGGTGGGTGCCGGCGGCGTTCGGTGATAGCGCGCGCGGAGATGGAGGGTCAGCGCAGCCTGGTGACCGCGCTGGCGACCCGGCCGTCGGCGTCGATCACGGTGATGCGCACGAAGCCCTCGCCGTCGGGCGTCCAGCGGGTCTGCCGGCGATGCGGACGGCTTTCGATCGGCCGGCCGTTGACCAGCCATTTGAGCGGTTTGCGACCGCCGTCGGCGGCCAGGGGCAGGCGCTCATATATCGTCTTGGCGACCGTCTTTGTGGTCGTCTCGGCGGTCTTTGCCAAAGCGGTGTGCTTGAGCTCGACAACCGCTCCGTCGGGCGGAAAGGCGATCGTCAGGGGGCGGATTGCCGTCAGCAGCCCGCCCTGGCGCGCGGCCTTGCCGAACCGCTGCAGATGGGACGGCAGCGCGCCGGCATCGGCCAGCCGGACCCCGGCGGGCGCAGGTCCCGGCATCGGGCCGTCACCCTTGGGCAGCAGGCCGAAGGCGCGGAAGAGGATGGGCGCGGCGGTCTTGCGGCCAAAGTGACCGGGGTTGGGTGTGCCGTCCGGCCTGCCAACCCAGACGCCGATGGTGTGCGCGGCGTCGTAGCCCACCGACCAGGCATCGCGGAAACCATAGGAGGTGCCGGTCTTGTAGGCGATCTTGCGCGCGCCTTTGGTATTGGCGTTGGCGACAAAATCGGCCGGCGGCGGCGCGCCCTCAAGGATGCGGGCAAGCTGCCAGGCGGCCGCCGCGCTGACGATGCGCCGGCCGGCATCGGGCGCTTCTGTCTCGAGCGGGCGCACGGTCAGGCGGGTCACCCGGCCACCATTGGCAAGACCGGTATAGAGCCCGACCAGATCGCGCAGCGTCAGCCCGACCCCGCCGAGCGCCAGCGGCAGGCCGGGCGTTGGCCGTTGGCGGTCGAAAGCCAGACGTGCGCCGGCCTGGCGCAGCCGGCTCGCCAGCCGCACCGGTCCGACCCCGTCGAGCACGACAACGGCCGGCACGTTCATGGACTGTTGAAGCGCTTCGCGCACCGTCACCTCGCCATGATAGACGCGGCGGAAGTTCTCCGGCTGGTAGTCGTCAAAACGCGTCGGCACGTCGGCGATGATCGTCTCGGGATGGATGATGCGGTCTTCGAACGCCATGCCGTAAACGAAGGGCTTGAGCGTCGAGCCCGGCGAGCGGATCGCGCGGATCATGTCGATCTGGCCGGCGCGCCGGGGGTCGAAGAAGTCGGAGGAACCAACGTAAGCGCGGATCCGTCCGCTCGCATTCTCCACCACCAGCACCGCGACCGTCGCCTGCGCATCGAGTCCGCTGGCGGCATGGCGAACCAGGCCCTGCAGCGCGCGCTGCAGCGAGCCGTCGATGGTCGTGCGAATGATACGCCGGCCCGGCCCGCGCGCCTCGCGCGCACCTGTTGTTTGTGCGGCGGCCAGGGCCCGCGTCAGATGCGGTGCATCGAAGGGCATGGCGCGGCGGCGTTGCGGCACCGGGCTTTCGAGCGCCTCGCGCAGTTGACGCTGGCTCAACACGCCGCGGCGGGCCATCACCCGCAGCACCTTGTCGCGCGCGCGCTTGGCCGCGTGCGGGTGGCGGTCGGGGCGCGTCGCGGTGGGCGATTGGGGTAGAATGACCAGCAGCGCCGCCTCTGCCGGGGTGAGACGCCTGGGCTCCTTGCCGAAGTAGACGAGCGAGGCCGTACGCACCCCCTCGATATTGCCGCCATAGGGCGCCAGCGTGAGATAAGCGGCGAGGATATCGTTCTTGGAGAGCCGCGCTTCGAGCTGGAAGGCACGCGCCATCTCGGACAGCTTGGCCGCGAGCGAGCGCCGCCGTGGTTCGAGCAGACGCGCCGTCTGCATGGTCAGCGTCGAGGCGCCGGAAACAAGGCGGTCTGTTCGGACCGCCGACCAAATCGCCCGGCCGATGGCACGCGGATCGACCCCGTAATGCGTCGTGAACCGCCGGTCTTCGTAAGCAATGAGCATACGCAGATAGAGCGGATCAACTTGGCCAGCGGTCGCCGGCAGCCGCCAGACACCGTCGCGGTTGGTGAAGGCGCGCAGCAGCTTGCCATGCCTGTCGACGACGAAGGTCGAGGTGTGGTCGAGGGATTTAAGATCGGGCGGCGCGAGCCGGTCGGCGATCCCGACGGTGAGCGCCAAGGCCAGCAGCCCGCCGCTGAAATAGGCGGCGATGCGTTGCAGGCGGCTCCAATATCGGGGCTTGTCTTCACGCCACTGGCGTGTTCCCCCCTCCCTGTCCCTGGGGGGAGGGGACGCCCCGGTGGCCACGCGTGGCCTAGCTCCCTCCGCCTTTGAGGGGGCTGAAACGCCTTTGGGCGTTTCAGGGGGTGGGGGGTGATCTTTCCGCACGCTCACTGTAGCCAGCGACGCTGCGCGCTTAGCGCACGGCCGCGATGGTGACCGAACCCATCGCGTCGCGGCCATAGAAGCGCGGCTTGTACATGTCCTCCACGTAAGCGGCCGGCAGGCGGAAGGTACCCGGCGTCACCGCGCGAACGAGATACGCCAGCGTGAAGGCCCGCTTGCCGCCGCCGGTGAGGTTGAGCGCGGCAACGAAGCGGTCGTCGCGCGGCTGGACGTGGAGCGCCCGCGTAAGCTTGGGCAGCCATTTGAGCTCGGCGGTCGATTTGCGCCCACGCAGCCGCGCATTCTCGATCTCGAACCCCGCTGGCAGCAGATCGACAATGAGCGCCTGATGGCGCACGCCGGAAACCGCCTCGCCGCTGATCACCGCGACCAGCACGTCGCCCTGGCGCACCTTGGCCAGATCGGCGCGCTTGCCGTCGAGCGAATAATACGCGCGCTTGATGGTGAAACCCTGGCTCGCTTTGGGCTGATCCGCCTTGGGCACGCCGCTGACGGTTGCCGAATGCCAGATCGGCTTGTTGCCGAGATTGCGCACCGTAAGCCCGGCGGCGCCCAGCGCTGCCGCCTTGCGCAGCATGAAGAGCGGTTTGGCGCGCGTCATCTGCCGGCCAGCGACGTTGAGTTTCATCGAGGTCGCCGAGCCGATCAGCTGTTTGGCAGCCAGCAGCAGCCAAGCCTGCTCCTGGGTGGAGGTGTTATTGTCGTCGCGCGAAAGCTGGACCAGATCGGCGACCGCCGCCGGCAGGCGCGTGGTCGCCTGCTTGCTGGCATCGGCGAGATAGACCAGGCCCGAACGGTCTCGCAGGTTCGAGCCGTAATCCCAATAGGCCCAGTTGCGCCAGATCTGCTTCGGCCGCGACTTGAAGATGAAGGCGGCCTGGAAGGCGGCCGCCGCGCGCTCACTGTCGCCGGCGAGCGCCAGCGCGGCGCCGGTCTGCGCCATCGAGAGCGCCGTCGGCATCTGCTTCAGATACGTGTCGTGGAAGTAGCGCAGATCGCCGATGCGCGCGCTACCGGCCTGCGCCAGCACGTAGAACGCATAGGCCTTTGCTGGTAGCTGCCAGGGCTGGAAGTCGGGATCGGCAACCTGCCGGGCGAGGAATTTCAGCCCTTGCTCATGGGCGTGCTCGGGCACCGGATATTTCAGCCGCTTGGCCTGAATCAGGAAATCCATGACATAGGCGGTCAGCCACTCCTCGCGCGACGACTGCGACGACCAGAGACCGAATGAGCCGTCGGAGCGCTGCATGGTGAGCAGACGCCCGACCGCGCTTTGGACCCGGCCGCGCAGGATCGTGCGGTCTTCGGCAACGCCGAGATTGCGCGCGATGTCGGCGACATACAGCAGCGGCAGCGCGCGGCTCGTGGTCTGCTCGGCGCAGCCGTAAGGATAGCGGTCGAGCCGCCTGATGAGCCCGGCAAGGTTGAGATCGGGCACGGTGGAAAAGCCCATCGTGACCTCGGCGGTTCCCGGCACGAAGCTCGCGAGCCGCGTCCGGTTGTAGCTGACCGCCGCGCCCGGCGCGATCCGCCTGACGAAGCGCCGGGTTGCCACCGGCTGCGCTGCGCGCACCGCAAGGTCCCAGCCGCGCGCGATCTTGAAGTTGTTCGGCCCGCTGAGCTCCATGGTGATCCGGCCGACGCCGACTTGGCCGGCGCTGAGGCGCAGCACCACGACCCGGCGCTGGTCCTTGGCAAGCTCGACCGTCCGCACGCCATTGCCGCCCACCGGCTTGGCGAGCGTGCCTTTGACGCTGAGTTTGTATGTCCCGGCGGCGCCATCGACATTGTGCAGGCTTACGGTCATCTGTGCCGCATCGCGCGGGGCGAGGAAGCGCGGCAGGGTGACGACGCTGACGATGGGATCGCGCACGGTCATTGCCGCTTCGCCCGAACCCACCTTGCCGCCGTTCCAGGCCACAGCCATCAGCCGCAGCCGGCCATTGAAGTCGGGAACATCGAGCGTGATCACCGCATTGCCTTCGCCGTCGACGCGGACGATGCCCGAGAACAGCGCCACCGTCTTGATGCTCGAGGCATCGAGCCCGGAAAGATGGCGCCGCGTGGCCGCGTCACCGCCCTGACGGACACGCCCGAAGGTGCCCTTGCCCGGGTCGATCAGCTTGCCGTAGTCATCGCGCAGCTCGAGCGCGAGCCGCCGCTTGCCGTAATAATGCGCGGTCGGTTTGGGGCTCTTGTAGTTGGTGAGCTGAAGGATGCCTTCATCGACGGCGGCGAGGGTGACGAAGGCCTGGCCGCCGCGCGTCATGCCGGTCACCTTGATCGGAACCTCGACCGTGCGGCGCGGCGTGATCGTCTTGGGCGCGCTGATCGCGACCGTGAGCGTGCGTCCGCTCATATCGGTGGTGAGGTGGGCGAGACCGATCGCCCGCGCCGGTCCCCGGGCGCCCGTCTGCTCGCCCGGCCGAAACGCCGAGGCCAGCACATAGACGCTCGGCCCCCAGTCGGCCTTGACCGGGATCTCAACCGTGCGGCCTTCTTCGGTGACGTCAAGATTGCGGGTCTCGTGGACCTTGTCGCCGGCGATCACGAGCTGGACGCGGCCCGCGAAGGGCGGCTTGATGAAGACCTTCGCGGTATCGCCCGCCTTATAGGCCGACTTGTCGAGCGTGACCTTCAGCTTGTCGGGCACGTTGCCGGCCGACGCGCTCGCCCACCAGCCGACACGGAAGCGCACGCTGCTGGCGGCGCCCGTGCGCTTGTCGCGGATCTCCAGGCGGTAAGCGGCGGGGCGAAGACCGAAGGCGAGTTTCGCCGGGTCTTTTGCGACATCGAGCGTGCCCTTGCGGGTCTCGCCCTCGTTCATGGTGACGCGGTAGTTCCAACGATTGTTGCGGTAGTACCAGTGATATCGGTACTCCTCGCGAATGAGCTCGTAGGCGAGCGCCTTCGTTGCGACGGGCGCGCCCGACTTGTCGAGCGCGACAATGGCGAATTCGGCCTGCTTGCCGGATTGGACCGAGCCCTCGAACGTCTTCTTGATGCCAATCATAAGCGCGCCCGGCTGCACCGGCAGGGTGATCACGCGCACGGTGGCACGGCCGCCCGGCTCCAGCATCGAAACGCGGATCTGGGCTTCGAGCGGACGCGTCGTCTGCGGCAGCGCTTCGAGCAGGAGCGGCAGGCTGAGCCGGCCTGCCTTGTCGGTTCGCGCCGGCTTGAGGGCCGTGCGGCGGGCCCGGAACTCTTCCTGGACGAGGCCGAATTCGTAGCCTTTGAATTTGTCATACGGCGCCATGTTCATGCGCAGCACGAGTTCGCTGGTGACCCGGAGGTCGGCCGCGGGCGCGCCGTAGAGAAAACGGCCTTCGACGGCGACCGCGTTCGGCACCTTGGCGGCGAGAACCGGCTTGCCGGCCTTGAGGGTCAGCTCCAGGCGCTCGGGCACGAAATCCTCGACCTGGAAACGCACCGAGCCCACCGGCTGGCCTTTGGGATTGACATAGGCCGACAGCGTCCAGCGGCCGGTGCGCGCCGAGCTGGCCAGCGGGATCGAAACCTTGTGGCCACCCAGTAACGCGCCGGCGCGCAGCCGGTAGCGGCGCGCCTCCACGCCGTCCGGGCGGATCAGCTTCAGCATCACCGGCACGTCGGCCAGCGCCGCGCTGCGGTCGTCGCGCAGCAGCGCCACCGCATGCACCGTCTCGCCGGGCCGATAGACGCCGCGTTCGGTATAAAGATATGCGTCGACCGGGCCGGGCGCGGTACGCCCGCCGACCCCGCGATCGGTCAGATCGAAGGCCGGCTTGGTGAGGTCGAGGAAGACGAACTCGCCGCCCTCGGCGAACGCCATAACCACCGCGGGCCGCGACCCGCCGGACCCGCGCACGATGCCTGGCGCAAATCGAACCATGCCCGCTTGGTCGGTGAAGGCGCGGCCCAGCTCTTCGTTGTTGCGGGCAACAACGAGGACATTGATCTTCTCCAACGGCTTGGCCGAGGCCAGCGAGCGGACGGAGATGTGGAGGCCATCGCCGCCCATATAAGTCGAGACGCCGAGATCGGTGACGACGAACCACTGCGTTGCGCGGTCTTTCCAGCTTCGCACCGGCTTGCCGCCGATCGGGCTGGCGACCGCGACATAGATGCCGGGCTTGCGGGTCTTCAGGATATCGGCGACCGGGATGATGGTGGTCACCTCCTTGTTCTGCGCCGCGGTGATCGAGAGCGTGCCGATCCAGACGCGCTCGCCATCGGCGTTGCGCAGCTCGCTCGCGTCATGGCCGGAGAGCAGACGCGTGATCTTGCGCTCCTTGATCAGCTCGACGATAGCGCGGTCGTTGACACGCAGCACCTCGACGCGCGCGCGGCTGACATTGACGGAGGTCACCGGCAGGCCCTGGCGGCCCTTGGTGGGCAGGATAAAGGCGCTGCCCTTGAAGGCGATGCTCGGGCTGCGGTTCGGGACGACGACGTTGAACTTCGCGGTCTTCTCCAAGACCAGCTTGTTCTCGCCGGGCAGGCCCTTCAGCAGCGTCAGCTGATAGCTCGCGCCATGGGTGACGCCGTCGATGCAAAGCCCGCTGCCGCGCGCCGTGACGTTTATTTTCACGCGCGGCGAAAGGCGGACGTAGTCGCTGAAACGCAGGTCAGTCTGCTTCTTCAGCGCTTTTGAGAACTCAACGCAGATGCGCGGCGTGTCGCTCTCGGCCTCGGCGCGGATGCGGCGGACCACGAACTTTACCTTGGCGACGAGCTTATCGTAACGGGTCTTCACGCGCGCGTCGTTGCGCTCGGCGAGCGAAGCTTCGTAGGCGACGAGCGCCAGTTTCACGCGTGCGGAATTCTCGTAATGCGTAGCGATGTGCCACAGCCCGAACGCGCGTTCCGGCGCGGTCCGCGAAATCTTGAAGCCATTGAAGGCCGCCGCCAGCCCCCTCTCGCGGTTGGGCGGCTGCCGCCGCGACCAGGCGTTGGAGAGCTGGTACCAGACATCCGGGTCGCGCCTGCCGCGCGCGATCGCCTGCTCGAAATCGGCGACAGCTTGGTTCATCCTGCGTCCGCTCGCATGGGCGCGTGCATTGTTGAATGCGCTGGTCGCCCGCCGTGCGTCGGGCTTTCCGGGGAACTTGGCGGCGATTGCCCGCAAATAAATTGCCGCATCGCGGGCCAGCTGCGGGTTGTCGTATGCGCTGGCGCTCGTCGAGACGATCAGAAGAAGGCTCACCAGAATAAGGCGGATCGGACGCATGAAAGGCTCCCTGTTTTCCCGCAACCAGCGCGCGGCAATGGGCGCGCGGGGCGACGGGATCGACACTAACACAGTGCCGCGTTGTTGGGCCGCATCACCGGCAGCTGCTTACCCCGTTCGCCCGGCATTCTTCATGGAACTGTCACGCATGTTTGAAGCGCGTGCGTTCGATTGTCCGGGTTCAAGCGGGAAATTGCACCGTGAATGGGGCGAATTCGGGGCCGATTTGCGGACCGCTCGCGGTTTCTTGACGATGGCTTGATGGCGCGCGCCGGCCCGGCTGCGTTAGGATTTAGCCCATGGCGCGCCTTCTCATCACAGTTTTGCTGCAGGCATTTGTTCTTTTGGCGTCGACCCAGGCTATCGCGGCCGGATCGGTGGGCGCCGCCACCGTGATCGATGGCCGCACGTTGATCGTCGGCGGCGTGCGCTACCGGCTCTTCGGCATCGATGTTCCCGATCTCGGCCAGACTTGCGAGCGCTTTGGCCGCGCCTATCCCTGCGGCAGCGTGGCGCGAACCGCGCTGATGGATCTCGTCGCCGGCGCGTGCGTCAGCTGCCAGCCGGTCTCAGGCGAGCGCGCGGCGCTTGCGGGCCGAACCGACGGCCAGGGCCGGACGCTTGCGATCTGCAAAGCCACCGGCGTCGATCTTGCCTGGAACATGGTGCATACGGGCTGGGCATTGCCCCAGCTGCCTTATGGGCGGCGTTACTACGGACGCATCCGGGCGGCGGCAAAGGCGCGCCGCTCGGGGCTTTGGAAGGGAGCGTTCGTTAAGCCTTGGCGTTGGCGCGAGGCCCAGGCGGGTCTGCGCAAGGCCGCCGGCCGCAAAATCTGCGTGCGCGGGCGGCTGACCGGCGAAGGCGTCGAATGCCAGGCGCTGCGCGGCGTCGATGGCAAGCTTTACACGCTCGGCAAGCCCAAGGTTGCGGCCAAGAGCGGGGTGGAGGCCGGGGTGGAGGTATGTGCCTGCGGCGGCGTGGTCGCGGCCTCGGTCTGCATGCAAGGCACCACCATCGCGGTCACCCGCATGAGCCATCCCGACGACTGCCCAAAGCGACAGTAACGCCTAGGCCCAGAAAATCCTGCCGGCTTCGGGCCCGAACGCGCTAGGCTCGGGGCCATATATTTGGCATCAGAATGGAGGCGTGGCCATGCCGAACGCGGCGGCTTTGGATAGCGTTGTCATCACGGGCGCGGCCGGCGATATGGGCGGCGCGCTGGCCGCCTCGTATGCCGCTGATGGCCACAAGGTCTATGCGGCCGACATTCGCGAGGTGGACGCTGCCGAAGGGATTACTCCGGTCGCGCTCGACGTCACCGACCGCGAGGCCGTCTTCGCACTGGCCCGCCGCGCGGCGGATGAGGGCCGTCTCGGTGTCTGGATCAACGCCGCCGGCATCGTTGTCGTCACGCCGGTCGAGGAGGCCAGCGCGGCGGATTGGGACCGGGTCATCGGGGTCAATCTCACCGGCTGCTTCAATGGTTGTGCGGCGGCGCTCGAGGCGATGGCGAGCCAAGACCCGCCGGGCGGGCGCATCGTCAATATCGGCTCGATCTCGGGACAGCTCGGCGGGCTCGGCCCGCATCCGGCCTACGGCGCCTCCAAGGCGGGCGTGCATGCGCTTACCAAGACATACGCGCTCGCGGGCGCGCGTTCGAACATCTATTGCAATGCGATCGCGCCGTCGATCATCGAGGGCTCGATGGCCGACGCCTTCGCCGAAAAGCAGCTTGAAAAGTACAACCGCGCAGTGCCAATGCACCGCCTTGCCACGATGGACGAGGTCGTCCACGCGGTGCGCCATCTGGCCGATCCACGCGCGAGCTATACCAACGGCACGGTCTATCAGCTCAACGGCGCGCAGTTGATGCTTGGGTGAAGCGGACTGAAAGTTTGGAACCGGCTGAGCCTTCTCCCTCCCCCCTTGAGGGGGAGGGGAATTCATGGCTCTTCCCCTAATCCTCCACCACCGCGATCGCTTCGATTTCGATCATCGCCTCGGGGTCGGCGAGGCGCGAGACCTCGACCGTGGTGCTGGTCGGCCAGCCCGGTCCGAAATATTCATCGCGGATGTCGACGCAGGTGAAGAACGCCTCCATGTCGGTGACATAGGTGTTGGTCTTGACGATATCGGCCAACGTCGCGCCGGCCGCTTCCAAAGCTGCCTTGATGTTCTCGCCGGTCTGGCGGAACTGGGCGCGCATATCGCCCGGACCGACGGTGTTGCCGTCCTTTTCCCAGGCAAGCTGACCCGAGAGGCAGACGAGCCGCCCGCCCGACACCGAAACCGCATGCGGGAACATCGCCTTGCCGTCGACGACGCGGGCGAAGAGAGCGTCGGACATGATGTTGTCGCGTTTGGGCTTGCTCATGGAACCTCCTGTTGCTGACGGATTTGTTGACTACGGGGATGTCGTGGGCGCGGGCGGCAACGCGATCCCGAATGAGCGCTGCAGCACATCGGCGATCAGCTCGAAGCAGGCGCCGTGCCGCACCACCTCCATCCGCTCCACGTCCAGGAGCGTCGAAGACGCCTTATAGTGGTGATACTTGCGAAGCCCATGATCGATGGCGATGTCGGCGATGGCGCGGATCTCGGGCTCGATATCCTCGACCCGGAACTTGGTGCCCGACAGCGACAGGTTGGCCGAAGAGCCGAACAGCGGATGGGTTTCGGCGCGGCTCAAGTGGCAGATCGCGGCGTGAAGCGGCCCGGCATTGAGCAACATGGCGATGGTGCCGCCCCGATGGCTGCGCGCCAGCGTCTCGGGCGAAACCGCCTTGAGCAGCGGATGGTCGAGGCGGGCGGGTGCGATCGCCCCCAGGGGCAGGCCATGGTCCCGCGTCACCGCCTCGACGATCTCGAAGCCGCGCTGGTCGAGCATGTGGACCTCGCGGTGGATTTCGTTGTCCGCCACCATGGCATTCAATTTCGTGGCCGCGCGCTGCTTGGTTTCGAAGATGCGCTTCAGCGCCGCCTCGCCTCCGCCGATCAACGAATAGCCGACATCCATCGGCAGGATCGCGATGCCGCCGGCTTTGAGCACGTCGAAGGCGCGGCGCGCATCGCCCGCGATGTCCACGCTCGAGACCGTCTGCGTCGTCACGATGCTTCGTCCCGTCCGTTAGCGTTGCTTGGTTTGCGTCCGGCCGCCGCCTATTCTACCCGCATCGACTTTTAACAGCATCGACCGGCAGGGGAGAGACCGAACCGTGTTCGAAGGCTATCCAATCGCCGAAGATGCCGCGCGGATATTCGAGACCGTGCGCGGCGGCGGCGTGGCGATCTTTCCGGTCAGCGTCGGCTACGCCATCGTCGGCCACGAGGAAGACGCGGTCGCGCGAATTTACCGGGCCAAGGAGCGCTCCTTCGACAAGCCCTGCGGCAATTTCTGCGACTGGCAGCTCTTCAACGAGGCGATCGAGGTGCCCGAACGCGCCCGCGACGTGGTCAGCGCGATCATCCACGACCACGACCTGCCCTTCTCGATCGTCGCCCCCTTCCGCGCCGAGCATCCGGTAATCGCCAGCCTGCCGCCCTTCGCGCTCAAGAACGCGACCAAGGCCGGCACCATGGACATGCTGCTCAACGCCGGGCCGCTGCACGACGAGATCGCGCGCCTCGCGCGGGAGAACGAATACGCCGTCGTCGGCTCCTCGGCCAACCGCTCGCTGACGGGCAGCAAGTTCGTCTTCAGCGATATCGAGGACCAGGTGCTCGAGGCCGCCGACATCACCGTCGATTACGGGCTCGTCCCCTACCGCACCGAGGGTGGGCTCGGCAGCACCATCGTCGATCTGATTTCTTGGGAGACCATCCGCGTCGGCGCCGTCTACGACGAAATCTGCGCGATCGTCCTGGACCGTTTCGACATCGACTTGAAAGGGATCATGGCGGCGAAGGGGTAGGTGCGGGGCGCGGCCACGACTGGCTCGAATGTGGCCCGGCCCAAACGGCCGCACACCGCGGCAAAACCGTCATCCCTCTACGGGGCGCTGATAGACGACCTGGGCATTGTGCAAGCCGAGCGTGCCGAACGCCGCCTCGCAGCCGGCCAGATAGGCCACCCAGAGCCGCCTGAACCGCTCGGGATACCGTGCCGGGTCGAGCGTGTCGTAGTTGGCGAGGAACCGTTTGCGCCAGTGCCCCAGGGTGGCCGCGTAGTTTGCCCCGTCGTGCCGGTAGGGTCCGCCGACCGTTCGCAATCCGGCGGCGTTTGCGCAGTCCACCATTTCCTTGAGCCGGGGTGCGTAGGAGCCGGGAAAGATGTAACGCTCGAGCCACGGCTCGTTGATGCCGTAGGGCCAGTCGACGATCGAATGAACCACCGCCAGCCCGCCCGGCTTGAGCATGCGCCGGACCCGGTCGAAGAACACGCGGTGCTGACGCCTGCCGACATGCTCGATCATGCCGATGGAAACGATGCGATCGAAGGAAGCCTCGCGGTCGCGCGCGAAATCCCGATAATCTGCAAGCACGAACCGGGCCTTGGCCTGCGCCAGCTCAGCGCGGCTCCGGGCGAGCTCGATCTGCTCGGCTGCGAGGTTGATGCCGGTGACGTCGCAGCCGCGCCGGCTCGCCTCGATCGCCACATTGCCCCAGCCGCAGCCGATGTCGAGCACCCTGGCGCCCTCGAACAATTGCAGGCGTTCGAGCGTCAGGTCGACCTTGCGCCGTTGCGCGGTCGCAAGATCCCACTCGGGATCGTCGAAGAAGCCACACGAATAGTTCATGCCTTCGTCGAGGAACGATGCGAACAGATCGTTGCCTCGGTCGTAGTGGTGCGCGGAGTTGCTGCGGCTTGCCTCGGCGTCGCCCGTCCGGCCGGTGCGGGAGAAGGTTTGCCGGGCCTTGTGGTAAAGAAAATTGTGCGGCAGCGGCCGCGCCATGCCGCGCGCCATCATGTGCCGCTGCAGGGGCTCCATCTGGTCGAAATCGATGTCCCACTTGCCGTCGACGAAGCCTTCGGCGAACGCAATCGACCCATGAACCGCCATGTCGCGAAACAACGACGGGTCCTTGAGCTCGAACGGGAATTCCTCGCCGGTGTCGAACGTGAACTTGTACGCCCCGCCGCCCCACACGATATCCGCGCCGTGCAGCCGGAAGTACTGCCTGATGATCGATCGAAATATTCGGTTCGGTCCCATCGGCAGGCCCCGGCCGGTGACAAATGCAGGCGGACCGTAACACGCCCGCCTGCCGCCGGTAACCGGCGCCGACCCGGTCCGGCGCCGGCTACGACGAGATCTGCGCGATCATGCGGGGAGCGCTTCGACATCGACCTGAAGGACGTGATGGCGGCGGAGGCGTAGCGTGAGGGCGCCCGTGCAGGCTATTTCCGGCAACCCGCCGTGAGCCGTTTCAGCCGGCCGCCGAGCCCGTTGAGCGGTAGCGACCTTTGCCAGCCACCCGCCTGGATGTGCAAAGTCCGGGGTTCGGTCATGGCGGCGAACACCCTGGCATGGAGGGGGAGTGTGGCCCGCAGGCTCGGGACACCGGCGAGCTGATTTGCCGTGGTTCGGCCCATCGCCGCGGACCGGACCCCGGCAACGGACAGCAGCACACGCAGGGCCCTGCCAGGTTTCAGCTTCGCGCTGGTCTCCGCCACGAACACGACAATGGCCCTTCCTTTGTCCGCGCAACGCAGAATGAGCTGGATCGTCTCCGGGTTGGGCTGCCGTCCAGTCGGCGGCACTTCGCCATAGAAGAGCGCTCTTGCCCCGGGCCGTTCGGCGCCGTGCCAGCCATCCTTGGCGTGTGCTGGGGACACGAACACACCAGCCAGCAGGAATGCCAGCGCCAGGCGTCGTCGGGCGATACATCGGGACATAGAGATCCATTTCGCGCAGCAGCGGGTCGGGGCTCAGGAGTGTAGGCTAATCCGCCGCGTCACGCATATCGGCCGGGCCCATCCACTTCTGGAACACCGGCGCCGTGGGCGGCTCCAGATGGGTGTCGGCCTTGCAGCGCGCCTTCAGCTCCTCGACCGTGCCGCCGAAATTGAAGAGCGCGGTCTCGCCCCGTTCAGCGGCCTTCGTGCGCCGCAGCGTCGCGGTGGCGCTCTCGTCGGCTTGCAGATCGGCCGTCAGCACGACGCCATAGCGCCGCGCACCGTCTGCCGTCACGATGCCGCGCTTGGCGTCGAGCGCGACTTTTTCGGCGGGGCGCTCGCCGGCAGAAGATCGTCGATCGACTTCTCTTGCAGTCGATTTCGCGCCCGCAAAGACATCAGCGCCTGATCGATCACAATCCTGTGCATCCAGGTCCTTAAGCTTGACTGACCTTTGAAACCGTCCAGGTTCTTGAAGACGTTCACAAAGGCGGCTTGAACGCAATCTTCGGCAAGGAACCGGTCCCGCAGGATTCGGCGCGCGCTTGCCCGCATCCAGCCGATATTCGTGCGGACGAACGTATCCGTAGATGGCCCATCGTCCTTCTTGAGGTCGGATATCACGTCGCGATCGGGCTTTTGATCACTTCCGGTTTCGCTGCGCGAGCGTATCTGCATATTGTCGTGCCTACGCCCAAGCGCGATCAAGCCTCCGAGCACAGTACGGAAATGCGAACCTGCCAGCTGTGCATTGTAACGATTGTCGCCACCCGACCATCTCAACTAATTCAAATCACCGCCACCAAGGAATTAGGACAGCGATCATGATAACGGGTCTGTTGATCGTAGCCGGTTTTACGGCTGCGTTCACGATGGTGGCGAAGCGGTTGGCAAGGACCGTAGTGACGGCGCCAATGGTCTTCCTGGCATTGGGCCTGGCGCTTTCGACGACCGGACTGCTGCCCCAAAAGGAAGCCGAACACGGCCTCCATCTGGTTGCGGAAATCGCCCTGGTTATACTGTTGTTTTTGGACGCGGCGCAGACCGATTTGTACGCTTTGCGCGTGCGTCATGTGTGGCCCGTTCGGATGCTGCTCCTGGGGCTGCCGGCCGCCATTCTGCTCGGGACGCTTGCCGCCTTTGCATTTCTGCCTGGTTGGCCGTTGGCGGCGGTTGCCTTGGTGGCTTCGATACTGGCGCCGACCGACGCAGCGCTTGGTCAGGCTGTTGTGACCAACCCCATCGTCCCCGATCGGGTCAGGCGGGCATTGACCGTGGAAAGCGGCCTCAATGACGGGCTCGCCCTGCCGGCGATCCTTCTTTTCGCCAGCCTCGCGGCAGAAGCGATGGACGGCACCCAGACCAATTGGGTTCTCTTTGCCATCAAACAGTTGGGGCTTGGCCCCCTGGTGGGGATTGCCGTCGGCATTATCGGCGGCAAGCTGCTGCTGCTTGCCCACAAACACGATCTGACATCAGATACGTTTGAAGGTATCGGCGCGCTGGCGCTTGCCGGCACCGCTTATCTGGGCGCCACCCAGATTGGCGGCAATGGCTTTATCGCAGCGTTTGTAGCGGGCCTGTGCTTTGGCAATATCGTCAAGGGGCACTGCAAATTCATCTATGAGTTCACGGAGAGCGAAGGTCAGTTCCTGACCTGGGCCGCATTCTTCCTGATGGGGCTGGCGCTTGTTCCCGAAGCCCTGCAGCACCTGACCCCGACCATTCTAGCAATTATCCTGATCAGCCTGTTTGTGGTTCGTCCCTTGGCGATCTGGCTCTCGCTCATCGGAACGGATGCGTCACCCCTGACGCGCATTTTCTTTGGCTGGTTCGGGCCTCGCGGTTTGGCAACGGCACTCTTTGCGCTGCTCATATTGCCGAAGATCAGCCACCAACTCGCCGAGCCGGTCTTGGCGATTGCGATCAACGCGGTCTGGATCAGCGCGTTGCTACACGGATTGAGCGCGACGCCCGCTGCCCGCTGGTACGCGGCCAAGGTCGGCGCCATGGGCGCTTGCCCGGAAACCGAACCTATCGCCGTCTCGGCCAAACCGCTCGTCACAATTGGAAGCACGTCTCATCAAAATCGGAGTTCGCAGGACCAATGAAAAATGTCTCAGTCGCCAAATACGAAGAGTTGCAGGATCGAAATCCTGAATATGCCCTGGTCGGCGAGGTCGACCTGGTCGTCGTGCGAATTGATGACGAAGTGTCTGTTTTCTATGGCCGGTGCCTTCACCGCGGCGCGCTGATGTCCGACGGATTTATCCGCGGCAATAATCTGGTCTGCGGCGTTCACAATTGGGATTACCGCCTCGACACCGGCGTGTCGGAATATGCCAACAAGGAGGTATTGCCGAAGTTCTCATCGTGGCTCGAAGACGGCGAGGTCCACGTCGATGCGGATGAAATCGCTGAATGGGCAAAGCAGAATCCGCAGCCCTTCAATCGCGGCGACTATCTCGGCCTCTACGCCGACACGGGTCATGGAACGGCCGAAGAGCCTTACAACGCGCTGATCCAGAAATACGCGCGCGAGGGGCTCTCAAAGACCGGACATCACGGCGAGGTGGCTGCGATGGGCGTCCCGCGCGATCAACTGCCCTCGTGGGACGACATCCAGATCGTTACCGCACAACTGCATCGCCCGCCCTTGCTCGACGATCACGAGGTGGGGACCGAAGTCGTTATTGGCCCGAATGCACAAAAGCCGCTCAAGTTGGAGATACCGCTCTTCGTCTCGGACATGAGTTTCGGCGCCCTGTCGGAGCCTGCGAAGGTTGCGCTCGCCCGCGGCGCCGAGCTTGCCGGGACCGGCATTTGTTCCGGAGAGGGCGGCATGCTGCCGGAGGAGCAACAAGCCAATTCGCGCTATTTCTATGAGCTGGCGTCCGCGCGTTTTGGCTTTGATTGGGCGAAGCTCGCACACGTCCAGGCATTCCACTTCAAGGGCGGACAAGGCGCCAAGACCGGCACCGGCGGGCATTTACCTGGCAGCAAGGTCAAGGGCAAGATCGCAGAGGTGCGCGGGTTGCGCGAGGGCGAGCCCGCGATTTCGCCGCCGCGCTTTCCCGAATGGACGCAAGTCAGCCAGATACGCGACTTCGCCGATCAGGTCCGCGATCGTACCGGCGGCATTCCGATTGGCTACAAGCTATCCGCCCAGCACATCGAGAAAGATATCGATGCCGCGCTGGAGGTTGGTGTCGACTACATCATTTTGGACGGACGGGGCGGCGGTACGGGTGCTGCGCCGATCATCTTCCGGGACAATATTTCGGTTCCGACCATACCCGCCCTGGCCCGGGCGCGGCGGCATCTCGACCAGTTGGACCGCGGCGATATTTCGCTGATCATCACCGGTGGGCTGCGCAAACCCGTCGATTTCATCAAGGCCATGGCGCTCGGCGCCGATGCAATTGCCGTCTCCAACGCGGCCATGCAGGCCATTGGCTGTATCGCCATGCGGGCCTGCCACACCAACAATTGTCCGGTCGGCATCGCCACGCAGAAGCCGAACTTGATGAGCCGCCTTGTCGTCGAAAAATCCGCCAATCAGCTGAAGAACTTCTTCGAGGCATCGGTCGAACTCATGCAGGTCATGGCGCGGGCTTGCGGCCACGATCATCTGTCCAAATTCGCGGCCGGCGATTTGACGGCGTGGAAGAAGGAAATCTCGGATTTGTCGGGCGTCGCCTATGGCGGCGTGTCATGAGCAAGCAGGACGACGGAAACACGATGGACCCTGAAAATCTTGATTGGATCAATGTCGGGCGCATCGACGATCTGCCCGAAGGCCGGGTCAAAACGGTCACGGCGCGAACCGTTTCGATTTGCCTCTCCCATTTCGCCGGAAAGTGGGCGGCAATGGACAATCATTGTCCCCACCAAGGTGGCCCGCTCGGCGAGGGGTCGATCGAAACCGGCGCGGACGGGAAATGCTGGATCCGCTGTCCGTGGCATGGCTGGGACTTCGATCCCCTCACCGGGGCGCCCCCCGGCGGGCATGCGGATAGCGGCCAGACGCTTTACCCGGTCGAGATCCGTGACGGCGGAATTTTTGTTGGCCTGGAAGCGGAGCCGGCCCGGGCCCGCACGGTCACCGACTTGATGGCCGAGACCATGGTCAACTGGGGGGTCAAACGGGTGTTCGGTATCGTCGGGCACTCCAATCTGGGGCTCGCCGACGCCATTCGCCTGCGCGTGCTGGACGGCGAGCTGGGCTATATCGGCGTGCGCCACGAAGGGGCCGCGGCGTTTGCCGCCTCGGCCTACGGCAAGCTGACCGGCAAGCCCGCCGCCTGTCTGACGATTGCCGGCCCTGGCGCCACCAACCTCCTGACCGGGCTGTGGGATGCCAAGGTCGACCGGGCGCCGGTACTGGCGTTGACGGGACAGGTGCAGACCCAGGTGTTCGGTCCGGGAGCCTTTCAGGACATCGATCTGAAATCCGCGTTCGATGCCGTAACCCGCTTCTCCCAGCCGGTCTTGAGCACGTCGAACCATGCCGAGTTGATGTCGCTTGCCTGCAAGACGGCAATCGTTGAGCGCGATGTCTCGCACCTGATCTTTCCCGACGACATTCAAACCCTGCCAAGCGATGCCCAAGCGGGTAAAGCGGACGGGCGAATAGCGGGTTCGGTTGTCGTTCCCTCCGATGAAGATCTTGAGGAGGCGGCCGCGATGATCGGCGGCGCCGAACGCCCGATTATCATTGTCGGGCACGGCGCTATCGCGGCCCGGGACGCCATAGTCGAGTTCGCCGAAAAACTTGGCGCGCCGGTTTTGACGACGTTCAAAGCGAAGGGACTGATTGCGGATGCGCATCCCAACGCCGCGGGCGTCCTGGGACGGTCGGGTACGCCGATCGCAAGCTGGTTGATGAACGAAACCGATTTGATCATCGCACTCGGCTCATCCTTTTCCAATCACACCGGCATCGAACGCTCGAAACCGATCATCCAGGTGGATTTCGAACGCATGCAGCTCGGCAAGTTCCATCCGGTGGCGCTGCCCATATGGGGTGAAATCGGTGCTTTCTGCGCAGCCATCGCGCCGCGAATTTCGCGCCCGGACAACAGCGTGGATCAAGTTGCGGAATTGGTCGAGCGCTGGCGCATCTGGCGGGCGGAAAAGGAATCACGCCTTGCCGAAGACCGCGGCCACGGCATTCATTCGGCGGCGATATTCGGTGTCCTTTCGGAGGTCTGTCCTGACGATGCCGTGATCGCCGTGGATGTGGGTAACAACACTTACTCGTTTGGCCGTTATTTCGAGACCAAGGGCCAACGGGTTCTCATGTCCGGCTATCTCGGCTCCATCGGGTTTGCCTTTCCCGCCGCGATGGGCGCCTGGTCGGCGACGCAGGACTTTGCGGAATTCGCCGGACGCAAGATCGTCGCGATCTCTGGCGATGGCGGCTTTGGCCAGTACCCGATGGATTTCACGACCGCCGTCAAATACGGCATGGACATCACGCATATCCTTTTGAACAACGGCGAGCTTGGAAAGATTTCCAAGGAGCAGCGGGCCGGTGAATGGCCGGTTTGGGAAACCAACCTTCACAATCCGTCCTTTGCGGCATTTGCAAAGCTGTGCGGCGGGCATGGCATACGCGTCACCGAAGCCGGCGCCCTGGAGGAGGCAATCGTCGAAGCGCTGGCGCATGAAGGCCCGGCATTGGTCGAGGTCATGACCGATGCCGATCTCGTATAAATCCATGCGCCTTGCCGGAAAGAACCGATAGGAACCAACCCAATGAACGATCTAGGCAGCATCCGACGGATCGCGCCGGCAAGATTGAGCACGGCACGCGATCTGGCGCACAAGGCGGTTCAATTGGTGACGAAGGCCGCCCGCGCGAACCTCACCGCGGCGCCCGACGACAGCCACTCCAACCTGGGTTGGGAGCGCAAGCGCGGCGCGTTCCTGTCCCAGCCGATCATGGGCAAGACCGGCACAACCGTCATCGGATTTGCGGTTTCCGGTTTCGAGCTGATCGTCATCCACGACGGGCAGGAAATCGCGGCACGCAAACTCGCCGGCATTGCCGACACCGATGCGGCCGAATGGCTGGATACGCAACTTGCCAATACCGGCCTTGCGCCGACGGCGTCGACGACGCTGCCCTACGATCTGCCGGCATCGGTCGAGCGGATCGATGCCTACGCGCTCGACGGGGTTGCCGAGGACCTGGAGGTTCTGGCGTCATGGTTCATGCTTGCCGATATAGTCTTGGCGGCATCAGTGGAGAAAAACGCCCACCTCGATCCCGGACCAAGCCCGGTGCGTTGCTGGCCGCATCATTTCGACATCGCGACTTATATCCGCCTCGAAGACGGCGATTTCGAAACTGCGCGCGGCATTGGCGTGGGCATGTCACCGGGCGACGGCACCTATGGCGAGCCGTATTTCTATATCAACCCGTGGCCGCATCTGAGTGCGGATACTTTGCCCGAACTCCCAGCACCCGGCCATTGGCACACGAAAGGTTTCGTTGGCGCGATAGCAACTGCGAGCGAGATTCTGTCCCTGCCGGATATCGACAAGGAGCTTCGGCTTTTTACCGATGGCGCGGTTGCGATCGGCCGCACAATGCTTGGAGCCTAGCCGCATATGGCGGCCGCGCTGACGATCGCCGTGCTTTTCAGTTTCTCGTTCATCGTCGTGCGGATTGCGGCGGTCGCAATGCGCATCACCGGATTGGCGGAAAACGTCGCCCGATTTCAGTGCGTTTCGGCGCTCACCGGCGCCGGCTTCACCACGACCGAGTCCGAGATGATCGTGAATTATCCGATCCGTCGGCGGATCATCGTCGCGCTGATGGTTCTTGGCAATATGGGCCTGGTTTCGCCTGCCGATGTCCTGATCTGCTACGGCAGCGACGCCGCGCAGGAAGCCTTCGAGGATTCACTGGCCTGACGAGCGGCATCTGTTTGCCGACGCGCCGGCCATCGACCCGATCGCTGTCCCTCTAACGCCAAGCATCAAGGTTGCCCTTCGGCAGTTCGGGCCATAAGCGGGCATCCGATCGGCCTGCTCCCGGATCGGCTCTGTTCGATGCGAATTCGCTGTCGGGCACAAAATTCATTCATTCAAACCTGGCCGAGCGATCGTGCCTCGGGATCTGGCCGGGTAACGCGATCTTGATCGGCTTGCTGGGAACGCGGGGTCTCGCTCACGCGTATTTCTCTACGTCAACGTCCGATTAACGTTAATGACGTAACGTAGGCTGAAATCATCCCCGCCGCCGGACAGGATCGACCGATGGAGATTCTCCCCCCGATCACCGAGTTCACTTCGCGCAAGAAGCAGACCGAGATGAGCCTGCAGGACTACCTGCAGGGATGCCGCCACGACAAGGGCTTTTACGCCAGCGCCTCCGAGCGCATGATCGCCGCAATCGGCGAACCCGAGCTGGTCGACACCAGCAAGGATACCCGGCTCGGCCGGATCTTCCTCAACCGAACATTAAAACGCTATCCCGCCTTCAAGGACTTCTACGGGATGGAAGACACGATGGAGCGTATCGTCGGCTTTTTCCGCCACGCCGCTCAGGGTCTTGAGGAAAGAAAGCAGATTCTCTACCTGCTCGGTCCGGTCGGCGGCGGCAAATCTTCGATTGCCGAGCGTCTCAAGAAACTCATGGAAAATCAGCCGATCTACGTTCTCAAGGCCGGAGACGAGATCAGTCCGCTTTTCGAATCGCCACTCGGCCTGTTCGACCCCGAGCAGGTCGGCCCCCTGCTCGAGGATAAATACGGCATCCCGCAGCGGCGCCTCACGGGCCTGGCGTCGCCCTGGACGATTAAGCGTCTCGACGAGTTCGAAGGCGATGTCTCCCGCTTCACCGTTGTGAAGATGATGCCGTCGAAGCTCCGCCAGATCGGCGTTGCCAAGACCGAACCGGGCGACGAGAACAATCAGGATATCTCCGCCCTCGTCGGAAAGGTCGACATCCGCAAGCTGGAGACGTACAGCCAGGATGACCCCGACGCTTATAGCTATTCGGGGGGCCTCAATCGCACCACGCAGGGCCTGCTCGAGTTCGTCGAGATGTTCAAGGCCCCGATCAAGGTGCTGCACCCCCTGCTGACCGCGACCCAGGAAAGCAACTATGTCAGCACCGACGGTGTCGGCGCCTTCCCGTATCAGGGTATTGTTCTGGCGCATTCCAACGAAGCGGAATGGCAGCAGTTCAAGAACAACAAGAACAACGAAGCGTTTCTCGACCGGATCAGCGTGGTCAAGGTCCCCTATTGCCTGCGCGTGTCGGAAGAAACCCAGATTTACCAAAAGCTGCTCGACGGCAGCGAGCTCGGCGATGCGCCATGTGCGCCCGAGGTACTCAAGATGCTCGCCGGCTTTTGTACTCTAACCCGCCTGCGTGAACACGAGAACTCGACGCTTTACTCCAAACTACGGATCTATGACGGCGAGAACCTGAAAGACACCGACCCGAAGGCCAAGTCGATGCAGGAGTACCGGGAAACCGCGGGCATCGACGAAGGCATGTCGGGCGTCAGCACCCGGTTCGCCTTCAAGGTGCTGTCCGAGACCTTCAACCACGACACCGAAGAGATTTCCGCCGACCCTGTCCATCTGATGTACGTGCTCGAGCAGGCCGTGAAGCGCGAGCAATACCCGCAGGAGACCGAGGATAAATATCTCGAGTTTATCAAGTCCGAGCTGGCGCCGCGCTACGCTGAGTTCATCGGCCATGAGATCCAGAAGGCTTATCTGGAATCATATACCGAGTACGGCCAGAATTTGTTCGACCGATACATCGCCTACGCGGACGCCTGGATCGAGGAACAGGACTACAAGGATCCCGACACCGGACAGATCTACGACCGCGAGGTGCTGGACGCCGAGCTCTCCAAGGTCGAGAAGCCGGCCGGCATCGCCAATCCCAAGGACTTCCGCAATGAGGTCGTCAAATTCGCGCTGCGCACGCGGGCGCAGAACAAAGGCAAGAATCCAGCCTGGACCAGCTACGAGAAGCTGCGCGAGGTCATCGAGAAACGCATGTTCAGCCAGGTCGAGGAGCTACTCCCGGTGATCAGCTTCGGCACCAAAAAGGACACGAAGACGGACAAGCAGCACACCGAGTTCGTCCAACGCCTGACCGAACGGGGCTATACCGAACGGCAGGTGCGCCGGATGGTCGAATGGTACATGCGCGTCAACAAGGCAGGCGGCTAACGGTCGCGAATGCGCCATGTTCCACCTCATAGACCGCCGGCTGAACCCGAAGGACAAGAGCCTTGGCAACCGCCAGCGCTTTCTGCGACGCGCGCGCGCGCAGATCAAAGAGGCGGTCAACCGGTCCGTCGGTGAGCGCAAGGTTGCCGACATCGCCGGCGGCGAGACTGTCTCGATCCCGGCCAAGGGCATTGCCGAGCCGCGCTTGCGTCATGATGCCAAAGGCGGGCGCCGTGACGGCGTGCTCCCCGGCAACAAGGAATTCCTGACCGGCGACAAGGTCCCAAAGCCAAACGGAGGCAGCGGGCAGGGCGACGGCAAGGACGGCGCGGCCGAGGGTTCGGGCGAGGACGTGTTCGAGTTCGCCTTGTCGCGCGAGGAGTTCCTCGAACTGTTCTTCGAGGACCTCGAGCTGCCCGACCTGGTCAAGACCGACCTCAAGGAGATCTACGCCCAAAAATGGCGGCCGGCGGGATTTACGACGTCGGGGTCGCCCTCGGCCATCGACGTCAGGCGAACCATGCGCAACGGCCTGGGCCGGCGGCTCGCGCTCAGGCGTCCACGCCTGCGCGAGCTGGAAGCGCTCGAGGCGGAGATCGCCGAGCTGGAAAGCCGCAAAACCGGAAGCGAGGCCGATCGCGATCGTTTGTCGGCGCTCAGGAAGCAGGTCGAGGAGATACAGCGCAAACGGCGTGCCGTGCCCTTCATCGATCCCATCGACGTGCGGTACCGCCACCGCCAGCCGCAGCCGGAGCCCAACACCAAGGCCGTCATGTTTTGTCTCATGGACGTATCCGGCTCGATGGGGGAGCGGGAAAAGGACCTGGCAAAGCGTTTTTTCATCCTGCTCTACCTGTTCCTGCAGCGCCGTTACGAGCACATCGACATCGTGTTTATCCGCCACACGCACGAGGCGCAGGAAGTCGACGAGGAGACCTTTTTCCACAGCCGCGAGACGGGCGGCACTGTCGTCAGCACCGCACTCGACGAGATGCTCAAAATCGTCAGGGCGCGGTATCCCAGCAAGGACTGGAACATCTATGCCGCCCAAGCCTCCGATGGCGAGAACTACAGCGGCGATTCGGAACGTTGCGTCACAATGCTCAACAATGAACTCATGCCGCTATGCCAGTACTACGCTTATGTCGAGATCCTCGACGAGCGCGAGACCGGGCTGTTCATGAACCCGGGCACCGGAGCCGCCCTGTGGCGCAACTACCAGGAGGTCAGCGGTGGCTGGCCCAATTTCGCAATGAAGCGCGTCGCCTCGCCGGGCGACATCTATCCGGTCTTTCGCGAGTTGTTTGCCAAGCAGGACGGTAAAAACTGATGGGCAGCGCGGATGCGGCCGAGAGCGAGGTGGAGATCAGCCCGCGGACGGGCCGCCAACTTCTGTTTGAGGGGTCCGAATGGGACTTCGACACCTTGAAACGAACCTACGATGCCATTGCGGAGGTGGCACTCGACGATCTGGGCCTCGACATCTATGCCAATCAGATCGAGATCATCTCCTCCGAGCAAATGCTCGACGCCTACGCCTCGCACGGTATGCCGCTCATGTACCGGCATTGGTCGTTCGGCAAGCAGTTCGTTCGCGAAGAGCGGCTCTATCGCAAGGGCTACAGCGGCCTCGCATACGAGATCGTCATAAATTCCGATCCCTGCATCAGCTACAACATGGAAGAGAACACCATGGCGATGCAGACCCTGGTGATGGCGCATGCGGCTTTCGGCCACAACCACTTCTTCAAGAACAACTACCTGTTCCGCCAATGGACCGACGCCGAAGGCATTCTCGACTACCTGAACTTTGCCAAGGGGTACATTGCGGAGTGTGACGAAAAGCACGGCGTCGTGGCGGTCGAGGAATTGCTCGACAGCGCCCATGCCTTGATGGATCAGGGGGTGTTCCGCTATGGCCGCCGGCCCAAGCTCAATCTGCGCGAGCAGCTGAAGCGCGAACGCGAGCGCCGCGACTACGAAGACCGGACATTCAACGATCTGTGGCGCACGGTGCCCGGCAACGGCGCCGGCGACAAACCGGAAGACGCCGACGAAGACATCGCCGAGCGCAAGAAGAAACTAAAACTGCCCGAGGAAAACCTGCTCTACTTCCTGGAGAAGAACAGCCCGATTCTGGAGCCCTGGC
The DNA here is from genome assembly GCA_035527975.1 of Alphaproteobacteria bacterium. Taxonomy (GTDB): domain Bacteria; phylum Pseudomonadota; class Alphaproteobacteria; order JAPULJ01; family JAPULJ01; genus DATKZM01. The sequence goes on along the minus strand of DATKZM010000122.1, from coordinate 2,230 downwards.
AGCGCGAGATCGTCCGTATCGTCCGTAATATCGCGCAGTATTTCTACCCGCAGAAACAGACCAAGGTGATGAATGAAGGCTGTGCCACCTTCGTTCACCACTACATCACCAACACGATGCACGAGCGAGGCCTGCTGACCGACGGGGCGATGCTGGAGATCCTGCACAGCCATGCCAACGTCTTGCGCCAGCCGGAGTTCGACGATCCGCACTACCGGGGCATCAATCCATATGCGCTTGGATTTGCCATGATGGCCGATATCAGGCGCATCTGCAGCGCGCCGGAAGAAGAGGACCGGGAGTGGTTTCCGGAGATCGCCGGGTGCGGCGACTGGCGCGGCACGCTCAAAGATGCCTGGGCGAACTACCGCGACGAATCCTTTATCCGGCAATATCTGAGCCCACGCCTGATCCGCGAATTGCGGCTGTTCGTGCTGAGCAACGATGCATCTGAGCCGCACTTCAATGTCGGCAGTATCCACGACGAACGGGGCTATCATGGCGTGCGCGAAGCCCTCGCCCGATCGTACGATCTGGCGGCCATCGAGCCCGACATCCAGGTTGTCGACGTCGACCTGCGCGGCGACCGGGTCTTGCACCTGCACCATACGATGCGCGACGATGTTCGCCTTAATGAAGGCGGCATGGACGAAGTGCTTGCTCACATTCGCCGGCTTTGGGGCTATGACGTGAGCCTAACCGGAGCTGATGCGCAAACTGACAAAACGTCCTACAGCGCCTCGACAGTCCGTCCAGACAAGGACAAAGAGGACTAGCATCTCATACACTCTTGATGACGGTCCGCAATCGCTAAGTTATTGAAAAGATTGGCGCGCCCGGCAGGATTCGAACCTGCGACCTCAGGATTAGGAATATCGGGGTAATGACACCTGACGACCGCTGGTGATCAACTACGTAAGTGGAATCAGCGAGTTAGTTCCACCGACGTATCGTGGTTGATCGTGGAATATCGTCAGTATTCGCCGCCGAGTGCACCATGAGTGCACCACGAAGAGGCTAGATGATATGATCGGACCCCCTCAGAACGACAAAGGTAGGTTCGTGAACGAGGAGGACACATTCTTGCCTGGCCTTCCCACACCACGACTTAAGCTCCTTGCCGTGTTCAGCGGCGGACTGAGGCTGATTATAGGATACGATACGTTAGCTATCCGCTGCACGGGCACTATGAGTTGTGTTGCGATGGTATCTGCTCTCGCATGCCTTCGTCAAAGAAGCATTTGTCGAGACCCGTAGCGCCGCTGAAATCGGCCTTCAATACATTTTCGGCATACCTGAAATCAGCGTTTTCAAGATGGGCGTTCCTGAATGATACTCTTTCCGGTGCTGTCACATAAACGTCGTGACCATGGTATGGCTGGCACGATAGTGTCGAGCGATGCAGAAAGTCTCCTACCGACGGCATCGTTTTCCGGCTGCCATCATCCAACAAGCAGTGTGGCTGTATTTCCGGTTTCCGCTCAGCTACCGCGATGTGGAGGATCTGCTCGCCGAACGTGGCATAGAGATTTCTTACGAGACAGCTCGGCGCTGGGCTCTGAAGTTCGGACAGACCTATGCCCGTAAGCTAAGGCGCCTTCGACCCCGGCCCGACGGTCGCTGGCACCTGGACGAGGTGTTCGTCTCCATCAATGGCAAACGGATGTACCTCTGGCGTGCCGTCGACAGCGAGGGCGAAGTGCTGGATATCCTGGTGCAATCCCGTCGAAACAAGAAAGCCGCGCTCAAACTGATGCGAAAGCTGCTCAAGAAACAGGGATATGCACCCAACTACGTGGTGACCGACAAACTCCCGTCATACGGGGCGGCATTGCGTGATCTCAGCATGACGGAGAAACACGTTACCGGCGGGCGGAGCAACAATCGGGCGGAGAATTCGCATCTGCCGGTTCGACAACGAGAACGCAGGATGCAGGGTTTCAAATCGCCAGGATCGGCGCAAAGGTTTCTCTCTATTCACGCCGCCATCTACAACACCTTCAATATCCAACGTCATCTGATCACGCGCAAGACGTTGCGCCAGTTTCGCGGTGAAGCGATGAGCACGTGGCAGACCGTGACCGCTGCCGCCTGAGCCGCTCAGCTCAAACGTTCAACTGCGACCTGCCTTCGTTAAGTTGACAGCGCCTACCGGATTGCGCTGGCAAAAGCATTGTGGCCGGTACCACGGCCATTGACATTCCGGTTTCCCCACAAACGGTTCACGACG
>DATKZM010000121.1:0-68281 GCA_035527975.1 Alphaproteobacteria bacterium | reverse complement strand
GCTCCGAAAAGCCGCCGCCAGAACCGTCGATGATCTCTGGGACGCAATCGCCAAAACCCTCGATGCCTTCACGCCAACCGAATGCCAGAACTACTTCGCAGCCGCTGGATACGATCCGGATTAAGTCGAATCCGCTCTAGTGTGATGACCCTCGGGGGCTGAATCTCACTAGGTCAAGTATGTAGTGGCCTGCTGGTCCCGGAAATTCGTGCGACGAATTTCCGGGGCAGGACACTAAGCGGCCGGACGACCTATGCCGGTCTCGCTGCCGCCGGGCTTGTTGCCTGCCGGCATTCCGGTCGGCCTGCTGCCGTTGCCGCTCGGCTTGGCCGCGGCTTCCTTCTCGTCGGCATCGTCCTTGTCGGACATGCCGCCCTGCTTCATCGTTACCTTGCCTTCCAGGCGTGCGCCGGCGGCCATCGAAAGATCGCCGCTTACGTTGACGCCGCCCTTGATGCGGGCACTTGCTTCGAGCGTGATGTTCTTGGCATTGGTATCGCCGGAGACGTTGCCGGCGATTATGATAGTTTCAGCCTTGATCGACCCATCGACCAGGCCGGTGCGTCCGATCATGACGCGCTTTGCCTTCAGGTTGCCGCGCACGGAGCCGTCAACCTGGATTTCGGTTTCGCCGATCATATCGCCGACGATCTCGACACCCTCGCTGATGATCGAGGGCATTTGTTGGTGCGGCTGGGACCGCGGCCGCTCGCTCACCGTGCTGTGCTCGACGGTTGGTCCGGCTTCTTTCTTGGAAAACATCCGATACTCCAGTGATTATCGAGGACCCAAGTTTCCGGACTATGCCGGGCGAGGTGATAAATAATGGTTAAACTCGCCTCCAAAACCCGCTAATTCCCGCCGAATTTTGCGGCATCGAGCATCGCGCCGGCCGGCGACCTCCCGGAGCCGACACACTTACCCGTTGCGCCGGGCAAAAAAATGCTGGAAAAGAAATCCGGGCGCCGTATTGGGGCGCTATCTATGAGAATGAGGTCTGGAATGCGTACAGTCGTCGTCATTGCCGCGGCTGCGGCGATGCTTGCTGCTGCCGGAACGGCAAACGCAGGCTCTGTGGCGCTTTATGCGTATAACGCCAAGGGCAAGCTCGCCAAGGCGGGTAAATTCTCGAGTTGGACGCGCGTCTACCGGCCGGCCGACCATGCCAAGCTCAAGGCCAAAACCCGCGGCAATTACAAGGTCCAGATGACCTTCTGCGAGAAGCCCTATCACCTTCGCACGCTCCAGCAGCGCTGGCTGGCGGCGCATCGCAAGGTCAAGCACCGGATCGTGCTGCGCGAACGCGTGGCCAAAGGCAGGACCAAGCAGGTCTGCAAGATCTGACCGTCTCCAGTGTATGATCGCTGCCGGCCGCGCCGTCATGGTGCGGCCGGTTGCCGTTCAGCCGCTTGCCGGGGGATCCATGACGGAACCACTTTCCGACGTCCGTGATATCTCGAAGATCGCCTATGGGTTCTTTGCCTCCAAGGCGCTCTTCGCCGCGCTCCATCTTGAACTCTTTGGGCATCTGGCCGAGGGCCCGGCAGCGCTGGATACGCTCGCCGAACGCACCGGTGTAGCCCCGAACCGTCTGGCAACCCTGCTGGCCAACCTGGCGGCCATGGGCCTGGTGGCCCAAAACACCGGCCGCTACATCAATTCGCCGGCGGCGGCCCGCTACCTGGTGCCGGGCCAGCCTGCCTACTTCGGCGACTATTACCGGTTCCAGATCGACCGGCACCTTTATCCCAGCATGATGGCGATCGACGCCGGTTTGCGCGGCGATGAGGCCAATTTGGCCCATGCTTCGATGAGCGGCATGCTGGAGGATCCGGTTGAAGCCGAGGCTTTCTCGCGCGCCCAGCACGCCGGCTCGCTCGGCCCGGCGCTTCTGCTGGCCAAATTGTTGGATCTGACCGGCGCTGCGTCGCTGCTCGATGTCGCCGGCGGTACCGGCGCCTATTCGATCGTGCTCGCCCGGCAATATCCGGAGCTCACATCGACCATCATCGATTTCCCCACTGTGACGGCGGTGGCGGAACGCTATATTGGCGAGGCGGGGCTTGGCGACCGCATCGCATTGCTGCCCGGCAACGCCCTCGATGTCGACTGGCCCGGCGACCAGGATGCGATCCTCATGTCGTACCTGATCAGCGCGGTCGGCGAGGGCGACATCAGCGAGCTGCTGCGCCGCGCCCACACGGCGCTGAAGCCCGGCGGAACGCTCATCGTCCATGATTTCATGCTCGACGACGACCGCTCGGGGCCGTCATCGGCGGCCGGGTTCTTCCTGGGCTATCTGACCTGGCGGGTCGATCCGGTATCCTTTAGCGCCGCTGAGCTCGAGCCCTGGTTGACGAAGGCGGGCTTTGAGGATCCGCGAACCGACATCATGATCCCCGAGATCACCAAATACACGCTCGCCCGCAAGCCCGGCTGATCCGGCAACGTGGCGGCAAGGGGGCCGTCGGTCCCAAGCCCCGTTGCAAGGCCGTGTTTGGCTCCGCATTTGGCTTGTCCGCTGCGCTGGCGTAAATTCTTCGAACACCCCGCAGGCAGAACAGTATCGGAAATCAAGAACATGGCCGGACAGACATTCGAAATCGAACGCATTCCACTGATCCTCAGCTTCGACGAGGTACTGAAAGCCGCCGAGACCTATGGCTTCAGCGGCACCCAGGGTTCGGTTTGGCTCGAGGGGCAGCTTTTGCGCCCCAAGAACCGGCCGTCGAAGACGGTGACGATCTTCATGCATCCCGCGACCACGCTCCAGCTCCTGCCGATGCCCACGGCACTGGCGGCAGCGGGCGTCCACGTCATGTGCTGCGGGTCCCGCTACGCCAAGAACGACAGCGCGCTCATCATGGAGAAAGTGGCGCGCGACATGGGCGAATACATCCGCCATGCCCGCGAGGTTCTGGGATACGAGAAGGTCGTGCTGGTCGGCTGGTCGGGCGGGGCGTCTCTGTCGCTGTTTTACCAGGGCGAAGCCGAGCAGCCGAGCATCACCGAAACCCCCGCGGGCGATCCTTACGACCTGACCAAGCTGAACCTGCCTGTCGCCGATGGGGTAATCATGATCGCGGCCCATGCGAGCCGCGCCCGGACGCTGTCCGAATGGCTCGATCCCTCGATTACCAACGAGCTGGAGCCGGGCCAACGCGAGGTCGAGCTCGATATCTACAACCCCCAGAACCCCAACAAGCCGCCCTACGATGCGGCCTTTATCGCGCGATACCGCGAGGCGCAGCTTGCCCGTATGCGCCGCATAACTGGTTGGGTGCGCGAGCAGCTCGGCATTCTGGCCAAAACCCAGTCCAAGGAGATCGAGCGCGCCTTCGTGGTCCATCGCACGATGGCCGATCTGCGTTGGGTCGACGCCACTGTGGACCCCAACGACCGCGAACCCGGCGCCTGCTACATGGGCGATCCCGAAACGGCCAATGTAGGTCCCGCCGGCCTGGCGCGTTACAGCTCGCTTCGAAGCTGGCTCTCGCAATGGTCGGTCGACGATTCGCGCGCCGATGCGCCGACCGGGGCGGGCCGCATTTCGGTGCCGCTGCTGGTGGTCGAGAACAGCGCCGACGATGCCGCGCCCGCCAGCCATCCCAGGATGGTCTACGACGCGGCCCCCCAGACCGACCGCGAGTTCGAGCTCATCAAGGGCGCCACCCACTACTACAAGGATCAGCCCGAGCTGCTCGCCCAATCGGTGGCGGTGACGACGGGGTGGATGAAGAGGAAGGGGCTTCTGGCGGGGTAGTGGCCGGCCTATATCTGCGCGGACAGGACGGTGAAACCCTCGCCGATCACCGAACGGCCGATTTCGCCCTTAAATCCGGCGTTTCGCAGCAGATCCTCCTGATCCTCGCGGGTCGGCAGCACGTTGCCCCAGGTCAGCTCCTCGAACCCGGTCTGCACCGGGAAGAGGTATTCGGCCTCGCGCGACTGGGCGAGCGTGCTCGGATAGGTCTCGTCGACGATCAACAGCCAGCCCGCCGGCGCCAGCGCCCTGGCGCAGCCGTCGATCACGGCCTGGCGGATGCCGGGCGCGATCTCGTGCAGCACTTCGATCATCACCGCCGCGTCGACCGAGCCGTCGGCGACGGCGTCGCCGATTTCGCCGGCGACCAGCTCGATGCGTTGGTCGAGCCCGGCCTTGGCGAAGGCGTCGCGTGCCTGCTTCATGCCGGTGGGGTCGATGTCGACGCCGACGCAGCGCGCTTCGGGGAAGGCCTTGGCGAGCTGGATGAGATGGCGGCCCTCGCCGCAGCCGACCTCGAGTACCGTGCCGCCGGCGTCCAGCCGCGCCTTTAGGCCCGGCAGTTCAGGCAGCAACTTACGCGCGCTGAGGACCTGCAGCCCCGCCGTGCCCTCGGCCACGGCGGCGGAGAAGGCTTCGCTGCGGCCCTGAAAGGGCACGGTGTCGCCGCTGCGGAAGGCCTCCAGACAGTAGCGGTGGTCCGCCGTCGCGAACTCGGTGCCGAGCCGGACATAGCCGCCGAGATAGCGGGGGTGGCCGGGCTTGGCGAGGATCTCGTCCATATAAGGCGCGAGGCGAAAGCGGCGGCGCTCATCGCCTTCCAGCAGGCCGAAGGAATAGGCGGTGGTGCACCAGGTCTCGACATAGGGCGGATGCAGCTCGAGCGCTTGGGCGATCTCGGTGCCGGTGGCGCCGGGCTGTTCGGCAAAGGCCTCGAACAGCCCCAGTTGCACGCCGATATCGATCAGGTGCATGGCGTTGAAGCCGCGCCGCCATTCGAAGATTTTCGCAACCTGCGTATCCGCCGTCGGCTCGTGCGCGCCGCCGCTGTCCTTTGCCGATGTCATGTGACCGCTCCTCCTGGATGAAGCACACCGGCCACTATGGCGTCAGCCGCCGTCCTCAGCCAGCACCTTGCGCATGATCCGGCGCTTGGTCGAGGTGCGCGCAACCTCCTCGAAGCCGGCACGCCTGAACACGCTGTCAAAGCCGATCCAGGCGTAAACGTCGGGATAGTCCGGGCGGCCGGCGACGATGGGATAGCCTTCGAGGATGCGCCCGCCGTGACCGGCGACGAAATTGCAGGCGGCCTCCAACAGCCGCGTTGCCACACCCTGCCGGCGATGCGATTTTTCGATCAGGAAGCAGGAGACCGACCAGACCTCCTGGTCGTCGACGGGCTTGAGCACCCGCGAGGTCTCGAGCCGCGGAAAGCTTGCCCGCGGCGCGACCGAGATCCAGCCGACGGGTGTGCCGCCGTCGTAGGCGAGCAGTCCTGGCGCTTCGTCATGCTCGACGATGGCCCGCATCGCCGCGCGGTTGGCCTCGCCGGCATTGGCGTCGTGCTCGGCTTTGGTCTGCCGCCACAGCATGCACCAGCAGCCGCCGGTCCCGCCCTTGGGACCCATCAGCGTCTCGAAGTCGGACCAGCGCTCGCGTGTCAGCGGCGCGGTGGTGATATTCGCGGCGATGCTATTGTCGGGCATGCGGCGGCGGCCGGCCTCACGCCATCGGGCTTGCGTGCCCGGTTGCCTGATGGATGCGGTTCCACAAGGCCAGCAACTGGCTTTCGAGCTCGGCGCCTTCGCCCTCGGACTTGAACTCGTATTTGGCGGTGCGGGTGCGGATGCTTTCGATCACCCGGTTGACCTCGTCCTTCGGCGCCGCGAGCGCTTCATTGTCGGCGTTAGTGAGGATGGCGTGGTTGTCGCCATCGATCAGCGTCACCGTGATCGTGCCTTCGGTAATCCGCTTACCGCTCAGGGACCGCACCTGCATCATTCCGCCTCGTCTTCATGGGTGACAGGGACGGGTTGCATAACGCGTCGCGCGCCCCTCGTCACCTTTCCTTTGCACCGAAACGGCGTGCCTGAAGGTCAGGGGCGCGGCTCGAAATGCCAGAACTTGCAGAACCGCATCACCGGCTCGTCGGTCATCGCGACCACGGTCGCTTCCTCGCCGGCGTGATGTTCGATCCGGCTCCAGCATGGCGCAATGAAGGTATCGCCAAAGTTCCAGGCGAAGGTCTCCTCGCCGATCGTGCTGGTGCCACTGCCCCCGGTGACCACGAAGGCCTGATTGGCCGTGCAGCGATAGGGACGGCTGGCAACGCCCTTGGCCCAGCGATACACGTGAATGCCCATGGCCGGCATCGAGCTGGTGTCGAGCACGATGCGCCGCCCGAAGAAGCCGTCCGGGTCCTCCGATGCGCTGTCCAGCGCTTCGTTCTGCCAGGCGCCGGTGATGCGGAAGGGCGAGGTTTCCACGGTGCGCTTGATCGGCTCCATGCCGTCGGGGTGTTCGTCGAAGAACATCGGCTCCAGGCGGTGCACCATCGGCACGTTGAGCCCGTCGATCCAGTAGGCGTCGCGCTCACCGTCGTGCCCGTGGCCGTGCCAGCACATGCCCGGGGTCAGCACGATGTCGCCGGTTTCCATCGGGTGCTTCTCGCCATCGACGCAGGACCAGGCGCCGTGCGAGTCAAGGATGATCCGAAAGGCGTCGGGAGAATGGCGGTGCGAGCGCGCATTTTCGCCGGGAAGGATGGCCTGATACGCACATACCAGAGTGTTGAGCGTTGCCATGCTGTCGTTCTGCGCCGGGTTGGTCATGGCGAAGTTACGCCGCTCGGCGAGCTTGGTGTCGATGAGCCGCAGCGCACCGTCCATGGCCGCCTTGGCATCGCTGTATTTCCAGTGCGCGGGCTGGTAGGGTGTCCGGGGTTCGCGCCACAGCCCGCCGGAGACGCGCGGTGTCCAGCCGGGCTGGAGGTTGAGCGCCTCGGCGCGCGCGACCAGCGTCTCAAGGTTGGGCGCGTTACGAAGCTCGTCGGGGATATGTCCGCCATCCATGATCAATTCCTCCCGGTGGGGATCGGCCTATGCCCAGAGCGACCGGTGGGCCGCTCGCGTGCCGCATCAGCCATCTTGTCATAGCCGGAACAGTCTTTCGAGCCAGTTGTAACAAGATTGCTTGCAATTTGGCCTGTCGGCTGCTTTCCCTTGGCGCACGCAAACGGCGTTCGGGCGGAGCGCGGCGCGATCCAAGATCGCAGCCCTGCCGCATTTCGGCGCCATGCCGGATAAATCGAACCCATTCTCATCACCTTGATGTTGCCCCCGCAGCCAGACGTCAATACTATATCTAGTGGTTCTTCGAGGAATTCCGCATGACCGATCAGCCTTTCGCCGCCGAGGTCGTCGACAAGCCCTTGGCCGATGCGCTGGGCGAGCGCTACCTCGCCTACGCGCTCTCCACGATCACGGCGCGCTCGCTGCCCGATGTGCGCGACGGGCTGAAGCCGGTCCACCGGCGGCTTCTCTTTGCGATGCGCCAGCTGCGCCTCGATCCCGATCAGGGCTTCAAGAAATCGGCGCGCGTCGTCGGCGACGTGATCGGCAAGTTCCACCCCCATGGCGACACCGCCGTCTATGACGCGCTGGTGCGCTTGGCCCAGGACTTCGCGGTGCGCTATCCGCTGATCGACGGACAGGGCAATTTCGGCAGTGTTGACGGCGATAACGCGGCCGCCATGCGCTACACCGAGGCGCGGCTGACCGAGGTTGCCCAGGCGCTCCTTGACGGCATCGACGAGAACGCCGTTGATTTCCGCCCGACTTACGATGACGAGGGCGAGGAGCCGACAGTGTTGCCGGCCAATTTCCCCAATCTGCTCGCCAACGGTGCGGCGGGCATCGCGGTCGGCATGGCAACCTCGATCCCGCCGCACAATGTCGGCGAAATCTGCAAGGCGCTGCTGCACCTGATCAAGTTCCCGCGCGCCACCTTCGACAAGCTGGTCGAGTTCATTCCCGGCCCCGACCTGCCGACCGGCGGCGTTCTGGTCGAGCCCCCGGAGGCGATCGTCGAGGCTTATGCCACCGGCCGCGGCAGCTTCCGCCTGCGCGCGCGCTGGCAGAAGGAGAAGATCAAGGGCGGCGGCTATCAGATCATCGTCACCGAGATGCCCTATCAGGTGCAGAAGGCGCGGCTCATCGAGAAGATGGCCGATCTGATGCATGAGCGAAAATTGCCCCAGCTTGCCGACATTCGCGACGAATCGGCCGAGGATGTGCGCTTCGTCCTGGTGCCCAAGAACCGCACCCTCGACGCCGAGGCGGTGATGGAGGGGCTGTTCCGGCGCACCGAGCTTGAGACCCGCCTCTCGCTCAACATGAACGTGCTCGACGCCACCGGCACGCCGCGGGTGATGAACCTGCGCGAGGTTCTGCAGTCGTTCCTCGACCACCGCCACACGGTGCTGGTGCGCCGCACCGAACATCGTCTGGATAAAATCGCCCACCGGCTTGAGATTCTGCGCGGCTACATCATCGCCTATCTCAACCTCGACGAGGTGATCCGCATCATCCGCGAGGAGGATGAGCCCAAAAAGTTGATGATGAAGAAGTGGAAGCTCTCCGACGTTCAGGCGGAAGCGATCCTCAACATGCGCCTGCGGGCCCTGCGCAAGCTCGAGGAGATCGAGATCCGCGAGGAGCTGGCGACGCTGGAGGCCGAGGAAAAGGACCTGAAGCTCCTCCTGAAGGACGACAAACGGCGCTGGACCGTGATCAGCGATCAGATCCGCGAGACCGGCAAGCGCTTCGGCGGCGACGATGCGCTCGGCCGCCGCCGCACGACGATGGGCGATGCGCCGTCTGCGGAAATCATTCCCATCGAGACCGTCATGGACGTGGAGCCGGTCACGGTGCTCTGTTCGGCCAAGGGTTGGATCCGCGCGCGCACCGGCCACCTGGAGCCCGATGCGGAGGTCAAATACAAGGACGGCGATACCGAGAAATTCCGCTTCCACGCCCAGACCAGCGACCGGCTGATCGCCTTCGCCTCGAACGGCCGCTTCTACACCTTGCCGGCCGACAAGCTGCCCGGCGGACGCGGCCACGGCGAGCCGCTCCGCCTCATGGTCAATATCGGCAACGCCGAGGAGATCGTCGCCCTCATGGTTCACCGGCCCGGCCGCAAGCTGATCGTGGCATCGTCGGACGGCCGCGGCTTGGTCGTGCCCGAGGACGAAGTCGTCGCCCAGACCCGCAACGGCAAGCAGATCCTCAATCTTGCCGGCGACGCCGAGGCCCAGGCCTGTACGGTGGTGGAGGGAACCCATGTCGCGGTGATCGGCGAGAACCGCAAGCTGCTGATCTTCCCGCTCGACCAGGTGCCGGAAATGACCCGCGGCCGCGGCAACCGGCTGCAGCGCTACAAGGACGGCGGGCTGTCGGACGTGAAGGTCTTTACCCTGGCCGAGGGTCTGGCCTGGCACGCCGGCAGCCGTACGCGTACACTTACCAAGGCCGAGCTCAAGAACTGGCTCGGCAGCCGCGCCCAGGCCGGCCGCCTGCCGCCCCAGGGCTCACCCAGGAACAACCGCTTCGACGGGTGAGGGGGCCTTCGGCCTCCCTCCATTGTCATCCCGGACGTTAGCGGAGCCCGAAGGCCGGAGGCTTTCGGAATGCGATGCTTACGATCCGGGATCCATACGATGGAGCAACTTAACAACTTTGGGGGCAGGATCCTTCGCGGCGACCATTACCGGTGTCATTCTTTGCGGCGTCCGGCTGCGGGACAGCTGATGCGCATTTCCTTACGATTGAACCCAGCGCGTTCCATCAATGTCTGGTAGCCCGTGGGGCATAACTCGTTGGCACGTCGGTAGCAGATATTCCAGCCGGTGGCGGCTCCGCAGGCGATCAAGTACTCGGTAACGCCGTCGGGCCGCCGTATCTCCTCGGTGTTCGTGCAAGCGACAAGCGCTGAAACTACCATCAATGCGGCCTATTTTTTCATAGTTAATCCCCCATAGATTGTGCTGCATAGTGGAGCGGAGAACCATTGCTTGACTAGTGGTGCGCCTGCCTAGCATTCCTCCTGGATTACGCTGGCTACCAAATCGACGATAATGCTCGCTCACGCTGCACGATGGATTCGGGCTCTCTGGCCGAGGTGAGGTGGCGCTGCTGTGGCGTACGTATGCGTACACGTACGCACGAAGCCTTGCCTACCGCCCGTACAGTGTATGCGGGAACCAGGTGACGATGCCGGGCGAGAACCACAGTACGACCAGGATGCAGAGCTGCATAATCACGAAGGGGATAATACCCTTGTAGATCTGCAACGTCGTCACGCTGTCCGGCGCCACGCCGCGCAGATAAAAAAGCGCGAAACCGAAGGGCGGGGTGAGGAACGAGGTCTGCAGGTTGACCGCGATCATCAGGCCGAGCCAGATCGGGTCCATGAGCTGGCCGTCGGGCATTTTCATCTGCAGCAGCACCGGGGCCACGATCGGCACGACGATGAACATGATCTCCAGGAAATCGAGGAAGAACCCCATCACGAACATCACCGCCATCACCACGATCAGCGCCCCCACGGCGCCGCCGGGCAGTGTTGTCAGGACGTGCTCGATCATGGCCTCGCCGCCGAGCCCCCGGAAGGCGAGCGAGAACAGCGAGGCGCCGATCAGAATGACAAAGACGAGGACGGATATCTCCATGGTCGATCGCACGACCGAGTGGATGATCCGCACCTTGAAGACCCGCGCCAGCGCCACAAGCGTGCCGTAGATCACCACCACGAAGAGCGCCAGCGCCACCACCGACACGGCCACCTCGTATCCCGCCACGTTGGTGCGGCCGACCCGGAGGTCGAAGAACGAGGTGATAAACAGGAGCAGGATGAAGGCCAGCCCGGCGCGCAGGATCCAGCGGCCGTTTTCCTCGTCGAGCCGGTATCCGGCCATCCAGATCGCGCCCAGGCAGCCCACCGCCGCGGCCTCGGTGGGGGAGGCAAGGCCGCCCAGGATCGAGCCGAGCACGGCAATGATCAGCATGATCGGCGCGAACAGCGCATGCATCATGCGGTGCCAGAACGGATCCCTCAGCGGATTGGAGAGGATGCCGTAAAGCACGCCTCCGAGCGCAATCAGCGAGGTCATAAAGACCTGCGGCGAGGTCAGCGACAGCGTCTTGCCGGGGAACAGCGCGCCCAGGATGTCGTTGACGAAGAGCGTGCCCGCGGCCAGAAAAACGACGCCGGTCGCGGCCGGCCACCAGCGCGCGGGGTTGAGGGCAAGTCCCCAGATGAGCAGCGTGCCGCCCAGCAGGATGGCGAGGTTCTGCCAGACCGCCAGCAGGTCAAACGCCGCCGCCGCCACGCAGGCCACGATCAACGAGATCACGCCGTAGCGCAGGAAACCTGCCGTCTCCGGGCGCGGTGCACCGCCGCTGTCGTCGGGGATCGATGGCGAGGTCTTGGGATAAAGCCAGCCGATCACGATCTGATAGACGATGTAGAGGCTGACCAGCACCAGGCCCGGGAACACGCCGCCCGCGAAGAGATCGGGCACCGAGACCGTATCGGGCGAGAAGATGCCCATCTTGAACTGGGCGTTCTGGTAGGCGACGGCGAGCTGGTCGCCCAGCAGGACCAGGATGATCGAGGGCGGGATGATCTGGCCCAGCGTGCCGGCGGCGCAGATCGACCCGCAGGCCAGCGCCGGGTCATAGCCGCGCCGCAGCATCGTCGGCAGCGACAGCAGCCCCATTGTGATCACGGTCGCGCCGACGATGCCGGTAGAGGCCGCGAGCAGCGCGCCCACCACGCTGACCGAGACCGTGAGACCGCCGCGCATCGGGCCGAAAAGCCGGCCCATATTATCGAGCAGCTCCTCGGCGATCTTGGCGCGTTCGAGCACGACGCCCATGAAGACGAACAAGGGAACCGCGATCAGCACCTCGTTCACCATCACCGCGAAGATGCGCTGGGGATAGGCGCCGATCAGACTGAAGTCGAGCAAGCCGAAAAGCGCGGAGGCGATGGAGAAGAGGAGCGCCGTGCCGGCCAGCGTGAAGGCGACCGGAAAGCCCGTCAGCAAGCCGCCGCAAACCGCCAGAAACATGGCGATGCAGACCGCGTGCCGGATCTCAAAGACGAAGCCTTCCATCAGCCGGTTGCCTCGGCTGTGGGCGCTATTTCGGCCTCGCCGCCGCGCTGGGCGGTTTGGAACGTTCCGATCGCCCTGGACGTCGCCACGAACCAGGCCATCGCTGCGTGCAGCGCCGCGACCACGACAACGCCGATCGCGCTTTGGGTTCCGACCAGTGTGATGAAGTCCTCGGTGCGGCCCAGCAGCAATTGGCCGGCGGCCCACAGCACCGACAGGACCAGATAGCCGACCAGCGCGCCCCGGGCCACCGCGCTGCCGCGGTAGAAGGGCAGCAGAATGAGCGCCGTAACCAGCACGATCCGTATCACGGCCGGAACCGCCCAGCGGGGCAGATCGGCAAAGCTGAGCGTGCCGATGGTGCCCAGCAGCGTGTCGACGAACCACACCGCTTCGGTTGCCATCACGTACAGCACGACGCCCCAGACGACCGCAAAGCCCGGGCTGGTGGCGGGCGAATGCTCGGAGGCGCGAGTGCCATCCGCCGCCCAGGGCATGACCGCGAGCACCAGTGCACTCACAAGGTTGCCGTAGGCGAGAAGGGTCAGGATGGCCCCTGAATCGCCGCTGGCCAGGGCGCCGTAATGGACACTGAGTCCCGCCGCGATGAAAAGGCCGACGACGGCCGCAACCCGCCCCCAGTTTGCCCCGAGATAGGCCAGAGCGAGCACCGCTGCGAGCGCCAGCGGCCGGACGATCGCCACCAAAATTCCGGTATGCGCGAGGCCGATCAGGAAGGTGAGCAGTTCGATGGCGATCAGAAACACGCCGAGGCTGATCACCATGTTGCGGCTCGACCGCGGGGTCGCCCGCACCGCGGCGCTCTCATCGGGATTTTCGGCCGCCGGCACCTCGCCGCCGCCGAGCACGATCAGGCAACGCGCCCCCATCGCCACGCCCTGGAGCGCCAGCAGCAGCGTCGCCAGTGGCACCACTGTCTTGAGCGCGAAGATCGTGGGGATGCCGTTGGTCTCGGTCGAGCCCTCCAGCACCGTCCAGGCATTGATCACATAGCTCCAGGACATCCAGATAATCAGCACGCAAACCGGCAGCAGGAAGAAAATCACGCCGAGCAGGTCGGTCATCGCCTTTCGCCGGGCGCTGCTCGCGCGATAGAAGACATCGACCCGCACATGGCCGTCGCGCAGCAGCGTGTAGCCCGCGCCGACCATGAAGAGCGCGCCGTGCATGTACCAGATCGTCTCCTGCGCCGGGATCGAGCCCACCGAGAAGACGTAGCGGCTGATAACCACGGTGAACTGCACCAGCACCATGCCCAGCGCCAGCCAGGCCACGGTCAGCCCGATCTTCCGGTTGATCGCATCAATGATCTTGTAGAGCTTGGTCAGATCGTCCAAGCGCGCGCCTCCCAAAAAGCCGCCCAGCTTGTTTCAGATTGCCGGTTCGACCAACACATAGGTGTATAGCGGGATTGGGCCTGCCGGCAAAGCCCCGGCGGCCTCACGCAAGCCATTGCGATGGACACGAAAAGGTGACCCGCGCCGGTGCTCCAGCGCGGGTCGATCGTCTCTCATGCGCGGGGTGAACCAAGGTCCTCCCGCGCGATGTCACCAGCCTAGTATTTTACCAGGTCACGGTAGTTGTAGTAGATGGCGTCCGAATAACGCGACCACGTGGAGGCGTTCTTGCGGAACTTGATGTAGCTCTCGTAGACCTTCTTGGTTAGCGGATCGGACTTGGCCACATCGGCGACGACATCGCGCGCGGCCACGGCCATCGCCTTGAAGACATCCTCCGGGAACGGGATGTATTTGACGCCGTGCTTGCTCACCAGCGTCTCCAGCGCGGCCGTGTTGTTGGCCACGAATTCGGCATAGCCGTAATCGTTCTCAGCAAGGCAGCAGGACGTGAACAGCGCCTGGTCGGCCGGCGGCAGGCCGTCCCAGAACTTCTTGGAGATGCCGCAGGACAGCATTGAGCCTGGCTCATGGATGCCCGGGTACATGGCGTTCTTGACCACCTTGTAGAAACCGAAGGCAAGGTCGTTCCAGGGCCCGACCCATTCGGTCGCGTCGATATTGCCCGATTGCAGGTTGGGCAGGATCTCCGAGCCGGCCAGCGTCACCGAGGTGCCGCCGAGCTGCTTGATCACGGCGCCGCCCAGGCCGGGGATGCGCATCTTCAGGCCCTTGAAGTCGTCGATCGAGGTGATCGGCTTCTTGAACCAGCCGCCCATCTGCATGCCGGTGTTCGAGCCGGGTAGGTGCTTGACGCCGAATTGGGCGCCGACCTCGTCCCACAACGCCTGACCGCCGCCGTGGAAGATCCAGGCGTCGATTTCGGTCGCGGTGAAGCCGCCGGGCACGGCGGTGAAGAAGTTATAGGCCTTGTGCTTGCCCTGATAATAATAGTCGGCCGAGTGGTACATATCGGCGTTGCCCTGCTGGACAGCGTCGTTGCATTTCAGCGGATGGACCAACTCGCCGCCGCCGAAGACCTTGATCTGATAGCGGCCGTCGGAGGCCTTGTTGATACGGTCTGCCAGACGGTTCGCCGCGGTTCCAAGGCCGGGGAAATTCTTCGGCCACGACGTCACCATGCGGAGTTGCTTGATCGGTTTGGTCACGACCGCGGGCGCCTTCGTCATGGCGCCTTCGGCCTTCTTGGCCGGTCCGGCCATTTTCTTGTCGCGGCTTGCGCGGCCGAACCAACCGGCCGCGGCGCCGACCACGAGGCCAACGACGCCACCTGAAATGAAATCGCGCCGGTTCATGATGTTCTCCCTCTATTGCGCGTATCGTAGGACGCCATGCGGACGTTTGCGTCGCAGGCGGATGCCATAGGCCGGCGCATCGGATAACGCGCCGGTACCGAACAACCCGTTTCCACCGCTTTCATTGTCATGAAGCCGACGTCCTTGGCAAGACAGCGCGTGAGCGATCTTCACAGTCCGGCGGCACCAGACGGGTGAACGCTCAAGCGGCGCTGCGGTCATTGCCGCACGGTCCCTGCATCGCTTGGGTGATGTTGGCCCGCCGATTTTCGGTTCGGGCGGCCAGGGTGCACATGACGATATCCTCCCTCCCTGCCCAGAACCGGGCAAGGCCGTTTCACGGCGCCATCATACTCTCCGGAATCGAAAGGGCAACAAATGCGCAATCATTGCACGTGAAAGCATGCGCGTTGAAGATCTGCCCCGGCGGGCTCGGCCCGATCGGTCAAAGCTGGATTATCGAATCGGGACGTTGGCCTTGCTTTGGCTCAATTAGCCGCGGCATTGCGCATCCGGTGGCGGTCAGTCCGCGCGGACATGCACATGCTCGGCCGCAATCGGCGCCCAGCCCTCGCCGCCGAGCGCCTCCAGCGGACGGAAGCGGGTCTTGTAGGACATCTTCTTGCCGCCGGCGATCCAGTAGCCGAGATAAAGGTAGGGCAGGCCAAGCTCACGGCAGCGATCGATCAGGCGCAGCACCATATAGGTTCCAAGGCTGCGCCCGTTTGCCTCGGTATCGAAGTAGCTGTAGACCGCCGACAGTCCGTCCGACAGCCGGTCCACGAGGCACGATGCCAGCAGCAGGCCGTTCGGGTCGCGGTATTCGGCGACATAGGTCGAGAGCGGGCTTTCCTCAACCATCGCCGCGTAATCGGCAAACCCCATTGCCGCCATCTCGCCGTCATTGTGGCGCGAGGCGACATACTGGGCGAACAGATCGTAATGTTCCTCGCTTGCCTCGGCGGCCCGTTCGGTACAGCGCAGATCGTCATTCGCCGCCAGCACCCGGCGCTGCGACCGCGATGCCTTGAAGGCGCTGGCCACGACGCGCACCGACACGCAGGCGTTGCAACCGGGACAGGTCGGCCGATAGGCGATGTTGTGGCTGCGCCGGAACCCCGCATGGGTGAGGATGTCGTAGAGCGCCACCCCGTCGACCCCGGCGAGTTCGGTGAACACGTTCTGCTCGGTCCGGCCCGGCAGGTAAGGGCACGGCCGAGGCGGCATCCGGTAGAAATGGCGCGGGAGCTTGAGGGTTTGTGAAGTCATGCGGTGTGGCTTGTCGCGGAGCCTTGGCCCGGCCTTTCGTTCACCATTACGTGCAGGCGAATCATAGTCCGAGCCGGCGGCCCGGCGCAAGATGGCCTGCCGAGAATGGTTAATCAGTGATGCCTGGCGGCGTCAGCAGCATCGCCATTATCGCCCGATGCCCACCGAAAATTGCTCTATTGCGCGAAATTGGGGCAGACGGCGCCGGCCACTCCATCAGGCGGACTTAGGCGGCCTTAGGCGGTTGTCGCCTCAGAAGGCGAGCCTGGCGAGGCGGTTCACGACCACGGTTTCCGAGACCAGGTCGTGCAACGCCCGCCGCTGCACGTTGAACAGCGCCGCCAGCAATATCAGCGGCGTCAGCAGCCCGGCCAGTACGTAGTAGACCGCAAGGCGCAGGAAAGCCTGCAGGAGATCGGGCCGTCCACCGGCGATGGTGCGCAGCTCGATGCCGAGCATGCGCATGCCCGGCGTGGCGCTCCTGGCGCTTGCGGTGAAGCCGACATAGTAGAGGAAGCGCAAGGCCAGGAAGGCCAGCGCGAAGGGCAGGATCAGCAGGCCGAAAGTCGCGACCGCCGTCACGATCATGAAAAACCCGAGCGGCGCCATGATCGCCAGCAGGATCGCGGTGTCGACGATATGGGCGAGGATGCGCTTGAAGACGATGTCGCTGACGAAGGCGGGATCCGAAAACGCGCCGCCGTTTGCGGCATCCATGCCGGCGCCGTGGGCGCTCCGGTCGGGCCCGGCATCCCGATTGGCGCTCTCGTCATGGGCGCGCCGGTTCTGCCCCGCCTCGCCTTCACCGTCGCCGAGGCGCAGCGCGGGGAGCGTTGAGCCGGGGCGCCGCCGTGGCTGTCGTTGCCGCATCATGGCCATAGAGGTTGGGGCTGGCGGTGGTCCGTTCAACGCCGCGCGCGCGGCACAGGGCGCAAAACGCGACCGGCCGATTTGATGGAACAGGTATCGGGGAGATCCAACGGGAATGGGTTCGGCGGATGCCGGGCGCTATTTCTTGACGGCGCCGCCCGACTTGGCGGGGGGCCGGGCGGTCTTGCCTGCGGGCACCGCGACGGCGGCGCTGCGCAGCTTGTGCTTGCGGATCAAGGTAATGCTGATACGCCGGTTACGCGGATCGCGCGGGTTTTCCTTGATCAGCGGCTCGCGTTCGGCCTTGCCGATGACCTCGACGACGCGGTCCCCGACGACGCCGAAGCTCTGCAGCATGCGCCGCGTCGAATTAGCCCGGTCCGCCGACAGCTCCCAGTTGGAATATCCCGAGCCGTCGGCATAGGGCGCGGCGTCGGTATGGCCGGCGATGGCGATCTTGTTGTCCATCTTGGCTGCCAGCTCGCCGATCTTTTTCAGGAGCTTCCTGGTATGCGGCAGCATATTCGCGCTGCCGAGCGGGAAGAGGGCGATATTGTTGCGGTCGACGAGCTGGATCCGCAGACCCTTCGGCGTGGTCTCGATCAACAGGTTCTTGGTCAGCCCCTTGAGCTCGGGCGATTTTTCGATCGCCTGGCGCAGCTCATCGGCGGCTTTCCGCAAGGCCTTGTCTTCCTGCTTGGCCGGGCCGTCGCCCTTGGCCGATTGCGGCGTCTTGCCTTCGCCCTTGCCCGTATGGGGCGACTTGCCTTCGCCGTCCTCGTCGAACTTCTTCTTTTCCCGGGGCAGGGGCACGACGATGCCGGTCGGACTTGACGGGCTCTTGTTGGCGCCCTTCTTGGTCGGCGTGCGGCCGCCGAGCAGACCGCCGGCGCCCGATTGCGAGTACGACACCGCTTCCGGCGCGAAGTAGTTGGAGATGCCGGTCTTCTGCTCCTCGGTGGTCGCGTTCAGCAGCCACAGCAGCAAAAAGAACGCCATCATCGCGGTCACGAAGTCGGCATAGGCGACCTTCCAGGCGCCGCCGTGATGCGCGGCATGGGCGACCTTCTTGACCTTCTTGATGATGATGATGGGGACAGGCTGGCCGGCCTGGCCTTTTGTTTTGTTTGCGGCTGCGCCGCCATCTGCGGCCATGGCGCCCCGCTAGGTGACCTTCGGCGCGGCTTCGGTCGCCTCTTCGACCTCATAGAAGGTCGGCCGCACCGAGCTGTAGAGGGCCTTGCGGGCGAACTCCACGCAGACCGCCGGGGCGTAACCCTGGAGATAGGCGACCAGGCCGGCCTTGATGCACATGTAGTACTTGGTCTCCGAATCGTACATCGCCTTCAGCGCGCCGGCCAACGGGCCGACGAAGCCGTATGCCAGCAGCACGCCGAGGAAGGTGCCCACCAGGGCGCCGGCGATCAGCTTGCCGAGCACTTCCGGCGGCTCGGTGATCGAGCCCATGGTTTTGATAACGCCCAGCACGGCGGCGACGATGCCCAGCGCGGGCAGCGCATCGGCGACCTCCTGGATGGCGCCGGAGATCTTGCTCTGCTCGTGATGGTGGGTCTCGATTTCCTCGTCGATCAGCGATTCCAGCTCGTGCGGGTTGTCCGTGCCGAGCGTCAGCAGGCGCAAATAGTCGGTGATGAAGGTCATCGCGTGATGGTCGGCCGCGATGCGTGGAAAGGCTTGGAACACGGTACTTTCGTCGGGGTTCTCCAGGTGCTGCTCGAGGGCCAGCGGCCCCTTGCTACGACCGAGCTTGAAGAGCGTGTATTGCAGGCCGAGCAGCTCTAGATAGGCCTGCTTGTCGTATTTTGAGCCCTTCAGCGTCGACATGACCGCCGAGAGCGACTTTCTCAGCACGTCCTTGGGGTTGGTGATGATGAACGCGCCGGCCGCGGCGCCGCAGATGATCACCACCTCGAATGGCTGGATCAGGACGGCGATATGGCCGCCCAGCGCGACATACCCGCCGAGCACGCTGACCAGAACGATGACGGCGCCGGCGATAACAAGCATACGACAGAGCTCCCAGGCGATCGCGGCCGCGAACCCTGGATGGTCGCGCCGGAACCGATCTAAACTGGCGGGATTAGGTTAAAAACACACTAACCGGACAGCGCTGATGCGGCTTTGAGGACCCGGGTATGGAAGGATCGGGTCAGAATCGGGCAGCCAAGCCCGCGCCCATCAGGCTTGGCGGCCCCCTATGACCGGAAGGTGATGTCGTCGGTGGGAGAATGCCGGGGCAGGGGGCGGCCCGCCGCGTCCTATCCGCTCTTCTTGCGGGCCTGCTCGATATAGCCTTCCAGCATCTGCTGGTTGACCGCGCCGGGTACCAGTTGGTCGCCAATAATAAAGGCCGGCGTACCGTTGATGCGCAGGGTTTTTGCCAGCGCGAAATTGGCCCGGATCGCTTTGTCGATTGCCGGATCGCGCATATCCTTGGCCAGCTGCTTGGTATCGATACCCACCGATTTTGCAACCGCGAACACACTCACCTGCGTCACCTGGCCACGCAGCTTCATCATGGCGTTGTGGAACTCGAAATACTTGCCCTGCTTCCCGGCGGCCAGCGCTGCGCGCGCGGCGAACACCGATTGTGGCCCCAGAATGGGAAATTCCTTGAAGACGATCTTGATCTTGCCGTCAGCCTTGACGGTCTTCATCAGCCGGTCGACAACGCTTTTGCAATAGCCGCACTGGTAGTCGAAGAACTCCACGATGACGACGTCGCCGGTCTTGTTGCCGGCGATGGGACTTGCCGCGTCTTGGTAGATTTGTCTTCGCATTGCGACCAATGCCGCTTTGACCTGCTCTTTTTCCTTCCTCTGACGCTCCGCGCGCAGCCGCTCCATTGCCTCGACGATGATCTCCGGATGCTCGATGAGGTATTTCTTGACGAGCGACTTGACCGCCTCTTCCTGCGCCGAGGTCAGCGGCTTTTTCGCTGTTTCGGCAAGGGCTGGGCCGGCGAGCGAGGCCCCGGCGATATAAAGCGCCCCGAAGGCGGCCGCGGCTAGCATGCGAAAGCGCATCGAACGATCCTTCAAAAATTAGCCCTTATGGCGCCTGACGGCGGCACGCTGGGATGCCGTGCCGCGGCGCCGACCCGGATCGCACTTATCCAGATAGCGTTTATAGTGGGACGAAGACGAACCGGGCGCAAGGCACCAAACGCTCACATCTTCGTGGGAGATGCCTAACGATCCGTTTGCAAACGGGCCCTAACGCCGGCGCCGCTTGCCCTCTGTTCGGCCCATTTCCCGCTTGATGTCCTGAATGCGGAACCAGGCCGGCGTGCCGCGTTTGAGCAGCTTTTCCGCCCGGCCGATATTGCCCCAGACCTGCTTGCGGTCACCGATCAGGAGCCCATATTCGGCCAGCGCCCAGGACGCCTCGCCGATGCGTCCAAGCTTGCCATAGGCAATTCCCAAGAGGCGCCAGGCCAGCGGATAGGCGTCTTCGCGCCGCACTGCGGCCCGCAAATGCACAAGCCCCTGCTTGATCTCGCGTTCGGTTCCCACCGCAAGCAGCGCCTGGCCGAGACCGACGCGGATGAGTGCCTCGGCTGGGGCGAGCTCAACGGCCTTGCGGTAGGCCACGACGGCTTCGGGGATGCGCCCGCTCTCGAAATTGATCTGGCCTTTGAGTTCATGAAAGAAGGCGTCGCGCGGGCGCTCCTTGATCAATCCGTCGATCAGCGCCAACGCTTTCGCGGTCTCGGCGTTGCGGTGGCGGGCGACCGCCCTGGCGTAGCGTGAGGCCAGGGCGTTATCCGAGGGCTTGTAAATCCGGAAGACCTCGGCAATGGGATTGATAAAGCCCACCAGCTTGGCCCGCAGGCGTTGATGCATCTCCGTGAAACGCGCCGGCAGCGGGCGGTCGCTCACGGGCGAGCGCGCGATGTGGGCGCGCAGGAAAGCGATACGCTCGCTGGTGACGGGATGGGTGCGCACATACGGGTCCTGGCGCGCAGAGATCAGCAGCTCCTGGTCCTCGATGACTTGCATGAACGCCATGAGCCCCCGCGCTGAGATGCCCGCCCGGTCCATCGCCGTCACGGCGAACTGGTCGGCGGCGCGCTCATGGGCGCGGGTGTACTTCAAAAACGTGCCTTCCGCGATCTTGGCGCCCAGCGAGACGGTGGCGGCGCCCGCACGTCCATCCTGGGCCGCGATCGCCGCTCCGGCGCCAAGGATGAAGGCGATGACCTGCTTGATCTGGGCCTCGCGCACGGCTTGGCGAAGGCGCACCAGATGGCCGCCGGCGATGTGCCCGGCTTCGTGGGCGACCACACCGATGACCTGGCCGGCATCTGCGGCGCGCACCAACAGGCCGGTGTTGAGGAAGATGTTCTGACCGCCGGCGACAAAGGCGTTGAGGCGGTTGTCGTTGATCAGGTAAACCTTCACCTCATCCGCCGACATGCCGGCGGCGCCGAACACAGGGGCGGCATAGGCCCGGATGGTCCGCTCGATCTCGGCGTCGCGGATCAAACGCAGCGGCTTTTCGCGCCGTCTCTGGGCGCTGGTCGAAGAGGCAAGCCCGGAGACCACCAGGAGGACGACAAGGGTGACGGAAAGCAACCGGCGGAGCAATAATTGCATAGGTTGGTGCATGACCGGGGGCCTGGAAAAGCGCTGCCGAATTCTTGAGCGGGATAGGCGCTTGTTATGTGTATCCCTGAATATAGGGCGTTATAGGCCGGCAAACACGGCGTTTGTTGGGCAGGTATGGCCTGCGCCCGCCTGGACGGTCCGGTGACGCTCAAGGTTGCCCGGCGGGGCAATATCCCGCCCTTCATCGTCATGGATGTGATGCGCGCGGCGTTTGAGCGCCAGGCGGCGAAGGGCGACGTGCTGCATCTGGAGGTTGGCCAGCCCTCCACTCCGGCGCCGCGCGGCGTCATCGCGGCGGCGAAGACGGCGCTCGATGCCGGCACGCTCGGCTATACCGACACGTTCGGCATTGCGCCCCTGCGCGCGGCAATCGCCGGGCACTACCGCGATTGGTACGGGGTCGAGGTGGCACCGCAGCAGGTCTTCGTCACCACCGGCAGTTCCGGCGCCTTCGTCGTCTCGTTCCTTGCGGCATTCGATCCGGGCGACCGGGTGGCGATCGCCGAGCCCGGCTATCCGTGTTACCGGAACATCCTCGCAGCGCTCGGCATCGAGCCGGTCGGCCTTGCGACGACCGAAGAAAGCCGCTTCCAGCCCACCGTCGCGCAATTGGAGGCGGCCGAAAGCCAGGGGGGCAGGCTCGACGGGCTCATCGTCGCCAGCCCATCGAACCCCACCGGCACTATGTTGAGTGCGGATGAGCTGAAGGCGCTTGCCAGATATTGCCACGCGCGCGGTATCCGGTTGATCTCCGACGAGATCTATCACGGCATCTGCTATGGCGAGCGCGGCACCAGCGCGCTCGAATTCACGCGCGAGGCCGTCGTCATCAACAGCTTTTCCAAATACTTCTCAATGACCGGCTGGCGGCTCGGCTGGATGGTGGTCCCGGCCGAACTGGCGCGCGCCATCGAATGCCTGGCGCAGAACCTCTATATCTCGCCGCCCTCGCTCAGCCAGGTCGCGGCGGTGGCGGCCTTCGATTGCCATGACGAACTCCAGGCCAATGTGGCGCGCTATTCGGCGAACCGCGATCTCTTGCTGAAAAAGCTGCCGGCGGCGGGCTTCGATCATCTGGCGCCGGCCCAAGGCGCCTTTTACATCTATGCCGACGTCGCCAAACTGACCAACGATTCGCAAGAGTTCTGCCGCCGTATGCTTGCCGAGACCGGCGTCGCGGCGACCCCGGGGCTCGATTTCGATCCGGCGCGCGGACGCGCCTTCATGCGCTTTTCGTTCGCCGGCGCGACCGAGGATATGGACGAGGCGGCCGACCGGCTTGCGGCGTGGCTGGGATGATCGATCGCAACTGAGACGGCCGGGACGCTCGAGACAAACAAGGCGTTCATCCAAGACAGATGTGACCCGGCAAACGGGACGCATGAAACGCCTACCGGGCGTTGAATGACCCGGTGCGCAATGCGGCGTTCTGATCGGCCTCGGCGTCTATTCGATCTCGGCGTCTATTCGATAATGCGCGAGAACCAGCTCTTGCCGCGACCGGCATCCGGTGCGTCGGCGCCGCCCGGCGGCGGGTCGTCCGCCGGCTTGGCGGCCGGCGGCGGCGCCTCGCCCGCAGCGACCACGGCGTCCTCGCCCCGATCAGCGGGTTCGATTTCAGCTTTGTCCGCACCGTTATCCGACTTGGGCTTGCGCCGAGCACGCCGGCGGGGCTTTGGTTTCTTGGCAGCCAGATCGTCGCTCTCGGCCGCCTGGGCCGCGCCGCCTTGGCCATTGTCACCAACGGTTTGCGTTTCAGGGGCGATGGGTTCGGCCGCCGTGGCAATGGCTTTTGGCGGACCGGCGCGCCTGCGGCGCGGTCGTTTGGCCGGCTTTTCCTCCGCCACCCGATCGTCGCTCGCTTCGACGGCCGCCGATTCGGCGGCCACGGACTCGGCGGCCACGGACTCGGCGGCCAGTGTGCCGGTGGCCACGGTTTCAGCGGCCGGAGTGTCAGGGGCCACGGTGTCAGCGCCCGGAGTGTCGTCGTCCGCAGCCGCGCCGGTCAGCGCTTCGCTCGCGGCAATGTCGTCGCCGGTCGCACCGTCCTCGCGGGTCCGTCCGCGTGAGCGCCGGCGACCGCCGCGCCGTCCGCGCCTGCGCGTCTTTTTGGGCCGGTCATCTTCGCTCTCGTCGCCGGCTTCCGCTCCGTCCTCGCTCTCCGTTACGGCGTCGTCATCGTCGGTATCGGCCGCGAGCGGCGTCTCGGCCTCATCGCGGCCATCCTCGCGATCGCCCTTGCCGCGGCCGCGACGGCCACGTTTGCGGCGTGCCTTGCCGTCTCCGTCCTCATCGCCCGCGATGATCTCGACCGGTTCGTCCACACCTTCGCCGGCCCGGCCGCCGACGCGGTCTATCCGCATCTCCGGCGGGATCAGCGCATCATCGCCGGCCACCGTGACACTGAAGCCGTAGCGCTGCTCGATCAGGCCCAGCGCATTGCGCTTCTGGTTCAATATGTAAAGCGCCACTGCCGTCGGCACATGCACGGTCACCTGCGTGCTGCGCTGGCGGATGCCCTCTTCCTCGATCGAGCGCAACACATGAAGTGCCGTGGATTCGGTCGAGCGCACGTGGCCCGTGCCGCCGCAGTGTTCGCAATGCTCCATCGTCGCCTCGACGAGGCTCGGCCGCAGGCGCTGGCGTGACATCTCCAGCAGCCCGAACGGGCTGATGCGGCCCAGCTGAACCCGCGCCCGCTCGCCCTTCATCGAATCCTTCAGGCACTTCTCGACCTTCGACTGGTTGCGGTTCTCCTCCATGTCGATGAAATCGATCACGATGAGCCCGGCCAGGTCGCGCAGCCGCAATTGGCGCGCCACTTCCTCGGCCGCCTCCAGATTGGTGCGCAGCGCGGTTTCTTCGATATTGCGCTCGCGCGTGGCGCGGCCGGAGTTGACGTCGATCGCGACCAGCGCCTCGGTGGGGTTGATGACGATATAGCCACCCGAGCGCAGCTGGACGACCGGATCGTGAATGCTGTCGATCTGGCCTTCGACCTGATACCGATGAAAGATCGGCATGGTCGGGTCCTTGAAGGGCTGTACCCGCTTGGCGTGGCTCGACATGAGTAACTTCATGAAGTCCTTGGCCGTGCGATAGCCTTCCTCGCCTTCGACCAGCACCTCGTCGATCTCGCGCGAATAGATGTCGCGGATCGAGCGCCGGATCAGGTTGGCCTCCTCGTGGATCAGCGCCGGTGCCGTTGATTTCATGGTCAATTCGCGGATCTCGTCCCAGCGTTTGACCAGATAGTCGTAGTCGCGCTTGATCTCGAGCTTGGTGCGCTCCATTCCGGCGGTGCGCAGGATGACGGCAAGCCCGTCGGGCAGCTTTAGCTCCTCCAGCACCGATTTCAGGCGCCGGCGATCCTTTGGATTGGTGATCTTGCGCGAAATGCCGCCGCCCCGCGGCGTGTTGGGCATGAGCACGCAATAGCGGCCTGCCAGCGAGACGAACGTGGTGAGCGCCGCGCCTTTGTTGCCGCGCTCCTCCTTGGTTACCTGAACCAGCACAATCTGGCGGCGTGAGATGACTTCCTGGATCTTGTACTTGCGCAAGGCCGCGCGATGGCGGCGACGCATATCCTCGACTTCGTCGCCTCCGACCGTCTCCAGCTCGTCGCCGGACGCCTCGCCGTTGCCGTTTTCGTCACCGGCCTCGGCGGCGTCGGCTGCCAGCAGCGCCTCGCGATCGGCGATCGGCAAGCGGTAATAGTCGGGATGAATTTCGTTGAAGGCCAGGAAGCCGTGGCGATTGCCGCCGTAATCGATAAACGCCGCCTGCAGCGACGGTTCTACGCGTGTCACCTTGGCAAGATAAATATTTCCTTTGAGCTGCTTTCTTGTTTCTGTTTCGTAATCGAATTCTTCTAGTCGGTTTCCGCTGATGACGACGACCCGGGTCTCTTCCGGATGCGTCGCGTCAATGAGCATCCTCTTTACCATAAATATCTCCACAGCCGGTGCGCCACTGGCCGCGACATCGTCGCGGGTGGCGCCACCGTGCGTCTATGTTCCAGCCGTTCCCCGCTCATTCCTACCCGGCCCGGAGAGTGTCGCCGGGGCGGGGAGCTGGGTGACCGCATTCCCACGATCACGCGAACGGCCTCGAAACCATTTCACCTCACTGCGGCCCCGATCCCGGGGCAACGAAGCAGCCAGCAGGTTGTCTGCAGGTTGCTTTCGAAGGCCGGGTGACCGGTTCGTGCTCTGAACGACGCACCGGTCAAGGCCGCAGCACGCCTTATAAAATAGTCAGACTGCCGCATAACAACAACGACATTTCCATTTCTGCCCTAATTCGGCGACAGCGCGGGCACGTTTACTCGCCTCGTGGCGAATCACTATTCCGGCGCAACCGCCACTCACATGCCGCTCAATACAGGCCACGGGTGCGTTGAAAACGCATCCCGATCTGGGTATATATAGGGTTAATGCAACGCAGTCGACGCAATATGTGGCGGATGGAGGTTATTCTCCTTCTTGCCCTTGCCGGCGCCGCCACCGCGGCGGGAGCCGCGGAAAATGCGGTCGACGCGACAGGTGTGCGCATCGGATCGCACGGAGAAGAAACCCGCTTCGTAGTCGATTTAAGCGGGCCGGTTCGCCACCGAACCTTCACAATCGCCCATCCGAACCGCGTCGTCATCGATCTGCCGAAGCTCAGCTGGCGGACCCGGCGCGAGGGGCCGCGGCAGCGCAATGCGGTCATCAGGACCTACCGTTTCGGAGCCTTCACCGTTGGCGCAAACCGCATTGTCATCGAACTGCGTCAGCCTGCCACGATCGTGCGGGCGTTTGTGTTGCCGCCGCGTGGCAAGGTCAGCAGCTATCGCTTCGTGCTCGACTTAAAACCGGTCTCGCAGGAGGCTTTCCTGAGCGGCGTGCGCGGTCCAGCTCGCCGCCAGCGCGGCGACCGGGCGATCCGGCGAACCCCAAGGGGAAAACGCCCGCCAAGCCACAAGCCGGTGATCGTGCTCGATCCGGGCCATGGCGGCATCGATCCTGGCACGCGCGGCAAACATGGCACGCGGGAAAAGCATGTCACGTTCAAGGTTGCCCGCGCGGTGCGTCGCCGCCTGCTGGCGACGGGCAAGTACAAAGTCGTGATGACCCGCAACGGCGATACGTTCGTGCCGCTGCGCCAACGGATCGCGATCGCGCGCAAGGCCGAAGGCGATCTCTTCATCTCGCTGCATGCCGATGCGCTCTCCATCAAATCGTTTCGCGGCGCGGCGGTCTACACATTGTCGGAGAAGGCTTCCGACGATGAGGCCGCGGCGCTGGCGCAGAAGGAGAACAAGGCCGACATCATCGCCGGCATTGATCTTGGCCGTGAAAGCGGCGAGGTGCGCAATATTCTGATCGACCTGGCGCAGCGCGAAACGATGAACCGTTCGATCCGTCTGGCGCGCTTTCTGATCGGTGATTTGCGGCGCGAGATCAATCTGGTCCGCAACAAAAAACACCGCTTTGCCGGCTTCGCCGTCCTGCGCGCGCCCGACGTGCCGTCGGTGCTGATTGAACTGGGCTATCTCTCCAACTCCGCCGACGAGCGGTTGTTGCGGAGCCCAGCCCATCATGCCAAGCTGGCGCGCGCCATTGTCCGGGCCGTGGACCGGTATATCGCCTTACAAGCCAAGCTCTCGAAATCATAGCGCCGCCATAATTGGCGCGTAGCCAAAGCCGCAATCGGCGCCGTTCCAGAGAATACGTTCCAGAATGCACATGGCGCCGGCAAGACCGAGCTAAACAAACCGGGAAATGGAGCCGTGAAAGCACTGCTCAGATTTACAGTCAGGTTGTTCAGCGTTGGCTTTCTGCTGGCGATTCTCGCGGTGGCGGGGGTGATTGCCGGTATCTGGTACTATGGGCGTGATCTGCCAGATTATCGTGCCCTGGCCGATTACGAGCCCGCCATGGTCAGCCGCGTCTATGCCGGCAACGGGCTTTTAGTCGGCGAATTCGCTGACGAGCGGCGGGTCTTTGTGCCGATCGAGGCGATCCCCAAGCATGTCCGCCTGGCCTTTCTGGCGGCGGAAGACAAGACGTTCTACGAGCATCCCGGCATCGATCTGCCGGGCATCGCCAATGCCGTCTATACCAACTTGCGAAATCTTGGCGGCAAGCGCCGCCCGGTGGGCGCATCGACCATCACCCAGCAGGTGGCGAAGAACTTTCTGCTGTCCGGCGAGGTTTCGTTCACCCGCAAGATCAAGGAGATGATCCTCGCCTTCCGGATCGAGCGCACATTCAGCAAGAACCAGATTTTCGAACTCTATCTGAATGAGATCTATCTTGGGCTGCGTTCCTACGGCGTGGCGGCGGCATCGCTGTCCTATTTCAACAAGTCGCTGAAGGAGCTGACCGTCGCCGAGGCGGCAATGCTGGCTTCGCTGCCCAAGGCCCCCTCGCGTCTCAACCCGCATCGCAACCCCGAGCTCGCCAAGTCGCGGCGAAATTGGGTGGTCGACCGCATGGCCGCCAACGGCTACATCACCGCCGAGGAAGCCATTGCGGCCAAGGCCGAGCCGATCACCCTGCGGGCCTGGGATCCGAGCGGCGACGTGCCGGCGGGCTTCTTCGTCGAAGAAGTCCGGCGCGTAATGCTCAAGCGCTATGGCGAGGAGAAGCTGCGCAAGGGCGGATATGTCGTGCGCTCCTCGCTCAACCCGCACTACCAGAAGATTGCCTACAGGGTGCTGCGCAAAGGCCTGGTCGCTTATGACCGCCGTCACGGCTGGCGCGGCGCCTTTGCCAATCTGGAGCCCGCAACCGACTGGGCCATGAAGCTCAAGACCTATGAGGCGGGCAAGGATTACAAGCAGCGGCCCCATCCCGCGAGCCTCGGCACATGGCGGCTCGCAATCGTGATCGAGATGCACGACAAGGACGTGGTCAAGGTCGTCGACAAAAAGCGCGTCGTCACCCGCCAACACGCGGTCGTCGGTTTCGCCGACGGCACCAAAGGCACAATTCCGTTCCAGGAGATGACCTGGGCGCGCGAGCGCAAGCCCGAACAACGACTGGGCCCGGCGCTGAAGAAAGTTTCCGATCTGCTGAAACTTGGCGACGTGATCGCGGTCGAGCCGATCGACAAGCCCGAAAAGGGCAAGACGCCCTATCCCAAGGACACATATACGTTGCGGCAGGTTCCCAACGTTCAGGGCGCCATTGTCGTGCTCGACCCGCATACGGGCCGCGTGTTGGCCATGGTCGGCGGCTACGCCTATGGGGTCAGCCAGTACAACCGCGCCATCCAAGCCAAACGCCAACCCGGCTCCGCTTTCAAGCCCTTCGTCTATCTGACCGCGCTCGACAACGGCTATACGCCCTCCAGCGTGATCCTAGATGCCCCGGCGGTGATCGGTAATTACAAGCCCCAGAACTACGACAACAAGTATCTCGGCCTGATGACGCTCAGGCGGGGATTGGAAAAATCGCGAAACGCCATGACCGTTCGTCTGGCGCAAGCCGTCGGCATGGAGCCGATTGCCCAGACCGCAGAGACGTTCGGGGTCGGCCAAGACCTGCCGCGCGAATTCTCCATGACGTTGGGTGCGGTGGAAACTACCGTGCTCAAGGTGACGACCGCCTACGCCATGCTCGCCAATGGCGGTAAACGGATCCGGCCGACCTTCATCGACCGCATTCAAGACCGCTACGGCAAGACCATCAGCCGCCATGACAGGCGCCCGTGTCCCGATTGTCGCGCCGCCGACTTCAATGGCGGCGACATGCCGGGGATCAAGGACGTTCGCGAACAGATCGCCGACAGGCGCAGCGTCTTTCAAGTCGTCTCGATGCTGCAAGGCGTCGTCGAGCGCGGCACCGGCGCCTACGTGCGGGTCGTCGGCAAACCGATCGCCGGCAAGACCGGAACCACCAACGACTTCCTCGATGCCTGGTTCGTCGGCTTTACACCGGATCTGGCGATGGGGGTGTGGGTTGGTTTCGACACGCCGGTGACGCTCGGCCGCGGCGAGACCGGCGGCAAGGCGGCATCCACGATCTTCCGCGACTTTATGGTGGAAGCGCTGAAGGACCAGCCCGCCACGTCCTTCCGTGTGCCGCGTGGTCTGACCATGGTGCGGATCAATCCCAATACCGGCCAACCGGCCCAGGCTGGCGACAGGCAGGTCATTCTGGAGGCCTTCAAGCCCGGATCGCAGCCCGGTGGCAACGGCACCGCCCGGGGCACCGCAAGGGGGCTGCGGCCAAAGACGGCGCCAGAGGCGGGCACCGGCGGGCACTACTGAATATTGCTTACAGCACCGGGCTGCTCTTCCTCCCGGCCCTCCCGGCGCGAGAGTCCTAATGACTGGCCGCGAGGGAGCGTGGGCAGGAACCGCGGCAAGAAATATTTGGGGATAGATTTTCATGCGCGCTGAAACCGGGACGATGATCGAGGAGATCAAGCAGTCGATCGAGCTGCTGAGGAGGTATCTTTGACCCCGATGCCGCCGACAAACGCCTGGCGGAACTGACCGCCAGGAGCGAGGATCCCGACTTCTGGAACGACCAGGCCGCCGCGCAGACGACGATGCGCGAACGCGGTGCGTTGGAGCATGCGCTGGAAGATTTCCGGGCGCTCGAAACCGAGTTTACCGACAATGTTGAACTCATCGAGATGGCCGAGGCCGAAGGCGAGGATGCCATGGTCGTCGAAGCCGAGGCGGCGCTGCAACTGCTGCGCCGCCGCACCGCCAAGGCGCAGCTCGAAAGCCTGCTCTCCGGCGAGGCTGACGCAAACGATGCGTTCCTCGAGGTTCATGCCGGCGCGGGCGGCACCGAATCCCAGGACTGGGCGGAGATGCTGGTGCGCATGTATGTGCGCTGGGCCGAGCGGCGGGGCTTCAAGATCGAGTGGATCGAGGAAAGCCTCGGCGAGGAAGCGGGCATCAAGTCGGTGACGCTGAAGGTCATCGGCCACAATGCCTATGGTTGGGCCAAGACCGAGAGCGGCGTGCATCGTCTTGTGCGCATCTCGCCCTACGATTCGCAATCGCGCCGTCACACCAGCTTTGCCTCGGTCTGGGTCTATCCCGTGGTCGATGAGGACATCGAGATCGAAATCGAGGACAAGGAACTTCGCGTCGACACCTACCGGGCGTCAGGCGCCGGCGGGCAGCACGTCAACAAGACCGACAGCGCGGTTCGTCTGACGCATCTGCCGACCAACATCGTCGTGCAATGCCAGAGCGACCGCTCGCAGCACCGCAACCGCGCCGAGGCCATGCGCATGCTGAAGGCGCGGCTGTACGAGCTGGAGCTGCAGAAACGCGAGGAAGCGACGGCCGCCGCCAACGAGGCCAAGACCGACATCGGCTGGGGCCACCAGATCCGCTCCTACGTGCTGCACCCTTATCAGATGGTAAAAGACCTGCGCACCGAGGTCGAGACGGGGAACACCAAAGCCGTGCTCGACGGTGACATCGATGCGTTCCTGGAAGCGGCGCTGGCAGCCCGGCTGGGCAAGGGCGGCAGCAAAGCTGCGTAACCTGTCGTATTCGCAGGGGCGGGTTTCAAACCCGCCCTTGCGACCACCTTTACCGAACAGGTTGCCTCATTGATTGAAGCAGCCTTTTTTTTGGCGTCATAGTGGTTGCCGAAGGCGACCATCTGAGCGATCTCGCCTACGAGTTCGATCCGGAAGCCTTCCTTGTGCGGCCGCACGACCACCTCCTCGATAAGGCACCGTAGAATGTCGTGTGCTTCATCGTGGGTCCGGGAATCGGCCAAGGCGCCATGTAAGGTCCTCGACCTTGCGGCGATAGCGCTCAGCAAAGTTGGGATGAAGGCGCGGCGCTGGAGCCGCAGCCTCTGAGAGTTGTTTTTCGAGCTTGGTCTTTTGCTCTTCGAGGGCTTCGAGCCTGGCCATGAGACCGGGCGTGCGTAGACCGTCGGCGATTGCATCGATCAGACCGTCATGTTTGCGCGTGACTTGGTCCAGCTCACGTTGCTTGAGGGTGCGCTCCTGGTCCTGTTGGTCACGCTGGCGGTTGATCTCAGCATGGAACTCGGTGATGAACGCCTTGACCAACTCGGGCTGCATGAGACGGTCTTTCAGGCCGTCGACGATGAGGATCTCAAGCGACCGGCGGCGGACGCTGCGGCGGTTGGAGCAGATGCCCTTGCCGCGAGCAGCCCCGCAGGCCAGGTAGTCGCGGACCACGGCCGCGTAGTTGGCGCCGCACTCACCATAGCGGATGAGCCCACTCAAGAGATGCCGGGGCCGGCGATCGAGCCATTGCGGAAATTCGGCATCTTAACCAGCCCACCTGGTGGTCTCGTTCAGCCGCTGAGTAAAGTCGGGCATTTGCTCGACCCGCTCGTCGGGCAACCGGCGGGCCGATGCGCTATTCGCGGAGGTCGACGAAGCGCGGCGCCTTGACGCTCGCTTCGAACTCCTTGGCGAGCGTACCAGTGGCGAGCACCTCGATGTCCGGGCGCACCTCGAAGACGCTGCGCACCTCGCCGGCCAGCTTGTCAATCAACGGCGTCACCGCCGCACCGCGCTTGAGTTCGACGGCCAGCTTGAGGACCTCGCGGTCTTCCTCTGTCCGCAGCTCCACCTTGAAATCGTTGACCTCGCGGATGCGGAACATGAAGTCTTCGAACTCGGCGTGGTTGATGTTGACACCGCGGATTTTAAAGAAGCCGGCCGTCCGGTGCGCGTGGCGCATGACTGGGAACACTGCAAATGGTCCGCTGGCGCTGGACTGCTCATGGATGGTGACGATGTCACCCGAGCTCCAGCGCAGGAAGGGCGTGGCATTGTTGAGCCACAGTGGCGTGATCACCATGAGGCCCGGCTGTCCCGGCTCCACGGGGAGCCCGGTGTCCTCGTCGACGACCTCGAAGAAGGCCTGGTCGGTCTGGATGTGGAAGCCCTCATGCACGGCGCTGTCGCTGCCAAGGATGCCGATCTCGGTCATGCCGAAGAGGTCGTTGACCTCTGCGCCCCACATGCGTTCGAGCTTTTCGCGTTTCGCCGCCGACAGCGCTTCGGCACCGACCAACACCCTGCGCACCGACGATCCGGCGAGGTCGATGCCCTTGGCCTCGGCCAGATTTGCGAGATGCAGGCCGTAGCTCGGCATACCCATCCAGACGGTCGGCTTCAGGCGCTGGAGCAGCTCGATCTGCACCTCTGATGGCGTGTTCGCGCCGGCGCCAACCCAGATGACGCCGATATCCGCCAGATTGGCGGTGCGCGCCCAAAGCTGGCCCGCCGGATGCACGCCCAGGGGAAACGACATGTGACAGACGTCGCCCGGCTGCACGCCGGCACAGATCCAACACCGCGTGAGCTGCAGCAGGGCAAACTCCATATCCCTGAAGGTGCGCGGATAGAACAGCGGCACGCCCGTGGCACCACCGGAGCGCCAGTACTCGGCGATTTCGTCGTTCCCAGCGATGCAGATTTGTTCGGTAAAACGGTCGGGCGAGATCTCGCGCAGGGTTTCCTTGTCGGTGATCGGGATCTTCGCCCATTCCTCGGGTTCGTCGAGCCGATCCGCCCGCACGCCGTCGAGCTTGCCGCGATAGAATTGCGACCGCATCGCCTGGCGCAGCGCCACAGGTTTTCGTTCGCTCTGAATGCGTGCGATGTCTTCGCGGGATTTCGGCAGATCTAGATCGAGCACGCTGTCCTTCCTCCAGGCCGCATCCGAGTATTGGCCGCGCGCCACACAATGATCGGCCCACCGGCGCCAGGGACGAGTTCCTCCTGACCGCTACCGTCCAGAACCTGAAAAGGCTTGCCAAGCACACCACGAGACCGCCGCCACAGCCCATGATGGCCTGAGCCATGATGGGCTGAGCCATGCCGTAAAGCCTCATCCAACCAGACCAATAACGCAAAACCGCCTCGGCAGCCCGCCAAAGCGGACATAAGAAACGTCCGCTCCTTCTATGAGCGGACCCCCGAACCCGGTTCCCAACCGACTTCTTCAACAGCCTCGGCTAGAAGCGGACATTCCACATGCGGCTGACGATGTCTGCTCTGGGGGGTAAAGCGGACATGCGCGTGGGGCCTCCTGCTACCCGAAACGCGCTACCGTCTCACACACCGGCTCGGCTTGACGTAGCCAACCGCCCCTTCGCCATCATGCCGCTGTGCTGTAGTTCTGCGGGAACATGGCCCGCTTGGCCTCTTCGTCCATTTCAGTCTTGAAGGCGTGGCGATCCTTTAATGCGATCGCCCGTCCCGCGGCTGGGCGGGCGCTAATCTCGTCGACCAGCCGCTTCAGGTTCGGCAGGTTCTCGAGTGCATCGTCACCCAGCATGTTGGGAACGAGGCGCGCCCAGCCCCAGACATCCATGTCCACGAAAGTGTAGGCGTCGCCGAGCATAAAGCGGTTGTTAGCCAGATGGGCATCCAGGATGTCGTAGTGCCGCTGCGCTTCGAAACGGTACCTGTTGATGGCGTATGGCAGCTTTTCCGGCGCATAGGCCTGGAAATGAACCGCCTGGCCCGAGAACGGACCAACCCCGCTAGCGACGAACATGAGCCAGGACAACATGCGGCCGCGCGTAGCCGGCGAGTCGTCCGGCATGAACTGTCCGGTCTTCTCCGCCAGGTAGAAAAGGATCGCGTTGCTATCGAAGACGGTAACATCGCCGTCAACGATCACGGGTACCTTGGCGTTGGGGTTCAGCGCCAGAAAATCCGCCTTATGCTGGTCGCCCATGCGGGTGTCGACGGGGATCGCTTCGTAGTCCAGGCCGGCGTCTTCCAGGAACAAGGCGACCTTGGTCGGGTTGGGCGCAGCACTGTAGTAGAATTTCAGCATGGTTCACCTCCGACTGTGCGTTGGAATTATATGCGGGTTGGGATCGGTGCTGCTGCCAGGATAGGCAGTTAAGCTGGCATTAGTGTACGGAAACCAACGTTCCAAGACGAACGCCGGTTCCGCAGGTCAGGGTAGCCATATGTGGCGCTCTTCGGCAATGGCGCTGACACTCCCGAGGCTGCCCGCAGAGACTCGTTGGTCTTTTCGGTTGGAAGGGGGTAGTCACCTGGCACTCCGCGAGTTTTGAGTCATCCTGCGAGTCGGTGCTTGCCCGATGGCATACCTGATAGACCTCAACGATTCGAAAGCAGTGAAGCGCGCGACCGAGTTCGGAAAGTGCGCCGAGCCGTTGGATATGACAGCGCTTGCGGATAGCTGTGCTGAACTGCTCCACACTGCCCCTCGCCGATCCGTTACCGCCAAACCCAACTTCGGAAGTCGGGCGGGCGTAACCGGGGCGGCGGCACCCCAAATGCCGTAACACGCATTCAGGCGCATCCTAGAGCGTCTCAGGGCATATTTGTTCATGTTGTGTATTTAAAGGTTTTTTGTGACGGTCGGGTCCCATATTCGGCTCGAAGGGTTGCCCGGCCTTGAAAAAAACCTCCCCTGAATGAGGCGACAGCGGGAACCATCAATCTCACATGCCCGAAGTCACCATCAGGATTCCAATCAGACGCGTTTTATGCGGTGCGCCAGAGTCTCTGGCAGAATGTCGAAGGTGATTGTCCCGGGTGGATGATCAAGACCGACCGGAAGCATCATCTGAAATCGGTCGAGAGCTCCGTTACTAGCTCAGCGTTTGCTTGGGTCTGCTGGTTGATTTGAACTGGTCTGACACTGCCGGCCGCTGGCATGACGGCGCGCGTGCGTTAGAGTGGCGCCATGGTGCAACTCTCCGTACTCGACCTCGCATACATCGGCGAAGGCTTCACCGCGGCCGACGCGCTGACCAACGTGCTCGACCTGGCACAGCACGCCGAGGCCGCCGGCTTCGCGCGCTTCTGGCTGGCCGAACACCACAACCTCGCCGGCATCGCCAGCGCCGCCACCGCCGTGTGCATCTGCCACGTCGCCGGCGGCACCAAGACGATCCGCGTCGGCGCCGGCGGCATCATGCTGCCAAACCACTCACCGATGGTGATCGCCGAGCAGTTCGGCACACTGGCGACGCTGTTCCCCGGCCGCATCGACCTTGGCCTGGGCCGGGCGCCGGGCACTGACCAGCGCACGCTGGCGGCGCTGCGGCGCGGCCCGGAGTCGGCGGAATATTTCCCGCAGGACGTGGTCGAGCTGCAAGCCCTGCTCGGCCCGCCGCAAGAGAACCAGGCGATCCACGCGATTCCCGGCGAGGATACCAACGTGCCGCTGTGGATTCTGGGCTCCAGCCTGTACGGGGCCCAGCTCGCCGCCATGCTCGGCCTGCCCTACGCCTTCGCCTCGCACTTCGCGCCGCAGGCGCTGATGCAGGCGGTGTCGATCTACCGCGAGCGGTTCGAACCGTCGACGCAGCTCGCCAAGCCATACGTGATGGTCGGCTGCAACGCCATCGTCTCCGACACCGAGGACGAGGCGAGGCGGCTGTTCACCACGCCGCAACAGCAGTTCACCCGCATGGTGCGCGGCACCCGCGGCCGGCTGCCGCCGCCGGTCGACGACATCGAGAGCTTCTGGTCGCCGATGGAGAAGGTGCAGGTGTCGTCGATGCTGGCCTGCTCGTTCTACGGCTCGACGGCGACGATCAAGGCTAAGCTGGCACCGCTGATCGAGGCCACCGGCGCCGACGAGCTGATGGTCGCGGCGGCGATCTGGGACCACCAGGCACGGGTGCGCTCCTTCAAGCTGCTGGCCCAGGCGATGGATTAGAGCAGAGTGCCCTTTCGCAGCCGACGCAAGTCGGAGGTCGGTCTGTCGGCTCCCTATCCGCCGGACTTCCGGCCGAAGATCGCGTTCCAGTTTCTGCAGTAGGCTTCTGTCATCGGTTTCTGTTTCTCGCCGCGGCTGTAGTTCTTGGACGCGCCGCCGGCGGCGTCGCCGGTGTCCGTTTTCTTGTCCGCCGTGGCATCGCCCGCGTCCTTTGCCTTGGCGACGGGTTTGGCCTCGGTCTCGATCTTCGATTTAGTCTTCTTGTCAGTCATCAATGCGCCCTCGATCGAACTGCCGTGCGCACGAGATAGGGATTGTCGGATGCCGCCACAACCGCGCGCGTGAACCCCTCCGCCGTTGATGATGAGTCCATGGGCGAGTCACGGGTCCCATATTTGGGATTCACAATGTTGACCCGCCCTCGAAAAACACCTCCTCGAATGGGCAACGACAGCGGGGACCATGGACTTTACATGCACGCCATCTCCCTCAAGATTCCAACCAGACGCGTTTTAAGCGGTACGCCAGACTCTCTCCCGCGAGTTCGTAAGGAAGGAGAGTTCAACGAACGAGACATGGCTGGCGCGGCTACTGTCGGTGCCCGGCGATCACGCCCAGGCTAGGCCAAATCGGACGGAGGTGTATGTCTCGGCTACCGCATGAGCTGCAACACATGGGCGCGCCGAACCTTGGCACCGGGTAGAGCGCGCCCAGCCGCGCGAGCAGTTCCGTGATCGGGATGACCCCGTGGTGGCCACACCGATTGCACCAGCTCCA
Source organism: Alphaproteobacteria bacterium (assembly GCA_035527975.1). GTDB lineage: Bacteria > Pseudomonadota > Alphaproteobacteria > JAPULJ01 > JAPULJ01 > DATKZM01. The sequence goes on along the minus strand of DATKZM010000121.1, from coordinate 31,393 downwards.
CATTTCCACGGTTTCGGCAGCAAGATCACCCAAGCACCCGGGCTCGATGTCCTCTCTGTGATGCATGGACACGATGAGAGTATATACAGAATAACAGCGCAATTGTGTTTGGTGATGGCGGGTGTGAATGCGCGCGCTTAAAGCTAACGAGGCTCTTAAAAAGGCATCGGAATGGCGAACTCACGATGTCCGCTTTTCGGCGGTGGCCTCAACCGATCGCCGATCTTTGGCCGTTTAGGCCGGTTAGGCCGGTTAGTACCTCGAGAGGTTAGACGTTACGTTTCGGACGCCAAAACAGTATTGTTCGGTATAGGTTGATGCCGGCCCCTACAGTTATGGCTGGCGCCGCTTGCTTGAGCGTGCGCCGCGTCCCATCTGAACGCGGACAACCGAACGATCAGGGGAACAGCGCACCATGGCCGGACAGGAAACCGCCTTCATTATCGGCGTCGGGCCGGGGCTTTCGGCCTCGCTGGCGCGGCTTTTCGCATCCGAGGGCATGGGCATCGCGTTGGGCGCCCGCAATGTCGACAAGCTCGACGCGCTCGCCCGCGAGACCGACGCTGCACGTTTTGCCGTCGATGTGGTGGACCCGCATTCGGTCGAGACGTTCTTCGCGCAAGCCGTAGCCGACAAGGGCACCCCTGACATCGTCATCTACAATCCAAGCGCGCGCACGCGCGGGCCCTTCGTCGAGCAGGATGCCGAGGCGGTCAAGAATGCGCTGCTGATCAGCTGCTACGGCGGCTTTCTCGTCGGGCAGGTGGCGGCGAAGCTGATGCTCGATCAGGGCTCGGGCTCGATCCAGTTCACCGGCGCCTCGGCGAGCGTCAAGGGCTATGCCCAGTCGGCGTCATTCGCGATGGGCAAGTTCGGCCTGCGCGGGCTCGCCCAATCGATGGCGCGCGAGTTGGCGCCGAAGAACATTCACGTTGCGCATTTCGTCATCGACGGCGGCATCGGAGATACCAGCGATCCTCGCGCTGCCGGTCGCGGCGAAGACGGCATGCTGCATCCCGACGCGATCGCCCAAAGCTATCTCCATATCCATCGCCAGCACCGCTCGGCCTGGACCTGGGAGGTCGAGCTACGGCCCTGGGTGGAGAACTTTTAGAAGCTATTGATCGCGACTGCTGCCCGGGTCGCCGAGGATGCGAGTGTAGGTTTCCCGGTCAACGAATACCTTGCTCCCAACTGGAAGCTCGTCTTTGCGCGCGTCTGGAAAACTGAGGACATATCGGTGCGACCTGCCGGGGTCGGGCTGCCTCAGTCGAAATCGCATTGGAATAAATTTTCCCCGGCAAATGATGGTTTCCTGTTCGGGCGTCACTAATCTGATTTGAGTTTCGATCGAAGTTTCGCCCAACGAGAGGAGCCATGGAAACGACGGCTCCACGACTACGCCCAGATCGGACAACTCAAAAACCATTTCGATTTCGCAGAGGTATGTGTCCTGCATATCCAAGGATAGCAGTTTCGGCTTTGAATTGGACGTCCAGTACCGTTTTCGGTGAGCCGGGTTATGGCGATCTGGTTTGGCTAGCCAGATAGCACCAACGCCACCGTCTCGCGGTGGGCGTGCAGCAATCCGTCCGGCAATTCATTCGGGGCGAAGAATTTCGCCTCCAGGATCTCGCGGCGGTCGAGCACCATCTCGCCGCCCATAACAGGCGCGGCGAAATGCACTTCCAGGCGCAGGCGAAAGCCACTGACGACGCGCACCAGGCTCGGCGCGTCGATCTCTAGCCCGGTCTCCTCGCGGACCTCGCGGGCGAACGCCTCCTCCATCGTTTCATGGCGCTCGGCGAGACCGCTCGGCAGTCCCCACGTGCCGGCACGCCAGAAGCGGTGACGCAGCAGCAGGATTTCGCCTGCCTCGTTGGTGACGACGCCGGTGACGCCAACGAGGAAGGTGGCATTCCTCAGCCATAAAAGACGCCAGCGCCAGCCCCCGCCGCCGAGGCGCCAGATGCGGGCGAGGCTTTGCCAAGCGCGTTCCATACGAGTTCAGGCACTTTCAGGAGGGAGCGTCGGCGTAATAGCCGCGCCCCATGCCGGCGCGGGCGCGGGCATCGTCGTTGAAAGGCGGCTTGAGCGCGCCCTTGAAATGCTCGGCAACGAGGGCGCGCCAGGTTGGCTCGGGCGTGAGGCCGCGGCGCTCGCATTCGCCGGCGAACCAGCGCATGCCGATGGCGACGTGGCCGATCTCGTCTTCGTAGATGGTGGTCAGCACGGCGGCGGTCTGGTGGTCCTCGTAGCGCGTCATGCGCGCGATCATCGTCGGCGTCACGTCGAGCCCGCGAGCCTCGAGCACCAGCGGCACCACCGCCAGCCGGGCGAGCAGATCGTGCGCGGTGGATTCAGCGGCTTCCCAGAGCCCGTCATGCGCGGGCAGATCGCCGTAAGCCGCGCCCAATGCGGCAAGGCGGTCCGACAACAGGGTGAAATGCTTGGCCTCCTCGCCCGCGACCTTGACCCAGTCGTCGAAGAATTCGCGCGGCAAGTCAGCGCTGGCGAAGCGCGCGACGATATCCCAGGCCAGATCGATCGCGTTCAGCTCGATATGCGCGATCGCGTGCAGCAGTGCGATGCGTCCGGCCGCGGACTGCCCCGCGCCGCGCCTGGGCATGTCCCCCGGCCGCCGCAGTTCGGGCGTGGCCGGGCGGGCAGGGCGGTCCGGCGGGGTGAACACGCCGATCGATGCAATCGTTCCGTCACACCAGGCCGCTGCGACGGCGCGGCTTGCAGCGGCCTTATGTGCGGCGTCGGCGGTCGACAGAACCGCGACGGCGGCCTCGGTCAGCGATTGGTTGGGACTGGTCATGGAAGGTGTTTGGCTGGTGTCGACCGACGCCGTGGCTCAAAGTCCCTGCGCCGCTTCCAGCACCGCCTCGACATGGCCATTCACGCGGACCTTCCGCCAGATCTCGCGGACGATGCCGTCCTTGTCGATGAGGAAGGTCGCGCGCTCGATGCCCATATACTCGCGGCCGTAGTTCTTCTTCATCACCCAGACGCCGTAGGCCTCGCAGATCGCGCCGTCTTCGTCGGAGGCCAGCGCGAAGTTGAGGTCGTACTTGGCCTTGAAGTTGTCGTGGCGTTTCACGCTGTCCTTGGAGACGCCGATGATCGCCGCCTTCACCTTGGAGAAATCCGGCATCGCGTCGCGGAAGCCGCAGGCCTCCTTGGTGCAGCCGGGCGTGTCGTCCTTGGGATAAAAGTAGAGCACCACCGGCTTGCCCTTGAGCGCGGCAAGGCTGACCGCGCCGCCGCCGTCGCCGGGCACGCTGAAATCCGGGGCGGGCTGTCCGATCTCGACGCTCATGTGCGCGCTCCTGTCAATGTCATCCACTCTGTTTGTCTTTGTTGGCCGCAATTTGCGCCGCTGGCTCGTCGATCATGCCCTTGAAGATTTCGTAGACCGCCGCGCTGGTTTGCGCAATGCGGTCCTTCAGATCCGCAAAATCTTCGGCGCCGCCGGCGCGAGCAAGCAGCGCGCGCAGACCGTCGGTGGCGCTCTCCTCGTCGAAGTCCTCGCCCACGGTGAGCCGCAGCATCGATTGCAGGCCCTGCCAGAACTGGGTGGCCTCGATCAGCGTGGCGGCGGTTGCGCCATCGAGGCAACCAGCGGCCGCGAGTTGCTCGAAGCCCCGAAGCGTATTGGCGGACAGCACCTCGGGATGCTCGGCCGCGTGGCGGAGCTGAAGATACTGGGCCAGGAATTCGAGATCGACCACGCCGCCGCGCCGCCGCTTGACCTGCCATTCATTGCCGGCGCCGTGCTCGCGAGCGATGCGCTCGCGCATCTCGGCCACCTCGGTGACGAGGGTGTCCGGATCGCGCGGCTTGCACAGCACGGCGCGCACATCCGCTTCGATGCGGGACCGCAGATCGTCGGGGCCCAGTATGACGCGGGCGCGGGTCAGCGCCATGTGCTCCCAGGTCCAGGCTTTTTCGTTCTGGTAAGCGATGAAGCCTGCCAAGCCGGTGGCGAGCGGCCCCGCATTGCCCGATGGGCGCAGGCGCATGTCAACCTCGTAGAGCCGCCCTTCGGCGGTCATCGCGGTGATCGCGTTGAGGTAGCGCTGGCTGAGCCTTGTGTAGTAGTGGCCCGGCGTCAGCGGCTTGTCGCCGTCCGACTGGTCGGCGCCTTCGGGCACGTCGAACAGGAAGATGAGGTCGAGATCGGAGGTCATGGTCATTTCGCGGCCGCCGAGCTTTCCCATCGCCAGCACCGCCATGCCGCCGCCGGCAAAGCGCCCGTGCTGCTCCTCGAACTCGGCAATCACCGGGGGCCAAAGGGCGCTCAAGACGGCATCGGCGATATCGGCGAGTGCACGGCCTGCGGCGCCAGCATCGATCATGCACCGGAAGTACTGGATGCCGACCTGGAAGCGGTGATCGTTGGTCCAACGCCGACAGAGGTCGAGCACATCCTGAAAGTCGCGCGCTTCGCCAAGCGTCCGCGCAATGTCCTCGGCCAACTTCGCGGGGTCGGGCAGGGCGTCGAAAAAGCCCTCGCTGACGATGGCCTCGAAAAGCGAAGCATTGGCGCCGAGGCGTGCGGCGAGCTCGGGCGCGCTGCCCATTACCTCGGCGACCAGGGAAAGTTGGCCCGGATTGGCATGGAACATGGCGAAGAGCTGGACGCCGGCCGGTTGCGCCGACAGGAACTCATCAAATTTGAGCAAGGCCTCATCCGGCCCCGGTGTCGCAGCGAGCGCCTCGAGCAGCGCCGGCATGATCTCGGTCAGCATCTCGCGCGCACGCACGCTGCGCATGGCGCGATAGCGGCCATGGTGCCAGCCCCGCACGATCGCGGAAACGCGCTCGGGATCGTCGTAGCCAATGCGCTCCAGCGTCGCCAGCGTGTCGGGGTCGTGCTCGCCGCCGGTGAAGACCAGATTGCCCGTCCCGCCCAGCGCCGGCGCCTCCTCGAAAAGGGCGGCGTAGTGCCGCTCCACCGTTCGGAGCCGTTGCGCCAGCGCCTCCGAGAAGGCGTCGGCATCGGCATAGCCCAGAAATGCGGCCAGCGCCGCGAGCCCTTTTTCGTCTTTCGGCAGCTCGTGGGTCTGCTGGTCGTCGATCATCTGCAGGCGATGCTCAACGGTGCGCAGGAAGCCGTAGGCCTCTATCATTTCTTCGGCCGTGCGCTCTGCAATACGGCCATGTTTGGCAAGCGCCGTCAGCGTTTGCGTCGTGACCCGCGCGCGCAGTTCGGGCTCACGCCCACCCCAGATGAGTTGCTGGGTCTGGGCGAAGAACTCGATCTCGCGAATGCCGCCGCGCCCCAGCTTGACGTTGTGGCCGGCAATGGCGATCTTCGCGCCGCCTTTGTGGGCATGGATCTGGCGCTTGATCGAGTGGATGTCCTGGATCGCGGCAAAGTCGAGATGCTTGCGCCAGACGAAGGGCCGGATCGCCGCCAGGAATGCCTCGCCTGCCGCACGGTCGCCGGCGATCGGATGGGCTTTGATCATCGCCGCGCGCTCCCAGTTCTGGCCCATGCTTTCGTAGTAGGTCTCGGCCGCCAGGGTGGAGATCGCGACCGGGGTCACGCCGGGATCGGGTCGCAGACGCAAATCCATGCGGAAGACGTAGCCATCGGCCGTGCGCGTTTCCAAAATCCGAACGAGATCTCGGGTCAGCGCGACGAAGAACGGGCCAGGGCCTTGGTCCCCCAACGCATCGACAAGCGCCGGATCCAGCCGGTCGGGCTCGAACAGTGCGATCAGGTCGATGTCGCTGGAATAGTTGAGCTCGCCGCCGCCGAGCTTGCCCATGGCCAGCACGATGTAGCCACTGGTTGCCGGCGTCAGCGAGATCGATTTGGGCAGCTTGCCTCTGGCTTGTGCCTCTCGCAACAGAAAGGCGATTGCTGTCTCGATTGCTGCCGCCGCGAAGCGGCTGAGCGCGTCCATGGTCGCATCGATGCTCGCAAGCCCGACGATATCGGAGAGTGCAACCACCAACGCGCAGCGCCGCCGCGCCACCCTGAGGTCGCGCATCAGCGCGCTCTCCGACACGGCGGCTTCGGCCGATACGCGCAATTCGTCTAAAATCTGCTGGAATGTTGCGGTCAGCCCGGACTTGCGCCATGCCACGGTGGTACCGATATCGTTCAATAGACACTGTGTCAGAAACGGGCTATTCCCAAATATGACCTCTAGGAGCAGGCGGCTTGCCGCGTCGTCCGCGAGGGCCTCGGCGCCCCCCGCAATCGTGCGGTCATTGAGGTTCGCGATCGCTTCGTTCCAGCGTTCAAGCCCGATTTCCGCCGATTTTTGGCTTGCGGGGCGTGCGCGTCGTTCAGACTTTGTGAAGGCCGATAAGTCGATCATGTGCCTCAGGTCGCGTGGGGGCGTCAAACTGGGCGATGGGCCGAACCGGGTCAATACCACAAGGGAACGCCAGCGCCGTGCTCCTTAAGGCGACCAGGATTACCGTTGAGGTCTTCGCCGTCCTGTTGACCGGGGTGGCCATCGCCATCGCGGCCGCCGCCTGGCGGTTGTCGACTGGACCTGTCGCCTTGGAAGCTCTGTCACCATACGTGGAGCGTGCGCTGACGCCGGCCAGCGGCGAGTTCCGGGTTCGGATCGACCAAACTATCCTGACCTGGGGTGGCTGGCAGCGGCCGGTGGTGGTTCATGCGGTCGGTGTGCGCGCGATCCGGCCTGACGGTGATCTGATCGCACGCGTGCCGCGCGCGACAATTCGTTTCAGCGCGCGCGCTTTGCTGCGCGGGATGATCGCGCCGACCAGTTTGGAAATCCGGCGGCCGAGCCTGATCGCCGAACGCACCAAGGACGGCCGCTTTACCTTCGGGCTTGGCGGTGCGGAAGCTGGCAAAGCGCCCGGCCAAGCGCGCGCCGTTCCCTTGCCGCGCGCGGTAATCGAAGGGCTGCTGGCCGATCGGCGTCTGGGCGCATTGCCTTATCTGACTTCGGTGCGGATCGTGGCGGCGAAGCTGACGATCTTCGATCGTCACCTGGCGCTTGCCTGGCAGGCGCCCGCCGCCAACCTTGAATTCGTCCGCGGGCCGGCCGGTATCCGCATGAAGGCGGACATGACCGTGATCATTCGCGGCCAGCAGATCCAGCTTCGTGGCGCCGGGGTTTATGGCAAGGCCAGCCGCACCGCGGAAGTGACCGTGTCCTTTTTCGGTCTCAAGCCAAGCTTGTTCGCGCAACGCGACGGCGAGGGCAAGCCGCGGACCGGCCTCAACCATCTGAGCGCGCTCCGGATTGCCCTCGACGGCCAGGTCCGTTTCGCACTGCAAAAAGGCGGGCGTCTTACCCGCATGGGTTTCGAGATCGAAGGCAAGAAGGGCACGATCGTCCTGCCCAAGCCGCATCAACGGTCGCTGATTATTGAGACGCTGGCGATGCGGGGCCGTGTCGGGGCCGATTTCAACAAGGTCACGGTCGACGGCCTGACCGTCCAATTCGGCAGGGGCCCGGTGCTGCAGGCTTCCGGCACGGTTGAAAACCTCGGCGGACGGGCCAAGGCGCGGGTCGCGGCCGCGATACGGAACGTCAAGGTCGACGATCTGGCGGTCTACTGGCCGGCCGGCGTCGCCGAGAGCAGCCGCCGCTGGGTCCTGGCAAATCTTTCGGAAGGTGTCCTGCCGGAAACCGAAGCCACTGTCGAGGCGGCGTTTGGCGACGGCCGCGAGCCGAGTTTCAGCAATGTGCGCGGCGCTTTCCTTTATGGCGGATTGACCGTTCGCTATCTGAAAGGCTTGCCGCCGGTTCGCGCGGTGACCGGCAGCGGCACATTCTCCGAAGACCGGATCGATTTTCGCGTGGCGTCGGCCAAGCTCGAGGGGCTCACCGTTTACGATACGACCATTCATATCACGGGCATGACCAACGATGACCCGCGGCAACAGCGCATTGCGATCGACGGTGTGCTGCGGGGAGCTTTGACCGAAGCGCTCAAGATCATCGACAGCAAGCCTCTGCAATATGCGAGCAAAGTTGGCGTGAAGCCCAATGCGGTGACCGGTGAGGCGGTGATCAAGCTGCATGTTGATTTCCCGTTGCTCGACGCGCTGACGTTCGACGAAGTGTCGATCAAGAGCCAAGCTGAACTGCGAAACTTCGCCTGGCGGGGCGGTCTTTATGGACTCACGCTGAAGGGCGGCTCGCTTCGCCTCGATGTGGACAAGACCGAGATGGCCGTGAAAGGCCGGGTTCGGTTGGGTGACAAGCCGGCTCAGGTCAACTGGGTCGAGAAGTTTGGTGAAAAGCCAAAATTCCGCCGTCAAATCACGATCGACGGGCTGGCAGACGAGGAGATCAGACGAACCTTCGGTTTGGTTATCGGGCCGTTCTTGCAAGGACCGCTCCGGGTCAGGGTGCGACTGACCAAGCGCTCGGAGCGGTCGGCGGATTGGGTCGAAGCCCGGTTCGACCTGCGCGACGCCGAAATGGAAGTTCCCTTTCTGGGTTGGCGCAAGCCCGCCGGCACGCCGGGCAAGGCCTCGATCACGGTGACGGTAGCCGGCAACCGGGTTATCGCCGTCAAGGCGCTGTCGTTCGAGGCGGCGGGCTTGAAGGCGAGCGGATCGGCCACCATGACCAAGGATGGCAAGCGCCTCGACGTGCTGACGCTGAAGCGCGTTCAGCTCGGCCGCAGCGATGTATCACTCAAGGTCTCGGCGCGGGAAAGCGGCGGTTACATTGTCCAGCTGGGCGGCAGGAGCGTCGACGGAGAACGGTTCTTCAAAGGCGAGATCAATACCAAACCTGCCAATCGTCCCAAGGGGCCGCGCCCCGATCTGGCGCTTCAATTCGCGGTCGATCGTGTCTATTTCGGCAAGTCGAACTATCTGTCGAACCTTCGCGGCCAGGCGGCCCGTATCGGTGGCTTGTGGACTGTGATCCATTTCGACGGTCAGGTGCCGTCCGGCAAGCCGCTGAAGGTGCGCTTCGCCAAGCGCGGGCCCGGCCGCGCATTGGCGATCAGCTCGACCGATGCCGGCGGCACGCTGAAGGCGCTGGGTATCATGGACAATGTTGTCGGCGGTACCTTGCACGTGCGCGGCACCATCGTCGACAACAAGCGCGAGCCGTTCGCGGGCCGCATCACGATGACGAACTATCGCCTCATCAAGGCGCCAATCCTGCGCAAGATCACCAGCGAAGGGTCGCTCGACAAGGCCGCCGGGGCGCTTTCCAAGCCGCGCGGCGTGCTCTTCAGCGAATTCGTCGCGCCCTTCACCTATCGCCATCCGCGCGGCGCCCTTAGGGTCAAAAACGGACGGGCGATCAGCGCCAATCTGGGGGTCACCTTCGAGGGCGCCATAGATCTTCGCGCCCAGCGCCTTGAGATCGACGGCACGGTGGTGCCCTCTTACTCACTCAACAGCGTGTTGGGCAAGGTGCCGCTGGTCGGGCAAATCCTGGTTGGCGGCAAGCATGGCGGCGTGTTCGCGGCCGCCTACACCGCGGAAGGGCCGTTGCGCAAACCGACGCTCAAGGTGCATCCGCTTTCGGTGCTCACCCCCGCTTTCCTGCGTGGGCTTTGGCGAAAATTCCGCGACGATGATACGCAGGTCGCTCCGAACAGCGAGTTCGGTGTCCGCTAAGTACGTTTGAGGCCGGGCGCACCTGGCAATGCGGGCATTGGCTAGACCGCGCGGATCAGCACGTGGCGCTTCTTGCCCGCTGAGAGTTTGACGACACCGTCGGCATCGAGATCCGACTGCGTAACCGGCCGATGCTCGTCGGCGACTTTCTCGTCATTGACGCGTGCGCCGCCGCCCTTGATGAGGCGCCGCGCCTCGCCGCCGCTTGCCGCCAATCCAGCCCTGCGAAACGCATCGAACGCCGGGATGCCGGCGGCCAGCTCGGCGGTTGGCACCTCGATGACCGGCAGGCCTTCCGAAGCGGCTCCTTCCTCGAATGTCTGGCGCGCGGTCTCGGCGGCCCCGCTTGCCGCATCCGGGCCGCGGCAGAGCTTGGTAGCCTCGTCGGCGAGGATCTTCTTGGCTTCGTTGATCTCGGCGCCTTCGAGCGCTTCGAGCCGGACGATTTCGTCGAGCGGCAGTTCGGTGAAGAGTTTGAGGAAGCGGCCGACGTCGCCGTCCTCGGTGTTGCGCCAGAACTGCCAGTAGTCGTAGTTCGAGAGGCGGTCCTCGTTGAGCCAGACGGCGCCCTGCGCGGTCTTGCCCATCTTGGCGCCCGACGACGTGGTGATAAGCGGGGTGGTCAGCGCGAAGGCTGCCTTTCCGGCGATGCGCCGCGTCAGCTCCATGCCGTTGATGATGTTGCCCCACTGGTCGGAGCCGCCCATCTGCAGCGTGCAGTCGTGGCGTTTGCTGAGCTCCAGAAAATCGTACGCCTGGAGGATCATGTAGTTGAATTCCAGGAAGGTGAGGGGCTGCTCGCGCTCCAGCCGCAGCTTGACCGAGTCGAAGGTCAGCATGCGGTTGATGGTGAAGTGCCGGCCGACCTCGCGCAGGAAGGGGATGTATTGCAGCGCGTCGAGCCAGTCGGCGTTGTTGACCATGATCGCGTCGCTGGGACTGGAGCCCGGGCCAGCGCCGAACTCGAGGAAATTCTCGAAGATGGTACGGATATTGGCGATGTTGGCGTCGATCTGCTCGCCCGACAGGAGCTGGCGGCTTTCATCCTTGCCCGAAGGATCGCCGACCTTGGTCGTGCCGCCGCCCATCAGCACGATCGGGCGATGCCCGGTCTTCTGCATCCAGCGCAGCATCATCATCGAAACCAGCGAGCCGATATGCAGGCTGTCGGCGGTCGCATCGTAGCCGACATAGGCTGTGACGATGCCCTCGGCGGCCTTGGCGTCGAGGCTCTCCAAGTCGGAGCATTGGTGGATGTAGCCGCGCTCCTGAAGCACTCTAAGGAAATCGGAGTGGAGCTCGGTCATTTGCTTTGCGGGTGCTTTGCGGGTGCTTTGCAGGGCCTTGCTGGCGCATTGCCGGAAGTTGGGGCGTTGTCCGCGCGGCGCCGGCGGCCGGTCTCAGCCGGCGGCAGGGACCGCGCTCACGCCGGCACCGGAAATCTCCAGGTAGTCCTCGACATGGGCGACGAGCTGCTCGCGATGCTCGGTGAAAAAATGGTCGGCGCCGGGCACGATGCGGTAGTCGATCTCGATGCCTCTCTGTAAAGATAGCTTCTTTACCAGCTTTTCCACCGATTCTTCCGGCACCACCGTGTCCTGATCGCCATGCACGACCATCCCCGAAGACGGGCAGGGGGCAAGGAAGGTGAAATCATACATGCTCGCCGGCGGGGCGACGGAGATGAAGCCCTCGATCTCGGGCCGGCGCATCAAGAGCTGCATGCCGATCCAGGCGCCAAAGGAGAAGCCGGCGACCCAGCAGCCGGCGGCGTTCTCGTTGTGGCTTTGCATCCAATCGAGCGCCGAGGCGGCATCCGACAGCTCGCCCTCGCCGCGATCGAAACGGCCCTGGCTGCGTCCGACACCGCGGAAATTGAAGCGCAGCACGGAAAAGCCCCGGCGCGCGAAGGTGTGGTGCATGTGGTAGACGACTTTGTTGTTCATCGTCCCGCCATGCTCGGGATGCGGGTGCAGCAGCAGCGCCAACGGCGCATTCGGCCGCCTGGAGTGCTGATAGCGCCCCTCCAGCCGCCCCTCGGGACCGGGAATGATGACTTCAGGCATTTGAGGCCTCGCACATTGTGGCGCGCCATGCCGCGCGCTGGGCCGGCGGGCAATAATTGGCCAGGTCCTTGTCGAGGGACGAGTTCTTGAGCACTGGAATGACCCGGTCGCCTATTCTTGACTGTTTTTGTGGGGCCTCTACACTCCGCCGGCTTGCGTGCCCGACTGGCAGCTGGGGCCCAGATACGCACGGACGCCTCTCAAACAAGCGCATCCGCGTGGCTGAATATCGCGATCAGGCGCTTGGGTTTCAAGCATTTTCCGGTTTGCGCCGCAGGATTGGCGCCCAGACCCGCCCTGCTAGGTCGATCAAGCGGCGGTCTGAACGGTGGTCGGGGGTGACAAGCAGATGAATTCACCAATGATAGGCTAGGCCCCGTGACGGATAAAGTTTACCTCGACTACAACGCCACCGCCCCGCTGCGGCCCGAAGCGCGCGCGGCGGTCGAAGCGGGGCTCGACACGGTGGGCAATCCGTCCTCGGTGCATGCCTTCGGGCGGATGGCGCGCAAGGTGGTGGAGGACGGCCGCGAGGCTGTCGCCGCCCTCGTGAGCGCCAAAAATGCCGAAGTCGTTTTCACCAGCGGAGCGTCCGAGGCAAATGCCCAAGCGCTGTTGGCCTGCGGCCGGAAGCGGGTGTTGGTCTCCGCCGTGGAGCATGCCTCGGCGCTTGATGCCGTCGCCGCTGCAACTCGCATTCCGGTCGATAGCGAGGGCATCATCGATCTCGACGCGCTCGACGCCTTGCTCGCGATTGACCGTACTCCGGCGGTCGTTGCAGTGATGCTCGCCAACAACGAGACCGGGGTTGTCCAGCCCGTCGCCAAGGCGGCCGCGATCACGAAACGGCATGGCGCGCTGCTGCTCTGCGATGCCGTCCAGGGCGCGGGCAAGATCGAGATCGATTTCCCGAGCCTCGGCGCCGACATGATGAGCTTGTCGGCGCACAAAATCGCCGGACCGCAGGGCGTCGGCGCGCTCATCGTGTCCGAGCGCATCACCATCGACGCGCTCATTCGCGGCGGCGGCCAGGAGCGCCGGCGACGCGGCGGCACCGAGAACATGCCGGGCATCGCCGGCTTCGGTGCCGCGGCCGAGATCGCGGCAAGTCGCCGCGATCATGTGCGTGTGCGCGGCTTGCGCGACCGGATGGAACGCGAGGCCCTGGCACGGGTGCCCGGCGCGCGCATTTTCGGCGCGGGCGCGCCCCGGATCGGCAGCACGACCTGCATCGCCGTTCCCGGGCGGGCCGCGGCGATGCAGGTAATGGCGCTCGACCTGCAAGGGATCGCGGTGAGCGCCGGGGCTGCCTGCTCCTCGGGCAAGGTCAAGGCGAGCCACGTCCTGGAAGCGATGGGGGTGGGGGCCGACTGGTCCGACCATGCGATCCGGGTCAGTCTTGGCTGGGCGACCAGCGAGGCCGATATCGATCGCTTCCTGGATGCCTGGACCGTCATGGCCCGGCAAGCGGTTGCCGCGTGAGCCGGTGCGACCCAATTACTGCGCTAGCATGATGAGCAAGCCAGCCGCAACCAACCGGCCGATCTATCTCGATCACCACGCCACCACGCCGACCGATCCGCGGGCGCTGGAGGCTATGCTGCCGTTTTTCTCCGAGCATTTCGGCAACCCGCACAGCATCCAGCATGTCGTCGGCCGCAGGGCGGCCGAGGCGGTCGAGGTCGCGCGCGAGCAAGTGGCGACGCTGATCGGCGCCGATCCCCGCGAGGTCGTCTTCACTTCCGGCGCCACGGAATCGAACAATATCGCCGTCAAGGGCGCGGCCTGGTTCGCGCGCGAGCACCAGGGCAAGGACCACATCGTCACCGCCGTGAGCGAGCACAAATGCGTGCTTGAAAGCTGCGCGCGGCTCGAACGCCAGGGTTTCCGCGTAACCTACCTGCCGGTCGACCGGAACTGTCAGGTCGATCTGGACGGGTTGGCGGCGGCGATCGAGGACAAGACCATTCTGGTTTCGCTGATGGCGGCCCAAAACGAGGTCGGTAGCCTGGCGCCGATCGAGGCGATCGGGGCGTTGACGCGCGAGCGCGGCGTGCTCTTTCACACCGACGCGGCGCAGGCCGCCGGCAAGATGCCGCTCGACGTGACCGCTGCCAATATCGACCTCATGAGCATTTCCGGTCACAAGATCTACGGGCCGAAGGGTGTCGGCGTGCTCTATGTGCGGCGCCGGCCGCGCGTGCGGCTGGAGCCGCTGTTCGACGGCGGCGGTCAGGAGCGCGGTGTGCGTTCGGGCACGGTGGCGCCTGCGCTTGTTGTTGGCATCGGCGAGGCTTGTGCGATCGCAGGCGCGGCAATGGCGGACGAGAACACGCGGCTGCAGACGCTCCGCACGCGGATGTGGGCGCGGATCGAAAAGGCACTGCCAGATGCCATGCTGAACGGCGATCTCGAGTGCCGGTTAGCGGGCAATCTCAATATGAGCTTTCCTGACACGGACGGTACCGCGCTGATCGAGGCTTTGTCTGAAGACGTCTGCGTTTCCTCTGGCTCGGCATGCACCTCCGGATCGGTGGAGCCGTCCTATGTGCTGCGCGCCATGGGGCTGAGCGACGCGGCGGCGGGATCGAGCCTGCGCATAGGAATTGGCCGCGCAACGACCGAGCATGAGGTCGACACCGCCGCCGATCGCATCGTTGCCGAGGTCGAGCGATTGCGCGGCGTCCGGGTCAAGGATGCCACCAGGGGCGCCGCGGAATAGGGCGGGTTTCGTCCGATCGGCCGCTGACCGCCCCCTGCGCCAATAAACCGCACAAGATTGGTCTTGATTAATCCGGCGATCGGGTTAAGTAATCCGTACGAATACGGTCCGGATTGTGAAAATCGCAGAATCCATGGAATTCGGGACAAATCTGGGAAATACCGAGGCGACGCTATGCTGAGACTGAACCGCATAACAGATTATGCCGTGGTTGTGCTCTCGCAGATGGCGCGCGATCCGGCGCGCCAGGTGACGGCATCGCAGCTTGCCGAAGACACCCAAGTGCCCCAGCCGACCGTCGCAAAGGTTCTGAAGACGCTGGCGCGCGGCAAGATACTGGTCTCCCATCGCGGGGCCACTGGCGGCTACGCGCTTGCCGGCCCGCCCGAGGCCATTTCCATGCTCGAGATCATCCGCGCGCTTGAAGGGCCGGTCTCGCTGACCGATTGTGTCGATGGCGCCGAGGGCGACTGCAGTGTGGAAAACTTGTGCCCGATGCGCGGCAACTGGGACCGGGTGAACGATGCGATCCGCGGTGCGCTGGAAAGCGTGTCGCTGGCCGATATGGCGATGCCGGCGGTGATGTTCGGCGTGCCGCTGGCGAGCGCGCCCGCGCCCGCGCCGGTGCGCTCTTGAGCAGATCAGCGCCGGTGCGCTCTTAAGAAGATATGCGAACTGACGAGCGTGGCCTCACGCTCTGGCAGGGCAAGACATAAAGGGACAGCATGGTTGCAACGCTCGAAACCGCTGAACAGGTCCGCGTAGCGACGGATCAGAAATACAAATATGGCTTCGTCACGGATATCGAAGAGGACCGGGCGCCCAAAGGCCTCAACGAAGATATCGTCCACTTCATATCGGCCAAGAAGGACGAGCCGGAATGGCTGCTCGAATGGCGCCTGAAGGCCTTTGCGCATTGGCACACCATGCCCGAGCCGCAATGGGCGATGGTCTCCTTCCCGCCGATCGACTACCAGGATGCTTACTACTACGCCGCGCCCAAGTCACAGGCCGATGGACCCCAGAGCCTTGACGAGGTCGACCCCCGGCTCCTGGAAACATACAAGAAGCTTGGCATTCCGCTCGAAGAGCAAAAGATCCTGGCCGGCGTCGCGGTCGACGCGGTCTTTGACAGCGTCTCGGTCGCCACCACCTTCAAAGGTGAGCTGGAGAAAGTCGGCGTTATCTTCTGCCCGATCTCTGAGGCGGTGCGCGATCACCCCGATCTGGTGCGCAAGTATCTGGGATCGGTCGTGCCCTATGCCGACAACAAGCATGCCTGTCTCAACTCGGCCGTCTACACCGACGGATCCTTCGTCTACATCCCCAAGGGCGTGCGCTGCCCGATGGAGCTGTCGACTTATTTCCGCATCAACGCACAGAATACCGGCCAGTTCGAGCGCACGCTGATCATTGCCGATGAGGGCTCGTATGTGAGCTATCTGGAAGGCTGCACCGCCCCCCAGCGCGACGAAAACCAGCTCCATGCGGCGGTGGTCGAGCTGATCGCGCTCGATGATGCCGAGATCAAATACTCGACCGTGCAGAACTGGTATCCCGGCGACGAGAATGGCAAGGGCGGCATCTACAACTTCGTCACCAAGCGCGGCGCCTGCCGCGGCCGCAATTCGAAGATCTCCTGGACCCAGGTCGAGACCGGTTCGGCGATCACCTGGAAGTATCCAAGCTGCATCCTGCAGGGAGACAATTCGGTCGGCGAGTTCTACTCGGTCGCCATCACCAACAACGCCCAGCAGGCCGACACCGGCACCAAGATGATCCATCTGGGCAAGAACACGACCTCGCGCATTATTTCCAAGGGCATCTCGGCGGGCAAGGCGCAGCAGACCTATCGCGGTCTGGTCCGCATCTCTCCCAAGGCCAAGGGCGCGCGCAACCACACCCAGTGCGACTCGCTGTTGATCGGCGATACCTGCGGGGCCCATACGGTGCCCTATATCGAAAGCCGCAACCGCAGCGCCCGGGTCGAGCACGAGGCGACGACATCGAAAATCTCCGAGGATCAGCTCTTCTACTGCCGCCAGCGCGGCCTTGGCGAGGAGGAGGCGGTGGCGCTGATCGTCAACGGGTTCTGCCGCGAGGTTCTGCAGGAACTGCCGATGGAGTTCGCCGTGGAGGCGCAGAAACTGGTTGGGATCAGCCTGGAAGGCAGTGTCGGGTAGGGAGTGAAAGTCCCCCTCACCCTCCCTCTCCCCCAAGGGGCGAGGGAAAACCAAGGCTCGCTGATACTCCCTCTCCCCTCGGGGGAGAGGGTTGGGGTGAGGGGGCCTTGCTAGTACTGAAACGGACGGTCTGAAAGAGAATGCTCGAAATCAAGAATCTACATGCCAAAGTCGATGGCAAGGAAATCCTGAAAGGCCTCGATCTGCATATCCGCGCGGGCGAGGTCCACGCCATCATGGGGCCCAACGGCTCGGGCAAGTCGACGCTGTCCTACGTGCTCGCCGGCCGCCCGGGTTACGAGGTCACCGAGGGCTCGGTGACGTATAAGGGCAAGGACCTGCTCGCGCTCGAGCCCGAGGAACGCGCCGGCGAGGGCATCTTTCTTGCCTTCCAGTATCCAGTGGAAATCCCCGGTGTTGCCTCGACGACCTTCCTCAAGCACGCACTGAATGCCGTGCTGCGCCATCGCGGCGAGGAAGAGCTCGACGCAATGGCGTTCGTCAAAATGCTGCGCGCCAAGACCAAGGAACTCGGCATCGCCGACGACATGTTGAAACGGCCGGTCAATGTCGGCTATTCCGGCGGCGAGAAAAAGCGGAACGAAATGCTGCAGATGGCGGTGCTCGAGCCCAGCCTCGCCGTGCTCGATGAAACCGATAGCGGCCTCGATATCGATGCTCTCAAGGTGGTGTCGGACGGTGTGAACTCACTTCGCTCGCCCGACCGGGCATTGCTGGTCATCACGCACTACCAGCGTCTGCTCGACTACATCGTGCCCGACCATGTGCACGTGTTGGCCGGCGGCCGCATCGTGCGCTCAGGCGGCAAGGAATTGGCGCACGAGCTCGAGGCGAAGGGCTACGCCGAGTTTGCCGACGCGGCGGCCTGACGGAGCCCCCCGGAAAGCAAATCATGGCCAATCCGCGCACCCTCCATACGACGAAACACATCGTCGACCGCTACGCGGCAATCGCCGATGCCCTGCCGGGCGGTGATCTGCCCTGGCTGGTCGGCCGCCGTAAAGCCGGGATCGAGCGATTTCGGGATTTTGGCCTGCCGACGCGCAAGCGCGAGGAATGGAAATACACCAACCTCGAAGAGCTGCGCCGGGTTGCCTTCGAGCCGGCAAAGCCTGTCGCGAACGGCATATCGACTGGGACCCTGCCGACACTGATTGGCGCCGAGCATCGGCTGGTCTTTGTGAACGGGCATCTGCGTCAGGATCTCTGCGCTATTTGCATGCCGCCGGACGGCGCCACCATTACCAGCCTTGGCAAGGCGCTGGAAACCATGCCGGCGCTGGTCGAAGAGCATCTAGGCGTGGCGCGCGGCGACAAGGAAGCCGCCTTCACGTCGCTTAATGATGCGTTCCTGACGGACGGGTTGTTCCTTCATCTGAAGCCGGGCGTTGATCTGGGGTCGGTGATCGAGGTGATCCATGTCAGCGTCGGGCAGTCCGGCCCGGTCTTTCAGCATCCGCGCAACCTGATCGTCGCCGAGGCGGGCTCGCACGCAACGGTGCTCGAGCACTATATCGGCTTCGGCCAGTCGCCGACGCTCGCCAATGCCGCGACCGAAGTGGTGATCGGCGAAGGGGCGGGCGTGCGCCACTGCAAAGTCCAGGCCGAGGCGCCAGAGGCATTTCACATCGCCATGCTCGATGCGCATCTGGCGAAGAACGCATCCTTCGATTCCTTCTATTTCGCCAGCGGTGCCAAGCTCTCGCGCAACGAGATACGCGTCACCCTCGACGGTGAGGGCGCCGACTGCCGGCTCTTCGGCGCCTACATGATGAAGGACCGCCAGCACGCCGACCACACGACCTTCATCGACCACGCCAAGCCGCATACGACGAGCCGCGAGGTCTACAAGGGCGTGCTCGACGACAAGGCTAGGGCGGTTTTCCAGGGCCTGATCTTGGTGCGCCCGGACGCCCAAAAGATCGAGGGCCACCAGCTCAACCGAACGCTGCTGCTCTCCGACGGGGCGGAGATCGACATCAAGCCCGAACTCAAGATATTTGCCGATGACGTCAAATGCAGCCACGGCGCGACGGCGGGCGAGCTTGACGAGGAAGCGCTCTTTTATCTTCGTGCGCGCGGCATTCCCGAGGACGAAGCGCGCGGGCTTCTGGTCGAGGCTTTCCTGCGCGAGGTGATCGACGGGATCGCCATGACCGGATTGCGCGAGCCGCTCAGCGACCGTGTGGCGCGCTGGATGGGGACGCGCCCTGCGCTTTCAGGGGGCGCGGCATGACCGAACAGATCAAGAGCAATCAAATCAAGGCGGGCAGCCAGGCAAATTTCGCCTACGACGTCGAGGCGGTGCGTGCGGATTTCCCGATCCTGTCGCGCACGGTCTACGGCAAACCGCTCGTCTATCTCGACAACGGCGCCAGCGCCCAAAAGCCGAAGGCAGTGATTGAGGCGGTGCGCTTTTGCTATGAGGAGCAATACGCCAACGTGCATCGCGGCGCGCATTACCTTTCGGGCGCCACCACCGATGCGTTCGAGAATGCCCGGGTGAAGATCGCGCGCTTCATCAACGCCGCCAGCGACGACGAGATCGTCTTCACCCACAACGCGACCGAGGCGATCAATTTGGTCGCCGCGTCCTACGGCCGGACGCATCTGCAGGCCGGCGACGAGATCGTCATCTCCGAGATGGAGCACCACGCGAACATCGTGCCGTGGCAGCTTCTGAGCCAGGAGAAGGGCCTCACGCTCAAGATCGCACCGATCACCGACGACGGTGTGCTCGATATGGAGGCATTCGCCGCGCTGCTCGGGCCGCGCACCAGGCTCGTCGCCATCACCCATTGCTCGAACGTGCTGGGCACGGTGACCCCGGTAAAGGAGATCGTCGCGCTAGGCCATGCCGCCGGCGCCAAGGTGCTGATCGATGGCAGCCAGGGCATTGTGCACGCCCCGGTCGACGTACGCGACATCGGCGCGGATTTTTACGTCTTCACCGGCCACAAGCTCTATGGGCCGAGCGGCATCGGCGTGCTGCACGGCAGGCTGGAGGTGCTTGAGACGATGCCGCCCTACCAGGGCGGCGGCGACATGATCGAGCGTGTTACCTTCGAAAAGACCACGTTCAAGGAGCCGCCGCACCGTTTCGAGGCCGGGACGCCGCCCATCGTCCAGGTGATCGGCCTCGGGGCGGCAATCGACTACATATCCTCCTTCGGCGTGGAGACCATCGCCGCGCATGAGCACGAGGTCCTCACCTACGCCAATGAGCGCCTCGCCGATATCGACGGTTTCCGTTTCATCGGCACCGCGCCCGGCAAGGGCCCGATCGTCTCGTTCCTGGTCGACGGGCTGCATCCGCTCGACGTTGCCACCGTGATCGACCGCGAGGGCGTGGCAACGCGCGTCGGCCACCACTGCGCCGAGCCGCTGATGGACCGGCTTGGCGTTGAGGGTACGCTGCGCGCCTCGATCGGCATGTACAACACCAAGGGCGAGATCGACGTGCTGGCGCGCGCGATCGAGAAGGCGAAGGCCAAGCTGGGATGACGGTGACAGCCGGCAGCAGTGTGGTGGCCCTAATGCTTCGACAGGCTCTGCATGAGGAGCGGTGTTTGTGTATCGATAGTAGCTGTAGCTGCTGCCGCAATGCGTGCCTCGCCCTGAGCTTGTCGAAGGGCGAGGCGGAGGCAGCGTGTTGATGTCCGATCTCGCGCGATACGAGGAGTTTGTCGAGGCGTTGGCGATGCTCGACGACGAGGAAATGCGCTTTGAGTACATCCTCGACCTTGCCAAGCGGCACAAGGACGATCCGTTTCCCGATGAATGGATGACGGATGCGAACCTGATGCATGGCTGCATGTCGAAGGTCTGGATCGTCCACGAGATGCGTAACGCAAAGAATTATTTCCGCGGCCGCTCCGATGCGGCGATCGTGAACGGGCTGGTCACCATGATGACCGACAGCTTCAGCGGTCTGACCGCCGAAGAGTTGCGCACGATCACGCTCGATCACGTACGCAAGCTCAATCTCGGCGCGCTGACCACGCAGCGTCAGGTTGGCATGATGGCGATGTTGAAGCACTTGCAGAAACTGGGCGTGAACGCGCTTGCGACTATGGGAGATAGGGACGATGGACCACGACCGGCCGTTTCCTGACTATCCGGCCCCATCGGGCGGGGTCGAGGAATTCAAGGCGACACGCGGCGAGCCTTTGTCCGAAGGCACGCCGGTTGCCTCCGAGGAGTTGCTTATCGACGCGCTGCGTACTGTCTACGACCCGGAAATCCCGGTGAATATCTACGATCTGGGGCTTATCTATGTCTGCGATATCGACCCGCGCGGCAATGTTACGGTCGAGATGTCCCTGACGGCGCCGGGTTGCCCGGTCGCGGGGCAGATGCCGGAATGGGTCGCCGATGCCGTTTCGGGCGTCCCGGGAACCGGTGAGGTTTCGGTCACGATCACCTGGGATCCGCCCTGGACCATGGACCGCATGACCGAAGACGCCAAGATGGCATTAGGCATGTTTTAGGAGCTTCATGTTGGTCGCGGCACCTGCCCACTCCCCCTCCCGGCCACCCATGAGCGTACGATCCCGTGGGTGGCCGGGAGGGGGAGTGGGCCGGCCACGGCAGCAAGGAAAAAGAGCTACTTCTAACGAAGGCTAAACGATCCTATATTATTGGTAGCGAATCGATACAATCAGACCCTTACAGTCACGGAACACACGCATGCCCCTGCCAGCCATCACCATCACCGAAGCCGCCGCCGAGCGCGTCAAGTCGCTGGTCGGCAAGAGCGACAAACCCGTCATGGGCCTGCGCGTGGGCGTGAAACCGCAAGGCTGCTCGGGCATGAGCTATTTTGTCGAATATGCCGACGATCAGAATGCCACCGAGGATCTGGTCGAAGACAAGGGCGTGAAGATTTTCATCGATCCGGCGGCGATCCTCTTTCTGATCGGCTCGGAAATGGATTACGTCGAGGACAAGTTCAATTCCGGCTTCGTCTTCAAAAATCCCAACGAGAAGGGCCGCTGCGGCTGCGGCGAATCCTTCCACATCTGAGCGCCCGGCGCTTGGTGCGCTGACGCGTCCCGTAACCCGCCCGCCTATACCCCATGCCCAACGTGACCTTTATCGAGCGCGACGGCACACCGCGCCTATGTGACGTGCGCGCTGGCCAGACGATCCTTGATATCGCGCACGAGCACGGCATCGACATCGAGGGCGCCTGCGAGGGCGCGATGGCGTGCTCGACCTGCCACGTCATTGTCGATCCGGCCTGGATCGACCGCCTGCCCGTACCGTCGGAGGACGAGGAGGACATGCTCGATCTTGCCGCCGGGCTGACCGCCAATTCCCGCCTGGGCTGCCAGATCGCGATGCGCGATGATTTGGACGGTCTGGTCGTGCAGTTGCCAAAGGAAGTGCGTAACATGTTGCTTGCTTGACAACATGAAGCGGCGGCGGGGCGCGCATGGAACGGACAACCAAGCGGATCGAAAGGCCGCCGCCTGAGGCTGCCGATACGAGCCTGTTCTCGCGTCTGCGCGATGCCTGCGCCGTCGAATGGCAGGCCTACACCGATCATGCCTTCGTGCGGGGTCTTGGCGACGGCAGTTTGCCGGAACCGGCCTTTCGCCACTATCTAGGCCAGGACTATCTTTTCCTCATTCAGTTCGCGCGGGCCTATGGTCTGGCCGTCTACAAGGCCGGTGCGCTCGACGATATGCGCGCCGCGGCGGCGTCGCTCTCGGCCATCCTCGATATCGAGATGGAGCTGCACGTCAAGTTCTGCGCCGGCTGGGGGCTGAGTGAGCCAGAGATGGCCGCGCTTCCCGAAGACAGCGCCACCACGGCCTATACGCGGTATGTGCTGGAGACGGGAATTGCGGGCGACCTGCTCGACCTGCATGCTGCTTTGGCGCCGTGCATCGTCGGCTACGCGGAGGTCGGCGCGGCGCTTGCCGCCAAAGGCGGTGGGGACAGCGACAACCGCTACGGCGAATGGATCGCCATGTATGCGGGCGATGAGTACCAGCAGGTTGCGCGCGACGAGGTTGCCACGATCGAGCGTCTTGGCGACCGGCGGGGCGGGGAGGCGCGCTTCGAGGCGCTGGCCCGGACCTTCCGCGCCGCGACGAGGCTGGAAGTCGATTTCTGGCAGATGGGGCTGGATGCGGCGTAGGCGTGCGTCACATGCCCGTCAGCGTCATTTTGGCCGTATGGAGAATCCGGCCTGAAGGCGCACGGATGCCAGCCAGATTCCTCCCTCGCTGCCGCTCACTCGGAATGACGCGTAACCAGAGCACGACCGCGCTGCGAGCTCACTTCACTGCGTCCATTGCGATCGCGGTGAAGATGGCATCGAGCTCGCCGGCAAGCGCAGCAAGCTTGGCGCCGCCCTTGTATGGCGCAAAGACATCCGAGGGCTTGCGGTAGCTCAAGACCGCTGTGCCGTTCTTGGCTTGCCAGATATAGAAGCGGATCGGCGCCTCGATGCCAGCCGGCACGCTCGCCGCCAGCATCCGCACCGCGAAGTCGTTGCGATAGACGCCGATCACCATGTTGCCGGGAATGGTCACGCCGCGGCGCTTGGCGCCGATGCTGGCGCTGGCGCGGGTCACCACGAACATCTTGTGCTTCTTGATGGCCGCGTTGAGCCGCTTCACCAGCGCCGGAAATGTGTGGTTCGTCGGAATGTCGGTGATCTGGTTTTCGCCCGCCTGCGCAACAAGGCCGGCGATGAAAACGAAACCCAACGCCAAGGCTAGAGGACGCATCGTGCTACTCCGATGAAATTCAAACACCCGCGCAGTGTGCCGCGCGAAATGGCGCCAATCGAGACAAGTTTGCGCGATTTGGACAAATTCGCGCTTCGAACAAGTTTACCGGTGGGAAATTCGGGCGGCCAAACGGCGGCTTTGCCGACTAATCGCTCGCGCTATTGTCCTTGCAGACGCAGCATCAGCGGCGACAGTTCGATGGACCTGTGTTCGGTGACGCGGTCGGGCTTTGGCTTGGCCGTCCGTATTGCCGCCGGTTTGACAGTCGCCCGCCGCGAGGTCTGTTCCGGCGCCGAGGCCTTCGCGGCGCGCTGCTGCGGCGCCGCTTCGACCAGGCGCGGTGGCGCAGCTTCGGCCCGTGTCAGCGGCTTCGGCGCAGCGCCCGCAAGGGGCTTCGGCGCAGCGCCCGCAAGGGGCTTTGATTTTGCGCCCGCAAGGGGCTTTGGCGCCGCGCGGGCAATGGGCGCCGGCGCGGGACCTGCCAAGGGGGCTGGGCGCCTTTGCGTGGTGGCCGCGACGGTCTTCGACGGTTGGCGCTGTGCCGGCTTTGCCAATGTGGCTTTGACGGGCCCGGCCGGCGTGCGATCGGTTTGCCTCGGCAGTGTCGCTTTGGCCGTCTTTGCCGGCTTCGCGGGTGTTGCCTTGGCGACGCGCTCGGCTTTGCGTGCGGCGGGCTTGTCTGGCGTGGGCCTGGCCGCTTTGCGTTTGCCGGTGTTGCGCTTGACGAGGAGGCGCCGGGTGGGGCCGGGTTGCTTGGTTGCCTCGGCGACGATCTTATCCATCACGCTGTCGAGTTCGGTTGCCAGCGCGCGCAGATCGCCGCTTTCATCGCCATAGGGTGCCAACACCCAGGACGGCCGGCGATACCACAATGTCGTCGTCTTATCGTTCTCGCCGCGCGTGATGTAGAAGCGGATCGGCGCTTCGATGCCGGCGGCCACGTTCGCGCGCAAAATCCGCGCGGCGTATTCGTCGCGAAAGGCGCCGATCACCATGTTGCCCGGGATGCCAAGTTTCCGCTGACGCTCGGCCCCACGCACGCTGGCGCGGCTGATGATCTGGAGCTTCTGGCGTTTGATCGCCGCTTCCAGACGCGTTATCAGCGCCCAGTAGCTGTGATCGCTCACGATGACCCGCGTCCCGTTCTCAACTGCGTTGCCGGCCGACGGTAGGGTGGAGAGGATCGCTAGCATGAGCGTGGCGAAGACAAAGCGCACCATGATAACGACCTCCCCAACCCCAGCCGGAACCGCTGGCCCAAAGGCGCAGTCACGACGATGACCCGGTGATGAAAATCCATCAATGGGCCGAGATTAGGGCATTGTCCCCATTTGAGTCGCGAATAGTCGGCATGGCGACCAAACAAAGTGATATTTATATGAATGCGGCGGTGGCTTGCCTCTTTTGCCGTGCGCCCCATATCGCCTTTCACCCCATATCGCCTTTCATGAGTGCGAACCGAACCATGCTCGATCTTGATCTTGGCGGCGAACCCGCAGCGCACCGGGTCGTCGTTGCCATGTCCGGCGGCGTCGACAGCTCTGTCACCGCCGCGCTTCTGAAGGAGGCCGGCTATGACGTGGTCGGCATCACCCTGCAGCTCTACGACCATGGCCACGCGGCCGGGCGGACCCGCGCCTGTTGCGCCGGCCAGGATATCCACGATGCCCGCCGGGTCGCCGACACGATCGGCATTCCCCACTACGTGCTCGACTATGAGAGCCGCTTCCGCGAGGCGGTGATCGATGATTTTGCCGACAGCTATCTGCGCGGCGAGACGCCGATCCCCTGCGTGCGCTGCAACCAGACGGTCAAGTTCCGCGATCTGGTCGGGACCGCGCGCGAGCTGGGAGCAGCGGCGCTGGCGACGGGGCATTATGTGCGGCGCGCTGCGGGACCCAAGGGACCGGAACTCCATCGGGCCGCCGACCCGGCGCGCGACCAGAGCTACTTTCTTTTTGCCACCACGCCCGATCAGCTCGATTTCCTGCGCTTTCCCCTGGGCGGATTGCCGAAGGCCGAAACCCGGGCGCTCGCCGAACGGTTCGATCTTCCGGTTGCCGCCAAGCCCGACAGCCAGGACATTTGCTTCGTGCCGCAGGGCCGGTATGCCGATGTGGTGGAAAAGCTGCGGCCCGGCGCTGCCGATCCGGGCGATATCGTGGATCGGACCGGCCGCGTGCTGGGCCGCCATCAGGGCGTCATCCACTACACCGTCGGCCAGCGCCGCGGCATCGGCCTTGGCGGCGGCGTCAGCGGCGGCGAGGCGCTTTATGTCCTGAACGTCGAAGCCGAGGCGCGCCGCGTGGTGGTCGGCCCGAAATCGGCGCTCGCCAAGACGGCGCTGTTGCTGGGCGAGATGAATTGGCTCGGTAGCGCCGCCATGCCCGCAGGAGGCCGCGATTGCCAGGCCAAGATCCGTTCCACGAGCGATCCGGTGGCGGTGCGCGTGACGCCGTCGCGCGGGCCCGGCGCGCGGGTGGCCTTTGAAGAGCCGCAATACGGCGTTTCGCCAGGCCAGGCTTGCGTCTTCTACGACGGCGACCGAGTGCTCGGCGGTGGCTGGATCCAGCAGGAGGCACTGCCAGCCCCCCAGGCGGCGTGATCCGGCGCGATCTTGGCTTGGGCGGCCCCGGCTTGTGCGGGGCCAAGGCGCACCTATATCTAAGACGTTATACCGCCCAGCATCTGGTGCTTAGACCGGCTGTGCGGGCCAGAATTTGTAGGAAGCCCGCCTGACGGCACCCCCCACACCGGGTGCCGTTTTCGTTATCCGGATCACATGATCCTCGCGATTGAAAGTGCCCCATGACCGACGCCGTCTCGCAGCTCCGCAATATCGCAATCATCGCCCATGTCGACCACGGCAAGACGACGCTGGTCGACAAGCTGCTGCGCCAGTCGGGTACGCTTGCCGAGCACGGCGAGCTGCAGGAGCGGGTGATGGATTCCAACGATCTGGAGCGCGAGCGCGGCATTACGATCCTCTCGAAGAATACCGGGCTGACCTGGAGTAACGCGGGCGTCGACTGGCGCATCAATATCGTCGACACGCCGGGCCATGCCGATTTCGGCGGCGAGGTCGAGCGCGTGCTGTCGATGGTCGATTCGGTGCTGCTGCTGGTCGATGCGGTCGAAGGGCCAATGCCGCAGACGCGCTTCGTCACCATGAAGGCGCTGGCGCGGGGCCTGAAGCCCATTGTCGTCATCAACAAGGTCGACCGCGACGCGGCGCGCCCGGACTGGGCGATCGATCAGACCTTCGATCTTTTCGACAAGCTGGGCGCGAGCGACGAGCAGCTCGATTTTCCCGTCGTTTACGCCTCCGCGGTCGAGGGCTGGGCCACCAAGAACCTGGCCGATCGCGGCGGCGATATGACCACGCTGTTCCAGACCATCATCGATCACGTGCAGGCGCCGCAGGTCGACGCCGAGGGGCCGTTCCAGCTTCAGATCAGCGCGCTCGATTACTCGTCTTATGTCGGCGTCATCGGCATCGGCCGCGTCCAGCGCGGACGCATCGCACGCAACTCGCCGGTCACGGCGATCGGTGCCGACGGCAAGACGCGCAATGGCCGCA
Organism: Alphaproteobacteria bacterium; assembly: GCA_035527975.1. Classification (GTDB taxonomy): domain Bacteria; phylum Pseudomonadota; class Alphaproteobacteria; order JAPULJ01; family JAPULJ01; genus DATKZM01. The sequence continues at coordinate 4,483 of DATKZM010000121.1, read as the reverse complement.
TCCTCCAGATCCTCGGCTTCCATGGGCTCGAGCGCATCGAAGCGCCGGTGGCCGAGGCCGGCCAGATCGTAGCGCTGACCGGGCTCGACGAGCTGCATATCTCCGACACGCTGTGCGATCCCGAAGCGGTGGAGGCCTTGCCGGCGCTGATCGTCGACGAGCCCACCATCACCATGACCTTCCAGGTGAACGACTCGCCCTACGCCGGGCGCGAGGGCAAGTACGTTACCAGCCGCAATCTGCGCGACCGCCTCGCGACCGAGCTCATCCACAACGTCGCCCTGCGCGTGGAGCCCGGCGAGGATGCCAACCGCTTCAAGGTCTCAGGCCGCGGCGAGCTGCATCTTGCCATCCTGATCGAGACAATGCGGCGCGAGGGCTACGAGCTGGCGATATCGCGGCCCGAAGTGATCCTGAAGACCATCGACGGCACCATCTGCGAGCCCTGGGAGACGCTCTCGATCGATGTCGAGGAGCAGCACCAGGGCGCGGTCATGGAAAAGCTCGGCGAACGCCGCGGCACGCTGCAGGAGATGACGCCCGACGGGCAGGGCAGGGTGCGTCTCGACTACGCCATCCCCAGCCGCGGTCTCATCGGCTTTCGCCCGGAGTTCATAACCACCACGTCGGGGACGGGCTTGATGTATCACGCCTTCGAGCGCTACGCGCCGAGGGCGGCGGGCACGCTGGCCGACCGGCGCAATGGCGTGATGATCTCCATGGCGAACGGCAAGGCCGTCGCCTTCGCGCTGTTCAACCTGCAGGACCGCGGCCGGCTCTTCGCCGAGCCCAGCGACGAGATCTACGAGGGCATGGTCGTCGGCATCCACGCCCGCCACACCGACATGACCGTGAACCCGATGAAGGGCAAGCAGCTCACCAATATCCGCGCCTCCGGCACCGACGAGGCCGTGACCCTGACCCCGGCGATCCGCATCACGCTCGAATACGCGCTCGAATTCATCGACGACGACGAGCTGGTTGAGGTGACGCCGAAAACGATCCGCATCCGCAAGAAGCTCTTGAAGGAGCACGAGCGCAAGAAGGCGTCGCGGGCGGCGTAAGGGGCACCCCACTCGAACGGCCCCGCACCCACAACGTGTCGAACAATACTTTGCAAGTGTCCACGTTGCGCTAGTATCGGATAATCATCTGGACCGTCACTCGCTCGCTGGTGATACTGGCTGCCCGCAATACTATCAAGGGTAGTCACAAATGACTGACGATACCAATCTCAGCCGACTTCAAAACGCCTATCATGTTTGGCATGACACCAAAGGGGCAAGTGCGAGCACCTGGCTTGACCTTATGAGCGATGAAGTTGGTATTTTCAGCATGGGCGAGGAAGCCGCCGGATTGTCGTTCGCAAAAGACCGGCAAAACAAACACGAGGTAGTCGAATATCTCACCGGCTTACTGGCCGACTGGACCATGGTCCATTGGACGCCGGAGATCTACGTCCGTGAAGGTGACCGTATCGCCATGTTTGGGCACACGGCATGGACAAACAAGGCTACCGGCAAAACAGCCGAAACACGCATCGCGCACTTGTGGCAATTCGACGACGGCAAAATCGTAGAGTTCACTGAAGTGTTCGATTCGGCACGGGTGGTGGCGGCGTCCAACGCGTAGGCGGAAGCCGTCGGAAAGTCCATTTGCCTTTATGATCGATCAGATCACCATGTTGCATTCGCCCCAAACTCTGGTTGCCATGCGCTAGGATGAGGCCACGGAATATCAGGGAGACGTACCACTATCGGCACGGCGACGTGTTTCACCTAGTTGCAGTCACCCGGGTGTTCGCGAAAGCTGCCCCACATCCCGCACGGCTCCCTTGGCCGCACTCGTCGCCAGCGCCGCGTAGGCTTTGAGCGCGGTCGTGACCTCGCGTTTGCGGCCGGTCGGCTTCCAGGCTTCCTTGCCCTTGGCCTCCATCGCCGCGCGGCGCTTCGCCAGCTCCGCATCGTCGATGGCGAGGTGGATGCTTCGGTTCGGGATGTCGATCTCGATGGTGTCACCGTCCTCGATCAGCGCGATGGCGCCGCCCTCGGCGGCTTCGGGCGAGACATGGCCGATCGACAGCCCCGAGGTGGCGCCGGAGAAGCGCCCGTCCGTCACCAGCGCGCATTTGGTGCCGAGGCCCTGGGCCTTGAGCAGGCTCGTCGGGGTCAGCATCTCCTGCATGCCGGGGCCGCCCTTGGGGCCTTCGTAGCGGATGATGATGATCTCGCCCGGCTGGACCGTGTTTTCGATGATCGCGCGGACCGCGGCTTCCTGGCTTTCGAGCACCCGGGCGGGGCCTCTGAATACGAGAATGCTCGCATCGACGCCCGCCGTCTTCACGATGCAGCCATCCTCGGCGATGTTGCCGGTGAGCACGGCAAGCCCGCCATCCTTGCTGTAGGCGTGCTCGGCGTCGCGGATGCAGCCCTCCGCCCGGTCGAGGTCGAGCTCGTCCCAGCGCGCCGACTGGCTGAAGGCTTTCGTCGTCACCACGCCGCCGGGGCCGGCGGTGAAGAATGTGCGCACCGCCTTGGCCTCGCTGCGTTTGACGTCCCAATGGGCCAGCGCCTCGCCAAGGCTGGCGCTGTGCACGGTTGAGACGTCGCGGTTGAGGAGCCCGGCGCGGTCGAGCTCGCCCAATATGCCGAGCACGCCGCCGGCACGGTGCACGTCCTCGACGTGATAGGACGAGCTGGGCGAGACCTTGCAGAGCGAGGGCACGCGCCGGGACATACGGTCGATATCCGCCATGGTGAAATCCACCTCGGCCTCATGGGCGGCGGCAAGCAGGTGGAGCACGGTGTTGGTCGACCCGCCCATGGCGATATCGAGCGCCATCGCGTTCTCGAACGCCTCGAAGGTCGCGATGGCGCGGGGCAGCACCGCCGCCTCGCCGAGCTCGTAGTGGCGGCGGGTCAGCTCGACGCAGGAGCGCGCCGCTTCCAGGAACAGCTCCTTGCGGTCGCTATGCGTGGCGACCAGTGTGCCGTTGCCGGGCAGGGCCAGGCCCAGCGCCTCGGTCAGGCAGTTCATCGAATTGGCCGTGAACATGCCCGAACACGAGCCACAAGTAGGGCAGGCGGCCTGCTCGATCGCCAGACTGTCCTCGTCGCTCATATCGGGGTTGTTGCCGGCGATCAGCGCATCGACGGCGTCGACGGCCACGGTCTTGCCCTTGATGGTGACCTTGCCGGCCTCCATCGGCCCGCCGGAGACAAAAACGGCGGGCACGTTGAGGCGCAGCGCGGCCATCAGCATGCCGGGGGTGATCTTGTCGCAGTTGGAGATGCAGACGAGCGCGTCGGCGCAATGGGCGTTCACCATGTATTCGACGGCGTCGGCGATCAGCTCGCGGCTCGGCAGGCTGTAGAGCATGCCGCCATGGCCCATGGCGATGCCGTCATCGACAGCGATGGTGCTGAACTCGCGGCCGACGCCGCCGGCACGGGCGATCTCCTGGCAGACCATCTGGCCGAGGTCCTTGAGGTGGACGTGGCCGGGCACGAACTGGGTAAAGGAGTTGGCCACCGCGATGATCGGCTTGCCGAAGTCGTCCTCGGTCATGCCGGTGGCGCGCCACAACGAGCGCTGGGCGGCGTTGCGGCGGCCATGGGTAGTGCGGCGCGAGCGGTATTCGGGCATGGGTCCTGGCTTCTCACATGAAAGGCTCGGCTGATGGTCTTTATATGGCGCGCGGGCGCCGGCTAAGGCAAGCCAAGGTCCATATCGAGCGTGGCCTTGTACTGCGGTCTGGAACAGTCCCGATCGCTTCGGCCGCAGGCCGTCGTCTTGACAGGATTCACCCTTGTCCCTATACGGGCGGGCCACCACATGAGGGTCGCCGAAAATGCGCTCTTTGGGGTGCCGTAAGGCGGGGTAGCTCAGCTGGTTAGAGCAGCGGAATCATAATCCGCGTGTCGGGGGTTCAAGTCCCTCTCCCGCTACCAATGAAATCAAGGGGTTAGTCTTTGATGACTGACCCCTTGATTAGTTTAGGTAGCATATAGGTAGCAATAAGTCCAGTTTCGTATGGGCTTTTGCATTCAGAAAATTGAGTACGATTGGGTCCCATATTCGGCTCGACAGGCTACCCCGCCTCGAAAAACACCACCCCTAATTGGGCATCGGCAGCGGGAACCATCAACCTCACACACGCGACCCACACCACCATCCAGATTCCAACCAGACGCGTTTTAAGCGGTGCGCCAGAGTCTTTCCCCCAGTCCTTAGGGATAAGGGTCCAAAAAGCCTAACGGGGCTGGCCCCGCTGTTTTTGCGAGTCTGAGCGGGATGTCGGACGAACCGAATGTGGCTCGCTGATGCATGTCCGCTTTACCCCCGATTCTGTTGAAAAACTCGGTTGCGAATACATCGAGGCATATCTGGCGCAACGATGATTCGCTGAGAGGGGCGTTCGCGGACGATCGTTACTCGGAAGTCTTCCGTCTGATTCGAAAGTTGCCAGCCAATGTGGCCAGCG
>DATKZM010000120.1:0-20536 GCA_035527975.1 Alphaproteobacteria bacterium | reverse complement strand
CGCGTCTTCAGCTCACACGACGATATCCTCGACCATTGCTGCGACGCCTGGAACAAGCTCATCGATCAGCCATGGAAAATCATCTCCATCGGTCACAGACAATGGGCCCATCGGTCATAATCAGCGGGACTTGGTATTAGCATTTCGGGCGGCCTGCACCTCGTGCACGGCCAAGCCACGCGCGTTGGGGAAGGGTCATGCATCCCATGCAGGTTGTTCAGGACAAGCTTGAAGCGGTGCTGGCCGAAAGCGCCGGGCCGACGCCGCGCGATCTGGTTTCGCCCTTTGGACACGCGCTGCTCGCCAACACCCGCCGCGCCGGCACGATCATCCACCGTGTGAACCTCGTCGCCTGGATTGCCGCCGGCGCGATGCCGCTGTGCATTCTTGCCGATATCGTGCTGCTGCCGTGGGTGCTCGCCGAGGGCGTGGCTATGGCGCGTTCCGTAACCAGCCTTGGTTTTCTTGTCCTCGCATTGTCGACACGGCGCGCCGCGAGCGTATGGGCCGCCCGGGCCGCGCTCGCCGCGCTTTTCGTCATACCGATCAGCTTTTTCCTCTATGCCAACTGGTCGCTCGCCGACGTGATCAGCCTCAGTATCGCCACCGCGCTGGCCGCCGCTTACACGCTGCTGCCGTTCATCGTCGCAGCCGGTATCGCGATCTTCCCGGTAACGCTCATGGAGGGCGCGCTCCTCCTCCTGCCGATTGTCGCCGCCACCGCGGCCGCGCCCTTTCTGCGCGGAAGCCCGGTCGACGGGGGTCAAGCCTTCAGCGCGCTCTGGCTGCTGGTCATGATCGGCGGAGCCGGGCTCGCCGCATCGGTGAGCCAGCTCCACCTGCTGCTGCAGCTTCTTGGCACGACGGCGCGCGACCGCCTTACCGGCGCCTTCACGCGGCGCGTCGGCGAGGAGCTGCTCGATCTGGCCTTCGCCAATGCCGAGCGCGAGAACAAGCCGCTCGCGGTGGTCCTTGTCGATCTCGACGACTTCAAGGCCACCAATGACCGCTTCGGCCACGAAGCCGGAGACCGCTCCTTGGCGGCCGCGGCGAACGTCTTGGCGCTGGCCATGCGGCGCGGCGACAGCGTGGTCCGTTGGGGCGGAGACGAGTTCCTCATGGTGCTTTCCAACACCGGCGCCGGCGGCGCGCGGCAGCTCGTCGATCGCATCTGTGAGGTCGGCTTCGGCACCCGCCTCGGCGGCGGCCGGCAAACCGCGAGCCTTGGCATCGCCGAGCGACAGGCCGACGACGCTGCGGGCTGGCCCGCCATGGTCCGCCACGCCGATGCCCGCGCCCGGCTGGCCAAGCAGAGCGGCAAGGATCGCTGCGTCGGCTGTGACGATCTGCCCGCCGACGATCTGTTCGCTGCCTGAGCTAAAAGTCGCTTGCCTGGAGCGGCGTTACTCGATCCGGCCGACCTCGGCTTTGGCCGCGGCGATCAACTCGGCATCGAGCTCTTCGGCTTCCTGGGCGCGCACCCTGGCCATCGGCGCGAGCAGCGAAAACATCACCGGCGTCAGATAGAGCGTGAAGAGCGTGGCAAAGCCGAGCCCGCCGACCACGATCCAGCCCAGCGCCTCGCGCGCCTCCGCCCCCGCCCCCGACGACACCACCAAGGGCACGCCGCCCAGCACGGTGGAAATCATCGTCATCATCACCGGCCGAAAACGGATGCGCGCGGCATTGCGGATCGCCTCCTCGACGCTCTCACCGCGGTCGCGAAGCTGGTTGGCGAACTCCACAATCAGGATGCCGTTCTTGGCCATGATGCCGACCAGCAGCACCAGGCCGATTTGGCTGTAGTAGTTGACCGAACCACCCGTCAGCAGAACCGCGTAGATCGCCGCCGCCAAGCCGAAGGGCACCGTGATCATGATGATCGCCGCACTGATCAGGCTTTCGAACTGCGCCGCCAGCACCAGGAACACGATCAGGATGGCAAAGCCGAAGACGATGAGCGCGCCGCGCGTGCCTTCTTCGAGCGTGCCCGCCTCGCCGAGCAGGATCGTACCCATGCCGTCGGGCAGGGTCTTGGCCGCCGCCGCGCGCATCTCGGCGACCGCCCGCGACAGCGGAAAGTCCTCGGCGAGACTGGCCCGGATCGGAACGGCGCGGCGCTGACCCTCGCGCCCCAGCGACGGCGCCACCGCCACCTCCTTGACGGTGACGATCGACGACAGCGGCACGATCGTGCCGTCGCCGGCTTTGACGAACAAATTCTCAACGTCGCTGGGATCGTTGACCGGCCGGGCGCCGCCGGTGACCGTGATGTCGATAATTTCGTCGCCGACGAAGAGCTGCGCCGCGGTCAACTCATCGACCATGCTGCGGATCAGCGTCGTCACCGAGGCGATCGGGATGCCAAGCTTCCTGGCGGCGACCCGGTCGATGGTCACCGTCATCTGCGGCTGCGTCGTGTCGTAGTTGAAGCGAACGTCGGTGAAACCCGGAACAATCTGCAGCGCGGCGACAAGCTTTTCCGCCTCCGCCGCCATCTTGTCGTAGTCGCTGCCGACGACCGCGAAGTTGAGCCCCGTGCCGGCGCCCCGGATGCCCAGACTGTTGGGCGAACGCATGACCATACGCACGCCGGGGATCGTAGCCATGCGTCGTCGCAGTTCCGCCTGGATGGTCTGCTGCGAGCGCTTGCGCTTCGACCAATCCGCCAGCGGCACGATGATGAAGGCCCGGTTGGCGCCGCCGCGTCCCACCAGCGACAGCACGTTGCGCACCTCGCCCGACTTGACGTAGTCGGCAAGAATGCGCTCGGCTTTGGCGACCTGCGTCGTCATGTAGTCGAGGTTCACCCCCTGCGGCGCCTGCGCGACGATCAGCATGACGCCGCGATCCTCAGATGGGGTCAGCTCCTGCGGCAGGGCGAGATAGACCAGATAGGCACCAACCGCGAAGACCCCCGCCACCGCCAGTACTACGAGCCGGAAGCGCAGGCACACCGCAAGGCTCGCCGCATAAAAGCCTGCCGTTCGCTCGCCCAGCCGGTCCCAGAACCCCGCCGGCTTCTGCGGCCCGGCACCCGCGTCGTTGCCCGCCTCCTGGCCCGGCACGCCGCGATAGAAACGCGCCGCCAGAACCGGGCCCAACGACAAGGCCACGAAGGATGAGATCGCCACCGCGAAGGCCAGCACGAAACCGAACTCGGAAAAAAGCCCGCCCGCCGTGCCCGGCAGGAAGGAAATCGGGATGAAGACCGCCGCCAGCGTCACCGTGGTCGATATCACCGCGAAGACGATCTCGCGCGTACCCAGCACTGCGGCGGCGCGTCCGGCCGCCCCCATGCGGCGGTGGCGCTGGATGTTCTCCAGCACCACGATCGCGTCGTCGACCACGATGCCTGTCGCCAGCACCAGCGCCAACAGCGTCAGGATATTGACCGAGAACCCGGCGATCCAAATGCCGGCGATGGTGCCGAGGATCGAGACCGGAATGGTGATCGCCGGGATCATGGTCGAGCGGAACGAGCGCAGGAAAAGGAAGATCACCAGCACCACGATCGCCGTCGCCAGGAACAGCGTCGTGATCACCTCGTCGACCGCGCCCTGGATGAAGACGGCGTCATCGGAGGTAATCGCGATGCGCGTGCCTGCGGGCAGCTCACGCTGGAGCTCGGCCACCGCCGCGGTGACGCCCCGCGAAATGGTGAGCGTATTCGACTGCGCCTGGCGGATGATGCCGATCCCGATCGCGGTCCGGCCATCGACGCGGGTGGCCGAGGTCGGTGTCGCGGTGCGCAGACGGACCCGCGCCACGTCGCGGAGGCGCGTCTTGTCGTTGACGAAAAGCGCGCCGATATCCGCCGCGGTGAGCACCGGCGATTCGGAGCGCACCAGCAACGACTGCTGGCGGCTTTCCAACGTGCCCGAGGGCGCGTCGAGCGAGGCGTTTGCCAGCGCCGTGATCACGTCCTGCATGGTGAGCCCGCGGCTCGCCAGCGTGACCTGGTTCACCGCAACCCGGATGACCCGCGCCTGAAGCCCGTAGGCCGAAACGTCGGCCACCCCGTCGACCGCCGCCAGGCGGTCGAGGATTCGGTCCTCGACCAGGCGCGTCAGCGGACCGACGGCAAGCGTTTGCGATGAGACGGCAAGCCGGATGATCGGCGAGGCATCGTCATCGGCCTTGACCACCACCGGAGCCTCGGCCTTTTCGGGCAGCCGCCGCGCGACGCCCGCCACCGCATCGCGCACGTCGCCCACCGCAACATTGAGATTGGTCTTGGGCGAGAACTCGACGGTGATGCGGCTGGAACCGTAGCGCGAGCGCGAGGTGATCGAATTCACGCCCTGGACGCGCGCAACCGCGCTTTCCAGGATCTTGGTGACCTTGGCGTCGATGCTTTCGGGCGTCGCGCCTTCATAGGTGGTGCGCACGGTGACCACCGGCCGGTCGACGTCGGGCAGCTCGCGGATTTCCACGCTGCTCAACGCCGCCAGCCCGGCGATGATGATCAACAGGTTCATCACGAATGCCAGCACCGGACGCCGGATGAAGAGCGCCGTGGCGCCGCGGCGTTCGCTGGTCTCGCTGGTCTCGCTGGCGCTCATGACCGCACTCCGCCGGCTACCGGGTCAGTCATTCTTGACCAGCGTGACCGTGCCGCCCGGTCGGACGTTCTGGTGGCCTTCGACGACTACGTTTTCGCCGGGACTGAGCTTGCCCTCGACCGAGACCATGTTGTCCTCCCTGCGCCGGATCGTGACACCAACGCGCACCGCCTTGTTGTCCTTGCCGACCCGCCAAACGTAAGCGCCGTTACGGTCCCATTGGATCGCCAATCCGGGCATTGACGGCAGCTTACGGCCCTCGATGCGCAGGCTGACCGAAAAGGTCATGCCCGAAATCAAACGCCCGTCCGGGTTTGGCACGCTCGCCTGCACACGCAAGGTCCGTGAGGTCGCATCGATCCGCGTATCCAGCGCCGAGATCTTGCCGCGGAAGACCCGGCCCGACAACGCCGGGGTGGTCAGGCGCACATCGTTGCCGAGCTTGAGCTGGCTCGCCACGCGCTCGGAAATCACGAATTCGACGACCAGCTGCGAGCGGTCGTCGATGGTGGCAATCGCCGTGCCTTCTTTGAGAAAGTCGCCCTTCACCAGCGTGGTGATGCCGATGACCCCGCCGAACGGCGCAATGATAGTGCGGCGCTTGAGCTCATATTGCTTGGCCTCAAGCTCGGTTTTGGCCGTGGCCAACGCCGTGCGGGCCTGCTCGAGTTGAACCTTCGCCAGTGCATTCTGCGCGGCAAGTCGCTGGTAGCGTTGCATCGTTGTCTCGGCGTCGCGCAGCTTGACTTCGGCCTGCCGCACCGCGATGCCTTCGGCTTCCGATTGCAGGATCACCAGCGGCTTGCCTTCCTTGACCGTCTCGCCGGGGGTAAAGCCGATGCTATCGATAATGCCGGTCACATTGGCGGTAAGCGTGAGGCTGCGCAGGGCGCGGCCGCTGCCGACGGCGGCGACGCGATTGCCGATGGTGCGAAGTGCGACCTCGGCCACGATCACCCGGGCAATGCCCCGCCCGCCCCGTCCGCCGCGACCGCTTCGGCCTCTGCGGCCCTGACGGCGTCCGGCCGTCGTGCCGCCGGCCGCGCCGGTGCCGCCAGATTTGGCGCCCGCCTTGCCGCCTTGAGCGCCATTCTGCTCGGTCGCGCCGCGCAGCCCAAAGTAAGCGCCGACACCGACAATGACCGCCGCCGCAAGCACAAGGGCAGTCAGACGTCCAAAGCCATGCTTCATCTGCGTCGCCAATCCTGCATGCATCTTCCGGCCGCCATCATCATCGCGATGATCGCGGCTACACAAGCAAATAGTACGATCGCTCCGTGCGCGTTGGTTGCTAACGGCCGCGCTTCACATATCCGTCGCGGGTCTGGGGAAGCTTCTCGCCGAGGATGCGCGAGGCCACCACGGTCTTCAGGATCTGCACCGTGCCGCCGCCGATGGTGAACATGCGCGCATCGCGCACCATGCGCTCGATGCCGGTATTGCGGCTGTAGCCCTTGGCGCCGAAGACCTGCAGCGCCTCATTTGTCACATCGATCGCCATCTCGCTAGCGAACACCTTCGCCTGGGCCGCCTCCAGCGGATCAGGAAAACCATCGCCCGCATTCGCCGCCGCCTTATGGATGAGTGCGCGCGCCGCCTCGATGCGGATCGACATGTCGGCCAACATCCATTGCAGTCCCTGGAACTCGAAGATCGGCCGTCCGAACTGCTCGCGCTCCTTGGCATAGTCAAGCGCCCGCCCATACGCCCCGGCGGCAAGGCCAAGCGCCACCGTGGCCGCCCCGACACGCTGGCCGTTATAGGCATTCATAAGGTCGGCGAATCCGTGCTTCAGCCCCCGCGGCGGCAGCACCAGCGCATCGGGCATCAGCTCCATATCCTCAAAGAACACCTCTGCCTCGGGGATGCCGCGCAGCCCCATGGTCGGCTCGCGCTTGCCGATGCGCAAACCCTCGGTCTCGTCGCGAAAGGCAAGGAAACCGCCGATCCCCTCTTCCTCGCCCGCCTCGTCGAAGACCCGCGCGAAGATGAGATGAAGCCGCGAGACCCCGCCCCCGGTGATCCAATGCTTGGCGCCGTTGACCACGAAGCGGTTGCCGCGCCGGTCGGCGCGCGTCGTCATCTCGCTGGCGGCGCTGCCGGCTTCGGGCTCGGTGATGCAGATCGCCGGCTTGTCGCCGACCAGCACCAGCTCCGCGGCCCGCTTCTTCTGGTCCTCGCTGCCATAGGCCATCACGGCGCCGATCGCGCCCATATTGGCCTCGACCGCGATGCGGCCCGTGACGCCGCAGACTTGCGCGAATTCCTCGATCACCAGCGCGGCGTCCAGATATGTGAGCCCGCGCCCGCCATAAGCCGCCGGGATGGTCATGCCGAAGAACCCGGCGTCGGTCATTTTCTCGACCGTATCCCAAGGATAATCCTCGCTCGCATCGACGGCGGCCGCGCGTTCGGCGACATGGCCCCGTGCCAGCTCGCGGGCCGCCAGCTGCAACGCTTCCTGTTCCGGCGAAAGCCGCCAATCCATTGTCAGATCCCTCCCTGCTTGCTGGCGGCGAGTATGCTGTGCGGGCGCTGCGCCGAGCAAGCACCCGCATCTCGTGTCCGCCTTGAATGCGTTCCCCCGCGTGGTCTACCGTGCGCCCACCGTCCCAGCCAGGAACTCCATACCAATGACGATCTCGCTTTCCACGCCGCTCGACCTGCCCTGCGGGGCGATGCTCGCGAACCGGATCGGCAAGGCGCCGATGACCGAAGGTCTGGCCGACGCCAATAACCACGCGACCGAAGAACTCGTGCATCTCTACCGGCTGTGGTCGGAAGGCGGCGCGGGGCTGCTGATTTCCGGCAACGTGCTGGTCGACCGACGCTATCTGGAGCGCCCGGCCAATGTCGCGATCGAGGACCGCTCCGGGCTAGAGGCGTTGAAGGCCTACGCCGCGGCCGGCACCAGCGCGGGCAATCATCTGTGGATGCAGATCAATCACGCCGGCCGCCAGACGCCGACCTATATCAACAAGGAGCCGCTAGCCCCCTCCGCCGTGGCGCTTGAGCTGCCCGGCGGCTATGGCACGCCGCGCGCCATGACTAGCGCCGAGATCGAGGACGTCATTCTCCGCTTTGCCCTTGCCGCCGAGGTCGGGGGCGAAGCCGGCTTTACCGGCGTGCAGGTCCATTCCGCGCACGGCTATCTGCTCAGCGAATTCCTCTCGCCCAAGGCCAATCAGCGCACCGACGAATGGGGCGGCACTCTGGAAAACCGCGCCCGGCTGTTGCTCGAAATCGTGAGGGCAATCCGCGTCGCCTGCGGGCCCGATTTTCCGATTTCGGTCAAGCTCAACTCCGCCGATTTCCAGAAAGGCGCCTTTACCCACCAGGACTGTTTGCAAGTCGTCCAATGGCTTGAGGCTGCCAGCGTCGATCTTCTCGAGATCTCCGGCGGCACCTACGAGCAGCCGAGCATGATGGGCGCGCGCGCCAAGGACCAGCTTGCCGAGAACACCGTCAAGCCGAGCACCGCGCGGCGCGAGGCCTACTTCCTCGACTACGCCAAGAGCATGCGCGCGGTTACCAAGATACCGCTCATGGTCACCGGCGGCTTCCGCACCCGCGCCGGCATGCTCGATGCATTGGAGAGCGGCGATCTCGACGTCGTCGGCATTGGCCGGCCGATGTGCGTGGACACCGGTTTGCCCGCGCGACTGCTCGACGGATCGCTCGACGAGGCCGGCCGCTACGAGGCCTCCATCGTGCCGCCCAAGGCCGGGCTCGCCTGGTTCTGCCTGCAGCTTATCCGGATCGGCCGCGGCGAAGCGCCCGACACGGCGATGGACGGCCCGACCGCGATCGAGGCCTATAAGCAGAGCGAGATCGCCGCCGCCAAGGCCATGCGCGCCTGAACGTTGCGAGTACGGCGTAGTGCGTGAAAGTCCGCGGCGCCAATTCTGTCCCCTCCCCCCTTGAGGGGGAGGGTTAGGGTGGGGGGTGATGTTTCCGACGAAAAGACTCTCTCCCGCGAGTGTGCAAAACGGCACCACACACCCCTCCCCCGCCCTCCAGCTCAAGGGGGGAGGGAGAAATCCGCACCGCTGAGTGAGGGACGGCCCCCATGCCCACCGACAATCACGGCCTGGAGATCACCGCCGCCAATGACGACGCGGCCCAAGCCTATGACGCGACCCTCGCCGCCTATCTGGGCTTCCGCCGCGACACCGGCGCCCATCTGAAGGCCGCCTTCACAGCCGATCCTGACCTACTAATGGGCCATTGCATCAAGGGCTTTTTCCTCCAGCTCTTCGCCAACCGCGTCCTCATCCCTAAGGCTCATGCGGCACTCGATGCGGCCAGCGCGTCAGCCGACAAGCACGGTGCGACCCCGCGCGAGCGCCGGCACATCGCCGCGCTCGCCGCTTGGCTGAACGAGGATATGGCGGGCGCGCTGGCTGACTGGGAGGCGATCCTGGCCGAGCATCCGCGCGACGCGCTGGCGCTGCGTCTTGCCCACCACTTCCACTTTTATCTTGCCCCGGGCGAGGCCATGCGCGCCTCGATATCGCGCGTGCTCGACGCCTGGGACGAGGGCGCGCCCAGCTACGGCTTCGTGCTCGGCATGGCCTCCTTCTCCCACGAAGAGGCCGGTGACTACGTCGCCGCCGAGCGCTTCGGCCGCGAGGCTGTCGAGCGCAATCCCAGCGATATCTGGGCGGTGCATGCGGTCGCCCATGTGATGGAGATGCAAACCCGCCACGCAGAGGGCATCGACTGGCTGGCCGGGCTGGAGCCCCACTGGACGACGGCGCACAATTTTCGCTTCCACGTCTGCTGGCACGGCGCGCTCTTTCATCTGGAGCGGGGCGAGATCGACGCCGTGCTGGCGCTCTATGACGAGCGGATCCGCGGCGAGGAGCCCGACAGCAACGACTACCTCGATCTCAGCAACGCCATCGCCTTACTGTGGCGGCTGGAGGCGCTGGGCATTGATGTCGGCAACCGCTGGGCCGAGCTTGGCGAGAAAGCCGCCGCCCGCGCGCAAGACCATCAGCTCGTTTTCGCCGATGCGCATTACATCATGGCCCTCGCCGCCACCGGGCGGCATGAAGATGGCGAGGCGATGATCGGGCGCATGGAAGCGCTTGCCCGAACCAGCAAGGCCACCGAGGCGGGCGTGACCCGCGTGGCCGGGCTGCCGCTCGCCCGCGCCATCGTCGCCTATCAGTCCGGTGAATACGCCGCTGCGGGCGAGGCGCTCGCCCCGGTCGCCGATAAGGTCTGGCGCATCGGTGGCAGCCACGCCCAGCGCGATCTCTTCGCCCAACTCCTGATCCACGCCGAGCTCAAGGCGGGCCGGTTCGAGGCGGCCCGCGACCGTCTCTCCGCACGCACCGCTGCCCGCCCGCAAAGCGCATCAAGCTGGGCCTGGTATGCCGCCGCGCTCGAAGGCGCCGGCGATGAGGCCCAGGCCATCGACGCACGCAAGAAAGCCGACGTCGCTATTTCGGCATAAGCCGGATGCGTTTGCTCGTTGGAAACCCATGCATGCCGTTGCTGGCGAACGCATAGGCGTTCGAACGCAATGGATCGCCGCTCACCACCAGCAGAATGTCCTCCGGCCGTACGGCGATCGGCACCAGGCGGTCGGGATCGTCGCTTTCGGCGAAAAGCGGTTCAGCCTGGCCGGCTTCGACAAGCCGGCGCAGCGTTTGCTGCCCCGGCACAAGGTTCGACCAGGCGCCGATATAGGCTTCCAATTTTTGCGCCGGCAGACGCGCCAGGCGAAACAGCGCCTCCTGCACGTCGCGCTTCGACAGGCCCGACCCGGCCAATGTCCGCGCCACCAGGGGGCTCAGCACCAGCAGTGGGCGGTAGGTGCCCGGCGCAAACCCAACCGTGAAGGCCAGCTCCCAGCTCACCTGCCGCACCAGCCCATCGGCCAGATAAGGAAGGATCGCTTCGGCGCTGCCGCCGAAAATCGAGCCGACCACCCCGCCGGCCGTAAAGCGGCCGATCGTCACCACATTCTCGCCCGCCGCGAATCCCAGATCGGCGCTGAGCGGCGGCCAGCCGAGATCGCCGCAGGCAGCCTCGTTTTCGGCCAGCACGACACGCCAAGTGTTGCCGAATGTCGCCTTGTCGGCGCCGCCGGGCAGGAACCGCGCCACGTTGCGCAGATAAAGACGTAGGAAGCGCCCGACGCTGGTATTGGCGTGATACCCGTCGCGCAGCGCCGCGCCCTCGCAATTGAAGCCAAGCGCGCCGACGACCGGGCCGTTCAAGATGATCAGCGCCTCGCCGCCGGTAGTATCCCCGCTGTGCTCGACCCCGTAACCGGGGTCGGCTAGCACCTCGGCGATCGCGACCAACACGGGCATATGCTCCGGGCGGCAATTGGCCATGACGCCGTTGACCGCAACATTGCGGACGGTCGCGCACGAGCCCGAGGGCTGGAGGACGCCGATCACACGGTCCGGATCGTCGCTTGTGTGAGCAAGAAAGGCCGCGACTTTCTCGGCCGTCGGCGGCACGATCGGCAGCCCGTCGCTCCATTGGCGCTCAAGAAATACCCGGTTGATTTCGTCGAAGCTGCCCCGCGCGGCGATGCCGTCCGCGGGCGCGATTTCGCCCGCGTCGCCAACCGCTTCGGGCGCCGAAGTCAGGTGGCGGACCACGTCGTCGACCGTGACCTTGATCAGATTGTCCGTCAGCTCGCCCGCGCTCTGCCCGTCAACATGGCCGACGACCCGGGCCACCGGCAGACCGGCGATGCCAAGCCCGCCCGACAGGGCTCGCGCCTGTCCGAGGAACCCATCACAAACCAGCGATACCGACGGTACACCGGCTTTTTCGACAATCGCGCTGGCCCGCAGCACGGCGGGCGTGCAGGCGCCTCAGCAGCCGATGCCGGTGATCACCGCATCGACATCAAGCTCTTTCAGCCTTCCCGGCAGGCGGCTCAGCACCGCGTGCTCATCGCCGCCGAATACCGAGCCGAACTCGTCGTAGCCGACGAAGCGCACATCGTCGAAGGCACTGTCGATGGCCTTTTGAAGCACCGGAAAGATCTCCTCGCCGCGGAACATATAGTCCCACAGGAAGCCGATGCGTTTGCCGTCAAGGGTATCCGGCCGGGGTGCGGGTTCGATCGCCATGACGCCGTTCGCGCCGCCTGGCCAAAGCGCCGCGAGCGCGCCATCTTCATTGTCTTGAGCCCTGTCATTCGCGTCCATTGTGCCGCCCTCTGGTTCTTCTCACCGATGTCCAAGCTGATGGTGTTGCGGCCCGGAGCCTAACATCACGGCTGGCGCAACCGCCACTGGGCTCATACGATAAAGCGAGAAGCGTGCCGGCAATAGCGGCGCGGCAACGCACCCCACCAGCACGGTCCATTCCCCATGGCGCGCGCCTATGTCGACGGGTACTGCGAGCGGATCGGCCCGGAGATCTGGGGCGAGCCGCTCAATGCCGTGACCAATCTGGCTTTCATCGTGAGCGCGGTGATGCTTGCCGTCATGCTTGGCCGCAGCGAGCAGCCGGCGCGGCGCGATTGGGGTGCCTGGGGCTTGACCGCTCTGGTCTTCCTGATCGGCATCGGCAGCGGGCTCTTCCACACGCTGGCGGTCGGCTGGACCGCGGCCGCCGATGTCATTCCGATCGCGCTTTTCATCCTGTTGGCGACCTTTTTGGCCCTCACCCGCCTGGTCGGGCTCGGCCCTTGGGCCAGCGTGTTTGGCGTGCTGTCGGTACTGGGTCTTGCCGTCGGCATCTCCGCGCTGCTTCGGTTTGGCGGCGGCTCATACCTGGCGGCGCTGGTGGCCATGCTGACGATCGGTCTTTACCTGCGATTCCGCACGGGCCATCCGGGCGGCCACGTTCTGCTTATAGCGGCTGGCGTTTTCACTATCTCGCTCACCCTCAGAACGCTCGACCGCCCGCTCTGCGATGCCTTGCCGACGGGCACGCATTTCCTGTGGCATGTCTTGAACGCGGTCGTGCTCTATCTCGTCGCACGCACGATTGCCAAGCACGGCCGACCATGCGAATGAGCCGGAAACGTCACGCCGCGCAATTCCGCACTGGAAAATCTGAGCGACCAGCGTCATATTCCTCGCGAAGGTCCAACAACAGAAAGGAGGTGATCCAATGTCTAGTGTTATCGGTGCTACTTCGAGCAGTTCCGGTGTAGATCGCGGACAGTGGAGCAGCCTCTTCTGCCCGCGCTGACACCACGATCTTACCGATCAGGGCTGCCAAGTGGCCCGTACACGGAAAGGCGGCCTTCGGGCCGCCTTTCTTCGTTTCGATCTGTCAGGTCACAGCGGCAAATGCCCGCCGCTGACTAGCGGCAGAAAACCCGCCGCTGACTAGCGGCAGAAAATATGCGTGAATTTCCGGAACTGCTTGCCGATGTTGATCCGGTGCAATTCGTGGACCTTGGCACCGACGCGGATATGCCGCGTGCCGTCACTGCGGCGGCTCGGCGCCAAGGCGCCGTCGGCCTTCTGCACCCGGTAATAGACGTAGCGGTTGGGGGTCGCGAGGTAATCGGTCATCGCACCCGGCTGCAGGTCATACCAGCCAAAGGTGCGCCAGCCACGCTGGGCATCGACCATGTGCAACAGCGCGCGTACCGGATAGCTGCATTTGTTCTGGACGCGATACTCGTTGGTGCCCGCGGCAGCGAGCTGGTCCGTCGCGCGGATGTCGGCGGCGAGCGCCGACATGCCGGCCAGCAGTGACGCGATCGCCGCGCCGATCACAAGTGCCTTCCCCAAAGCAAACCTCCATCATCGTCGTTACAGCGCGTCCCCCGGTGCGGCTATTGTAGCGCGACGGTGATACGGCCATCCACCCATCGGTCCTACGCAGCATGGACCGATCCATCCCCGCCGATGTTACCGGCGAACTCTTGCGACGGGCTTAAGCGATGCAAGAAATCCCTCGATCGCATCGATCGCCGCGCCGGGCTGCTCGAGCTGTAGGAAATGGCTGGTCTCCGGCAAGTAGACATAGGTCCAGCCATGCATCTCGGCGAGCACCCGCGAGATCGCCGCCGTGGAGCGAGCCAAGGCGGAACCCGGATCGCCGCCCAGAACCAGGACGGGGCACTTTATCGCGCCGCCGCCCTGCCAGACCCCGGAATCGTCATTGGTCTCGAAGCAACGGGCTTCGAAGGCCGGCGGACACACGGTCACGAAGTCGCCGGCTTCTTCGTCAAAGCGCACGGTCGACGCCGCCATCAGCTTCTGCGCGCCGTCCACCCAGTGCTGCGATTCCTTGCCGGCGCGCAACAGGAATTCCAGCATCCCCAACGATCGGTAGCGTTCCGGGCGACGGCGCGCGCGGCGGCCGAGTTCTTCCATATCGCGGTCATGCTTGGCCTGCAGCGGATGGCCGTCGGGCGGCGGCGCGGGCGGGTCGACCGCCACCAGGGCATGCCAATCGCCGCCGCCGTTGACGCCATCCGCCAGGCTCGCCGCGGCGGACAGCGAATGGAAAATGCCGGTCGCCGGCTTGGCGCCGAGTTCGGCCTCGATGCCGGCCTGCACCCCGCCAATATCACGCGCGAAATTTGCCCAGTCATGGCTTTCCAACTCGTGCACCGGATTGTGGCCGTGGTTGCGCATGTCGAAGACGATTACCTCATAGTGCGCACAAAGCCGGCCCCAGAACGGAAAATAACCATCGACCGCAAGACCGTTGCCATGGCTGATCACGACGCGCGGCCCGGCGGTGTTGCCGTGTTGACGCACCCGGATCACCGCGCCGTCATGCATGGCGCAATCGAAAACGGTGCGGGGTTCGGGCAAGGCGACGGCCATAGCTGGGGGGTTAGGCGGGGCGCGCCATGCCGTCAAGCTTAACCGGCAAGGCCACGCGTCCGGCAGAGCCCCCGCTCCCGGCAGAGCCCCGCTCCGGGCAAACCCCCGCACCCGGCAATGCCAAGCCAGGTGGCGCCGAGCCCGGGTATGGGTGCTAGACTTGTTTCCCGTCAGGCGCGGGGGCCCTCCCATACGGACAGGCAAGACCGGGAACACGGCATGAATTTTCGCACCAGCCGGAGGGTCAGGCTCGCCTATAGGCTTTCCGGCACGGGGCCGGCCGTGGCGCTCTTTCACTGCGCCGGCACCTCGGCCGCCCAGTGGCGGACCGCAAGGACCATGCTCGAGCCCGATCATACAATGCTGACCCCCGACATGGTCGGTTTCGGCCGCTCCGAGCCCTGGCCCGACGACACCCTCAGCCTCGATGAGGAAGCCGGCCTGTTGGCTGAGTTGCTGGAGGCGACGACGGGTCCCGCCCATCTCGTCGGCCATTCCTTCGGCGCGACGCTGGCGCTGCGCCTCGCGCTCCGCCACCCGGCGCTTTGCCGCTCGCTGCTGCTCTACGAGCCGATCCCCTTCGGCATGCTGCGGCAGGCGGGCGAGATGGCGCTCTATGAGGAAATTGCCGGTATCGGGCGCCGCTTCGTCGCGCTCTACGAGGCCGGGGACGCGGAGAACGCGGTCAAGACCTTTGCCACCTACTGGACCGGCGAGGACGGCTGGCAAAGCCTCACCCCGGCGGCACGGAGGGCGATGGTCGAGGCGGCGGCGATGCTGCGATTGGAATTCCACGCCAAGGAAGCCGACGCCGTCCGTTTCGAGGACCATGCGGCAATCGGCGTGCCGGCCAAGCTCGTCGCCGGCGAGGCATCGGGGCCGGTCAGCCACCGCATCGCCCAGGCGTTGGCGGCGGCGATCCCGGGGGCCGAGCTGGTCCGGCTGCCCGGCAATCACATGGCGCCCGCGAGCGACCCCGTCCCTTTCGCCCAGCTGCTCCGCGCGCATCTGGGTCATGTGGTTCACCAGTCGGCAGGCGACGCCGGCTGAGGGAGCCCGGTTCCTGGCGCCGCTGTCGGCCGGCTCGCCGCGCATGATTTCACTCCGCCCCCGCACGCACCAGACCGGTCGAAGCCGCCAAACGCAACGGCGTCGATCCGCACGCGTGGCTGCCCGATGCTTTCGGCCGTATTGCCGACCACATAATCACACGCATCGACGAACTGCGGCCCTGGCGATCCGCTCAAGAATGAGCGCAGCAAGACGAGCCCTGTAACGCCGGAGCTGGTTCGCCGGTCGGGGACCATTGACCTGAAGTCTGGCAAAAACCGATTGACACGATCACATATTAATATAACCATATTATTATGGAACACTTAGGTTATACAAATCCTCAGGCGAATCTCGACGCTGTTTTTGCGGCGCTGGCCGACCCTACGCGGCGGGCAATCCTGTCCCGGCTCGCTGATGGTCAGGCCTCGGTAAACGAGATCGCGGCACCGTTTGAAATAAGCCAACCAGCGGTCTCGAGGCATCTGAAGGTGCTGGAACGGGCGGGGTTGA
This sequence comes from Alphaproteobacteria bacterium, assembly GCA_035527975.1. Classification (GTDB taxonomy): domain Bacteria; phylum Pseudomonadota; class Alphaproteobacteria; order JAPULJ01; family JAPULJ01; genus DATKZM01. The sequence goes on along the minus strand of DATKZM010000120.1, from coordinate 4,632 downwards.
TTGAGCGAGACGTTGACGAACAACGCCGCCCTGCGAGATTGAAAGCCCAAACAATGGCGGCGGCGGTCGACTGGCTTGTCGAATTCAAAGCCTTCTGGGGGACGAGCTTTGACCAGCTAGATGACGTCCTCTTCAACATGAAGCACGCCGAAGCGAAGGAAACAGGCCATGAGTGAACTACCAGAATATATATTCGACCGCGTTTTCGACGCTCCGCGCGAGTTGGTTTGGCGCGCCTGGACCGATCCTGAACTTTTGCACCGCTGGTATGGCCCCGGCATAGAAACGATCATCAACAGATTTGACCTAAAGCCGGGCGGATCGTGGCTCAACGAGATGAAATGGGGCGGCAAATCCGATTTCAGTAAAATGGTTTTTCAGGAAGTTACCGAGCCGGAGAAACTGGTTTGGCATCATTCTTCTTCAGATTCTGATTGGAACATCATCACTAGCCCCATGATGGCGGATTGGCCCCGGATACTTCTGACGACTGTGATATTTGAGGACATGGGCGACAAAACGAATGTGCACCTCTCTCAGCTACCTGTTGAGGCCACAGACGCCGAAATCGCCTGCTTTGCCACGGCTATGGCCGGTATGGATAAGGGTTGGGGTAGCGGATACGCACTGATAGATGAACTGTTGGTGGAGTTGCGGGCAGAAAATACTTAGTTGCAAGGAATGGTCGAGGACGCAGCCAAGATCCAAAAGGCCTAGCGCGTCAGCCCATAAGGCCACTAGGACGTCGGGCGCGGCCGGATAGCGCGGACCGGCGGCGTCTCGCGCGCACCGTCGCGCAGTGCACGCAGCACACCGTCACGGCCGTTTCTAAGGCACCAGTCGACGGCCCCGTGATAGCCGAGGGTTTCGACCAGAAGCCGGGCGTGTTCGAGCCGGTCGCGCTGTGAGCGCCGTCGCCTTTCCAGGCTTGCCGCGGACATTGTTCCTGCCCCGTTAGCTGCGTTCGCGCGCACCCGTTCACGTCATACGAACGAAGGGCCCGGCCGCGTGCCCCACGCCTGCGATCACATCGGCGTGCGCTCAAACCGGGAAAAGTCGCTCGATTGCATGCCCCCTTGTGAACCCTTCGTTAGGGTTAACGAATTGTTAGCTCCCTTATGCGCAATGTGGCCCATCAGCGCATGCGCTTACTTGGCAAGATTGCCTGGCAAATATGAGGGCCACCATGCCGCTTAACCTCGAAGAAACCTTCCGCGAATTCGCGGGCGAAGCTGCATCCGGCCTCGGCACCGATGCCGCGCCGGCGCAGGCGACAGCCACAAACACGGCCGCCCCCGCACCTGCACATCCCGTTCAGGAGGCAGGCGAAGACGACGCCGGCGAGGCCGTCGTCAGCAAGAACTTCAAGATCATGGGCGATCTCAACTGCCACGACGTCCTGCGCATCGAGGGATATGTCGAAGGCAACATCGAATGCCGCACACTCACGGTCAGCGAATCGGCCCGCATCAAGGGCAACATCCGTGCCAAGACAGTGATTATGAGCGGCAAGGTGATCGGCACGATCGAGGCCGGGACCCTGACGCTCAACCGTCCCGCCATCGTTGCCGGCGACCTCATTGTGCACGACCAGCTCGGGATCGAGCCGGGCGCGCATTTCGAAGGAAGCTGCAAGCGGGTCAGCGCCAAGAAAGCGGCGCCGGCCAAGCAAGCCGTACCAGCCGCTCCGGCGGCCACACAGACGACCGGCCAGGCGCCAGCGCCCCAGGCGCGAAGCGCACCGGCCGCAGCCGCCGAGTAACGGCACCAAGAGCAGAACGCCGCATCCGCGACACTGGCAGGTTGAAACGGACAGCGGCGGCACGAAGAAGCCTAGAAACCCGCGCTCCTAGGACGGGGTGCGGGTTTCACCTCCCACCCGGGGGTGCGGCCCCCGACGATATGGGCAAGCCGCACCTCCGGGCGCTCTGGCGCAGATTCCCACCGGGTCACGACCACACATGTTCGCCAAATTCGAAGATCTGCTCGAAGGCGCGGTATTCAGGAGCCGTTGGCTTCTGGCGCCACTTTATGTCGGGCTTGCGCTGTCGCTAGGAGTTCTGGCGATCAAGTTCGTGCAGGAATTCCTGCACATCATCCCCGGTATCCTTGCCGCCAAGGAAACCGACCTCGTCCTCAGCATCCTGTCGCTAGTCGACATCGCGCTGGTCGGCAATCTCGTGCTGATGGTGGTCTTTGCCGGCTACGAGAATTTCGTCTCCAAGATCGACGTCGCCAACCATCCCGACCGGCCGAGCTGGATGGGCAAGGTCGATATGAGCGGGCTCAAGATCCGCTTGATCGCCTCGATCGTCGCGATCTCCTCGATCCAGATCCTGAAGCAGTTCATGCGCGTCACCGAGGGGCCGCTCAGCGACGCCGGCGAGCGTCAGCTCTTTTGGCTGGTGACCATCCATCTGGTCCTCGTGGTCTCCGGCCTGCTGCTCGCCCTCATGGACCGGATCGCCGGCAAGCACTGAGCGCGGCGTGCTGGCCGCGGCCTCGCATCTTTCAGTGGCGTTTCACCCTCGCTAGCAATTCACCCTCAGTAGCAATTCACCCAAGGTGCGATTAGGTCGTGCTTGCGCTTGCGGGGACGATACATCCGCCCGCACGGGACCGTGTACGAGCCGAGCGAGAGTTGATTCATTACTCGGCCGGAAAATGTCATCGTTACTGAACTGAAGAATTGACCCTCCGATCCCGGCTCCGACCGGGCCTCTCCTAAATGTTATTTCGCGGGCGCGCCTTGACTGGCAATTTTACGTCCTCGTAAAAAGGTGGCGCCCGAACCTCTGTTCCCTGCGCCGGCTCTGCGCTATGGCTTCATCTCCCGAGCGGCGGAGTTGGCAAGAAGGCTTGTGCGCCGGAACCGCAGCAAAACATCAAACGCAACAACGAGCACGTCAGGACCATGCAATCCGTCTATGACTTCATCCGCCTAAGCGCCACCCGCGCCCCGCACCATCCCGCCATGGTCGACGACCGCAGCGACCGGTCGCTCAGCCACGCCCAGCTTGTGGAAGAGGTGGACCGCATCGCTGCCGGCCTGGTGCGGCAGGGCATAGCGCATGGCGACCTGGTTGCCACCTGCCTGCCCAACCTCTACGAGCACGGCCTCGCGCTCTTGGCGCTCGAGCGGCTGGGCGCGGTGCCGGCGCTCGTCAATCCAAGGCTCAAGCCGGCTGATATCGCCAGCCTGATCGCCCAGGGCGGCATGAAGGCTGCGATCGTGGCTGCCGATCCGGGACTGGTGGCGGCCATGCGCACGGCGCTGGCGAAGGATGCGCCGATCATCACTGTCGGCGGCAGCACCGATGGCACCCCCGACTTCACCGATTGCACCGCCGATCCGGCCGATCTCCCGGCCTATCGGCGTCCGGGGCCCGAGGACACCGCCTTCGTCTTCTATACCTCTGGCACGACCGGCCTGCCCAAGGGCGTGCAGCTCCCCCACCGCGCCACCGATGCGCGCTTTGTCTACCTGCCGATCCAATGCGGGCTCGTGCATGGCACCCACAACAAGGCGATCGGGCTGATGCCGCTCTTTCACGTGGTCGGTTTCTATTCGGTTTTTCTGAGTGTGATCGGGATCGACGGCACCTATTTCGTCGCCTCCGCCTTCGATCCCGCCGCCGCGGTCGAATTGATCGTGCGCGAGGGCATCACGCTGCTCTATGCCACCCCGACGCACTTCCATGCGCTGCTCGCCGCACCCAACTTCGCACCCGAGAAGATGGCGAGCGTCAAGAACCTGATCTATGCCGGCGCCGCCATGCCGGGCCCGCTCCTCGACCGCGTAGGTGATGCCTTCAATGCGAAGATGATCAACATCTACGGTACCACCGAGGTCATGAACGGGCTCTACATGGCCGATCCGGTGGGCCGCCCGCATACCTACCGCCCCGGTTTCGGCTCCAACGTCCGGGTCGGCCGATTCGGCGGCACGGTCCATGACGAGGCGGCATTGGGCGAGGATGGCGAGCTGCTGGTCGACGCCGCGGCGGACGCCACTTTTACCGGCTACCTCAACCGGCCCGAAGCCACTGCGGAGAAAATGACCGAAGGTTGGTACCGCACCGGCGATATCGCGGTCCGGCGCGCCGATGGCGACCTCGACGTCAAGGGCCGGGTCGACGACATGATCATATCCGGCGGCGAGAACATCTATCCCGAGGAAGTCGAGGCGGCCTTGCTCACGCATGACAGCGTCGCCGAATGCAGCGTCGTCGGCGCGCCCGACGAGAAGTGGGGCGAGATCGTCGTCGCCTGCATCACGCCCAACGGCGCGCAGCCTGAAGACGCCCTGCTTGATGCGCATTTGCGTGCAGGTGCGCTCGCCGACTTCAAACGCCCGCGCGCCTACCTCTTCCTGGACGACCTGCCCAAGAACGCCGCCGGCAAGGTCCTGCGCCGCATCCTGCGTGAGACCGCCATGCAAAACATCGAACCCGCCTGAACGACCTAGAGCACGGTCGTGTCACAGCGATTTAGTCGGTCGTTAAGAAGCGCATTTAAGCGCTGAACCGGGCATGAGGGCGGCGAAGAGGGTGGCCAGGATTTGGCGCAAGAGAGCCCTCAGCCATTTCAGGATAAGGCGGAAGTTGTAGCCGACGGCGGTGAGCACGGCGT
>DATKZM010000119.1:0-4431 GCA_035527975.1 Alphaproteobacteria bacterium | reverse complement strand
ACGGCCCATGCGGAGCCCGAGACCATAGAGCCGCTCTGACAGACCGAGCGCCGGCGCCTCGCCCATGCGGCCCGCCGGGATCTTGGTCTCGCCGATATGGATGAGCCCGTTGAGGAAGGTGCCGGTGGTGAGCACCACGGCCCCGGCTTGGAGGCGCAGACCCCCAGATGTGAGAACGCCGGTGACCGTGCCGCCATCGACGATGAGATCCTCGACCGCGGCCTCGATGACGTCGAGATTCTGAGTCGCTGCGATCGCCGCCTGCATGGCCTCGCGGTAGAGCTTGCGGTCGGCCTGGGCGCGGGGGCCCTGGACGGCCGGGCCCTTGGACTTATTGAGGACGCGGAATTGAATGCCCGCGGCATCGGCCACTCGTCCCATGAGGCCGTCGAGCGCATCGATCTCGCGCACCAGATGACCCTTGCCGAGGCCGCCGATGGCCGGATTGCAGGACATCTCGCCGATCGTGCCGGAGCGGTGCGTGACGAGCGCGGTCCTGGCGCCCAGGCGCGCAGACGCGGACGCCGCCTCGCAGCCCGCATGGCCTCCACCGATGACGATGACGTCGAAACCTTTGGTCATGGCCGGTAAGTAGTCGGTCGCAAGGCTTCCGTCAAAGCACTGAGGCGCCGTTGTTTCACGTGAATCAATTTCGCTTTCGGGGGGCGGCTACTTGCCGATGCAGAACTCCGCGAAGATGGCGCCCAGCACCTCCTCAACGTCGATGACGCCGGTCAAGCGGCCCAAATGGACGGCGGCGATGCGCAGTTCCTCGGCTTCGAGCTCGGCCGATAAATCATGGTTAACAAACCGTTTCAGAGCGTCCCGGCATGAGACAAGCTCGGCCCGGTGGCGGGTCCTGGTGATGGGCGCTTGGGCAGTGCTGCCGATCTCGGCGCTCGCGATCTCCTCCAGTCGGGCGATCAGCCGATCGAGCCCAGCACCCGTTTTAGCCGACAAAACCAGAGCGTTTGGTATGGCGTTATTGTCGGCCGATTGTGGGCATATATCGGCTTTGTTGACCGCCTGAACGAAGCTCTTGGATGCGAGCGACGCGGGCGGCTCCCAGACCGGATCCGTCGCGTCGATCACCCAGAGAACGACATCGGACTCTTCCGCCCGGGTCAGCGCGCGGCGAATGCCCTCGCTCTCCACGGCGCCACGCCCCTCCCTTACCCCCGCGGTATCGGCGAGGATAACCGGGAGGCCTGCGAGATCGAGATGGACCTCAATCACGTCGCGCGTCGTGCCCGCCTCTTCCGACACGATGGCGGCATCGCGCTTGGCGAGCGCATTCAGCAGCGACGACTTGCCGGCATTGGGCGGACCGGCGATGACGACGCGCAAACCATCGCGCAAACGCTCGCCGCTGCGATCGGCCAAATGGCTCTCGATCGACTGAAGCAGCGGCGCGACGATGGCGTTGGCTTTGACGCCGACATCAAGGGCCACGTCCGCCTCGTCGGCGAAGTCGAGCCCCGCCTCCATCAGCGCCTGCGCTTTCAAGAGCTCGGCCCGCCAGCCTTCGTACAGACGCCGCAACGATCCTTGGCTTTGCGCGAGCGCCTGGCGCCGCTGCGCTTCCGTTTCGGCATTGATGAGATCGGCCAGGCCTTCGACCTCGGTGAGATCGAGCTTGCCGTTCTCGAAGGCGCGGCGGGCGAACGCGCCGGGCTCGGCCAGCGCCGTTCCCCCGACCGCCAACACCGCCTCGACGATAGCTTGCACCACGGCACGGCTGCCATGCACTTGCAGTTCGGCCATGTCTTCGCCGGTGAAGCTCCCAGGCGCCGGGAACCACAGCACCAGGCCACGGTCGATCGTGGGCTTGCCGATATCGCGCAAGGCGGCGCGGCGCGGCGCGGGCAGGCGGCCGGCCAAGGCTTCGACCACCGCGCTTGTCTTCGGTCCGGAAATGCGGATGACCGCGATCGCCGCAGCGCCGGCGCCGGACGCCGGGGCGACGATGGTCTCAGTCTGGTCAACGATCTTGTCGCTCATGGGTTATCCTAGGGCCGGGCGCGCCGAGATCGGAAGGATCATGCAAGACAGACCAGACAATCAGCTCGGGGCCGAGACCAGCCCCTATCTCCTCCAGCACAAGGACAACCCGGTCCATTGGCGCCCCTGGGGGCCGGAGGCGCTCGCCGAGGCAAAGGCGGCGAACAAGCCGATCCTGCTCTCGGTCGGCTATGCCGCCTGTCACTGGTGCCACGTGATGGCGCACGAGAGCTTCGAGGACGACGCGACGGCCAAGGTCATGAACGACCTGTTCGTGAACATCAAGGTCGACCGCGAGGAGCGGCCCGACGTGGACGCGATCTACATGAACGCGCTGCACCTGATCGGCGAGCAGGGCGGCTGGCCGCTGACCATGTTCCTCACCCCGGAGGCCGAGCCGTTCTGGGGCGGCACCTATTTCCCAAAAGAGGCCCGCTACGGACGGCCGGATTTCGTCAGTGTACTGAATACTGTTTCACACGTGTTTCACGCGGAGCCGGACAAGGTCCGCACCAACGCCGACGCCATCGCCGCGCGCCTCAAGCCGCAGCACGCCGAAGGCGCGAGCGCCGCGCTCGACGACGCCATGCTGTCGAACCTGGCGAAGCGCTTCCTCTCGGCCGTCGATCCCGTGCAAGGCGGGCTCCGCGGCGCCCCAAAATTTCCGATGACTCAGTTCTTCGAGTTTCTGTGGCGCGGCGCGCTTCGCTACGGGCTGGAAAACCCGGCCGAGGCCGTCGACCTCACGCTCACCCATGTTGCCCAAGGCGGCATCTACGATCATCTCGGCGGCGGCTATTCGCGGTACAGCGTGGATGAGCGCTGGCTCGTGCCGCATTTCGAGAAGATGCTCTACGACAACGCGCTGCTCATCGCGCTCATGACGGAAAGCTGGCGCGAGTCCAAATCGCCGCTCTACGCACAACGCATCGAAGAGACGGTCGGCTGGCTCACACGCGAGATGACGACGGAGGGCGGCGCGTTCGCCGCATCGCTCGACGCGGACTCCGAAGGCGAAGAAGGCAAGTTCTATGTGTGGTCACTCGCCGAGATTTCCGATGTTCTGGGTACGGACGATTTGCAGCTTTTCGCCGAGATCTACGACGTCACCGCGGACGGCAATTTCGAAGGCCACACTATCCTCAATCGCCTGAATGCGATCGAACTGCGCGACGACGCAACAGAAGCGCGTCTCGGCGCGATGCGCACAAAATTGTTGGAGCGCCGCGCGGGGCGCGTACGGCCAGGCTTCGACGACAAGGTGCTCGCCGATTGGAACGGCCTGATGATTGCCGCTCTCGCCAATGCGAGCCAAGCCTTCGACAAACCTGAATGGCTCGAGGCCGCACAGATGGCGTTCCACTTCATCCGTACACAGATGACCAAGAACGGCCGCCTGTTTCACGCCTACCGAGCGGGCGAGGCCAAGGCGCCCGCCACCGCATCCGACTACGCCAACATGATCCGTGCGGCGCTGACGCTCGCGACCGTCGCAGGCCGCCGTGACTATGTCGAACAAGCGCTCGCCTGGACCGAGGTGCTCGACAAACATTATTGGGCGCACGATCTCGGCGGCTACCATCTTGCGGCCGACGACACGCACGATCTCATCGTGCGGCCGCTGAGCGGTCTCGACGACGCGACACCGAATGCCAACGCGGCGATGGTGTCGAACCTCGTTGCGTTGTCGCTGTGGACCGGCGAGACGCGCTACGCCAATCGCGCCGAGGAGATCCTGCGAGCGTTCGGCGCAGGCATCGCGGCAAACCCGGTCGGGTATTCCGGGATGCTCGCTGCGGCGCTCGACATGATGGCGCCGGCGCTCGTCGTGCTGATCGTGCCGGAGGGCGGCGACGCGCGCGCGATGCGCTATGTGCTTCGCGATGTCTCGCTGCCGAACGCGGTGATCCAAGAGATCCGGGAAAGCGAAAGTCTGCCCGACGCCTCACCGGCCCACGGCAAGACCGCGGTGGACGGCAAGGTGACGGCCTATGTGTGTTTGGGTCCGCAGTGCTCGCTGCCGGTGACGGAGCCCGACAGACTGGTCGAGACGATCAAGACCGCGCGCGAAGTGGTGGTGACTTGAGGGCGCTAAGCCGGGACTACCTGGTCTCCGGAGCCACCGCGCACCGTGATCTTTGTTCCGCGACCGACGCTACGCGCCAAACCTTGCAATTATCTTCCTGATTCTATTGGGTTTTCTGCCTATTCCAAGAGCAACGCCGCTCAATTATTAGGCTCTGCAAACCCTACGCGCGCTACGTGTTCATCGAGTCGAAGAACTCGCCATTGTTCTTGGTCTGCTTCAACTTGTCGATCAAGAACTCGATGGCATCCATGGTGCCCATGGGATTCAGGATGCGGCGGAGCACGTACATTTTCTTGAGCTGATCGGGCGGAACCAGGAGCTCTTCTTTTCGCGTGCCGGAG
>DATKZM010000118.1:0-4524 GCA_035527975.1 Alphaproteobacteria bacterium | reverse complement strand
TACTCGATAATCTTGGCGACGACTCCTGCGCCGACGGTACGTCCGCCCTCGCGGATGGCAAAGCGCAGGCCCTCATCCATGGCGATCGGCTGGATCAGCGCGACCTCCATCGAGATGTTGTCCCCCGGCATCACCATCTCCGTGCCCTCGGGCAGCACAACCGAGCCCGTCACATCCGTCGTCCGGAAGTAAAACTGCGGCCGGTAGTTGGAGAAAAACGGCGTGTGCCGGCCGCCCTCCTCCTTCGTTAAGATGTAGCACTCGCAGTTGAACTTCGTGTGCGGCGTGATCGAGCCGGGCTTGGCCAATACCTGACCACGCTCAACCTCCTCACGCTTCGTGCCGCGAAGAAGTACACCCACATTGTCCCCCGCCATCCCCTTGTCCAGAAGCTTGCGGAACATCTCAACGCCCGTGCACACCGTCTTCGTCGTCTCCTTCAGGCCGACGATCTCAACCTCGTCCCCCGTCGCAACCTCGCCCCGCTCAATCCGCCCCGTCACAACCGTGCCACGGCCCGAAATCGAGAACACATCCTCAATCGGCATCAGGAACGGCTTGTCAATCGGACGGTCAGGCTGCGGAATATACCCGTCAACCGCCGCCATCAGCGCCAGGATCGACTCCCTCCCCGTCGCCTCGTCCTTGCCCTCAAGCGCCGCCAGCGCCGAGCCCTTCACAATCGGGATGTCGTCACCAGGAAACTCGTAACTCGACAGCAACTCGCGAACCTCAAGCTCGACAAGCTCCAAAAGCTCCTCGTCATCAACCTGATCAACCTTGTTCAGGTATACAACAATCGCCGGAACTCCAACCTGCCGCGCCAAAAGGATGTGCTCGCGCGTCTGCGGCATCGGGCCATCCGCAGCCGACACAACCAATATCGCACCGTCCATCTGCGCCGCGCCCGTGATCATGTTCTTCACGTAATCGGCATGACCGGGACAGTCCACATGCGCGTAGTGACGCGCCTCCGTCGAATACTCAACATGCGCCGTCGCTATCGTGATCCCGCGCGCCTTCTCCTCCGGTGCCTTGTCAATCTGGTCGTACGCCGTAAACTCAGCCCCGCCACTCTCCGCCAGCACCTTCGTAATCGCTGCCGTCAGCGTCGTCTTGCCATGATCAACATGACCAATCGTCCCAACATTGCAGTGCGGCTTCGTTCGCTCAAACTTCGCTTTCGCCATGTGACAATCGTTCCTTTTATCTGTCGAACCCGCCTGCTTGGGCGGGCTGAACTCGATCCAGGGCGACAGGCCGATCCGACCGAAACGCCTCCAACATCCCCTTGCGCGCTTCGTCCAACACTAACCGGCCGACGAACCGCTTGCCCAATCGCGGCCTTTCCGGCCGCTTGTCGCGCCCATCCGCGGCGCATTTTGGAGCGGGTGATGGGAATCGAACCCACGTGTCCAGCTTGGAAGGCTGGCGCTCTACCATTGAGCTACACCCGCCAATTCGGTATTCATCCTTCGCCGCTCCCCAGCAACCGGCCGACTGCACCAAACCTATCCACACCCGCGAGCGCGGCGGTTGGTGGAGGGGGTTGGATTCGAACCAACGTAGGCATAGCCAACGGGTTTACAGCCCGTCCCCTTTAACCGCTCGGGCACCCCTCCATGACCGCGTAGCAGGCGTCGTCCCCATGTCCCGCGGCCCCGGCGACCCGGGCGACCTAATGGGATGCACTCAACGATTTCTTAATCACAAAGCCAACACGCAGACAACCGACCCCTTCCCGCCTATGCGAGGCGGGCTTGAATCGGATTATCTTGTTCCCAACACGACATGCTAATAATAGGAATGCAGATAGCCAAACGCAAGCACCAACGAAGCGAAAAACGTGGAAAACGAGCCGCTTCCGGGACCTCGGCCGATACTTGGCTCTATGGCGTCCATCCTGTGCTGGCGGCCCTCGCCAATCCAGCGCGAACCATAGGACGGTTTTTGATCACAGCCGAGGCCCATCAGCGCCTAGCCAGTGATCTGCCGGCGGGCGGGCCGACGCCCCGGATCGTCGAGCGAGGCGAGCTTGACCGCGCGCTGCCGGCGGGCGCCGTCCATCAGGGGGTCGCTGTGGAGGCCCAGCCGCTGCCGGCGGCCGATCTCGAAGTGCTGGTAAGCGGCCTCGATCCCAAGGCCCGTGCGCTCGTCGTGGTGCTGGACCAGATCACCGATCCGCAGAATGCCGGCGCTGTTCTGCGGGCCGCCGCCGCATTTGGCGCCGCGGCCCTCGTCACCACCGACCGCCATGCCCCGCCAACAAGCGGCGCCTTTGCCAAAGCTGCCGCAGGAGCGCTCGAAGCGGTGCCGCTCATTCGGGTCGGCAATCTTGTGAGCGCCCTGGAAACGCTCCAATCGCACGGCTTTTGGAGCCTCGGCCTCGACGGCCGCGCCGAGCACAATATCGCAGACGCCGATACTGGACGCCGTATCGCCCTGGTTCTCGGCGCCGAAGGCGTGGGCTTGCGGCGGCTCACCCGCGAACGCTGCGACATGCTGGCTCGGATACCAATTGCGTCCACCGTCGAGAGCCTCAACGTCGCGACAGCGGCGGCGATCGCGCTTTATGAGGTGACAAGGCAGGCCGCCCGCGATTAATCCCAGCCGCTCCTGGAATTGTCGCGTTTGTCCCGTTTCGCGCGCCGCAAATATGGCAAAATTGGGATTTCTGACGGCCCCACCCGCGCCGCGGTTGCGCCGCCGAAAGACCGCGCGCAATATCGCTGCCGGTCCGGGCCGAGCGCACAATACACCCCATCGCCGGGCAAGGAGCATTCCCCAAAATGACGCCGCCCCGCCTCGCGCAAAGCGCCGCCACGCTTGTACTTCTCATCCTCCCTCTAGGCGCGTTCGCCCAGACCACCGGAGAGCTCGCCGTCCGGCTGTTCACCCAGCTGGACCGCAACCGGGATGGCCGGGTGACCAAGGCGGAGTTCAACTTCATGCGGGGCATCGATTTCGGCCGGCTCGACCGCAATGGCGACGGCATCGTCGACCGGCGGGAATTCGTCGACCTGCGCAGCCCGCCCAATGCGGTGTCCGCGCGGGCGCGGCGGATACGGCGGCTGCGCATCATGCGTTTCGCCGAGCTCGACGCCGACCGGGACCGCCGCATTTCGCGCCAGGAATATGTCAGCTACGGCCAGCGTCTCTTCCGCCGACTGGACCGCAACCGCGATGGGGCAATCCTGCTAAACGAGGTGGCCCCTGCCGCCGGAAAGCCGCGGCAAAAACGCGCCGAGCCACGACCGCAGCCCGTGCCCGGCCCGGACGGCACCCGCGCGCCCGGGCGGGTCGCCTCAGCGCGGCCGGTGCCCCGCGCCGCGCCGACGGGCAATCCGGGCGGCATCTTTGCCCGGCTTGATCTCGACCGCGATGGCACGATTTCATTCGCCGAGGTAACCGCAGCGCGGCGCGGCGTCTTCACGCAGCTCGATGGCGACCGCAATGGTTCGCTGTCGCGCGCGGAGTTTGCCGCGACCAGCGGCGCGCGGGCCCGTCGCTTCGCCCAGCTCGACCGCAACCGCAACGGTCGCATTTCGCTTGGCGAGTATCTCGACGATGGCCGGGTGCGCTTTCGCGCTGCCGATCAGAACAAGGACGGGCGCCTCTCCCCGACCGAGTTCGCCAAAGCAACCGGCAGGTAACGCGAAATGGTACGGTGCGGCTGACGATCCGCCGGTGACACCGCGCCCGACCGTTCTATATTGGTAGTGTCTATATTGGTCGTGTGCGGACGCCATGATGATGCATCGCGATCCTTACATGACATCGCGATGCTCGCGCATCGCCGGGCGCCGGCTTAGCTCAGTTGGTAGAGCATCTGATTTGTAATCAGGGGGTCGGGGGTTCGAGTCCCTCAGCCGGCACCAATTAAATCAAGGTCTTGTGTGGGCATACCGTACTTCGATTGCATCTTTCCAATCGTCTAGGTACATCATAGGTACAATTGGGCCATTTTCGACAGTGGTTTTTAAGCAATTGAAAGGGTCCCATATTCGGCTACGCAGGCTACCCCCGCCCCGAAAAAATACCTCCCCTAATCAGGCAGCGGCGGCGGGGACCATCGACCTCGCATGCACGCGACTGACAGCACACTCTAGATTCCAACCAGACGCGTTTTAAGCGGTCTGCCAGACTCTTTCCCGCGACCCACTACCCCGAATGACTGCAAGGACGCAACGTGGCTGGCGGACCAGTTTAAACGAGTCTGGGCGGGATCTTGGAGCGACGTGTTTGGTCTGTATCGTGAGTTGCAGCACCGACTGATCCCCCGTAAGCGGAACCCGCGAATATTGTCAGCAGCGGCACAACCCCGTAGCCTTGTTGGTCTCGACCGAACGCGGAAGGAGAAAGCTCGGCAATGGCCGAGTACCATCAGCACGCCCTGCCCAAGGGCTACGGATTAGGCCGGTACAGTATTGAGGCTGTTCTTGGTGCTGGTGGCTTCGCGATCACATATCTCGCGCAGCACGTCGTTCTCGACCAAAAGGTCGCCATCAAAGAGTACCTGCCCGA
>DATKZM010000117.1:0-57461 GCA_035527975.1 Alphaproteobacteria bacterium | reverse complement strand
AGCGATCGCGGTGTCTTCATCGCCGGTCACGTCAGCCACGGTCAGCGTCGGCGCATCGGCCACCGCATCGACCGTGACGTCGATGGTATCTACGGTCGTCGCGGTATCGCCGCCGTCGGTCTCGGTCGCCGTCGCCGTCACCGTCAGTGTAAAGTCGACGTCGCTGTCGGCGGGCGGTGTGATCGTCAGACCCGCGAGCTGGGCCGGGGTCAGCGTCCAGACACCGCCGCCCTGATCGGTGCCGGCGCTGAGGCTGGCCCCCGCGGGCACGCCGGACACCGTGACGGCCAGCGTCTCCGAGCCATCGGTGTCGGTCAGCGCCGAAGATATAGAGATCGGGATCGCGGTGTCTTCATTGCCGCTTGTATCCGCGACGGTCAGCGTCGGCGCATCGGCCACTGCATCCACGGTGACGTCGATGGTATCGACGGTGGTCGCGGTATCGCCGCCATCGGCCTCGGTTGAGGTCGCCGTCACTGTCAGCGTGAAGTCGACGTCCGAATCGGCCGGTGGTGTGATCGTCAGGCCGGCAAGCTGCGCCGGCGTCAGGGTCCAGACGCCGCCGCCCTGATCGGTGCCAGCGCTCAGGCTCGCCCCTGCGGGCACGCCTGAGACCGTGACCGCCAGGCTCTCGGAGCCGTCCGTGTCGGTGAGCGCCGGGTTGATGGTGAGCGCGATCGCCGTGTCTTCATTGCCCGTGACATCGGCGACAGTCAGCGTCGGCGCATCGGCCACCGCATCCACGGTGACGTCGATGGTATCGACCGTGGTCGCGGTGTCGCCGCCATCGGCCTCGGTCGAAGTCGCCGTCACCGTTAGCGTGAAATCGACGTCAGAATCGGCCGGCGGCGTGATCGTGAGGCCGGCAAGCTGCGCCGGGGTCAACGTCCAGACGCCGCCCCCTTGATCGGCGCCGGCACTCAGGCTCGCGCCAGCGGGCACGCCGGCAACCGTGACCGCCAGGCTCTCCGAACCGTCCGTATCTGTGAGCGCCGAGGTGATCGTCAGCGGGATCGCGGTGTCCTCGTTCCCCGTCACGTCGCTCGTGACCGTCAGCGTCGGCGCATCGGCCACCGCATCCACGGTGACGTCGATGGTATCGACCGTGGTCGCGGTATCGCCGCCATCGGCCTCGGTCGAGGTCGCCGTCACCGTCAGTGTGAAATCGACGTCCGAATCGGCCGGCGGGGTGATCGTCAGGCCGGCAAGCTGCGCCGGCGTCAGCGTCCAGACACCGCCGCCCTGATCGCTGCCGGCCGAAAGGCTGGCCCCAGCTGGCACGCCGGCGACCGTGACCGCCAGGCTCTCCGAACCATCGGTGTCGGTGAGCGCTGAGGTGATCGTCAGCGGGATCGCCGTATCCTCGTTCCCCGTCGCATCGGCGACGTTCAGCGTCGGCGCATCGGCCACCGCATCCACGGTCACGTTGATCGTGTCGACGACCGACGCCGTATCGCCGCCATCGGCCTCGATCGCGGATGCCGTCACTGTCAGCGTGAAGTCGACGTCGCTGTCCACCGGCGGGGTGATGGTGAGGCCCGGTATGTCGCCCGCCGCGAGTGTCCAGACGCCGCCGCCCTGATCGGTGCCAGCGGAAAGTGTTGCGCCTGATGGCACCCCTGCAACAGTCACAACCAGCGTCTCGGAGCCGTCGGTGTCGGTAAGCGCCGCGTTGATCGTAAGCGGGATGCCCGTGTCCTCGTTCCCCGTCACGTCGGACGTGACGGCAAGCGTCGGGTCGTCTGCTACCGGATCCACGGTGACCGTGAAACTCTTGGAGTTGGTTGCGGTGTCTCCCGTCGATGTCTCAGTGCTGGTCGCGGTAATCGTAAGGACGAAATCGACGTCGCTGTCGGCCGGCGGCATGACGGTGAGGCCCACCAGATCGGCCTGCTGCATCGCCCAGCGGCCGCCGCCTTCATCAATGCCGGCTGAGAGCGCGGCGCCCGCAGGCACGCCCTCGATGGCGATTTCCAGCGTTTCCGAGCCGTCGGTATCGGTCAGCTGCGCGATCAGCGTGAGCGCGATCCCCGTATCTTCATCGCCGGTCGCATCCACCGCGTCGACAAAAGGCATATCAGCCTCGTTGTCGACCGAGACAGGCGTCGGAGCGAATTCGCTGCTGCTGTCGAACGGGTCGTCGTCGTCCGATCCGGGGCGTGCTCGACCCGCGCCCGGCCCGAGCGGTACCGTGGTATCGAATTCGACGCCGGTCTGCTCATCACCTAACCCCTGCAAATGGCCAAAACCAGGCGCATTCTCAATCTCTTGGCCCAATTCCAGTTGGGTTTCGAGGGTGATGACACCTTCATCAATCGCCGCTGCGAGCGCTTCCAAATCGGGGACGAGCGTGTCGACGAGAGCCGGCTCTGAGGGTAGTGGCGGTATTTCCGGGATCAGCAGAAAACGCTCGTCAGACGGCAGCGGCGCGTCGAGATCCTCAACGTCGAGGCGCGGATCAACGACCTCTCGGCTACCCAGGTGGATGGCCGCAAATTCGGGTCGAGATCTGGAAGTGGAGCCGACGGTATGGTCGGCAGCTTGACCTGCCTCTTCATCCGCGGCGGGCGCATCGTCAACCTCGGCGATCAGGAGATTGAGATCGTCGAGATCGTCTGGGCCCGGAAGGGCTCCTGAACGCTCAGTACCGTCGTTCGCCATCCTGAACTTCTCCGCCGGACCGACGAATACGCGTTATCGCGCACCCTTCGATCCTGGATAGTCCCTGCTGCGTGACCCGCCCGGACGGCCATGATCTATGCAGCAGATCGCGAACATTTTCGCAAAAAACCCGGTAAGATTCTGTTTACAAAAACGGTTAATGCAGGCGCAGATAGGATTTCCGCGGCTTCTCCATTTGCCGCAAAATTGCCCAGAATCGGCGAAAATCTGTGCATTAGCTAGAGTGAGCGCTCAGCAAGCTGTGCGTTAATGCCAGCGACCGAGTTCGGCCCGCACAAGCGGACCAGTCAGGGTGCCACCTGCGGTGAACGCGAGGCCGAAGCCCGGCGTCCATTCGATAACGGTGGTTTGGGCAACGAAAAAGACCACGAAGCCGGCTACGAGGACCAGCAGTTTCATGGCAATTAGCCATGCGGTGGTACGCATAGTACGCAACTCATTCGTGGCTCGGGCCCATCGGTGAGGTCTCGGATTTCAACATGACGGCTGCCGGGAGCTCCGCTTCGTGTGCGCCCAGGCTGACCCATGACCGCAACTCTGCCGCTGGCCCTGGTGGCGCGCAGCTCACAATGCAGGCACACTGGCGCGCATCACGATGCGCATTCCGGCCTCGAGATCCCCGGAAACCCGCCACAGGGCAGCGGCTAGCGCTCGCCCATCGATCCCGCGTTCGGCAAGCCAGGCCTCTTCACCGCCGGCGATATGGAGTTCCCGGTGGGCTTTGACCGAAAGTGGGATCGCATAGCGATCGGCGGCCCGGCGGCCTACCCCTCGCGTCCGATCAGCGCGCAGGAGATGATGCGCCTCAATTTCTCCCTCCTCGGGATAGACCGGACAGGCGAGCGATCGGATAAACGCGAGGTGATCCCGGCTCATGCCCGAGCGAGGCGGCTTGGACCTGCTTGATGGAAGGCCGGTCTTCGGAATTCGCGGCGGCAGCAGCATCCTGACTTACTGCGCCTCGGTCCCGGTTTCTTTGGCAGCCGGTTTGGCTATGGGCGGCACCACCGGTTCAGCGCCGCGGTTCCCGCATCATCCCCTGCCCGCTTCCCACCAGCTTTGAGGCGCGCCCCGTTCTTGGTTGCCGCCTTCCCATTGCCTCGCCGGACCGTCCCACGTTTGACCGTCTCGGGAAGTCTTGCCGGCATGGCAAAGTCCGCATCTTCTTTATCCCCCGTAGGGATCTGAAAGAGGCTTCGCATGAATTGTTTCAAGGCATAGGACTGTGCCGACCCAAATGCCTGCGCCCCGCGGGCCGGGACCATGACCGAACGGGTGAGCGGCCCGTAAATCGCTCCCGACTTATGCGCCAGCGTGAAGGTGAAGGTGGTCCAGAGCCAGGAGCGGTCGATGGAATTGCCACCGTCATTCACGAGCCGGGCATCGAGCTCGTCCTGGAGGATGATAAGCCCGGCCTCCGCGCAGAGCGGGTTGACCGCGGCAAGGAAGTCATCAATCGAGGCGAACCTGTACCCGGCCTCCCGGTTGCGCTCCGACTTCAGCAGGCGCTTGACCTCGCCCATCACCGCGTTCACGGCACCGGCAACAACCTCGGGCATGTCTCGCCCCCCGTCCATCACGCCGCCACCCTGACCGTCAGCGCCCCAGCCTTCGACCGGCTCACCTTGACGCCATGCCCGAAGGCAACCTTCACATCCTGCTCGACCAGCCCTTTGAGCCCCTTGGTCGCACTGTTGAAACGCTCAGCCGCCTCTTTGCATGAGAGCCAGTCATCGGCATGGACGGCCCACCGGTTATTGCCCGCCATGCTGACCTCCCGCATGTCGTCGAGCGCGATAGCGATCATCTCGTTTGTTGGCGAGACTGGCGGCGTATCGGATTGAACGTATGACCAGAACTCCTCCTCCCGGGCGATGAGCAGGTCCTGGTAGGCTTCGTCGGATTCCAGCTCGAAGAACTCCCAGCGATGGTTCCCGAAGATCACCGAGAGGTACCCAAGGCTGATATCCGCCACTGCCAGATAGTGTTGGACCTGGGGGTAGTAGCGGCTCACAATTTCCCCATCTTTGGCGAAGGCTGAGGTATGTTTCGCCTCGATGATGCCGCCCGGAACCCAGCCGTCGAGATTGCCCCGCATGAATTTGTGCTCCCGGTGGACCAGCCCCTCACAACCCGCGCAGAGGACCTCGATCCCGGTCTGGCGCTCAAACCACCTGAGGTTCAGATCCTCGGTTGCGATCCCGATCTGGACCTGGAGCACATCTGAGAGATCCTCCGGTTCCCGCCGACCGGTCTTCTCCTCCCAGAGCTCCATCCAGTCGCCTGACATGATGCGACCGGCGTCGGAACCGCCGATGCCGTTGTTTCGGTCTCGTTTGGCTTCTGCAAAGGCCATTTGCCTGCCTCATTCGTTTCAAATTAAATCTTATATGATGTAAAATACATCATGTGGCATTGTCAGTCAATGTATTTCGCATCTTATGTGAATCTATTTACATCATGATTATTGCCGACCAAATTAGGGCAGCGAGAGCAATGTTGCGCTGGTCGGCACGTGAGCTGGCTGAAAGATCCGGAGTCAGCCTGCCAACAATTCAAAGGATGGAAGCCGCCACTGGGGTACCTCAAGCAATGGCTCGGAGCATACTGGCGGTCACTGAGACATTGGAATCCGCCGGCATCGAGTTGATCGATGAAAACGGCGGCGGTCCAGGTGTGCGATTTAGGGAGCCCCAATAGTTCGGGCACGCGCACAAAAAGGCCGTCACGGTTTAGTCAGCCGCCACCAAGCATTGACCGCACCCGCGGCCACGACCGGGCGCCCTCGCTGCGCAAAACCTCGAGGTAGTCGTGCCGGTAGGGGTCGATCACTTCCGCGTAGCTCGGCCGCGCTTTCAGCCTGGCATACCAATCGGGAACCGTTGAAGGCCGTGTCATAGCATCTCGCTCCTTCCGATCGATGTTCAAACAATCGAAGGAGCTTGAGACCGCGTCCTTCGGCCTCATAGCATCTTTTGGGCACTATACGGACACAGTTGTCGGGCCCAGGACGTCCGGTTGTAGCCACAACTGGACATTAACGACACTTCAGGCCATTGGAGGGCCATGGCCCGGCTTGCGCATGGCGCGAGGGGTCAGGGTACCAATTGGTGGCCGCCCGAGCCGAACGTCCGCTATTCGAGCACCCGGTAGCCGCGGCCGTGCATGCAGCGGCGTATGACCCGCTTTTGGCGTTCGAGGCCGCGCAGCCCGCCCCGCAGGAGGCCTGCCGTCCCGCCGCCAGCGGCCCCGATCGCAGCACCGCGCCCGACACCGACGGTCAGCGCGCCCACCACCGCGCCCGCCGCAGCCCCGATCGCGCCGCCGATGAGACCGCCCTCGGCGGCGCTGCTGGTGGGATTGACGCGCCGCGCGTATTCGCGGCAATCACCCAGGTCGCGCTGGTAGGCCGACTGGTCGACGCCCTCTTTGTCAACGATGGGATGGTAAGTGTCGGCGCAGCCCGCAAGGACCACGGCCGCAAAGACAAACACGAGATATCGCACTTCTCCCTCCCCAACCGGTCTACTCGGTTTCCCCGCCTGGTGTTACGCAGGGTCGGACCAGGTGATCCCCGTCCGACGATCGAAACGGCGTGTCCTTAACCGAATGTTGACGACCCGAGGTGGAGGCTGGCCAGCTCATTCCGGAATCTGTGAGTAGCGCCAGCGAGATGACCGCCCTCCCTGTAATACCCGTTTTACCCACCCTCGCCGCCCGCGTCGCCTTCGAGCAGGGCCGCGCGCTCGCCCGGCAGGGCAAGCACGAGGAGGCGATTGCGGCCTACGGCGAAGCGATCGCCAAAAACCCTCGCTACGCTGAGGCGCACAACAATCTCGGCAACCTGCTGCGCGAGGCCGGCCGCACCGAAGCGGCGGCAAAATCTTACGAGACCGCGGTCCGCTGTCGGCGCGACTATGCGCTCGCGCACTTCAACCTCGCCTGCTTGCGCCAGGCCGCCGAGCAACTCGACAAGGCCCGCAGCGCTTACGGCAAGGCGATCGCGGCCAAGCCCGACTGGGCTGAGCCCCACTACAACCTCGCCACTATCGACAGGGCCGCGGGCGATCATGAGAAGGCCGCGGCCGGCTTTCGCCGCACCGTCACGCTCGACCCCGGTCATGGCGGCGGCTGGAATAATCTGGGCCTAGTGATGCGCCGGCTCGGCCGCCACGCGGAAGCGCTCGCCGCACATGCGCGCGCGATGGCGGTCGATCCGGAAAAAGCCAGCGCTCGCTTCAACACCGGGATGGCGCATCTCACCCGCGGCGAGTTCGAAGCCGGCTGGCCGCTCTACGAATCGCGCACCGAGATCGAGAGCGTCGTCCGCATGGCCGGGTTGCGCACAGGGATTCCCCGCTGGCGGGGCGAACCGCTGGCCGGCCGCACGTTGCTGGTCGAGGCCGAGCAAGGCCTCGGCGACACGATCCAGTTCGTGCGCTACCTGCCGCTCCTGAGATCGCTGCCGGGCGCGAAGGATGCCAGCATCACTCTAGCCTGCGACCGGGCCATGCTGCGCCTGTTATCAGGCTTTCCCGGCGTCGACCGGCTGCTGGAGAAGACCTCCCGACGCCGGCCGCTGCCGCGCGGCCACGATCTCGCTGTCTCACTGATGAGCCTGCCCGCGATCTTCGAGACCAGCGAGGCGACGATCCCGGCCGACACGCCATATCTCCACCCCAATCCCGCCCTGATCGAACAATGGGCGAAACGGATCGACGGGAAAGGTCTCAAGGTCGGTCTCGTGTGGGCGGGTCGGCCACAGCACGTGAACGACCGCAATCGCTCGATCGCCCTCAAGGAGCTGGCCCCGCTGGCAAAAATCCGCGGCGTCTCGTTCTACGGCCTGCAGAAGCGTGCGGCCGAAGCCGAGCCCGCGAAGCCACCCGCGGGCATGAACATCGTGGGCCTCGGCGACCGCTTCGCCGACCTCGCCGACACCGCCGCCGCCATCACCAATCTCGATCTGGTGATCAGCGTCGATACCGCTGTCGCCCATTTGGCCGGCGCCTTGGGCGCGCCGGTCTGGACGCTCTTACCTTGCGTGCCCGACTGGCGCTGGATGCTGGAGCGTACGGACAGCCCCTGGTATCCCACCATGCGGCTCTTCCGCCAGGAGAAGACGGGCGACTGGAAGACCCCCATCGCGGCGGTCGCCAAGGCCCTGCGCGGAGAACTTCACGACCGCACATCGGCAAGCAAGCGACCCGCCGGAGCGCGGCTCGCCTCAAAGCGACGCGGCAGTAAATAAGCGGCTCGGCACGACCAGCTCGACCTGCACGGCGGCCAGTGCGAGCGCGTCGGTACCGGCCTGAGCGGTCAACCGAGAAAAAATCTAGCACGCTAGTGTGATCATTTCATCGTTGGATTCGTAGTGTGCACACGGATATTTCACAAATTTTTGCATCCCTCCTGCTGCTAGTCATTCCATGCCATCCCGCTGGCTCTTATCGAATGCGTCGATATCAGTGGCGGCGGGATCAAGTTGTGCTTCGAAGGAACCCCATCGGGCTCAGATTTACAGAACGGTTCTGCCACATAACATTTAATTCAATTTTGGAATACAACCCACGGTCGCCGCTATGAGGATGTCGAATTGGGTGGGCCGGGGTCCGATTTAACAAGCCGCAGGTGTTCGGGCGGCCGCACTGAATATTTACGATGCCCGCAGTTGGCCAACTACACTGCGGTCAGACCGCACAGCGCGCCCGGCTAGAGGTCGCCCGCGCTTCAGACATTCGTCACCCAATGCTACGGTCCGCCCTTTTGCACTCGAAGGGCTACGGGCGGATTTTCCCCTTCACAAGCGCCCCACGAATGTGAACTGGCGAGCGGCACCAATGCGTGGGGCGGGTCACAAATTGGCGGCAATCTTCAATGGTTAAGCCTCAATTAGGACAATATGCGTAGGACTTGAGCCCAATCACCCGGATTTTCTGAGCGGGAGAAGGAGGGACTCTGTCTCGGTCAATGCCAAACGTGACCACGCATGCGAGTTCGCCGCCCGACCGCTTTGCAAACTTCTTCTTCAGCACGCCGCCATTAGCCGCCCCACATGCGCAATCTGAGGCTGCAGGGAGAATTTCTGCCAGCATTCATCAAGTTGTGTTAGGCGGGTCTTGGTCGCGCGGAAAAGAAGAAGGGTTCTTCCGGGCTGTGCTCGCCGCGGCCGGCGTCGAGCATCGCTGGCATACACGATAAAATCGTATTTAATTTATTACCTTCAATCGTAAAATACGGGGGCTCAACTGTAAATCCGCTGTATTAACAGTTGGAACGAAAGGATCGCGCCCCCCGTCGACGCCCTGTCCAATTCTGCTGTCAAACTCCTGTTCTGTTGTTCTGAGATGGTGGTTGTTTTGCACTCAAGGGCGGTGTTGGTCGTTCGGAGGACCTCCGGTCGACCCGAATCTGCAGAACGGTTCTGCCGCATAAGCTTAAAATCATTTAGCGGCTCACAACCTTCGGTCAGTGTTATGAAGATGTCGGATCGGACGGCGCAGGGGCCTGGTTCAAACAGCCGCAATTGTTCAGGCGGAGCCCCGAGCATTCGAGACGCGAACAGCGGGCCAGCGGCATCGCTACACCGTTAGGCTGTCTAACTGTCTCGGTTGTCCCGGTCTCAGGCCCAGATCGCCATCGCCCATTGGAGGGAATTGCCCTTCGACGTCGAAGCGCTCCGAGTGGATCCAGCATTTCGCGATCGCCCCGCGAGTATGGACTCGCTACTGGTATTTGTCATTGGAGGATCACAGGGCTGACACATGCGTCCGTGGTTAAGCCCGAATTAAGACAATATGGTTAGGTTTTGAGCCAAATCCCCCGCATTTAGTGAGTGGGAGAAGGAGGGATTCTGCCACGGCTCAATCCGATAGCGACGAATGCCCCAACGACTGCCGGCCCCACGGCCGGCGGCGAGCCGTTTCGCGTGATCCCACTCGATGGCTTGCCCTGGGCACGACTTGACGTCCTGGCTGCGTCGTTCACCCTCAACTTACTCGCCCTGGTGATGCCGATCGTGATCCTGCAGACCTACGACCGCATCGTGCCAAACCATTCCCTCGAGACGCTGTTGTTGCTTGTCGTCTTCGTTGCCGGGTCGCTGGTGCTCGACGCCCTCCTCCGGCTCGGACGGACCTATGTGACGGGCTGGGCGGCCGCGCGGTTTGAGTACAGGCTTGGCTGTTCGATGGCACGCCGCCTGCTGTCGGCCGATCTGGTTGCCTTTGAGCGTTCCGCGCCAGGCGTCCATCTCGACCGGATGACCGCGATCGACCGGCTGCGCGATTTCTATTGCGGCCAGTCAATCTTGGTGATGGTCGATCTGCCCTTCGCGATCCTGTTCCTTGGGCTGATTGCGTATCTGGCCGGCGCGCTGGTACTGGTTCCGGTCGCAATCCTGTTGGGGTTCTCGCTAGTCGCCTGGAAGCTCGGGCGCCAACTACGCGCCGCAATCGAGAACCGCTCGGAGGTCGACGACCGACGCTACAACTTCATCATCGAGCTGCTCACCGGCATTCACACCGTCAAGGCACTCGGCATGGAAGCGCAGATGGTGCGCCGCTACGAACGGCTACAGGAATCTTCGGCCGGGTGCGGCATCGAGGTGAACAAGCTGAGCGGACGGGCGCAATCACTTGGCGCGCTGTTCTCCAATCTGACCATCGTGATGACCGCCGGGATCGGCAGTATTTGGGTAATCAATGGCGAGCTGACCACGGGGGGGCTCGCTGCAAGCTCACTCCTCGCCGGACGCAGCCTGCAACCGCTTTTGCGCGCTATGGGGCTGTGGACACAGTTTCAGAACGTCGAAGTCGCTCGCGGTCGTGTCGAGGAAGCGATGGCGACACCGGTGGAGGCGCCCGCGAATCTGCCGCTCCTGCCGCCCGTCAAGGGCGCGCTGAAACTGGAAGGCGTGCACTTCGCTTATGACGCCGATGGCCCAGAAGTTTTCAGCGGTGTTGACCTTACCGTGCCAGCCGGAGTGACGATTGGTATCCGCGGCGAAAACGGTATCGGCAAATCGACGCTGCTGCGGCTCATGCTGCGCCTTTACAATCCAACAGAAGGCCGCATATCCATCGATGGCCACGACCTAGCCGCGTTCGATCCGCACAGTATCCGCGAGCAAATCGTTTACCTGCCTCAGCAGAGCGTGCTGTTCCAAGGCACGATCATGGACAACCTGACCGGGTTCCGCGGGGAGGAGGCGATCGAGCCCGCTGTCGAGGTCGCCGTCAAACTCGGCCTCGATTCGGTAATCGCCCGCCTCCCCGACGGCTACCAGAGCCGGGTTGGCGAAAGCGGCGCGGATGCGCTGCCCAGCGGCATTCGCCAGCGCATCGCCATCGCCCATGCCATCGCGCGTAATCCGAAAGTGCTGCTGTTCGACGAAGCCAATTCCTATCTCGACGCTTCCGGCGATGCGATGCTGCGTGCGCTTCTCGAGACGCTGAAGGGACAAACGACGCTAATTTTGGTGAGCCATCGCCCGTCACTCCTGCAGCTCGCCGAAGAACTTTATGAAATCAAGGACGGGGTCTTGGTTCACCGGACCGTGCGGACTCGCCCGAATGCGCCGGCACAACATGGCGCGGCCCCGGTCGGCGCGGCGGCGAGGGCTTCGGCATGAGCGCGGCTGCAGCCACAATGAGCGGCGCCCAGGGATTGCGCGAGCGCGGCCCTGAGACGCTGCTCTCCGCGCTCAATGCGGGCCGGCTGGGCGCCTTCCGTGCGGAAAGCGATCTGGCGGTCTGTCTGATGCCGTTGCTCGAGGCGCTGCATTGGCGAGGAAATCCGCGGGATATCGCCGAGGCGATGCCGCACTACGCAGAAGCACTAGACCTGGTTGGGTTGCGCAACACACTCGCCAATCTGAACTATCGCACCGAGCCGCTGGACCTTCCGCTGGGCAGTATCGATTCGCGGTTGATGCCGTGCCTGTTCCTGCCCGAGAACGGGGCCGCCAGTGTTGCGCTCGCCCGCGACGGAAACGGTGTACGGATCTTCGACGGCCGGTCGGGAGAAGTGAGAACAGAACCCGATGGATCGCTAGCCGGCACCGCCTACTTCATCACCAGGACCGATGCCGAGCCCAACGCAACCACGGCACAGGCCAAGCCCTGGTTCAAGACGATCATCCAGCGCTTTCGCAAGATCGCGACGCAGACGCTCGCCATGAGCCTAATGCTCAATCTGCTCGCACTGTCGATCCCTATCTTCACGATGGTCATTTACGACAAGGTCATCGGCTCAGGCTCGCATTCGACGCTGATCTATTTGGCGATGGGCATGGTGTTGGTGCTCAGCTTCGACATCATCTTCCGCACACTGCGCGCGCGCATGCTGGCCTATGTCGGCGCGCGACTCGACATGATCGTGGGCGTGGGCTCGTTCAACCACATGCTTCACCTGCCGACCGTGCAGACCGAAGGCGCGACAATTGGCGCCCAGGTCGCGCGCCTCAAGCAGTTTGAGGCCATCCGCGATTTCTTCACCGGGCCGCTGGCGCTGGTCTATGTCGAACTGCCCTTCGTGCCGATCTTTCTGATTGTGATCGCGTTGCTCGCGGGGCCGTTGGCGGTGATCCCGGTGGTGATGCTGATGCTGTTCGGCGTGATCGGCTGGATCTTGTTCCCAATGGTTCGCGATTCGGTCGAGGCATCGTCGCAGGCCGTCGCCCGCCGCCAGGGCTTCCTCGTTGAGATGCTGTCCAACATGCGGGCCATCAAATCGAACGGCGCCGAGTCGGAATGGAGCGAGCGCTTCGAGGAGATTTCCTCGAAGGCCGCGATCAGCGGCTTCAAGATGGGACAGCGAGCGGGCCTGCTTCAGACCGTCGCTCACGTGCTGATGTTGAGCGCCGGCATCGCCACACTGGCTTTCGGCATTATTCGCGTCCTCGCCGGAGATATGACGGTGGGGGCGCTGATCGCGACCATGGCGCTGATCTGGCGCGTATTGTCGCCGCTCAATGCAGGTTTTCTCACACTAACCAAGCTTGAGCAGGTGCGCTCCGGCATTCGCTCTATCAACAACCTGATGCGCATTCCCGCCGAGCGCCAGCCGAACTCGGCTTCCAGGACCCATAAGGAGTTCATCGGCCGCATTACCTTCAACCGGGTCAGCCTGCGTTACGGAGCCGACGTCGAACCGGCGCTGATCGGCGTCGCCTTCGATATTCAGCCCGGCCAGATCGTCGGTATCGTGGGCGCCAACGGATCGGGCAAATCGTCGATCCTGAAGTTGGTTCTCGGTCTTTATCGGCCGCAGGCAGGCGGGATCATGATCGACGGGCTCGATATCCGCCAGGTCGATCCGATCGAGCTGCGCAACACGATCGGCTACGTGCCCCAGACGACGCAGCTCTTCCACGGCACGATCGCTCAGAACCTGCGTTTCGCAGACCCCGCCGCGTCTGACGAGGATCTGCGTCGCGCCGCCCGCCAGGCCAACTTGCAGGCAGACGTCGATGCCTTGCCGGAGGGCTTCGAAACCTGGATCGGCGATCACTCGGCGCAGGCGATGCCGTCGGGGCTTATTCAACGGCTTTCACTGGCGCGCGCCTACCTCAAGAACGCGCCGATCTTGCTGTTCGACGAACCGGCCAACGCACTCGACGACCGGGGCGATACTGCATTCATCCGGCAACTCGAGGAGTTGCGGGGACATACAACAGTGCTTCTGGTGACGCACCGGCCAAGCCACATGCGCGTCTGTGACCGCCTTATCGTGCTCGACGGCGGCGCGATGGTCGCCGACAGCACGCCCGAGGATGTGTTCCGGCAACTCCCGGCAGGTTCATTGTGAGCGGCCCGGACGATCAGAAGCCCGGCGCGGCACCCAACCCTTCGGTCAGCGAGATGCAAGAGCGTCTGGCCGCCGAAGCCGGCAGCATTGCCGGCGCGCCAGCCGGTCGAGCGGCGCCTCCGACACTCGCGCCCGCTGCGCCCGCGCCGACCGCGGAACCAGTAGCAACCGCGCCGGCACTATCAGCACCCAGGCCGCCAGCGGCCGCGCCCGCTGCCGCCCCCCCGCAGGCCGCGGCGCAAAAAGCAGCACCCGCACAAGCCACGCCCACGCCCAAGCAACAAGCGCAGTCGACGCCAGCGACGAACCCGCTGGCACCACGGGAGCAAGCGCCCGCAAAACAGACAGCGCCGGTACTGTCGGCCGGGCCTGTCCGTGCGCCAGCCGGTCAACCTGCGAAACCGGCCGCGCCTGCTGGCGCGCCAAACGACAAGACCCCGGCGGTCGCCGTTGCCGCGCCGCCGGCCAAGCCGACCGCGCCTGCGCGTGCCGGCGTGCCAAACGACAAGACCCCGGCGGCCGCCGTTGCCGCGCCGCCGGCCGAGCCGCCCGCGCCAACACTCGCCGTGCCAGCTCCTGCTGCACCAAAACCTGCCGCAACCGGAGCCGATACCGAGCCCAAGGCTCAAGAGCCGCCGCCCGCAGCAGCGGACACGCGGGCACTGGCCGCGGTCAGGAACGTTATTCTCGAATCGCGGGAACAAAAGCCGCGTCAGGTCCGACCGGATCGAAGCGCGTCAGAGACCGCCGCGCCAGCTGCATCGGAGCGCGCCCGCGCCATCCGCGAAATGCAGATGCGCTTCCTCGCCCAGTCCGCGACGCTGGAGGAAGCCGGAACGCCGCGCCTGCTGCGTACCGCGATGTATACGGTGAGCGGTCTCGTCGCCTGCGCAATTGCCTGGGCCTCGATAACGAAGGTCGACGAGGTCGCGGTCGGTTCCGGACAGATCCTGCCGACCGGCCGGGTGCAGGTGATCCAGCATCTGGAAGGCGGCATCGTTCGCGAGATCCTGGTGCAGGACGGCGCCCTGGTGAAGAAGGGCCAGGTGCTGATCCGCTTCGACCGTGCCGCCGCAATGGCCGAGCTCGATCAGGAGCAGGCCAAGGAGACCATTCTCAGCCTGCAGGCCGACCGCCTCGAAGCCTTCGCGGGCGGCAAGGGCTGGAAGCCGCTGGAGCTGACGGGCAAGCTCGCCCGCTACAGTCATCTGGTGGCCGATCAGCTCGCTTTGCTGGCCCAGCAGCGCCGTGAACGCATGAGCCAACGCGTCGTGATCGAATCGCAGATCCGTCAGCGCGAAGCGGAGCTAGTGATCCTGTCAAGGACCGAAACGAGCTTGGTGCGCCAGCTTGCGATTGTCATGGAATCTTTCCAGATGCGCCGGCGCCTGCTCAACCAAGGTGTCACCTCACGCGCCGATTACCTTGAGATCAAACGCGATCTGGAGCGCACCTCGGGCGAACTCAACGCCGTGCGGGCGCGCAATCGCAAGGCCCACGCAGAGCTCAAGGAAGCGGGCCAGAAGCTTGAGGAGCTCGATCAACGCCTGCGCAAGGAGGCGCTCGCCGAGCGCGGCAAGATCACCGCCGAGCTCGCCCAGACGCGCGAGAAGCTGAAGCGCCTGCAAGACCGGGTGGCGCGGCTGGAAGTCCGCGCGCCCGTGAACGGTTACGTTAAAGGCCTCAAGATCAACACCGAAGGCGGCGTGATCCAGCCGGGCCAGCCGATCATGGAGGTCGTGCCGGTCGACCGGAACCTGATCGTCGAATCGCGCATCACCACTCGCGATATCGGCCATGTGCAGGTCGGCCAACGCGCCAAGATCAAGATCGACACCTATGACTTCGCCCGCTATGGCGCGGTGCGCGGCACGCTGATCTCATTGTCCGCCACCACCTTCCAGGACGACAACGGCCGGCCCTATTACAAAGGCATCATCAAGCTCGATCGGGTCTATGCCGGCTACAATCCCAAGGCCAATCCGATCACCCCCGGCATGACGGTGCAGTCCGAGGTGATCACCGGCTCCAAATCGGTGCTGTCCTATCTCCTGAAGCCGATCTACACGACCCTGCAATCGGGCTTCCGGGAGCGCTGATCGCGCCAACCGGCCGCGTGCTCCTGGTTGACATCCCTGCCCCCCTGACGCTCTTTCCCGGAAACTGAACGGAAAAGACAGGGAGCAGCGCGTCATGGCCAAATACTTCGATTTCAGCGGCAAGACCGTCTTCGTTGCCGGCGGCACGTCGGGCATCAATCTGGGTGTCGCCGAGGGATTTGCGCGCCACGGTGCTAAGGTCGCGGTGCTGAGCCGCAACCAGGAGAAAGTCCACGCCGCGGTCGAAAAGCTGAAGGGCTACGGCCAAGAGGCCGCCGGCTTTTCCGCCGATGTGCGCGACGCCGAAGCGGTCGCGAACGCGCTGGCGGACGCGGCCTCCGCGCTCGGCAAGTTCGACGTGCTGATATCGGGCGCCGCCGGCAACTTCCCCGCCCCCGCACTCGGGCTCTCCTCAAACGGCTTCAAGGCCGTCATGGATATCGACGTGCTCGGCAGCTTCCACGTGCTGCGCTTCGGCCACCAGCATCTGAATGCACCCGGTGCCAGCATCATCAATATCTCCGCCCCGCAATCCTATGTGCCGATGGAGCTGCAGCTCCATGTCTGCGCCGCCAAGGCGGGCGTCGACATGCTGACCCGCGTGCTGGCGATGGAATGGGGACGCGACGGCATCCGCGTCAACTCGATCGTGCCAGGCCCGATCGAGGACACCGAAGGCATGGAGCGCCTTGCGCCAACCCCCGAGGCCATGGCGCGCGCCGCCGAGGCCGTGCCCCTGGCGCGGCTCGGCACCACCCAGGACATCGCCAACGCGGCCATGTTCCTCTCCTCGCCGCTGGCCAGCTATGTCAGCGGCATCGTGATGCCGGTCGATGGCGGCTGGTCGCTGTCCGGCGCCGGGCTCAATACCCGCGCGCTTGCCCAGGCACTGCGCGAGCAAGCGCCAGGATAGAAAGCAGTGGAATAGCGAGCGGCGTTAGCTATAAAATTCTTGTTTTGTTCTTATTTGACCTTTGGTAATATTTCCTTACCAATTTAGGGAACAAAGGTTGAGGCGGAACAGGATCATGTCTGCGTTGAAAAATCTGACGCTGGCCCTGGCGCTGACGATTGCCGCCATGACATTTGCGGCGTCACCGACGTTGGCCGGCGAGGCCGGCGATCTTGCGACCCAGGCCGAACGCGCCGGACTATTCGAACTCGCCCAAGGAAGAGCCCCGCGCTGCCGACGCCGCTGCGACCAGAGGCAACGCGAATGCCACACCGAGCGCCGCTGCGGCTATACGACCGGCTGCCGCAACGTCCAAGTATGCCGCTCGGTCTGCCTCCATTGGGAGAACTATCCCTACGGCTGCCGATAGGGCGTGCGGCTGCCGATAGGGCGTGCGGCTGCCGGTAGGGGCGGCGGCCGGCTGACTGCTCAGTCGAGCATCGTTTCCTTGAACTCGCGCCGCCAGTCGGCGAGCGGCCGGAACGAAGGATCATCCTTGATGCTCGCCTCGGTCTCCGCCAGGATCTCGTCATCGGAGCGCTTGAGGTCGATCAGCTCGCGATGCGGCTGGTCGACATACCAAGGCGAGTCGACGAAGAGCTCGATGCGGTTGCCTTCCGGGTCGTGGAAATAGATCGACCAGGCGATGCCATGGGTGATCGCCACCAATTCGGCGACTTTCTCGGTCTCAAGCGTCGCGTGGAGCGTTCTCAGATCGCTCAACGTCCGCGCCCGCAGCGATATCTGATTGACGATATTGAAGCCCAGATCGGCGGGCCGGCCCTCGCACAGCACGATCTGATGATGCTCGATCGGATCGCGGCTCAGAAAGATCAGTTTTCGGCCATTCAACTCCCCGCGATCGGTGATCGGAAACCCGAGCACGCGCGTGTAAAAATCTTGCATCTTCGCAAGATCGTGCACAAAGATGCCGAAATGGCTGAATGAAAGCGGGGGAGGTTTGGCCATTCGCCGAGATCCTTGTTTCATTGGCGCGGAAATGTGCTACCGACAGCGCGCGGACGGACCGCCCGCCCGTCTCTGGACAATGCCGTCCGGCCGCTCTAGGGTCCATCAAATAATAGTTTCATCTGAAACCAATTGACAATGGGCGTTGAATGTTGGCCCGGCGCCGGTCGCGATGATGGCCCGTTCGATGGGACGAACAGACACGACAACAAACTCAGCAGTGGAGGCACCCCAATGAAACTCATAGGACTTCTAGGTACGGCATCGGCGCTGGCCTTGCTCGCCGCCGGCCCGGCCCAGGCGGCTGGCACCATTAACATCGTGAGCTGGGCCCCGCCCTCGCACCACATCAACTCAAAGGTTTGGCCCTGGTGGGGCAACTGCATCACCAAGGCGACCGGCGGCAGCGTCAAGTACCGCATCGAGTATCACAAGGGCCACCCCAAGCAGGTGACCGACCGGGTGCGCAAAGGATCGGCCGACGCCGGCTGGATCTTCCACGGCTACAGCCCCGGCCGTTTTCCCTTGCAGCAGGTCGCCGAGATGCCCGGCCTCAACATGAGCGCCACGGCCGGATCGGTCGCCTACTGGAAGGTCTATCAAAAGCACCTGAAAAAGGCGAATGAGCATCGCGGCGTCGTGGTGCTTGGCCTGACCACCCATGGTCCCGGCGTGCTGCATACGCGCAAGCCCATCAAGAGCTGGGGCGATATCGCGGGCATGAAGATCCGCGTGCCGGGCGGCGTCGGCACCGCGGTGATCAAGGCACTCGGCGGCAAGGGCGTCGGCGTGCCGGCACCCAAGGTCTACCAGACGCTGGCCCAGGGCGTGGCCGACGGCATCATCATGCCGATCGAGGTCAAGAAGAGCTTCAAGCTCTCCGAGGTGGCCCCGCACACGCTCATCGTACCGGGCGGCATGTATTACGGCGCCTTTGCCTTCCTGATGAACCCAGCCAAACTCAAGGGCCTGTCGGCCGCCGAGCAGAAGGCGGTGTGGGGCTGTTCGGGCGTGAATTTGTCGCGCGTCTCCGGCAAGCACTGGGACGCCGCCGACCGGGCCGGCCTGGCGCACGGCCGCAAAGCCAAGGGCAACACCATCCGGACCGCCGACGATAAAATGACCGCCGAGTACTTCAACATCGTCTCGCGCATCGAAAACGCGTGGATCGCGGCCGCGTCCAAAAAGGGTGTCGACGGCACCGCGGCGTTGGCTGACATGCGTGCCTTCGCCAGATCGGAGGACGCGATGATGATGAAAAAGAAGTGACCGCCGCGAATACTTGAACGGCCCTTGAATGGCGGTCCCTTGAACGAAAGCGGCAAATCCGGCGGTGCTTCCGCACAATCCGGCGTCATCCGATGGGTGACCCGGTTCCTCGACAGGAGCGCCGCCGTGGTGCTGTTCACGCTGATGGCGCTGTCCTTCGGCGATGTGATCTCGCGTGAGATTCTGAACCAGCCCTTCCCGTTCACCACTGACGCCACGCGGTTGATGCTGGCGGCAATGGTCTACGCCGTGCTGCCCGTGGTGACCCGCCTGGAGCAGCATATCTGCGTCGATCTCCTCGACTGCTGGATCCCGAAGTCCTGGACCCGGCCGCGCCAGGCCCTGATCAACCTTTTCGCCGCCGGCATCTTCGGGTTCATGTGCTGGCAGATTGCGATCCAGGCCCATGAAAAGTGGGACTTCAACGACCTCACCCAGTTCATGAACTGGCATCTGTGGCCGATTTTCGCCTTCATGTCGGTGATGTCGGCGCTGACCATGGTTGGGCTCTTGATCAACGCTTATCTCTACGCCGCAGGACGGCCGCCCGCCACGGATCTTGGCGGCGGCGCCGTGATCGGCTAACCGCGCCGGACCATGCTCGAATCGCTCATTGGCTTTGCGGTGATGTTGGCGCTGGTGCTGGGGCTGCGTGTGCCCATCGCCTTCGCCCTGGCGCTTGTTGGTTTCACCGGTTACACGGTTCTCGTCGGCTACCCTGCCGCCGTCGACCGCGCCGCGCAGATCTTCACCGGCACGGTTCAGAATGACAGCCTCGCGGTGGTGCCGCTGTTCATCCTGATGGGCAATTTCGTTGCGAGGGCCGGGCTCAGCAACGAGCTCTACAACGCCAGCAACGCGTTCCTGGGTCACCGCCGGGGTGGGCTTGCCATGGCGACGATCCTGGCTTGCGGCGCCTTCAGCGCGATTTGCGGGTCCAGCCTCGCCACCGCTGCGACCATGTCGAAGGTGGCGATGCCGTCGATGCGGCGCTACGGCTACGCCGACAGCCTCGCCACCGCTTCGATCGCGGCGGGCGGCACGCTCGGTATCCTGATCCCGCCCAGCGTGATCCTGATCATCTACGGCTTCCTCACCGAAACCTCGGTGCGCGATCTGTTCGCGGCCGGGTTCATTCCCGGTTTCATCGGCGTGATGCTCTATCTGCTCGCGGTCCAGTATGTGGTGATCCGGCGTCCGGAATCCGGGCCGCGCGGCGAACGCACGCCCTGGCCACAACGCTGGCGCGCTCTGACCGGCGTCTGGGCGACGCTGCTGCTCTTCGCCATCGTGATCGGCGGCATCTATTCAAAGGCCTTCACGCCCGGCGAAGCGGCGGGCGCGGGCGCCACCGGGGCCTTCCTCATCGCGCTCGGCACGCGAAAGCTCAACTGGGATATGCTGGTCGAGATCCTGATCGACACCGCGCGCACCTCGGCGGTGCTGTTCACGATCCTGATCGGCGCGGTGATCTTCGCCGAATTCGTCAACCGCGCCGGCCTGCCCGAAGGCCTGAGCGCGATCGTCAGCGGACAGGGCTTCTCCCCCTATACGGTGTTGGCGATGATCCTCATCGTCTACATCATCCTCGGCTGCGTGCTTGAGAGCCTCTCGATGCTGCTGCTGACGATCCCGGTCTTTGTGCCGATCGTACTCGGCCTCGAACTCGGCATGACGGTGGACGAGAAGAAGATCTGGTTCGGCATCATCGCGGTGATCGTGACCGAGATCAGCCTGATCACGCCGCCCGTGGGGCTCAACGTCTTCGTGCTCGCCGGCGTGCTGCCCGACGTCAAAACGGGCACCATATTCAAGGGCGTCACGCCGTTCTGGATGGTCGATATTGTCCGGCTCTTGATCCTGCTGCTGGTGCCATGGTTCGCGCTGGTGCTGCCTACCTGGTTCTATCACTGCGATCCGGCCAAGGGCTTTCCCTACTCGCTGACCTGCCCGGCCAAGCCGAAAACACAGTCGCGCATCGCGCCACCGGATGGCCGGTCCGACGGTAGACCCGTGGTCTATTCGCTCAGGCAGGCGCGACTTCCGGCGCCGGTGGATTTGCCTGCCGCGATACCCGGGCGCGCGCCCTTCTAAAGATTGAAGAGGTTCTGCGCGTTGGTCCCGCGCACCGCCTTGCGTTGCGCGAAGGGCAGTGCGTCGACCCGCGAGAGGCAGCCCCGCATATCGCCGATATTGTGGGGATAGTCGGAGCCGTACATGACCTTGTCGGCCCCGCCGACGCCGATGCACATCTCCAGCGCATCGAGCCGGAAGGTGACGCTGTCGTAGTAGATCTCGCGCAACAGCACGCTCGGCAGCTCCGAGACCTTCTCGCGCACCGCCACCATGTTCTCATAGCAGATGTCCATCCGGCCCACGATGTAGGGCAGGAAGGCGCCGGCATGCGAGGCGATCAGCCTGATCCTGGGATAGGTCTCAAGGAAGCCGTCATAGAGCATCCGGGCGACCGCGAGCGAGGTGTCGAACATGAAGCCGACCTGAGCGATCAGATTATAGTCGTGAATGTCGAGCTGGTCGGTCCCCGGCGGCGCGGTCGGGTGGATCAGGACCGGCAGACCGTTGGCGTTGATCGCCCGCCAGATCGGCTCGAAATGCTCGGAGGTGAGCGAGCGGCCGGCGATATTCGCCAGCACCATCACGCCGACCGCGCCATCGGCGGTGGCGCGCTCGAGCTCGCGAAGCGCCAGGTCCTCATGCTCCCAGGGGATCGAGCAGAACCAGCGAATGCGGTCGGGCCAAGTGGTCTGCGCCGCCGCCATGTCCTCGTTCACGAGGCGGGCCGCCTTCAGGCTGGTTTCGGCATCGCCCCAGTAACAGTTGGGCGCGGTCAGCGAGACGATGGCAAGATCGACGCCCGCTTTGTCCATATCGGCGATGCGCATCTCGTAGTCGAAATGCGCCGGCTGCGGCGTCGCGAAGGGTGCGCCATCGGCGTAGATGCCGAGGGGGGCCGGGTAGTCCTTTGACGGCCTGACCTCGTAGCGCGGCGCGCCTTTGGCCTTGATCAGCTCGAACCATTCCTCGCTGTACATGTGCGTGTGGACATCGATAACGATCATGATCTCGCTTTCTGCTTTGTTTGCGTGCGGGAGTTGTAGACGACCCAGCCAGCGAGCGCGAGCAGGGCCGGAATAAGCGCGGCGGGGTTCTCCGCGCCCAGCCAGACGGTCGCGCCGCCGATGCCGATCGCGGCGGCGAAGAGCGCGGCGCCGGTCGCCAGCCCGGCCCAGCCCTCGCGCCCCACGCCCTCGACCGCGTGCGCCAGCACGCCGCCCGAGACGATCGCGGTGGTGACGGCAATGGCGACGGCAAGCGCGCTGCCCTGGCCGATCAGCGCCGGGTTGTAAACGAACAGGAACGGCAGCAGATAAGCCGCGGCGGCAAGCTTCAGGCCGGTGACCCCGGTGCGCCACATATTGCTGCCGGCGAGCCCGGCGGCCACGAAGGACGCCACCGCGACCGGCGGCGTCAGCATCGAGAGCAGACCGAAATAGAAGATGAAGAGATGCGCCGGCATCGGCGCGACGCCCAGATTGACCAGTGCCGGGGCCAGCACGACGGACAGCACGACATAGACCGCCGAGGTCGGCATGCCCATGCCGAGGATGATGGCGATGAGCGCGGTCGCCAGCAGCATGACCAGGAAGCCCGCCTGGCTTGCCACCTGCTCCAGCACAATGACGAGCTGCAGGCCGAGGCCCGAGACGTTGAGCACGCCGATCACGATCCCCGCCCCGCCGCAGACCAGCAACAGCGGGGTCAGATTGCCCCCGCCGCCGACGACAATCTCGCGCAGCGCGCCGAGGCGCAGGATCGAGCGGTCGCGCAGGGCGCCCAGAACGAACATCAACGCTGCCGCGTAGAGCGCTGATTTGGCGGCGTTGTAGCCGTAATAGAAGAGCAGCGTCATCAGTAGCGCCAGCGGGAAAAGAAATATCCAGCCTGCGGCCAGCACGTCCCGCCCCTTCGGCAGCTCGGCGCGCGCGATCCCAGTGAGCCCGCTCTTGGTCGCGAAGCGGTCGACCTGGATGAACAGAACGATGTAGTAGATGACGGCCGGCGCGATCGCCGCCAGCGCCACCTCGGCGTAGTCGATCTGCAGGAACTCGGCGATCAGGAACGCGGTGGTGCCCATCACCGGCGGCGCAAGCTGGCCGCCATTCGACGCCACCGCCTCGATCGCGCCCGCATAGTGCGGCGGAAAGCCCGTGCGCTTCATCAGCGGAATGGTGACGATGCCGGTACTCATGATGTTGCCGACGGTGGTGCCGTTCACCGTACCGAAGACCGACGATGAGACGATCGCCACCTTGGCCGGCCCGCCGCGGCGCGCGCCCATGGCGGCGAGCGCTCCATCGGTGAAGAAACGCGAGGCACCGGAGAGCTCCATCACCTTGCCCATCAGGATGAAGGCAAGGACGATCGTCGCGCCCACCCGCATGACGATGCCCGGCACGGCATTGGCGTCGGAATAGAGATAGAGAACATAGCGGCGCGGCGGGCTCTCGGTTGCCTCCAGCGCGCCCGGCAGCCAATGGCCGACGACCCCGTAAACCAAAAACACAATGACCAAGAGCGTGATAGAGAGCCCGCAATTGCGGCGCATGCCCTCGACCATGAGGAGGATGCCGACGGTGCCGGGGATCCACTTCTCCGGCCCCCGGTTGGCGGCATCGAGCAGCCAGTCGTCATAGTTCCAGGCCGCCCACCACCACGCTGCCAAGCCAAGCAGCGCCAGGACCAGTTCCAGCGCGCCGGCGCTCTTGCGGTAAGGCTTGGCAAGCGTGCCGCCGGCCACGGCGAGCCCGGCGGCGACGAACACATACTCGATCGTCTGCACCGCCCAGCCGAAATGGAGCGGCAGGTCCATCAACCAGCCAATCCCGAGCAGCGGGATCAGCGCCAGGCAGATATCGCGAACCGCGGCAGCGGCCGCCTTCATCCTTCGAGATGGCGCTGGCGCGCCTTCTCAGGATGAGGGCGGGCTTTGCGAAACTCAAAAAGAAGGAGCTTCACCCCGAGGAGCCGCGCAGCCGCGCAGCGTCTCGAAGGGCGAAGCTCCCCCATCGCTCTGGCCGTGTCGACGAGCGATTACTTGAACGTCTTTTCCGCGGCGTCGTTGGCGGGCGTCCACATGCCCTTGGCCTTGTAATAGGCGATGGCCGCCTTGTGGTAGGGCAGCGTATTGGTCGCCGCCGCGAACTTGTCGGCGCGGCCGCGGCGCAGCGGCGGATAGTCCTTCTGCAGGCCGACGAAATTGTCGGAGACCGCCGCCAGCACCGCCTTCACGTCGGCATCGGACGTCTTGGCGCTGGTCAGCAGGAAGATATCGAAGGCCGCGATGGTGATTTCCTTCGTCACCTCCGGCATGCGCTTGGCGGGTGCGAGCTTGGCCGGATAGACGCCGCCGGCCTTGGAGGCGAGGAAGGCTGGCGAGACGTTGCCGCCGGCAAGGTCAACGTAATTCACCCCGCCCGGGATCGCGGCGTGCGCGCGCTTCACCAACGGGATACCGACCGCGATGAAGGTGACGTCGACATTACCTTCGATCAGCGCCTTGTTGCCCGAAACCACGCTGCCGACGGTAACGCCCTTCACATCCTTTTCGGTCAAGCCGCCGGTCGCCATCATTGCGCGGATCACCATGCCCATCGCCTTCTGGCCCTTGAAGTCGATGACCACGCGCTTGCCCTTGAGGTCGGCGATCGTCTTGATGCCGGCCTTGTCGCGCGCCATCAGCGCGACCTTGAGCGGCCAGATGCGGGCAACGGCGCGCATGTTCTTGAGCGCCTTGCGGTCGGTGCCGTTATAGCCGGCATAAGCATCGAGGCTCGACGAAAAGGCGAGCGTCGCCTCGCCGGAATTGATCAGCGGCAAATAGACAGAGGATCCTGAATAAGGCTGGACCGCGACCTTGCGGCCGAGCTTGCCGGTCAGCATTTTCGAGAAGCCGGTGGCGAGCGTGTAATACATCGTGCCCGACTGCTGGGTGGCGAAGATCAGCCGCTCGGCCGCATTCGCCGAAGCGACGGTGCCAAGCGTGACGCCGGCGGCGAGCGCCCCGGCGAACAGGCGTCGTGACATTCTGGCGTTCATATCGATCCTCCCGTTATTGGCGCGTCAGTTTTGTTTGTTTCTTGCCCGTCACGCAAATTGAGGCGTGACGTAGTCGCGCAACAGGATAGGCAAGAACCATCGGGCCGGCAATCGTCTGACGTCTGCGGCCGCGTCTGGTCACGCGCCCGGTCGCCGGTTCACCCCGAGCGGGTGCCGATAGACGGTGGCCGGTTGAGAGCGGATGAGGTC
This sequence comes from Alphaproteobacteria bacterium, assembly GCA_035527975.1. Lineage (GTDB taxonomy): Bacteria > Pseudomonadota > Alphaproteobacteria > JAPULJ01 > JAPULJ01 > DATKZM01. The sequence continues at coordinate 32,354 of DATKZM010000117.1, read as the reverse complement.
AGGCGGCGCCAGTCGCGGCGGATTTCAGCGACCTGATTACATGATGCAAGGTGACGGTGGGGACGGCCAAGACCGTCCCCACCTATTTCTGCGTCACCTAGTATTCGGTGTCACCTATTCAGCGGCAAAACAGTAGAGATATCCGTTGCCACCGGTGCCTTGGAGGTTCTTCTGGCTGCACCCTCTGGACGCATGCGCCGACGTCCATGAGGTGTTACCGCCGCCATGGCGATCGTGGTGGCCGACCTGGGCGCTGCCCTTATCGGAGCTCGTCCAGTTGCTGCAGGTATGGTCACCCTTCTCCCACGGGAAATAGGCGGTGCCATCGTCCTTGGAGCCGGTCAGGATATCGTGCTGGTTGGGCTTGTCGCCGCGGCCCTTGATGAGGTTGCCCTTCTCGTCCAGGGCCGTGCGCTTGGTGATATTCGGGCTCAGGTGAAGCTGGTCGAGATTGGCCGCAATCAGCTCGCCGCGGGCGTTGTACCAGGGCCCCGAACCGATCCGGTCGCGCGCGGAAATGCCCCGCCCTTTTTCAACCTGGGTGCTGAGGTATGCCCGCCAGGTACGCCCCGTCGATCCGGCTCCCTCAGCGAGCTTTTTGCAATGGGCATCGGCGCCGGCAAGGCCGCCAAGGTTGGCGCCGTTTCCAACTCCGACGCTTGTGACGAAAAAGCCCATGGGGCGTTGGTCCGCCGCAAGGACCGGTGCGGTCATCATGGCCAGTATCCCGGCTGAAGCCAGTGTCTTGATTATGTTCACGTGTCTCTCCCTTTCCTGAAGCATGGGAACAGCTCCCCGCCATAGTGACACCAATCGTAGCAGCCCAATCCATTATTGAAATCGCACATTTTCTTGATCTGACGATTGGCCCGAGTGTGCTTCCGCGACCGCCGCGCTCACGCAAATGGATTGCCATCCGGATCGATGGCGCCGGGGATCGCACGGACGCGGGCGAGCCATGCCGTCACCGCCGCCCATTTGTCGGTGGCATAGCCGCTTTCCGGCAGGAAGTGGATCGGCGCGAAGCAGGAAATATCGGCGATCGTGGCATGGTCGCCGGCGAGCCAGTCGCGCCCGGCCAGATGACCCTCCATCAACCCGAGGATATGGTCGCAGCGCGCATGGATTTCGTCGTCCGACAGCGTGATCGCGTCGGGCCGGCGCAGCTTGGCGCGCGCCATCCACGGGCCCTGATGGATTTCGCTGGCCGATTTGGACAACCACTCGGCGACCTTGGCCGCGCCCTCGGCGTCGCTGGGCAGCCAGGCCTCGCCGCCATACTCCCGCGCCAGATAAACCAGACAGGCATGCGAATCGGCGACCACGAAATCGCCGTCCTGCATCGCCGGCATCTGGCCGAAGCGGTTGAGGCTGAGATAGGGCTCGCGTTTGTGCTCGCCGCCATACATGTCGATTTCGACCAGCTCCCAGTCGAGCTTCAGGATCGAGAGCAGGATACGCACCTTATAGGCGTTGACCGAGGCCATCGTGCCGTACAGCCGGATCATGACGTCCCTCCCGAGATTGCGCGCGGCCTCGCATTGGCTCGTCGCTGTTTCGTTGTACCCCCGCCGCAAGTATCGTTCGATAAGATCAGATGCGGCCAGCAATTTCCAAGGGCCGCTCCTGCGGGTCCGTCGCAGGAAAAAAATTGAGGGGATGCATGAAGGCAATCCAAATGTCGAGGACCGGCGGGCCGGAGGTGCTCGATCATGTCGAGCTGCCCGATCCAGTGGCGCAGGACGGCGAAGTGCTGGTGCGCATGGAGGCGGTCGGTATCGCCAAGCCCGACTTTCTGATGCGCAGCGGCAAATACCGCTGGATGCCCCCGCTGCCGGTGATCCCCGGCAACGAGATGAGCGGCCGCATCGAGGCGCTGGGCCCCGGCGTCACCGGGTACGCAGTCGGACAACCCGTCCTGGTCTGGGGCTATGAGCAGGGCTGCTACACCGAGCTTGGCGCCTACGGGCTCCATCGCATCGTGGCGTTACCCGAGGGCGTGAGTTTCGAGGCGGCCGTCAGCATTCCCAACTTCGTCGTTGCCTGGGCGATGTTGCACGAAGTGGCCGGCGGCCCGCGCCCTCAGAGCGTTTATGTGAACGGGGCCGCCGGCGGTGTCGGCACGGCGGTGATCCAGCTTGCCAAGGCGGCAGGCATCGCCGTCATCGCCGGGGCCAGCTCGGCCGAGAAATGCGCCTTCGCCGCAGCGAACGGCGCCGATCACACGATCGACTATGGAAGCCAGGACGTGGTGGCGCGCCTGGCCGAGCTCACCGGCGGCGCCGGCGTCTCGCTGTTCCTCGACCAACTTGTCGGCGCCGATTTCGCGCGCAACCTCGATGCGCTGGCGCCGCTCGGCACGATTGTTTCCTTCAACGCGCTGGCCGGCCTGCCGGAGCAGGAGCTGTTCGCCGCGATGCGCGGCCATCTTGGCAAAAGCCCGGCCGTGCGCTGCTTCTCGCTCCACTGCTACGACGACGATCCCGCAGCGCTGGAGCCGATCATGGCGGCGGTCCTCGAGCTGCTGGCCGGAGGCGCGGTCGCGGCGCCGGTGCATGCCGCCTTGCCGCTCGGCCAAGCCCGCCGGGCGCATGAGATGCTCGACGCCCGCGAGATCATGGGCAAGCTGGTGCTGACGCCGTGAGGACCTGTCCCCCGCCCGGCACAGCATGGCCGGTACGCGAAATCAGTGTGGCCAGCGGCGTGTCCACCCACATAAGATGGCGCGCCTTCACGCGGCTGCGGCCGATACGGATCACACCTCGACATTTTCGCAATGAGCACGACCGGGCAACCACCTGCCGGCGGTAGGACCGCACATTACGGCATCTTGCTGTTGATCGGCCTGTGGCTCGTCTGGGGCACATCCTGGCCGGCGATGCGGATGGTCTTCACCGAGGTGCCGGTCTGGCAGTTCCGCGCCGTGACCTGCGCGATCAGCGGCATCGCCCTCCTCGCCATCGCGCTCGCGACGGGCGAGCGCTGGCGGGTGCCGTGGCGGCATTGGGGCGTGCTGATCGCCGCGGCGATCTTCAACATGGTCATCTGGCAGATCTGCGTCGGCTATGGCCTGTCGATGCTGGGCGCGGGCCACGGCGCCATCATTACCTATACGCTGCCGATATGGACGGCGGCGATCAGCGTCTTAGTCCTGAAAGAGCGCCTGACCTGGCGCAAGGCGCTGGCGGTCGCCCTCGGCGCGGCGGGGGTGCTTGTGCTGCTGTCCTCCGACTTTGCGGCCATCGGCACCAGCCCACTGGGGGCGGCCTATCTGCTGGCGGCGGCGATTGGCTGGGCGATCGGCACGATCATCGTAAAGCGCGTCGCCTGGACCGTGGGCATGTACACGCTGGCCGGCTGGCAGCTTCTGATCTCGTGCGTGCCGATGACCGCGATCGCGCTCGCCGCCGAACCCTTCATGCTGCACCAGATCCGCGGCGATACGCTGTGGGCGGCGCTCTATGTCACATTCATTGCGCTGATCGCGGGCTACGCATTGTGGTTCAAGATCGTCGAGCATTTCCCCGCCATCATCGCCTCGCTGGGCTCGCTGATGGTGCCGGTGCTCGGTGTGGCGAGCGGCGCGCTGATCCTGGGAGAGCCGCTCGGCTGGATCGAGGGTGCCGCGCTGGCGCTGGTGCTGACCGCGATCAGCCTGGTGCTATTCGGCGGCGCCAAAGCCAAGCGCGCTTTGGACGATCCCGCAGAATAGGCACCATCCCGCAGAATAGCATCGGCGCTCAGCTTGAAGCTGGCCTGTCTGCCGACACCGCGGGCTCAAAAATGGCGCCCAGGGACAGAAGGGGCGAAAGCACCGGAAATCCGCAGGGTTCCTAGCGGCCGACCCACCGGTGAGGTCGAGAATGTATCATTGGTATGTACCGGCGGCTGGATGCTCAAAAGAGACCGGATTAACGCGTCGAACTGATGAGTTCGATGTCGACGGGCTCCAACCGTCCGACGCTCAGCCCGCGCATATTGACTCAGGATTCGCGTTCGGGCTCCGATGAGGAAAGGAGATGGGGCGAAGTCACAGCGGACTCCTGTGAGTCTCGAAGCGCCGGAGACCGACAACGGTCGGTACCGACGGCATACCAGAGGGCGATGGCCCGCTCGGGTAACGCCCCCCTCCCAGTGATCCTGTCGAGCAGGTGGGCGAGCGGCCTGACGGTCAGGTCCAGCCGGGCCTTCTCAAAGGCAGGGTGACAGCTGGCGACGAAGGCGAGGTCGTCCGCGGCTTTGCATTTACCGGAACGGATTGGTCGTCCAGAAGGGTAGGGAAACTCCGCCGGCCGGGACAAGCGGATTTAGTCTGACAGGACCATTTGCTGAGTTGGAGCTGCGTGGCTTGAACCTGCCCCAACGTTGGACCGGCGGCTATGGGCCGATTACCCCCACAATCGCTTCGATGCGATGGCGGCGCCTTCGCTGAGCGACTTGAGCTTGGCCCACACCACGTCCTCGGCTACCCATTCCCAGCCGACGAAGGTGCCAAAGCCGCAATCGACGCCGGCGATCACGCGTTCCTTGTCGCCGAGCGCGTCAACCACCGCCTCGATGCGCTGGGCGACCACTTCGGGGTGCTCGACAAAATTGCTCTTGGAATCGATCACGCCGGGGATGATGGCCATGTCCGCGGGCGGTTTGTTCGCCTTGAGCGCCGCGGTCTCGTGCTGGCGGCGCGGGTTGGCGAACTCGAGGCCGAGCGCACCGACATTCGCCTGATAGAGCGGCGGCAGCACCACTTCCATCGGCACGTCGTAGCAGTGCGGTCCTTCCCAGTTGCCCCAGCACACATGCAACCGCACGCGGTCCGGCGGAATGCCTTCGAGCGCCGCGTTGAGCGCATCGACATGTTCTTGCACCTTTTCCGCGAACTCGGCGTCGGTCAAATCCTGATACAGCAGCACCCGTTCCATGGCGAGATCGGGCGCGTCGATCTGCAGGACGAAGCCGGCATCGACGACGGCTTTGTATTCCTTCGATATCTCGCGCACGATCGCGTCGAGATAGGCCTGATCGGAATCGTAATAGGCATTCAGCATCGTACACGCGATGATGCCGGGCGACGGCGCGTTCATGAACCACTCGGCAACGTGCGAGTTGGTTTTCTCCGCCTGTTGCTTCGACCTTGCAATTTCCTTCTGCAGCTCGCTTTCACCATGATAGCGGATTTCGGAGATCGCCTCCGGGGCGTCGAACACCTTCCCGGTTTTCGGGATGCGCTGCATCATCCGCTCGGTGAATTTCGGAAACTCAACGAATTCCTTGCCGAGCGGCCGGCTCGATTCACCGCCGAAGCCGTCCATGCGCTGCGGCACGTAAGTCTGAAAACCGACCCGGCCCTGCTCGCCGTCATTCGCAATGTCGACGCCGACTTCGACCTCTTTTTCCATGACGTAGGCAACACGCTCGTCCGTGAGTGCATCGATTTTCTTGCGATCGACCCTTTTGCCCTCCTCCTCGTCGATCAGCATCGAGCCGAGGGGCTCGCCGCGCGGTATGCTGCCAGCATGGGTGGTGAGGATTCTTTCGTTGCTGAGCTTCATCGAACGCCGCCCCCCTGTGACTTCGAAACGCCGATTGGAAAACCAATACCCGTCAGACTATAGTGCCCGAGTCGTTGTAGCCGGTATACCGGTCCAATAGAAAACTTTTTTGAAATGATACCAACGACATAAACGGGAGGGATGGATGTCACCAAAGTTGAATCTCGTCCTGGGCGCGGCCGCAGTGGCGTTCGCCTGGCAAGTGTCGCTCGCGGCGCCGGCTTCGGCCGCGGACAAGTTCTCCAAACTTGACTTGGCGCCAAATAAGAAAGGCGGCATCGAGGACATGGAGAGCATCAAGAAATATTGCGGGACCAAGAAGATCAAGGTCGCGTATTCCGACGGCTGGGGCGGCAACTACTGGCGCAAGATTGCCCGCGCGGAGTTCGAAGAAGAAGCCGCAAAGTGCCCGAACATAACGGAAGTCCGCTACACCGACGGCGAGTTCAAGGCTGAAAAGCAGATCGCCGACATTCGCGGGCTGATCGCCCAGAAATTCGACGTCATCGTCGTCTTCGCCGACACCGGCGTGGCGCAGCTCAAGGTGATGCGCCAGGCGACCAAGGCCGGCATCGCGGTGGTTCCGTACTCCACCGGCGACGCGCGCTTCGGAAAAATCGGCAGGGACTATTTGACCCGGGTGACCGAAACGCAGATCGGCGTCGGCAGGATGAGCGCCGAGTGGATGGTCAAGACCCTGGGCGGCAAAGGCAACGTCATCGTCCACGGCGGCACCGCCGGCAATCCCATGAGCTTGTCCCAGGCCGTTGGCTGGCGCCAAGTATTCGCCAAACACCCGGGCATCAAGGTGCTGGAAGGCCCGGTCGCTACCAATTGGGATCCGGCCTTGGCCCAGAAGGTAACCGCCGCCGCGATCTCCAAGTATCCGAAGATGGACGGCATCATGGCCGAGACGACAGGTCCGATCCGAGCCTTCGTGGCGGCCGGCCGCCCGATCCCGGCATGGGCCGGCCAAGACCTCAACGAGCTGAGCTGCCTGTGGCAGGACCTTCACAAGTCCAACCCGACCTTCAAGCTGGCGACGGTCAGCGCGCATACCTGGCTTGTGCGCCTGGCGCTCCGCAAGGGCGTCGCCGCGGTGAACGGCATGAACAATACGGAGCCGAGCCTGATCGACCTGCCGTTCTCCGAGGACAGCACCTCGTCCAATCCCAAGCTCAAAGTGAAGTGTGACAAGAGCCTGCCGTCGACCGCGATTCCGTCGTCGATGCTCTCCGGGGCGAAGATGCGGAAGATCCTGTCGAAATAGTCCAGTACGTTTCGGTTAATGGCCGACAACACCGGCGAGGCGGCTGAACCGCAATCGGAACGGCGGCGCCGGCGGCGATCGTGGACGAAGCGCGAGTACAAGGGGCGGAAAAAGCCGCTTTCCCGGCTTTGGATCGCGGTGATTGCCACGGTTGTCCTGTTCGTCGCCGGCGGCCTGATTGCGCCAAGCACAGTGTCCGCGGGGGCGCTGCAGCTGATGCTGCCGTTCTTCGCGGTCCTCGCGATCGCGTCGATCGGCCAGCATTTGGTAATCCAGCAGCGCGGGCTCGATCTTTCCGTCGCGGGGATCATGTCGTTTTCGGCGGTGATCGTCTCGGCCCTGCCGACCGCGCAGGCCGGAGTCGGCGCGACCCTGGCCTACGTGGCGCTCGCCCTGGCGATGGGGCTCGGCGTTGGCGCGCTGAACGGCATTTTGGTCGCGAAGCTGCGGGTCAACTCGCTGGTCACCACCATCGGCATGAACTCGCTGATGCTGGGGATCACGATGTACGTCACCCGCGGGTTCTCCCAGCAGGTGCCGCCGCCGCTCAACAAGTTCGGCGTCGGCAAGGTCCTCGAGGTCCCGCTGACCGTCTACGTCGTGATCGTCGTTGCCGCGATCGCGATCTTCCTTCTCGAGAAAACGACAGTCGGGCGGCGCTTCATCGCGACCAGCGTCAATCCTGACGCCGCCATCGCCGTCGGCATTCCGCTCGACGGTTATCGCGTCGCGACCTACACGCTCGCCGGCTTCTGTTACGCCGCAGCGGGCGTGCTGCTGGCGGGCTATGTGCTGTCGCCGACCGTGTTCAGCGGTTTGCCCTACCTGCTGGCGACGGTCGCGGCGGTCGTGGTCGGCGGCAACCCCATCGGCGGGGGCTTGCGGGGCAGCGTCGCCGCGACCATCGTCGGCGCGCTGTTCCTGACCTATCTCGGCCAGCTCGTGCTGGCGGTCGGGTTCGAGACCTCCGCCCAGAACATCGTCCAGGCGGTCATCATCATCGCCAGCGTCGGCGTCGTCGAAGCGGGCCGGCGCATTCGCTTCGAATTCATCCGGTTCAAATTTTGGGTCACCTCGCCCGACGTCGAGTTTCGGATTCGCACGACCGTTAGTCGAACCATGGCGGCGACGGGACTGTCGAAGATTATCGTCATCTCGCCTGAAGTCAGGATTCGCTTCAGTACCGCCTACCGCCGACTAAAGAAGCGATTGGACATCACCCCATGAGCGTCGCCAAACGCCAATTCATGGCGGCTCCCATCATGGGAATCAATGGCGCCACCAAGTCCTACGGACCCGTGGAGGCGCTCAAGGCCGTCAACCTCAATGTCCGGCGCGGCGAGGTCCACGCCGTCGTCGGCGAGAATGGCGCCGGGAAATCGACGCTCATCGGCATCGCCGCCGGCGCGGTTCCGGCCGACTTCGTGGTCATTCGCATCAGCGGCAAGGAAATAAAGCGGCCCAACGCCAAGAAACTGCGCCGTGCCGGCCTGGCGGTAACCTTCCAGAACCCAGCGGTGGCGAAAGAAATGACGGTGCTGGAAAACCTCCAGCTCGCCGCGCCGGAGTTGACGGGGTCGGACGGCCGGGCAGAGGCCGAGCGACTCCTCGCGACGGTGGCTTCCGAGCAGCACGCCATGTCGCTCGACACGCGGGTGCGCGACCTGACGCTGCCACAGCATCACATTATCGAGCTCGCCGGGGCGCTGGCGTCCAAGCCCAAGGTTCTGTTCCTCGACGAGCCGACCGAGCCATTCCAGCAGGCCGATATCGACAAGCTGTTCCAGCTCATCAACCAGCTGCGCGACGAGGGCGTCGGGATCGTCTATGTCTCGCACCGGCTGCGCGAGATCGAGGAACTCGCCGACCACATCACCGTGTTGCGCGACGGCAAGGCGATCGCCAGCCGCCCTGCGGCGCGGATCACGACCGACGAGATCATCACCATGATCGCGGGCCGGCCGCTCGGACAGGTCTTTCCGGACAAATCGCAAAGCAGGGGCGAGGTGCTCCTGGAGGTCGATGGGCTCGCCGGGACCGGCTTCTCGAACGCCAGCTTTACCGCGCGCGCCGGCGAGATCGTCGGCGTAACCGGCGTCGAAGGCGAGGGACAGCGCGAATTCCTGCGCACGATCGCCGGTCTGGAACGGCGCACCGCCGGATCGGTGCGCATCAAGGGCAAGGCCTTCACCGGGGACACCACGGCGGCGGCCCGGTACGCCGGGATCGGTTTCGTCACCGACGACCGCCACGAAGAAGGACTGTTCATGTCCTTGAGGTTGCGCGAGAACATCGGCATTGGCGCGCTCGACCGCATTTCCACGCGCGGTGTCATCGACAGAAAGCGTGACCGGGCCTTGACCAAGCAGGTGATCGATCGGCTCGGCGTTTATTCTGGCCACCGCGTAAAGGAGGACGACGACACGACGGCCGCGGAACTCTCGGGCGGCAACCAGCAAAAGACGCTGATCGGGCGCGAACTTGCCGGCGAGCCCAAGGTCATCCTGATCGACGAGCCCACCAAGGGTGTCGACGTCGGTGCGCGCACCGAGATCTACGCGCGCCTGCGCGAGCTCGCCGATAGCGGCGTCGCGGTCGTCGTGTCGTCGTCCGACGGCATCGAGCTCGAAGGGTTGTGTGACCGGGTCGCCGTGTTCGCGCGCGGCCATATCGTGAAAGAGCTTGCGGGCGAGACCCTCACCGACGAGGCCATCACCGAAGCGAACCTGACGGCGACGGTGGCGCGCTCCGGCGGCCCGGCGGCGGCCCGCAAGGACAGCGAACCACGCTGGCGGCGCATCATGGCCGCGGACCACTTCCCGGCGGCGGTGTTGACCGTGCTGACCACGATCGTCGTGCTCGGCACCGTGGCGATCAGCGAGCATTTCCTCTCTGCGTTCAACATCAATACCATGCTGACCTTCCTTTCGATCCTGGCGTTCATCTCGATCGCCCAGCTGGGCACGATCCTGGTCGGCCGGATCGACCTTTCGGTCGGCGCCTTGGCCGGGTTCGTCGTCGTGCTCGCGTCGTTCCTAATGCCCGACGGCGGGGAGCCGGGAGACTCGCTCTGGGGGGCCGTGCTGATTCTGGCCATCGCAACCGGATTCGGCCTGTTCCAGGGCTGGCTGGTGACCTGGCTCAACATCCCGGCGATCGTAGTGACGCTGGCCACCTTCATTGGCCTGCAAGGCATGTCGCTGGCGTTGCGGCCGCAAGCCGGCGGTGCGATCACGGATTACATCTCGGACGTGTCCCAGTGGGGATTGGCGGCAATTCCCGCCTGCTTCCTCGCGATCGCGGTCATCGTCACGGTGTTCGAGTTCGGCCTGTTCCGCACCGCGTTGGGTCGGCGGCTGCGCGCGGTGGGCTCGAACCCTCTCGCCGCCATACGGGTCGGCATCAGCACCAACCGGCATATCCTGTTGGCTTTCGCCGCGTCGGGGCTGCTGACCGGCATCGCCGGGCTGATCTTGGCCGGCCAGGTCGGCATCGGTTCGCCCGCCACCGGCATCGATTACACCCTGATGAGCATCACCGCCGTCGTGCTCGGCGGCACCAGAATTGCGGGCGGCCGCGGCTCGGTCCTGTCCGTCTTGATGGGCGCGGCCCTGGTGCAGTCGCTATCGAGCGCGTCCTCCTTCATCAACCAGGATTCCGCTGTCCATTTGATCGTTTTGGGCGCGGTCACCCTGGTTGCCGCGACCTTTTTCAGCGTCGCGCGAAAAGAGCGAACCGGATAGAGGCCGTTCGGGATGTCCAAAATCAAAAGACTTAACGGTCCCGCCCGGCCCGGCTGTCAACGTCGAACGACAAAATTGCGCTGGGGGAAGAAATTCCGATGCCCAGTTTTTTGGATGTCATCGCCCAGCACCGCACTCCGGTCACATGAACTTGTTCGGAAAGGTAGACCGCCTCGCAGCCGGCATGTCGCCTTTTGGCTACAAGCCGACATCCGGCGAGCTGAGCTCGATGTCCGCTCTTGGGTGCAAAGCAGACCTGCGGCTGGTGTCGGCTCATGTCCGGAGTTGACCCGTTGCTGCCGTCTGATTGGTGGGCTGAGGCATCGCTTTTGAACCGCACGTTACAGCATATTGCCACGATGACACGTGGCCGATGTTGGCCACCATCGCATCAACTTTGGACGGGATGCGGCCTGTGCCGGGCAACAAGTGGAAATGATCGAAGCTATCAGGCGTAAGACCAGTACACCGCCGCGAGACCTGCGAAAATGATCACGCCCCAGGTCAGGTTCATTCCCACGAACCGTCCCGGGGTTGTCCCCCGGTCGTGGCGCAAGCCGAGCGCATGGGCGACGCGGCCCACGATCAACGCCACGCCGAGGCCATGAAGCGCCCATGACGGGGTGCCCGCGCCCTCGGCCAGCATCATCAATACCAAGGCCATGGGCACGTATTCGGCAAAGTTGGCGAACACCCGGATGCCGAGCGCCATTTCCGGAATGCCGCCGTCCTGCAGGGTGACCCGGTGCTTGCCGCGAAGGCGCACCACCTGGGCGGCCAGAAAAACCATCATCAGGGCGAGCAGCCCCGCGTAGATTGCCGTGACTTTGAACATGGTCATTTATCCCTTAAACCGGAATTCCAAGGTGAGGTCCTCTGACCGGGTTGAGCTTGGTTCAGGGTCGTTCGTAAGGCAAGGCGTTGGTCTCTTGCGCGCATCATCGCGCCGATCCCATGCGAGAAAGGTCCGCTTATCGCTGAGGCTGTTAAAGAAGTCGCGGAGGTCAGGATTTTTGAAACAATGATTCAAGATTCGGGACTTTTTCGAATCAACATTGCTGCAAGCGCGGCTCACACAAACAATAGTTGCACAAAATTTGATGGTCCCGACTTCTTCAACACCCTCAGCTACAAGCGGACACCACGGCGGCGCCAAATGATGTCTGCTTTAGGGTCTGGACTCAATTAGACGTAACCCGCTGACCTGACTCACTTTTGCCCTGCGGCAAGAGAATCCAGAGCCGTTGTATTTCAATGAGTTATATCTAATTGAGTACAGACCCTAGGGCGCTAAGCGGACATGCCGCTGGCGGCGGCTCATGTCCAGAAATGACCCAATCCGGAAATCGGGCCGATATTGAACCAGCACTGCCATCGTTTCCATGGCGTGAACTTGTTGGTGGATGAACTCGCGCCGGCGCCGCCGCTTCAGGGTGCGGGCGGGCTCGTCGCATTGACCGTCATCGGCTTGTCGCGCTCATGGCGGCCGAAATCGCCGCTGGGCGAAGGCTGACGTGTTTGTCCAGGCGACCGTCGCGTTCCTCTTGCGATGCCACCCGGAGCCCCCACGGCCTTGCGTTCTTGGTAACCGCTCGCTAAGACGCCGGGCTCGCGCTCCTGGAGCCCGACATCTGGCGCCGAGATTTCCCGGAATCGGAATGCTTTGGCTTTTCCAGAACCCGGACGCTGCCTTTCTCATTGTCGGTGACGCAGAATACCGTGAAGAACTCGATCTCCGGCTCCTCACCGTAGCGCTCAACGATCCCCTTCAGCCACGGCCCGCCATAGAAGGCTTTGGCGTCCTTAAGCGTCTCCCACTGATAGACGCCGCCGGCAACGCCGCGCTCGCTCCAGATGAAGTGTTTGCTGATGAGCCCCTTTGCGGTTTTGAAACCGGGCGAAATCTTCTCAAAGTGCGCGAGGCAGGCGTCGTGGTTGATCGACGGCGGCAGGTGGTAGCGGACGATTGCAGTGATCATCGGGCAGCCCTCCTGATGCGTGAGCCGCGGATGGTCGCAAGCGACCAAGCCGGCGCAGGGACGCAATGGGAAAATCAGCCTAGCATTCCGACCGACACCGGTCCAGGAAGACAGGCACAAGACCGTCGGAGGATGCCGCCGCCGCTCTCCGGCCAGGATCGCGGCGATGGCTATCGAGGAGGCGCTCACCGTGGCAGAACCCGTTCGTTGAAAGGGTGATCGGATCGATCAGGAGAGAGTGCCTCGATCACGTGATTGTTCTGAACGAAAGGCATCTGCATCGAATCCTCGCGTTGTACTTCGACTACTACCACCGGTCCCGCACCCATCTGTCTCTGGACCAAGACGCTCCCAACGAACGGCCGGTGCAGCCACCCGAAACTGGGAAGATCGTTTCTTTCCCGCAGGTCGGTGGCCTGCATCACAGATACGAGCGACTGGCCGCCTGATCAATCGTTTCTATCCGTACGGTAGAGTGGGTTCGGTATTGGCTGCCGGCGGGCTACAATTTCGCCGATCCGGCAAAAGCTGGCGCAGTGCAGAATACCTTTCACATACCCGGCGACGATATGCCGGACATTCCTTGCCCGCGACAGCGGACTTCCCCTGCGACTGCGATCTTCATGGCGCCAACCGTGCCGAGAAGCGCCCAGATAGAGTTTTCAGGAAGGACAGGCGCAACTTGATCGGATAGTGCTCTGAAGTCGCCGCTCGGCACCACGCGCCCGGCAACATCTCAGGCGCTCACCATCTTGTGCAGCCGCGAGTCGTGGGTGCGGAAATGGACCGTGAACCAGTCGCGCAGGTGCTCGCTCAAGACGTCCTCGTATTTGAAATATCGGTCGGCCTCGAAACGCTCCATGATGTCGCCGATATCGTCGAGCAGCAGGTCGTGATCTGCCTTGTGCCCTGCAGCACGGTCATAGCGCGCCTGCTGCATGATGTGTTCCTCGAGCGCGAAATGGGCGGCGATCTTGGCGTGGATTTCGCCCAGGAAGCCCGAAACCTTCTCCTTTGAAGCCTGGCCGGCTTTGAGCTCGCCGTAGAGTTCGTTGATCAGCGCGACCATCTCCTGATGCTCGTGATCGACGTCGTCGATCCCGACGGAGAATTCCTGCTTCCATTCAATCAGCGCCATAGCATTATCCTTGGGCATTATCCTTGGGCATTATCCTTGGGCATGATCCTTGAGCAGAGCGCCCGCCGGCTTCACCGGAATATGAAGCCGCCACGGTCGCGCTGGAAGTCGATGATGAGGTGTTGGCGCGCCGTCAGCTCGAACGCCTTCTCGATCTCGAAGTCGAAGCCGGTCTTGCGCCCACTGTCGACCAGGCGCGCCACGATCAGATGCTTCCCGGGAGCGACAACCAGCCCATGATAGAACTTGGACGATCCGTCCTTGGAAAGTCCGGCGGCGTTCACTGTGGCCTGGTAGCGCGGCTGGTTGTCGACCAAAACCTCTACATGGACCGGGTGGCGCTCGCGCGGACAGATAAGCACCTTGCGCATGTGCGGCGGCAGTTTTTGAAGCTGGGCCCGGGTCCGCCGGATGCATTTGCCGAGCCGCTTGCCGCCAAGGGTGAAACTGATCTTGATCAGGGCCTGGTCGTCGGTGAAATGCACGTAGCTTGGACGGTAGGTGAAATAGCCAAGTAGCGCCGCGAAGACCGCAAGCACGGCGGCCAGCCCCAGGGCCTGGCGGAGCTTAAGCATCGCTTTTCGCCTTTTCATAAACACGCGGCGCTTCCGGCGGGCCTTCCTCGGTTGACGGAGCATTGTCGGCGAAGGGTGGCAAGCCGGCGCGGAACGTCGCGAGTGCCCGGCTGAGCGTCCGATTGCCGCCGCGCCCGGCCCAAACCCTTGCTATGCGCTCGCGCGGTACGCGCTTGCGCAGGCGCGGATTGCGCTCGCCGGCCAGCCGCGCCTCGGTCCATTCGATGCCAAAACGGAAATAGCACTCGCCCTCGCCGCAGCCGGACAGCACCACGCCTTCGGCCAGGCGCCGGCTCAGAATGTAGTCGATGAACGCCGGCGGCAGCATGCCGATACACGGCAGGCTGATGGTCGCCACGCCGTCGCCCGCGACACTGTCTGCCCTGGTTCCCTGATCACAGCCGAACACGATGACCCGGGCCTCGCCCCCGAGCTTGGCCGACAGCGCCTCGACGCGCTCGCGCAAACCCGCGATCGGCAGGTTCGGCAACTCGATCCCCGACACCAGTTCCTTGGAACGATCGCGGAAGGGCGTGGCGGTCGGGCAGGCGCCGGCGCAGATGCCGCAGGACACGCACAGACTTGGATCGACCACCGCCTCGCGCGCGTAGTGGCGGCCATCGCTGCGCGGCGCCATGGTGATGGCGGCAAAGGGACAGTCGTCAAGACAGCGCGTGCAGCCGTTGCAGTTCTCCAGATCGACCTTCGCCACGGCGAGGCGCTTCATTGGCGGCATGAACGGCAGCGCGATGATCAGAATCGTGAGCACACCCGCCAGCCCCCACAGCGTTCCCGAGGACCAGATGTCGAAGAGCGGATAG
Source organism: Alphaproteobacteria bacterium (assembly GCA_035527975.1). Lineage (GTDB taxonomy): Bacteria > Pseudomonadota > Alphaproteobacteria > JAPULJ01 > JAPULJ01 > DATKZM01. The sequence continues at coordinate 17,279 of DATKZM010000117.1, read as the reverse complement.
AAGGCGAGATAGAACCAGTCGAGCTTCAGCGTACCTGGCACTTTGGCGAGATCGGCCGGACCCTGGCTCACCGCGGGTTGGATGAAGGACAGGGCGAGGAACATCGCGAAGACGCCGATCGCCAGGCCGCGCGGCGGGTTGATCCTCGGCCGGCTCACCCGCTGCAGATGGACCCACAGCACCGCCAGCAGGATCAGCGGCAGTATGATGTGCATGAAAACCAACAGGGTGAAGAACCGGTTGTCGATGAAATCGGGGTTGATGAAATTGCGCGCGATCGACTCCGAAAAGATCGGCAGCCAGTCGAACCACTGGGTGGTGATCAGCGCCACGTAATGCGCGAGCTTGTCCCAGACCATCCAGTAGCCGGTGATGCCGGCGGCGAAAACCAGCCAGATGATCGGAACACCGGTCACCCAGGTGAACCAGCGCGCGCCCCGATAGCGGTCGAGCGAAAACTCGCGCGCCATGTGGATGACCATGAACAGCACCAGCGCGTCCGACGCATAGCGGTGCAGGCTGCGCATCACGCCGGCCGCATACCACTGTTTGTTGGTCATATACTCGACGGACAGGTATGCCGAAGTCGTTCCGGTATCGAAGAAAATGTAGAGATAGATGCCGCTGACCGCGACGATCCAGTAGAAGAAAAAGCCCAGTGCGCCCAGGTGGTTGAGTGGATTCCAGGCCGGTCCGACCAAGCGGTCGAGCCCGGCCTCGAACGGTGAGAAGCCCGCCCGCAAGGCGCGGCGCAGCCCGTTCATGGCGCGGGCGCCACTATGGCGTGTCGGGTCGGCATGGGGCCTTCGGTTCGTTTCACCCGGTGCGCCGCAAAGCGTGGGCGCGCAGGCCGGCGCGGACCAGGACAATTGCCATGCCGGTGAGGCTGGCCAGTCCGATAATCAGCGCGATGAAGATACCATAGTCGAACCGGTAGCGGTCGGCGGCGGGGCTATAGACGGTACAGAAGAGGCGGATGCGGTTGACGAAGCCGGAGATCGAGACGAGATCGCCTCGGCGGCCGTAGACGAGTTCCTTCAGCGGCTCGACCAGCGCCGGCGGCTCAAAACCGCCGCCGTAAATCTGGCGATAGACCCGGCCCTGCGCATCGACGATCGTGGTTTGCGTCACATGCGAAAAGCCGCCGGCCGAAGCTCGGAAGACGAACCCGGTATCGGCTGCCAAGCGGTTGACGGTCGCATGGTCGGTCGAAAGGAAGCGCCAGTTGGGCAGGACAGCCCCGCGGGAGCGGGCGAAGGCGCGCATGCGTTCGGGCGTGTCGTGGCGGGTATCGAAACCGACCGTGATGACCGCGAAACTGTCGGCCCCCAACGCATCCTGGGCGATCTCAAGATTTCGGTGCAACGTTCCGATGACGACCGGGCAGGATTGATTGCAGCCGGTATAGATCAGGTTGACCACCAGCGGCTTGCCCCGGAACCGGGCGAGCTGGATATTGCGGCCGTCAATGCCAACGAAGCGTCCATCGCGCAACTTGCGGCCGAGGGCGGCCTGACTGAACGCCAGCGCCTTCTTCTCGTCGGCGATGATCGGCGGCTCGTCCGCCACAGCCTGCATCGGGGCCCCGAGCGCCCAAGCGGCGATGCAGCAGAGCGCGAATGGCCAGCGCTGGCTCATACCGCCACCAGATGGTCGGCGATCGCGGCGAGCTGCAGCAGGCCGAGCTGGATCAGCGAGGCCTTGAAGTTGGCCATCGCGCGCTTGCGGGTAGGCTGGCGCACATAGGCGATGCTGGCGCGAATAAACAGGAAGCCGCCGATCGCGGCGCCGGCGCCGTAGATCCAGCCGAGGCCGAAAAACACCGGCGCAATCGAGAGCGCGACCAGCACCAGCGTGTGCGCCAGAATGATCCACGACGCCTTCTCCAGCCCGACCACCACCGGCAACATCGGCACGCCCGCTTCGGCGTACTCTTCGTGCAGTGCCGCCGCCAGGCTCCAAAAATGCGGCGGCGTCCACAGGAACAGCACGGCCGCCAGGATCAGCGGGGCCGGAGCAAGGCCCGGGTCGACCGCCGAGGCGCCAGCGAGCACCGCAAAGCTGCCGGCGAGCCCGCCGACCACGATGTTCCACCAGGTCCGGCGCTTCAGCCAGACCGTGTAAACGACACCGTAGATGAAGGCGCCCATGAAGACGTGAAAGGCTGCTGCGAGGTTGGTTGCGAACGCCGCCGCCGCGACCGCGCCGGCCAGGATCAGCACGATTGCCGTGAGCCACAGGGGGCTGGCCTGAAAGGCGCCGGTGACAAAGGGGCGATCGCGGGTCCGCTTCATGCGGGCGTCGAGGTCGCGTTCGAAATACTGGTTGAGCGCGCCCGCGCTCGCCGAGGACAGCATCACCGCGAGCGCCAGCACGGCCACTTTCCAGGCCGACGGCGCCGGGCCCGGGCTCACTGCGAGACCTGCCAACGCGCTCAGGGTGATCGCCATGCCGATGCGCAACTTGAAGAGGCATGCGATGTTGCGAAGGGTCTGGGTCATGGCATCCCCGGGCCTGCCGGACCTGTCTTGCTGCGCCTGTACTGACGGAGAAACGGTGGCCGGGCGGCTAGGGTGCCGCCCGGCCCGATCCCGCTACCGCAGCGGCCAGACGTCGGACAGGAACTTCCAGTTGACGAAGTAATAAAGGACGAAGGTGACGAAGAAGACCGACACCAGCACAATGGTGCCGGGAAGCTTGAGCGTGGCTTCACTGCCGGTCTGCGCGACCGGGGTGCCGGAAACTACCGTTGGGTTCGCCTTCACCGCCGCAGCGTCGCGCTTCTTGCCGAAGAAGATCGACATCACGACAATCAAGATGAACGAGATCCCGCCGATCGCCGCGAGTATTGCGGCAAGGCCGTTCAGTGCCAGCATCAGATGGGCGATCGGCGCGTACTCGAATTTCAACGTCGCATCGGCGAAGTTGATATCCCAGTGGCGGCGCGCCACACCGACAATACCGGCTCCCATCATGAAGATCGCTATGCCCGCAGCGCCGAAGCCGAACATGTAGGGCTGCCATTTGGCGAGGCCCTTCCAAACGATCTCACGCTGCCAGATAAGGGGAACCACCGCATAGGTCATGCCCATGAAGGCCAACGTTGTCCCGGCGACCACGGTGCCGTGGAAGTGTCCCGGAACATAAAGAGTGTTGTGCACCAGGATGTTGATCTGCTCGGTGCCCATCACCACGCCCGAGATGCCGCCCAGGAAGCCGAAGAAAACCAGCGACATGAACATGCTGGAGAAGGCCGGATTGCCCCACGGCGCCTTGCGCAGCCATTCGAATGCGCCCTTGACGAAGCCATTGCGGCGCTGCGCGGCCTCGATCGCGCCCGGGATGCTCATGCCGTGGATCAGGCTGCCGAGCACGGCGAGGTACAGGGCATAGCTGGTGTTGAAGATCTTCCATTCCGAACTCACGCCCGGCTCGACCAGAAGGTGGTGCGCCGAGGCGAGTTGCAGGAAGAGGATGTAGAGCAGGAAGGCGGTGCGGCTGACTTTTTCCGACAGCGGCTTTGCGCCCACGGTCATTGCCGCAATCGCGTACCAGACGGACACCATCGCCGCCATGTTGATCTGCTGGGAGGAGTGTCCCATGCCCCACCAGACCACCTTGTAGACCAACGGATCGATCTCGGAGATCAGCCCGACCGACCACAGGAAGGTCGGGATCAGAATGATCGCGCCCGAGGCGACCGTGAAGACGGCGATGATCGCGGCGGTCATGGCGCCGAAGGTGACCAGCGGGATCGAGCCATCATATGTGCCCTCCTCCTTGGCGATCACCAAGGTGCCGAAGAACACGAAGCAGCCGATCAGCACGCCGACCGCGAACATGATCAGCCCGAGATAGAAGTGCGGCGCAGCCTTCAGCGGGACGTAGGAGGTGAACATCACCGAGCTGTCGCCCTGAAGCACCGCGACATTGGTCACCACGGCGCCGATCACCATCAGCCAGAAGCCCAGCCAGGCGATCTTCGGCGTGGCGAGGCGGCTGTTCAGAAGCACTGCCGAGGCAAAGTAGAGCAATGCCATCTCGAAGAAGACGATCCAGAACAGCAGCACGTCCGCGCCGTGCGCGGTGAGCACCAGGTAGAAAAGCTCGCTGTCGAGCAGGTGCACCGTCTGCCATCGGGTGAGCGCGACGAGCAGCCCGAAAAGCCCGCCGACCGCCAGAAACAGCACGCCGACGAAGGCGTTCGCCTTGATCAGGCGCTGCGCTGCCACATCGATGCGCAGACCGGTTTCAAGGCAGGTTCTGTATTTCCATACTGCGCCTACTGCGGCGGGGGCCGCTGCGGTCCCAGCTATTGCCATCGTTCTATCCCCCTTACTTGTCCACCACGATGACGCGCCCGGTCATCTGGTGGTGGCCCAGTCCGCAATACTCGTTGCAGACCACTCCAAACGTGCCGCTGCGCGTCGGCGTGATGGTGACGACCATCTCGTAGCCGGGATGGATCTGCAGGTTGATGTTCTCCGGCTGCAGGGAGAAGCCGTGCTGCACGTCGGCCGCCGACAAGTGCAGCCGATAGCTCTTGCCCTTCTGAAGCTCCAGCACCGGCCACCACTCGAACTGCCGGCCGAGCATGTAGACTTCGCTGCCGGCCGGCGGCCGCACGACCGGAACGCCGGTATCGCCGACTTCGCGCACTTTGTATTTGGCCACCATCGCCTCGGTGCGCTTGACGAAAACGGTCTTATCGATCCGGTAGGCCTCGTTCGACAAATTCTGATCCCCGGCGGCGTGCCAGTAGATCATCATGCCGAACATCACCAGCCCCCACAGGAAGGCGATGGATATCCAGATGATCTCCATGCCGTGCAGCGGCTCCTTCCACCAGAGCCGGTTTTCCGGCGGTGTCAGCGCCATGACGTATCCCCCTATTTCGCGATGGGTATCTGGGCGATTTCCATCACGCCCCACATGAGGTAGAGCACCGTCGGCACCGCTACCCCCAGAAACAGCAGCAGGAACGGATTATCGAGCACGCGCTGCATGACCGGCGTTCGCTCTGCGATGTCCTGTACTTCTTCTTGATTTTCGGCGGCCATTTGCCTCTCCCCAACTGTTCCGCCAGCTATGTATCTACTGGCGGCAACGGGAAGCTGGCACGGCGCTGGCGAGGCCGCGTTGATTTACGTCAAGTGCCGTTGCGGCGGGCGAGGCGCCGGCTTAACGCAGCAGCGCGCGGATGATGTAAAAGGCGCCGACGGCGAGCCCGCTCAAGAGAACGAAGAAATAAATCGTGCGGTACTCGAAGCGCCGGCCGGCCAGGCGCTCGGCCGCGTCGATCGCGCGGTCGGCGACCAGATAAAGAATGATCGCAGCACCAGTGTAATAAACCGCTTCCATCGCGCTTCTCCCTGCCCGAACCGGCCTACCGGTAGCATTTGGCGCGCCGCGGCGACAGGCACGATAAGGACTGACCCGGTCGCCACCGGTACGATCGGGCCCGTCGCGGGCCGCGCCGGCAACCGGGTTGACGCCCGACCTTTGTGCCGGCACGTCACGGCCGAGACCTCTCTTGCCAAGCGCCGGATCAGGGCACAAGGTGGGGAGGGTTCCTGGCGATCCGGCCTCGCGCCAACGGAGCCTGACCAAGCCGCCTCAACGCGCACCGGCGAGATCCGCATGACCTGGTTCAATCGTATCCTAATAATCATCGCGGCCGCCCTGATCCTGTTCGCGATCGGGCGTTTCATGCTCAAGAGCTGGATCTTCGCCGTGGCCGCCGCCGCCGTGATCGCGGTGGTTCTGGCGGTCTATTTCGGGTGGGTCTCGCGCCGCAGCTCGGTCAAATAGGCCGCAAGGCGTCGATAAACCACAGCGCCCTGTTGCGGCGTACCCCGCTCCGCGCATGCAATTCGTCGCTGTCAGCTTAACGAAGGCAGCTCGCAGTTGAACGTTTGAGCTGAGCGGCCCAGACAGCAGCGGTCACGGTCTGCCACCTGTTCATCGCTTCAGCGCGCAATTGGCGCATTGTCCTGCAAGAGCATCCATGGATGTCAAAGCCGTCGCGTGGATGCGGACGCTAACGCGTCGGTGCCCGCCACGCCGCCCATTGCGAAACCGGCCCACGCGCCGCGATGCTTGACATAGATCATAGGCCGCGCGCGCCGCGTCCTTATTCTGCGTCTCGAAATTCGCAAACGGTCTCATCAGCAGCCCCCCCAACGTGGCGTCGCCATGCGGCAACCAGTGGACATCATGTCAGTGAGCGGTCGATCAGTGACTGTAGGGATTGCAGTACCAGGCTACGCGCGCATGGTCATTTTGGTGCTCATGGCGGCCGCCTTGTCGGCCCTGCCCGGGCCGAACGCATACGCGGCCTCCGCACTCGAAGCGTTCCTGGCAAAGGAACAGGCCAAAACATTTCATCCCCAGGCGCGGTCATTCGGCAAACCGCGCGGCAATCCGGCCGTAGTCCCGCTGCTGGACGCGGGCGATAACCCGGTCGGCCATGTTTTCCTGAATGCCGATTGGGTCAACGCGACCGGCTATTCGGGTAAGCCGATCGAGATCCTGATCGGGATCGACGCCAAGCGCGTGATCACGGGCATCAAGATGGTCCGGCATGCCGAGCCGATTGTGCTGGTCGGAATTCCCGAAGCGAAGGTCCATGCCTTCATCCAGGGCTATGTCGGCAAAGACGCCTATGAATTGGCGCGCGCGACCGCCGGTAATAATCGCAATGTCGATATTGTCAGCGGCGCCACGGTCACCATCATGGTGATCGACGACACGATCATCCGTTCCGCCGTGAAGGTGGCGCGAATGCTCTCCGGCCAGAAAGATACGTCCGCTGCGGCGCCGCCGCTCAAGATCGACCCTGCTCAAACCACCAGGCAAGACTGGCTGACGCTGTTGGGCGATGGCTCGGTCCGCCGCCTGCGCCTCAAGGTAAGCGACGTGAATGCGGCCTATGCCAAGGCCGGCCACGGCAACGCCATGGTGCCGCCTGACGAGGCCAAGCCGAACGACACGTTCATCGAGCTTTACGTGGCCCTGGTTTCGATCCCGTCCGTCGGGCGCAGCCTGCTGGGCGAGGCCGAGTACAACAATTTGCTGAAACGCCTGAAGCCGGCCGAGCAGGCGATCCTGCTCGCGGGCAACGGGCTCTATTCCTTCAAGGGATCGGGCTATGTGCGGGGCGGCATCTTCGACCGCATCCAGCTCATCCAGCGCGACATCAGCGTGCGTTTCCGCGACAAGGCGCACAAGCGCCTTGCCGACGTGCTGGCCGAGGACGCGCCGCGTTTCCGCGAGGTCGCGCTCTTCCGCATCGCCGCGAATAGCGGCTTCCGGGCCGACCGGCCCTGGCGGATCCAGCTTTTGGTCGCGCGCGAGGTAGCGCCGCTCGAAAAGGCGTTTCTCACATTCGATCTCGGCTACACACCGCCGCGTAAATACTTTCTCGCGCCCGCTGCCGACACCGCGAAGACCGGGCCGAAATTGCAGGGCGCAGGTCCGTCGGCCGAACCTGCCGGAACGCCGCTCTGGAAACGGTTGTGGCAGCGCAAGACGGTCGATATCGCGATCCTGCTCGTCGCGCTCGGCATCCTCACCGCGATCTTCTTCTTCCAGAACCGGGTGGTGCTGAACGCCAGGCGGCTCGATTGGATCCGGCTCGGCTTTCTTACATTCACCACACTTTATCTGGGGTTTTACGCCCAAGCCCAGCTCTCGGTGGTGAACGTGCTGACCTTCTCCAATGCGCTGCTTACCGGATTCAAGTGGGAGTATTTCCTGACCGAGCCGATGATCTTCATCCTGTGGTGCTCGGTGGCCGGATCGCTGCCCTTCTGGGGACGTGGGCCCTATTGCGGCTGGCTGTGTCCTTTCGGCGCGCTGCAGGAGCTGCTCAACCGCGCCGCCAAGGCCCTCAAGGTCCCACAGTACGAGCTGCCCTGGGGCCTGCATGAGCGCCTCTGGCCGCTCAAATACATCATTTTCATGGGGCTATTGGGCCTCTCGCTCTACTCGCTGACGGTGGCCGAGCAGGCGTCCGAGATCGAGCCCTTCAAGACCGCGATCATTCTCCACTTCATGCGCGAGTGGTGGTACGTGGCCTTCGCCGTCGCACTTCTGGTGGCGGGTCTGTTTGTCGAGCGCTTCTTCTGCCGCTATCTCTGCCCCTTGGGCGCGGTGCTGGCGCTGCCCGGTCGCCTGCGCATGTTCGAGTGGCTGCGGCGCTACAAGGAATGCGGCTCGCCCTGCCAGACCTGCGCCAAGCAGTGCATGGTTCAGGCCATTCATCCGACGGGCCAGATCAACCCGAATGAATGCCTCTACTGCCTGCACTGCCAGCAGGTCTACTACGACGATCATCTATGCCCGGTCATGGTCGAGCGCCGCCAACGCCGCGAGCGCCGCCAGGCCCGAAGTTCCAATCCCGAAGCGATTGCGGCTGTCGTCGCGGCGAACGCCGCCGGCAGACTGAAAGAATGCGGCGCCGCGCCGGTGTGATTGAGCCTGCGCGGCACCTCATGAACTCATGACGTCAACGGTTTCGATGAAGGAGTGAAACGAATGTCTACCGACAACAAAGACCAGCTAGATTGCGAAGAAGAGGGCGTCAGCCGACGCGGCGTGATCGGCGGCACGGCAAAAGTGGCCGTGCTCGCCGGCATCGGCGCGGCGACCGGGGTTGGTGCGCTCACCGGGCCCACGCTTGGGGGCGCGTCCACGGCGGCCGCTGCCGCGGCCGGTGCGGGAGCCGTGGCACCAGGTCAGCTCGACGAATATTACGGTATCTGGTCGAGCGGCCAGTGCGGTGAGGTGCGCATCCTGGGCGTGCCGTCGATGCGCGAGCTGATGCGCATCCCAGTCTTCAACCGCTGCAGTGCCACCGGTTGGGGCCAGACCAACGAATCGCGCAAGATCATGCGCGACGGCATGCTGCCGGAGACCAAGGAGTATTTGAAGGACAAGGGCGGGGTCTTCATGAACGGCGATGCCCACCACCCGCATATGTCCTTCACCGACGGCACGTATGACGGCCGGTATATCTGGATCAACGACAAGGCCAACACACGCGTCGCCCGCATCCGCTGCGATGTGATGAAGGTCGACAAGATGGTCGAAATCCCGAATGCGTCCGACATCCACGGCATGCGGCCGCAGAAATACCCCAAGACCGGCTATGTCTTCGCCAATGGCGAGCACCGGGTGCCGCTGCCCAACGACGGCAAGATCCTCGACGAGCCCAAGAAATACCACGCTGTCTTCTCCGCCATCGACGGCGAGAAGATGACCGTGGCCTGGCAGGTGATCGTCGACGGCAACCTCGACAATGTCGATGCCGACTACCAGGGCAAATACGCCTTCTCGACCTGCTACAACTCCGAAGAGGGTGTGACGCTGGCGGAGATGACCAAGGCCGAGATGGACTGGGTCGTGGTCTTCAACATCAAGCGCATCGAGGACGCCGTGAAGGCGGGCAAGGCGCGAATGATGAAAGGCGTGCCAGTGCTCGACGGCCGCAAGGGCTCGCCGTACACGCGCTACATCCCCGTCGGCAAGAGCCCGCACGGCATCAACACCGCGCCGGACGGGCGCCACGTCATGGTCGCGGGCAAGCTGTCGCCGACGGTCACCGTGCTCGATGTGACCAAGCTCGATGCCCTGTTCGACAACAAGATCAAGCCGCGGCAAGTGGTCGTCGCCGAGCCCAAGCTTGGACTGGGGCCGCTGCACACGGCGTTCGACAACAAGGGCTTTGCCTATACCACGCTGTTCCTCGACAGCCAGGTGGCCAAGTGGGACATCAAGAAGGCACTCGAAGCCTATAAGGGCAAAAAGGTGAACCCGGTCGTCGACAAGGTCGATGTCCATTACCAGCCTGGCCACAACCACACCTCGATGGGCGAAACCAAGGAGGCGGACGGCAAATGGCTGGTCTCGCTCAACAAGTTCTCCAAGGATCGCTACATCAACGTCGGCCCGCTGAAGCCGGAGAACGAGCAGTTGATCGATCTCTCCGGCTCCAAGATGCGCGTTGTCCATGATGGTCCGACCTTCGCCGAGCCGCATGACTGCATCATCGTGCACCGCTCGAAGGTCAACCCGCGCAACACCTACGAGCGCACCGATCCGATCTTCCAGGAGGCCGTGAAGTGGGCCAAGGAGGACGGCGTGGACATCGAGGAAGATAATAAGGTCGTTCGCAAGGGCAACAAGGTGCGGGTCTACATGACCTCGCAGGCGCCCAACTTCGGGATGGAAAAGTTCACCGTGAAACAGGGTGACGAAGTCACGCTGATCGTCACCAACCAGGATGACGTTGAGGACCTCACCCACGGCCTCACGGTGGCGAATTACGGCATCGCCTTCGAGATCGGCCCACAAGCGACGGCTTCGGTCACCTTCACGGCCGACCGGCCCGGCGTGCACTGGTTCTATTGCCAGTGGTTCTGTCACGCGCTCCATATGGAGATGCGCGGCCGGATGTTGGTCGAGCCGCGTAGCGCCTAGCACGTCCGGCCGAGAAAGGACCCTGCGATCATGTCGCCGCGCTGCGTCACTCTGCCTTCGGTCCTCGCCGCCCTGGCTTTTGCCTGGGCGGCCGGGACCGCCTGCATGGGCGGCGCGCGCGCGGCGACGATCGAGGTCGAACCGGGCGGCGGGAGGCTCGCGGCGACGCTCGCAGCCGCAAAGCCCGGCGACCTGGTGCGGCTGAAAGCCGGTGTCCACGCCGGACCGGTCGTCATAGACCGCCCGATGGTGCTCGATGGCGCGCCGGGTGCCGTCATCGACGGCGGCGGCACCGGCAACGTGATTACCGTCACCGCACCCAACGTCACGGTCCGCGGTTTGATCGTGCGGGGCTCGGGTGCGAGCCTCAACAAGATGGATGCGGGTATCTTTCTGACCGAGAGCGCGCATGACGCGCTCGTCGAGCGGAACCGGCTGACCGGCAATCTCTTCGGCGTCTACCTGCTCGGGCCAAAGAACGCGATGGTTCGTCACAATGTGATCATCGGCCGCCGCGACCTGCGCGAGAACGACCGCGGCAACGGCATCCAGCTCTGGCGCACGCCCGGCTCGCAGTTGATCGGCAACGATATCCGCTACGGCCGTGACGGCATCTTCACCGATACCAGCGCAAACAATGTCTTTCGAGGCAACCGCCTGCGCAACCTTCGCATTGCGATCCACTACATGTACACCAACCGCTCGGTGATCGCGGGCAACATTTCGCGCAACAACGCGATCGGCTACGCGATCATGTTCTCGCACCGCCTCACGGTGACTGGGAACCTCTCGCAGAACGACCGCGAGCATGGGTTTCTGTTCAATTACGCCAACCGGTCGACCGTCGAGGGCAACATCGTCACCGGCGGGCCGGAGAAATGCGTCTTTATCTATAACGCCAATCGCAACCGATACCGGGGCAACGTCTTTTCCGGTTGTCGGATCGGTATCCATTTCACCGCCGGCTCGGAGCGCAACGATATTTCGGGCAACGCCTTCATCGGCAACCGGCATCAGGTGAAGTATGTCGGCACGCGCGCGCTCGACTGGTCGCGCGGCGGGCGGGGCAATTACTGGAGCGACAACAGCGGGTTCGATCTCAACAGCGACGGCATCGCCGATGCCGCTTACCGGCCCAACAGCATGGTCGACCGTATAGTCTGGGCGCATCCCTCGGCGAAGATCCTGCTGAACAGCCCGGCCGCCACGATGCTGCGCTGGGCGCAGTCGCGCTTTCCGGCGCTCTATCCGGGGGGGGTGGTAGATAGCGCCCCGCTGATGGCGCCGCCGCGGCCGAAACTGCCGGTGTTCGTGGGAGAACTGCGATGAGCGACGCGCCCGTCAGGCTGGAGAAAATCGCCAAGCATTTCGGCGGCGTTACGGCGCTGGAAAATGTCAACCTGACGATCGAGCCAGGCGAGTTCATTGCACTCGCGGGGCATAACGGCGCCGGGAAGACGACGCTTTTCAAAATCATTCTCGGCCTCGTCCGGCCGAGCAGCGGCGCCGTCAGCGTCTTTGGCGCGCCGCCGCAAAGCAAGCGCGCGGTGGGTCTTCGAAGCGCGATCGGCTTCCTTCCCGAGAACGTCACATTCGCGGGGAATCTGACGGGCATCGAGCTGCTGCGTTACTACGCGCGCCTCAAACGCGTGCCGCTCGGCCAATGCACGGATCTGCTCGATCAGGTGGGGCTGGGCGACGCGGTGCGGCGCCAGGTGAGAACCTATTCCAAGGGCATGCGCCAGCGGCTGGGCCTGGCCCAGATGCTGCTGGGCGAGCCGAAGCTGCTGGTGCTAGACGAGCCGACGAGCGGCCTCGATCCGGACGCGCGCCGGCAGTTCCGCAGCTTGCTCGAGGAGCGCCGGCGGGCCGGCGCCACGATCCTGCTGTCCTCCCACGCGCTGGTCGATTTCGAGGAGGCCGCCGACCGCATCGCCTTCCTTCGCGAAGGCCGGGTGGTGGCGTGCGGAACCATCGACGAGCTGCGGCGGGCGAGCGCTTTGCCGGTGCGCATCCGCGTAAGAGCGGGCCCCGACGCGCACGCGGCGCTGGCGAAGGCGGTTGGCGATATGGCCGACGTCCGCCCCGTCAATGGCCAAAGCGTCGAGCTGTCCTGCGCGGCGGACAAACATATCGCGATCCTGCGGCGCGTTGGCGAGCTCGAGGCGGTCGACACGGTCGAGGTTCGCCCGCCGCATCTGGAGGACATCTACGCGCACTACCGCAACCCAGGCGACCGCGACGCAGATGGTGACGATGGCGATCGCGAGGGAGAGACCACGCCATGAACGCCGTCATCACGATCGCCGGCCGTGAGATCCGCGAGGGCGTGCGGAACCGCTGGGTGCTGGCCACCACCCTTGTTCTGGCCGCGCTTGCGCTCACGCTGGCCTTTCTCGGCAGCACGCCGGCCGGCACCGTGAAGGCAAGTGCGCTTGCGGTCACCGTGGTCAGCCTGTCGAGCCTGTCGATCTTTCTGCTGCCGCTGATCGCGCTGATCCTGACCTTCGACGGCATCGCCGGTGAAGCCGAGCGCGGCACGCTCCTGTTGTTGCTCTCCTATCCCGTCGCGCGTTGGCAGATCGTGCTCGGCAAGTTCCTCGGCCATACCGCGATCCTGGCCTTCGCCACCATCGTAGGTTACGGCGCCACGGGGCTCGTCGTCGGCCTGGCCCAGGAAAGCGGCGGCGGCTGGGCGCCTTACCTTGCTATGGTCGGATCCTCGATCCTGCTGGCGGCGGCTTTCGCGGCGATCGGCACCCTGGTCAGCGCCATAGCGCGCGAGCGCGCGGTCGCCGGCGGGCTCGGCATCGGGCTCTGGCTCTTTTTCGTGATCGTTTTCGACATGGCGCTGCTCGGCATCCTTGCCGCCGATACGAACCAGACGATCGGCTCGGCAAGCCTGCCTTGGCTGCTGATGCTCAACCCCGCCGACATTTATCGCTTCTTCAACCTCGCAAGCTTCGGCGACGTCAGCACGTTTGCTGGGCTCGCCGGTCTCAGCGAAACAGTGCGGATCGCGCCGCCGGTCATGCTCGGCGCGCTCGTCGTCTGGATTGTGGCGCCCCTGGGTCTCGCCGCACTGGCATTTCAGCGGAGGTCGCTATGAGACGATCACGCCCGACAATCCTTGTGACAATGCTCGCCTTCGCGGGCGCCGCGCTGGTTCTTGCGGGATGCGGCGAGGCGGAGATCGCCGCGGCGCCCGACCCCGCCAAGCTCACGCGCGATGCAACCGGGCATTACTGCCGCATGATCGTGGCCGACCACAAAGGACCTAAGGGGCAGATCCATCTGGTCGGGCGCAGGACGCCGGTCTGGTTCAGCTCGGTCCGCGACGCGATCGCCTTCACCATGTTGCCGGAGGAAGTAAAACGCATCGCCGCGATCTATGTGAACGACATGACCAGCACACCCTGGGAGCGACCGGGGCCGGAAAGCTGGATCGATGCGAAGAAGGCGGTCTATGTGATCGGCAGCAAGAAGCACGGCGGCATGGGCGCGGCCGAGGCGGTGCCGTTCAAGGGCGCCGAGGCGGCAATGGTTTTCGCGGCCAAGTTCGGCGGGCATGTGGTCGCTTTCGACAAGATCCCTCGCAATTACATCCTCGGCGAGGCCGGGACCGCGCCCAGCTATGGCGCAAGGGACGGCGGTGGGGACGGCGCTGGCGCAGGACATGGCAAAGGCGCATCGCACAAGCCTCATGCCGCCGCGCCCAAGGCGGCGAATGCGGACAAGAAGCCGACGATGCCGATGACGTCCGGCGAAGCACATCACAGCAATGGCGGCAAGGATCATGGAAACCACTAGCAACATCGATACATCGCGGCGAGCCCGGCCGATCAGTCGGCGCCGGGCGCTGGGGATAGCCGGCTGCGCGGCCGGGCTCGCCGCGGGCGGCACTGCCTTGGGCGCTTTGCTGTTGCCGGATGCAGCCCCGCCTTCGGCCGGTTACAAATGGCGCGGCGTGGTCCTGGGCGCGGCGGCGACCATCACGGCCGTGCACCGGGACCGGAATGCGGCGCACCGGATCGTGGGGGAGTGCCTTGCCGAGATTGGCCGGCTGGAGCGCCTCTTCAGCCTCTACCGGCCGGACAGCGCGCTGACTGCGCTAAACAGCACCGGCGTGCTTGCCGATCCTCCGGCCGATCTGTTGGCGTTGCTGTCCATCGCAAGGCGGGTTCACGTCGCTTCGGCCGGCGCCTTCGATCCCACGCTGCAGCCGTTATGGCGTCTTTATGCCGATCACTTCGCGTCCCGGCCGGACGACCGATCGGGCCCCGGCCGGGCCGAGATCGTGGCGGTCCTGAAGCGCATCGGGTTTGCGAAGATTTCGTTCGATCCTGCCCGCGTCGTTTTGCGTCCCGGCATGGCACTCACGCTGAACGGGATCGCCCAAGGCTACATTGCCGACCGGGTCGCCGACGTCATGCGGGCCGCCGGCATCCGCGATACCTTGATCGATCTGGGCGAAATCCGGGCGCTCGGCCGGCATGCCAGCGGCCGCCGCTGGCGGGCGGGGATCGCACGGCCCGGTCGGCGCGATGAGATACTCGCCACCACCGAGATTACCAACGCCGCGCTTGCGACCTCCGGCGATGACGGCACGCAGTTTGATGGCGCTGGACGGTTCGGCCATATCCTCGATCCGCGCACTGGCCGCCCGGCCCGTCGCCATCGCAGCATTTCCGTCCGCGCGCCCACGGCCTCCCTCGCCGACGCACTTTCGACGGCCATGTTCGCGATGACGGCCGACGACGGGCAGCGGATGTTGAAGACCTTCGCCGGCACGCAGGCGCTGATCCTGCGGCGGGACGGCCGATTGCTGGGGTGGTCCTGACCACCGACGGTCGGGCCTCCGGGTTGACATCGATCAATGGGGCCGATCGAGCCTAGCCCTACATTATTAAGTCCCCGTAGCGATCGCCGGTCTCGCCAGCCCGGCAGGCAATGAAGGGTCGATCCCCGTGAAGGCCGCCACACGAAACAGCGCCTTCGAGATCATCCGCAACGAGCATCGGGCAATCGCCGCGGTGGTCCATTGTTTCGATCAGATATTGAAGGAAGTTCGAGATCAGGTGTTGGAGCCGCCTTACAGTCTGTTCGCGCTGATCATGCGCTACCTGAAGGAATTTCCCGACCGCTTCCATCACCCCAAAGAAGACGATTTCCTTTTTCCCGCGCTGGTGGAGCGCGATCCCATGATGGGCGAGGTTGTTTGCGTGCTTCAGCAGCAGCACGAGGACTGTGCGCGCATGACGGCCGCATTGGACAAGCTTCTGGCGGCTTGGCAGGCCGATCCCCGTCATGGGTTTGATGCTTTCGACCAGGCGGCGCAGGCTTACGTCGCTTTTCAGCGGGAGCACATTCGGCTGGAGGAGACGACCGTCCTGCCGGCGGCGCGCGAGAAGCTAACGGCCGAGGACTGGGCGGCCATCGATCGGGCCTTCAACGAGAATGACGATCCGATCTTCGGCGCCAATCCCCAGGCTGCCTTTAACGGGCTGTTCCGCAAGATCGTCGCCACCGCACCTGCACCGTGGGGTCTGGGCGCCCGGCGCGAACTCGAG
Source organism: Alphaproteobacteria bacterium (assembly GCA_035527975.1). Classification (GTDB taxonomy): domain Bacteria; phylum Pseudomonadota; class Alphaproteobacteria; order JAPULJ01; family JAPULJ01; genus DATKZM01. The sequence goes on along the minus strand of DATKZM010000117.1, from coordinate 1,227 downwards.
CGCGAAACCAAGCGCGAGACCATACTCGCAAAGTTCGGTTTGAGCCGAAAATAGCGCCCGCAGCGCCGGGCGCTGCCTCGATCCCCGGTCGTCTTGCAGAAAATCAGTCCGCCCGGCACGCTTGCCGCCTGGCCTGTCGCTCCATGCCAAACTTGGTTCGCCAGGCCACCAGCTGCGATAATGCAAGTCAATGCATCGACGGCTGGCGGTCCCTGTGGCGATAGTTGATGTGCCCGAGGCCGCACGATAGGTTGGGTCTCGATTGTTGAAGGGGCGGAATTGACCACGAGCGGAAAAACCCGAAGCGACGATGCAATCGGCGCGCTTGCCCCGGCCGTCTCGCGCCATGGGAGCGGCGGCTGCCAGGCCTGCGGCGCGCGCGAGCAATCGATATGCGCCGCGCTCAGCGCCGGCGAGCTGCCGGCGATGGCAGCGATTCAATCCGACGTTCGGTTTGCGCCTGGCCAGTGCGTGTTCTTCGAAGGCGACCCGGCCAATTCGCTGTTTAATGTCAAGCTGGGGGTCGTCAAGCTGTTCAAGCTTCTGGTCGACGGCCGCACCCAGATCACCGGCTTCCTGTTTCCCGGCGACTTCCTGGGGCTCGCGTTGCTCAGCAAGTACGCGTATTCCTGCGAGGCGGTGACCGCGGCCGAGCTTTGCAAGTTTCCACGACTGGAATTCGAGCGAATGTTGGAGCGGTTCCCCGCATTCGAACGCCAGGTTTTGAGCACCGCCTCGAACGAGCTCGCTTCGGCGCAGGACCAGATGCTGTTGCTGGGCCGCAAGACGGCGCAGGAACGCCTCGCCACATTCCTGTTGATGATGCAGAAGCGGGCAGCCGCGCCCTCCGATTCGGACGAAATCATCCTGCCGATGTCGCGCCAGGATATCGGCGACTATCTGGGACTGACGATCGAGACGGTGAGCCGGACGGTTACGCGGCTCCGAAAATCGGGTGTGATCGAGCTGCCCGATCCGCACCGCTTCCTGGTTCGCGACGCCGACGCGCTGAAGTCGCTGTCGGGCATCGAGGACCTCTAGACCAAGATCGTCTCAGATCGCTGTGATCTGGGACGTGGCTCTTGATCTAGAGCGGATTCGACTTAATCCGGATCGTATCCAGCGGCTGCGAAGTAGTTCTGGCATTCGGTTGGCGTGAAGGCATCGAGGGTTTTGGCGATTGCGTCCCAGAGATCATCGACGGTTCTGGCGGCGGCTTTTCGGAGC
>DATKZM010000116.1:0-42815 GCA_035527975.1 Alphaproteobacteria bacterium | reverse complement strand
CGGATGTGAGTTTGACCGGCCCCGAGAACGGCCGCGTCGTCGGAAAAGGCTCGGACTTGGATCCTATAACCTGGAAGGAGTGCTATGCGCGAAGCAAACTAACCCTTTCCTTGACCAACCAATCCCCATGTGAATGGTTGTCGAGCCCGTTCATTCCCCAGAAGACCGTCCAAAAGACGAAGAGCAGGCACATCAGATAAGTCTTGCGGTCGAGCCAGCGCAGCAATGCCGCCATGGTTCTTTCATCTCCAAACGGTCAACACCCGGGAGATCAGAGTAGTTGCGGAGCCTTACCGGGAAATGAATTGATTTCGCAAGTAGATCCCACGCTCAACAAGGCAGGCCGCCGGTGTCGAGGCAATGGAGCGCGGCGTAAAGGTGGTAGTCGCCCCAGATCAGTTCGTGACGGACCGCGGCGCCTTTGGGCTTGTTGGCGCAGCCCTCGAGCAGCATGCCGGCCGGCCGGCTGTCATTAGCCGACTGCGGGGTCACTCTTGCTCCCAGGTTATCTACTAGTAGATCAAGCCGTGCGGTCAGGGCGCGGGCGTCGTCGGGCAGATCGTCGATTACGCTGAGGCGGGCCAGTGCTTCGGCGAGGGCGGCGGCGGCGGCGGTGTCGCGCGGCGCATCGGTGTGTTCGGCTTCGGTGAAATCGTAAGCCGGCACGCCGTCCTCGCCGGCATGGGTCCACCAGTAGTCAAGCAGGGTGCCAGCGGCGTCGAGCCAGTCGGCACCGCCGGTTTCCTCCCAGCCCCTCAGGAAGCCTGCGATCGCGACGGCATGGCCGCGGCTCCAGCACGAGGCCGCGTCGCGGCCATGAACCGTGTAGGTGCCGGTAGGCTCGCCCTTATCCACGTCATACGCCACGAATTCGGCGGTCGAGCCGTCATCGCGGATGAAGTCGCGCCGGGTAAGCGCCAATTGCCGCTCGGCGCCATCGAGGAAGGTTGCATCGCCGGTCTCGCGCAAGGCCCACCAGTCGAGCTGAAGCGCCGTCAGTACGCTTTCGACGGAAACGAGCGCGGCGCCGTCGATCCCATCGACCACGTCCATTCCCACGGCGATCCCGCCGGTCGACGGCATCACGGCGGTGCGTCCGGCATAGGCGGCGGCCAACGCCATGGCGCGGGTGGCGCGGTCGCTCAGCGTCTCGTAAAGCCGCGCGGCGCCATAGAAGAACAGCGGCGCCCGAAACATGGTGGGCTGGTTGACCAAATCGCGAAGCTGCCCCGAGCGTAAGGCGGCATCTTCGTATAGCCCCCAGTCCCCGGTGCGCTCGCCGGCGATGCGCAGCAGCTCGATCCAATGCCCGGCGCACCATTCGGGCTTGTCGGTAGTGTGCCAGCGCCCGGTCTCGGGGTCGGCGACGCTTGGCCAGGACGCCCCGATTTCCGCCCGCGTGACCAGCACGCGTTCGGTCATCTGATCGAGGATCTTGGCGCGGTCGGCCATGGAGCGGGCTCCTCAGGCTATGCGGGTTGTTGTCAAGCCGCACGATTGCACATACGTTCTGCCGGAGTAATCCTTATACGGCGGACGGTTATGGTTACCAACTGGAGCCCCGAGAGCTGGCGCGACAAACCGGCGGAGCAGATGCCAGCCTATGCCGATGCCAAAGCGTTGGCGGCGGCGGAAGAGACGCTGGCGAGCTACCCGCCGCTGGTCTTCGCCGGCGAGGCGCGCGATCTGAAATCCCAGCTCGCCGCGGCGGCGGAGGGCCGCGCTTTCCTGCTCCAGGGCGGCGACTGCGCGGAAAGCTTCGCCGAATTCCACGCCAATAACATCCGCGACACCTTCAAGGTCCTGCTGCAGATGACCGTGGTGCTGATGTATGCGGGCGGCCTGCCGGTGGTGAAAGTGGGCCGCATGGCGGGGCAGTTCGCCAAGCCGCGCTCGGCGCCGATGGAGGCGCAGGACGGCCGCGAGCTGCCGAGCTATCGCGGCGACATCATCAACTGTATGGCCTTCGAGGATGCCGGACGCGAACCCGATCCGGCGCGCATGGTGCAGGCCTACAACCAGGCGGCGTCGACGCTCAACCTGCTTCGAGCGTTCGCGCTGGGCGGATTTGCGGACCTGCATAAGGTTCACCGCTGGACCCAGGACTTCATTGCCGACAGCCCGGCGGGCGAGCGCTATGAGGAGCTGGCCGAGCGGATCAGCGAGGCGCTGACCTTCATGGCGGCGGCGGGGCTGACCTCGGAGGCGGCCCCGCAGATCAAGGAAGCGAGCTTCTTCACCTCGCATGAGGCCTTGCTGCTACCCTACGAACAGGCCTTGACCCGCGAGGACAGCCTGAGCGGCGAGTGGTACGACTGCTCGGCGCATATGCTGTGGATTGGCGACCGCACGCGTCAGCCCGGCGGCGCCCATGTCGAATTCCTGCGCGGGACCAAGAACCCGCTGGGCCTCAAATGCGGGCCGTCGCTCGATCCGGACGAGCTGATCCGCCTCATCGATATCCTGAACCCAGCAAACGAGGCCGGGCGGCTCACCTTGATCGCGCGCATGGGCGCCGACGGTGTCGGCACCGGCCTTGTGCCGCTGGTGCGCAAGGTCAAGGCCGAGGGCCGCGCCGTGGTCTGGTCGTGCGATCCGATGCACGGCAACACGATCAAGTCGGCGAGCGGCTACAAGACCCGCCCCTTCGACCGCATACTTAAAGAAGTCCGCGGGTTCTTTGAGGTTCACGAGGCCGAGGGAACCTATCCCGGCGGCGTCCATTTCGAGATGACCGGCCAGAACGTCACTGAATGCACCGGCGGCGCGCAGGCGATCACCGACGAGGACCTGGCCGACCGTTATCACACCCACTGCGATCCACGGCTTAATGCGAGCCAGTCGCTGGAGCTCGCTTTCCTGGTCGCCGAATCGTTGAAATCGGCGCGCAGCGGCACCGTGCAGAAACTGGCCGCACCACAGTAACGCCGATACGCGTATCGCGGGGAACCGCTTTTCCATGACCAAAAATTCTAAGCCCAACGGCCATCTGGTTCCCGCCGAGCCTGACGTGCCGCGCTGGACCGACAAGTACCTCACGCGCACCAAGGACATCGTCGGCAGATTCGGCGACGCCCAGGTGACCTACGCCATCTTCATGCGTCGCCCGGTCGTCTCGGCGCCGCGCCTCATGGTCGAATGGCTGGAGGCGATCGCCAAGGCGCGCGGCGCGACCTTCGAGATTGAGGTGAATTACGAGGAAGGCCGCTGGGTTGGTGCCGGCGAGCCGATGATCTTCCTGTCCGGCTCGCTGCATGCGCTGGTCGATCTGGAGACGATCTTCCTGCAGAAATTGGGCGCGGCCTGTGTTGCTGCCTACAACGCCTTCACCATGTGCGTGGAACTGCCGCATGCGGCCTTCCTGGCCTTCGATGCGCGGCATTGCGCGGGCACCGAGATGGCGGAGCTGATGGCGTATGCCGCTTCGGTTGGATCGGGCAGGGCGAGACGGAAGGCGAACGCGGTCGGCTTCGTCGGCAATGCGACCGATGCGACGGCACATTATTTCGGCCAGGAGGCTGGACTCGGCACGATGCCTCACGCCTTGATCGGCTACGCCGGGACGACGGTGCGCGCGGCGGAGATGTTCCACGAGGCGTTCCCGGAAGAAGATCTTACCGTCCTCGTCGACTATTTCGGCCGCGAGGTCAGCGACACGTTGGAGGTCTGCGAACGCTTTCCGAAGATCGCCGCCGACGGCCGGCTCAGCGTGCGCATCGACACGCCAGGTGGCCGCTATATCGAAGGGCTCGACCCGCCCGCCTCCTACGCCGTGCTTGAACGCAACGCGCCCGATGCGATCCGTGGCTACCGCTCGGATACCGAATTGCGCCACTTGATCGGCGGCGGCGTTTCCTCGGCTGCGGTCTGGCACCTGCGCGAACGGCTGGATAAGGCAGGCTTCGGCAAAGTGAAGATCGTGGCGTCGTCGGGCTTCGGGCCGGAGAAATGCAAGGTGATGGCGATGGCCAAGGCGCCGATCGATGCGGTGGGCACCGGCTCCTTCCTGCCCGACGACTGGCACGAGACCTACGCGACCGCCGACATCATCGCCTATGACGGCACGCCGCGCGTCAAGGTCGGCCGCGAATTCCTGCTGCGCAAGGCTGCCGAATGAACCTGGCTCTACCGGCGGGGGCCTGTCTTCTCATGTCCTTGATCGCGGCTGCGCCCGTCGCCGCGCAATCATCGACCGGGCCGGTTGCGAAACCCTGCCAGGCGGCCGTGTCGACAGTCCGATACGGGCGTATTCTCAGACTCCCCGCGAAACTGAAAACCGAGATCGCATCGTACCGTCGCGGCTGGGCTGCGGCCTGCGCGAAGGGCAGGGGAGCCTCGCTGGGCGCGCTGCTGTTGCGGGCCGAGCGCATCAAAACCGGCATGATAAAGGCGATCACCGTGCGGCGGCCGCAAGGCAAGACCGCCGACTGCCTGCACGGCGAGTTGAGCAATGTCTATCCGAGCTTCGTGCCGGCGATGCAGGGCTCGATTATCGAATTCGAGTTCTTCGAGCCGATGTTGGCCGTGTTCAAGGCACATATCCGGCTTGGCAACGCCGAAGACCGGGGGTTCTTCGAAAGCCACACGCGGCTGTTCGGCGGCGATTTCAAGGCGCCGCCCTGGATCGAGCGGACCTGGGACTATGGCGGCTGCATCCGGCTTGGCCGATGGAGCCCGCACGGGCCGCCGCGGCCGGGCTACGACTTCGTGGCCGCGGCGCGCGATATCGCGCGCCTTAAGGCCGCACTCAGGACCCGCTGGTACCGCGAGAAAGTGACCACCCTGGAAGCGCGTATGCTGCGTGCGCTCGCGAGCCTGCCGCAGCGGCGCGGCGGCAAGGGCAAAGCGCCGCTGATCGACGCGTGCGGCAGCAAAGCTGAAGCGGTCGCCGCGATCCGCCAAATTACTGTCGGGCTCGGCGGCAAGCACAGCGCCTATCGCCGCGCGGCGGCCGCGCTGCGGCGCACGCTGACGGCAATCGAAGCAGGACGGGTGCGGGTCTGCGAGAAGGCGAGCTGTTCGGGCGGGTAGGCCCGGCTGTCTCTAAATGTCGACGGCGTGTACGTGTTCGCCGCCTTGCGTCAGAACGCCTGTGGCTGTGTCACGCTCCTTGTCGTCGCGGACATGAACCCAGCAGATGACCCCGCCGTCGCGCACGCTCGCCTCGAAGCGGTCGTGATACTGGCGGTCGATATAGCGGGTGAAGACGTCGCCCAGCGAGAGGTCCGCTGCCGTGGCCGCGCCGGAGGCCGCACCGACCGGTCCGCCGACCGCGAAAGCGGCGCCGGCAACGCCGATCTCGCCGATGATGGCGACGGTCTCGGCGATGAAGTGGATGGCCTTGTGGAGCGCGCCCTCGGTATCGAGGTCCTCGCGCGGCGTATCGGGGCGGTCGGCCAGTTCATCGGCGTCGGGGATGCGGCCGAAATGGTCCTTCACCGCGTCATGGTCGGCCAGGACACTGATCGCTGCCCGATCGAAGCCGGCGTCCAGCAGCGCGTCCAGCGCCGCCGTAAACGCGTCGGCGTTATGAAAAATGGCGGCGACGCTTCGATCCCCGCCCGATCCCGCTTGCTTGGCGGCCATGCGCGCACTCCGCTCGCTTGTTATTAGGTCAGCCGTCTTAGACCACAAGCACACCCGAGGGGACAAGCGCCGGGCAGCTCAATCGTTTGATCCGCCCCGGAGCGCCGCGACTTCAGTTTCCAGTTGGGCGATCCGAGCCCTCAGCGAGCCGATCGCGGGTTCGATCTCATCCTGCGTGAAACGCGGCGTGATGTGCTGGGGGCAGTTGACGTCCCAGGCCTCGATCGTGAAGACAAGCGCGCGTTCGGGCTTGGCCTTGTAACTCGGGTCGGCGAGTTTCTCGACCAGTACAGCGTCGTCCTCGACCATTCGCGCCTGGCCCCAGATCTTGATGCGGCGTCGATTGGGGTAGTCCATCAAGAAGAGATGCGCCTTGCCGTTCTCGGTCAGGTTACCGAGGCTGACATATTGCCGGTTGCCGGAGAAGTCGGCCAGCGCCAGCGTCTTGTCGTCGAGCACCTTGATGAAGCCCTTGGGGCCGCCGCGATGCTGGATGTAGGGCTGGCCGTCGGCGGTGGCGGTGGCGAGATAGGCGCTGTCTCGCTCGGCGATGAAGCCGGCAAGGTCGGGCGTGACCCGGTCCTGCCAGCCGCCCTTGGCTTCCATCTTCCCGTATCCGGCGCGTGATCCCAGGCGCGCCTGCGCGTCTTTGACCGTGGAGGTAAAGGCGATGTCGCTGACAAATTCGCGGGTCATTGATTTTCTCCCGACGAGCTGTCCAGGAATTGGGCGCAGTCGGCATCTTCCCGCGGCCCACCGCCCCATGCCTCGTAGCATGTCAGTAATTTTGCGAGCGCCTCGTAGTTTCCTTCGAAACTGTGGATGGTGTCTTGGATGGATTTGTCGCTCATGATGATCTCCTCTCAATCAAGGCCGGGCGGAGCCTGGTCGAGGTGTCCGCCTGGCATACTCTCTAGCTGCGGTGGACGACGTGATGCCCCAGAAACCGGCGCATATGGCCGGCGATAACCTCAACATCCTCCTCGAGAGCAAAATGCCCCGTGTCCAGAAGATGGAAATCGAGCGCTTTTAGATCCCGCTGGTATGGATATGCGCCTTCGGCCGGGAATATTTTGTCGTTCTTTCCCCAGACGATGAGGGTTGGCGGCTGGTGGGTGCGCAAATAGTTCTGCCAGGCAGGATACTGTGCAGGGTTCGATCCGTAATCGTAGAACAACTGAAGCTGGATCACTTGGTTGCCGGGTCGGTCCAGGTGGTATTGGTCGTAGATCCAGTTGTCCGGGCTGATGCGCGTCTTGTCGCGGGTGCCGTGGGTGTATTGCCACTCGGTGGCCTGGATATTGAGGAAGCCTGCCAAGGGCTTGGCGTTGGCGGGAGTACGGTTCTTCCAGTACGCGCGGAACGGCTTCCAGAACCCGCGCAGGCCTTCCTCGTAGGCGTTGCCGTTCTGGATGACCAGGGCCTCGACCCGTTCGGGATGTTTGACGGCCAGGCGGAACCCGGTCGGTGCACCGTAATCCATGAGGTAAAGCGTGTAGCGCTTAAGGCCGAGCTTTTCGGTAAAGCGCTCAACCACCTGCGTGAGATTGTCGAAGGTGTACGCGAACGCGTCGACGGTTGGCATCGAGCTGCGGCCGAAGCCGGGATAGTCGGGCGCGATGACGTGGTAGCGGTCCGACAGCGCCGGGATCAGGTTCCGGAACATGTGCGACGAAGTCGGGAAGCCATGCAGCAGCAGCACGGTCGGTGCGTCACGCGGCCCGGCCTCGCGGTAAAAAATGTCGAGGCCGTCGATCCTGACGGTTCGGTGCAAGATCGGGTGCTGACGGGTGCTGCGTTTGGGCGATGCAGCTGCGGCGGCTGGGTTGGCAGCAGTTGCGCCGGCGGCCGCCGCCAGCACGGCCCCTGCTGCGATGCCGCCCCGCAGCAGGCTGCGGCGACCGATCTGGTGTGTCTTGTTCGAGGTCATTTGTGTTCTCCTGTTTGCAAAGGTTCGAGTTCGATAGGGGCCGTATGCGCGAGGATCGGGCGTGTCATCCTCCGCGATTGCGAAGTCAAGCGGCGCGGCGCCAAGCGCCCGCCGGTCCGGGGATGGCCGTGTCGCGGCGCCGCTCGGCTAGAGGGTGTGCGTCTTGCGGCGCGCCGCCGTCGAACACACGGAAGCGCCGGCGCCGATCGGCGGCATTGCGATGGGCTTCAATCCGGCTGCGTGCGCGGCCGAGCGCGGATTCCCAGAGACCGCGTTCGACGAACGCACCGATGCTGATTCCCGAGACGAAGGCCACCAGCAGCGTCGAAAGTACGATGATCCACATGTTCCACCTCCTCGGCCTGGCCTGGCCGGCCTGCCCATTGCTTCGGTTCATATATAGACAGATCAGTCTGTTTACACAAGAAGAAAGATCATGCCCATTCCCCAGGCAGGGGAAAGACCAAACTTCGCCTCAATTAAATGATTTGTGGGAAAATAATACGGAGTGTGGTTCGGTTCGATTGAGGGCTGGACAAAAACTAGCTGTCCATTATATACAGACCTGTTTGTAACTAATTGGGAGTCGTCGAATGCCATCGCCCCGACGCGAGCACCTCATCGAGACGGCCGCGCGCCTGTTCAACGCGCACGGCTATCATGCCACCGGCATCGATCGGATCCTGGCCGAGGCCGGGGTGGCGAAGATGACCCTCTACAACCACTTCCGCTCTAAGGACGAGTTGATCCTGGCGGTGCTGCGGCGGCGTGACGAGACTTTCCGAAACATGTTGGTCCGCTCCGTCGAGCGCCGCGCGGAGACCGCGCGTGAACGGCTGCTGGCGATATTCGATGTCTTGGGAGAATGGTTTGCTTCCAAGGATTTCCGCGGCTGCATGTTCATCAATGCGAGCGCCGAATACGGCGCACCGGACAGTGCGATCCGGGCCGCTTCATGCGAACACAAACGATTGCTGACCGGCTATATCGAGGAATTGGCGCGCGAGGCGGGGGCGGCAGAGCCGGCGGCATTGGCGGGCCAGATCATGCTTTTGACCGAAGGCGCGATCGTGTCGGCGCAGATCAACTGCGACTGCGCGGCAGCCCAGCAGGCCAAAGGCGCGGCGGCGACCCTGGTCGCGGCGGCGATCCCGGCCGACTAGCTGGAACTTGGCCGACCTGCCTGCAGGGCTGCGATGATCGGGAACAGCACCAGCCCGGCTGCGAGCCCGCCGGCATGCGCCTGCCAACTGATCGCACCTTCGACGCCGAAGCTCTCGCCGCCCATCAGCGAAACCCCAAGATTGAGCGCCATGAAAACTGCGACATAGGCGACCATGGCGCCGATCTTCCGCGCCACGCTGGCGCCTTGCGTGAGGACGTAAGCACCGGCGCCGATCAGCCCGAACACCGCCCCCGAGGCGCCGATGACGATTGCCGGCTCGCCCCAATGGGCGGCCAGGCCGGCGAAGCTGCCGACGGCGCTGGTCGCCAGGAAAAAGATCACGAAACCAACCAGGCCCAGATGGCGGACGGCCGTGCGTCCGAAGGCGGCGATCCATAGCGCGTTGAATAGCAGATGAAAGATGCCCTCATGGGCGGCCCAGCTCGTGAACAGGCTGTAAAGCCTGAGCGGCTGGAAGGCCCCGTCGCGCGCGAAGAGATAGGCGCCAAGGCCGCGCATCAGTTGAAGCTGTGCTTCGGCCGGCAGGATCCAGGCAATGACCTGGACGGCCGCCATGACGGCGAGTAGTGCCGTTACCACGCGTGGCGGGCGGCGGATATCCTCGGCGGCGATACTTTGCCCGATAAGCGGAAACCACGGCGGCGTCCGGGCCGATTTCTGTTTTTGGCGTTCAAGAAGGTCGCTCACACTCGCAGCTTACCGCGCGTGCGCCGCGGCTGGTAGGGTCATTCCGCCGCGACGGGCAGGGCAGTGCCCGCGACCTTGCCTCGGATAACCTCGTTGCCCTCGCACGGATCGGTCGGGATGTTGCGCGCGAGCACCAGCGAAATGCCGGCCAGGCCCGCGCCGGTCAGGAACACCGCCGCCGGTGCGATCAGCCACAAAAGCCCGTAAAGCGCCGGCAGGAACACCGCGACGATGTGGCTGATCGTAAAGGAGACGCCCGCGGTTGGCGCCATGTCGGCCGGATCGGCAATCTTCTGGAAATAGGTCTTCATTGCGATTGCCATGGCGAAGAACACGTGATCGAGGATGTAAAGGCCGGCGGCGATGGTCGGGTTCTCGACGACCGCATAGCCGGCGAAGATGACGATGAGCCCAATATATTCGAGCGTCAGCGTGCGGCGCTCACCGATGCGGCCGATCAGCTTGCCGATCTGCGGAGCGGCGAAGATGTTGATGACACCGTTGATGAAGAAAAGGATGGCTATGTCGGCGACCCCATAGCCGAATTTCTCCACCATCAGGAAGCCCGCGAAGACCATGAATATCTGCCGCCGCGCGCCTTGCATGAAGACGAGCGCATAGTAGAGCCAGTAGCGCCGGCGCAGCACGATGGTCTTGCGCTGCTCGACCGGTTGGGGAAAGCGTGGAAACGCTGCCCAGGCGACGACCGCAATTATCAGCGTGACGCTGCCGCCCAGAATGAAGACCCATTTGAAGTCGAGCCCGGCGAGCTTGGTCGCCGCGTAGATCATGGCAAAACAGGCGATCGAAGCGAAGGAGCCGACGGCCAGAAGGCGCCCGAAAGTGTGCGGCGCCTTCTTCTTGTCGATCCATTGCATCGCCAGGCTTTGCTGCAGTGCCTCATAGTAGTGGAAGCCCGCCGACCACAGCATGGTGGTGACGATGAGACCGGTCAGCGACGGAAAAAAGCCCGTGATCAGAACGCCCGAGCCGAGCGCCACCAGGGACACCAGAGCTAAGCTCTGTTCTCGGATAAATAAAAGGACGAAAATCACTGTAAATGCAAGAAAACCAGGGATTTCGCGCAAGCTCTGGAGAATACCCATTTCGGCGCCCGTGAATGCGGCGCGCTCGATGGCAAAATTGTTGATGAGGCCCATCCAGGTCGCAGCCGACATTGGAACGGCCGCCGCCATCAACAGCAGCAAGACTTCCGGTCGTCGCCAACCCATACGGTCTGGTGCGCGGTGAGGGGGTTCGATCACGCGTGTTGCTCCAAATTTGGATGCGGGCCGATTTGTCGTCCGGCCGATCCATCGTCCACCGAAATAGATATGTCTGGATCGCGTGACAATCTATCGGCATAATGTCATTTGATGTCGCAAAACGGACAGATCATAGATCGATCGAGCGAACAGGCGCTGTTCGACGACGCATTGCGGCCCCGGCCACAGGGGCGTGAGCGACCGCTGGTCGCCTATTCCAGAGACATGGCTGATGGCGACGTCATCGCCTGGCACCGCCACGATCATGCCCAGCTCTTCTATGGGGGCTCGGGGTTGATGCGTGTGGAAAGTACCGCCGGCGCCTGGGTCGTGCCGCCGGCCCGCGCGGTTTGGATCCCGCCCGGGATCGACCATCAAGTGACCGCCGTGGGCGCGGTGGAGATGCGCGCGGTTTATCTCCTGCGTGAAGCCATCAAGGGCCTACCGGATGGCTGCCGCGTGTTGGGTGTCTCGCCGCTGCTGCGCGAGCTCGTTGCGGCGGCGATGAAGTTGCCGCCGGATTATGCGCTCGATGGTCCCGAGGCACGGTTGGTCGGGGTGTTGATCGACCAGCTTCGGGTGGAACCGTTGGAGCAGCTGCACTTGCCGATGCCTCGCGACAGGCGCTTGCGCGCGGTCACCGAGGCGCTGATCGCCGATCCGGCCGATCCCCGCACATTGGAGGATTTTGGCGGGGCCGCAGGGGCAAGCGCGCGCACATTGGCGCGGCGTTTCCTTGCCGAAACTGGGCTCACCTTCGGGGCCTGGCGGCAGCAGCTGCGGCTTCACGAAGCGCTGGCACGGCTGGCCCAGGGCGAACCGGTGACCACAGTCGCCTTCGAGATCGGCTATGACAGCCCCTCGGCATTCATCGCAATGTTCCGCAAGACGCTGGGCGCCACGCCGGGGCAATATCTGTCGCGAAGCTAGAAGCGCGGGGGGCGGAGGCAAATGAGCGCTTGGGCGCGTCGCGGCGGAGAGGCCCTGATCGGCCGGATCTTCGACAAATACGACCGCTACCGGCTGCTCCAGTGGCTGGCGCGCGACCAGGGCATTTCGGCCTTCGTGGTCGATGGCGAGCAGGGCGTCGTCGAGGGCCCGGTCGAGGATTTCGCGATCATGCGAACCTACGCCCAGAAAAGAAGCTGGGCGAAGGCGACCGCCGAGCGTATCGCCGCTTTCCTCGTGGACGGCGGGACGTATTTGGATATCGGCGCCAATATCGGTCTGACGACGATCCCCGTGGCCCGCAATGCGAAGATCGAGTGTGTGGCCTTCGAACCCGATCCGGCGATGTTCGCGCTCCTAACCGCCAATGTTGCGCGGAACTGCGGGGACGCAGACGTCGCATTGCGCAATCTCGCGCTAAGCGACCGCGACGCGACGGTCACGCTGTCGCGCTCGCCGGGCAATGCTGGCGATATCCGAATTCAACGCCATACAGGCCCCGCGGCTAACGGTGCCGCGTCCTGGCCGTCGGTGGAGGTGCCCGCGCGGCGACCTGACGGGCTTGGCCTTCGGACCCGCGATGCCTTGGCCGTCAAGATCGACACCCAGGGTGCCGAGGCGCTCGTGGTCGCCGGGGGACGAGGCGTGCTGGCGCGCGCGGGCCTCCTGACGCTTGAATTCCGGCCTTATGCGCTGGCGGCAAATGCCGGCGATGTCGGGGTGATCCTCGACTTTCTGCGAGAGAACTTTCGGCACGGCGAGATCGTGCGCGGCGACAGCGCCGAGGCCGCCGAGTCCCAGCCGATCGCCGCGCTCATCAGCCGGCTGGCAACACTGGCCGATGCTGACCGCGGTGATCCGGATGTCTACTACGATGTGTGGCTATTCAAGTGAGCGCTGCGGCGGTGGCGGCACCTCATCGCAGCCGCTATTATCGCAAGAAGGCAGTCATCAGGCAGCAAGGGAGGATACCATGAAGGCGATCAAACATGCGGCGGCGGTGCTGGCCATCGTAGTCGTGGCGGGCCCCGTGCTTTCGGCGGAGCTGACGGCGAACGAGGCGGCGGCGGCGATCCGCTCGGGCAAGATCTCCAGCGCGGCGCTGGTCAAGGCACTGATCGCCAAGGCGAAGGCGGGCAGGGGCTTGAACGCTTTCATCACGCTCGACGAAACCGGCGCGCTCAAGGCTGCCGCGGCGGCGGACGCCGCGCGCAAGCCCGACGCGAAGCTGGGGCTGCTTCACGGCGTGCCGCTCGCCATCAAGGACAACATCCATGTCGCGGGCCTTACCAACAGCGCCGGCACGCCGGCCCTCAAGGGTTTCACACCTGAAGCGCATGCGCCGGTGATCGCGCGTCTGATCAAGGCCGGCGCGATCATCCTCGGCAAGACCAACATGCACGAGCTCGCCTTCGGCATCACCAGCAACAACAGCGCCTTCGGCGCGGTCGGCAATGCCTACAACGCCGCCCGCTTTGCCGGCGGCAGCAGCGGCGGCACCGGGAGTGCCGTGGGCTCCCGCATGGCGCCCGCTGGCCTCGGCAGCGATACCGGCGGCTCGGTGCGAATTCCGGCGGCGGTCAACGGCATCGCCGGGCTGCGGCCGACGCTCAACCGCTATCCGCAGGCCGGCATCACGCCGATTTCGCACACCCGCGACACGGCGGGACCGATGGCGCGCACGGTCGCCGATCTTGTGCTGCTTGATCGCGCGATCGCCGGGGGTGGGCCGATCGCGGCCGCGGCGCCCGGCGGCATCCGGCTCGGCGTGCCGCGCGGTTATTTCTGGACCGATCTTGGCCCCGAGACCAAGCGGGTCGCCGAAGCCGCGCTGGCTAAGCTCAAGGCCGCGGGTGTCACGCTGGTGGAGGCGGAGCTGCCCACCGTGCCGTCTCTAAACGGCAAGGTCAGCTTCCCGGTCGCGCTCTACGAGACCCCGCGCGATCTTGGCGCTTATCTCGCCCGCTACAAGACCGGGCTGACGGTGAAAGCGGTCGCCGCCAAGATCGCCAGCCCTGACGTGCGCGGCGTCTTCATGGGGCCGATCCTTGGCGAGAAGCCAATGCCGACGCCGGTCTACCGGGCCGCGATCGATACCTTCCGGCCACAACTGCGCCAAGCCTACGCCGAATATTTCGCGGCCCATAAGGTCGATGCTATCGTCTTCCCGACGACGCCTCTGGTTGCAGCGGCGATCAAGGGCAGCGATGCAACGGTGATGCTGAACGGCAAGAAGGTTCCGACCTTCCCGACCTACATCCGCAACACCGATCCGGGCAGCAATGCCGGGATCCCCGGATTGACTGTGCCGGCGGGCTTGAGCAAGGATGGCATGCCGGTGGGTCTGGAGATCGACGGGCCGGCCTGGACTGATCGCCGGTTGCTCGCGATCGGTCTGACCTTGGAGAGCGTGCTTGGACGCTTGCCGCCGCCGAAACGCTGATCGCGCCCCACATGCACCGGCCGCCGATCGATTAGCTCGGCTTATCGACCGGATGAGAACTCTTCGTTCGCCCTCACTGCCGACGCGCGCTAGAGTTCTTCCGATGCACCGCGGCGGCGGATTGCACGGTGAGCGAGCCCGAAGTGAGCGACGTTGAACGAAGCGGCGGGTGTATGTGCGGCGGCGTGCAGTTCCGGGCGCGCGGCGAACCGAAACGGGTTGGTGTGTGCCACTGCACCACCTGCCAGAAGAACTCGGGGTCGGCTTTCTTGGTCTTCGCGGTTTATCCGCGCGAGCGGGTGGAACTAACGGGCGAGACAAAAAGCTATATTGCCCAGACCGGCCAGCGCCTCTTCTGCCCAATTTGCGGCTCGACCATCGGCTTTTTCGATGACCCCGATGAGATCGATCTGGCGCTCGGTATCTTCGACGAGCGGCCCGGCTTCAAGCCTGCCTATGAACTTTGGGTCGGCAGCCGGCATGACTGGCTGCCGCATATCGACGGGCTCCGCCGTTACCCGCAGAACCGCGACGGCGAGCCACTCGAGGAGGCTTGATCCACGGGCTTTCGTGACGACTTTTTAGGGGGTAGGGTCCGCTCCCCGGACCCGGCCCCTCGAAGAGACGCCCGATGACCGATACGCTGCGCATCGCCATCGCCCAGCTCAATCCGACCGTCGGCGATATCGACGGCAATGTCGCGCAGATCCTGCAGGCGCGCGAGCAAGCGGCGCGTCTGAGTGCCGATCTGGTGGTTCTGAGCGAGCTGGTGGTCACCGGCTATCCGCCGGAGGATCTTGTCCTCAAGCCGTTCTTCCAGGATAAGGTCGAGGCGGCGGTCGGCGAGCTTGCGCGGGCCACCGAAGATGGCGGGCCGGCGCTGGTTATCGGCGCGCCCTGGCGCGAGGATGGCAAGCTGCACAATGCGGCGCTGCTGCTCGATGGCGGCAAGATTGTCGGTGCGCGGCTCAAGCATCATCTGCCCAATTACGGTGTCTTCGACGAGATGCGGGTCTTCGCGCCCGGGCCGATGCCGGGGCCGGTGCCGTTCCGCGGCGTGCGGCTTGGCATGATGGTCTGCGAGGATATGTGGTTCGAGGACGTGAGCGAGTGCCTGGAAGAATCGGGTGCGGAGATACTTGTCTGCATCAATGGCTCGCCCTACGAGGGCGACAAGCCCGACGAGCGGCTCAACCTCGCTGTCGCCCGGGTCGGCGAAACCGGTCTGCCGATGATCTATGTGAACCAGGTCGGCGGCCAGGACGAGCTGGTCTTCGACGGCGCCTCGTTCGTGCTTGATGCTGGCCACAAGCTGACCTTCCAGGCACCGGCCTACCGGACCCACGTGGCGCTTACCGAATGGACCCGCGACGGCGACGGCTGGGCCTGCGCCGCGGGCGAGATCGACAAACATCCCGAGGGGCTGGAGGCGATTTATCGCGCGATGGTGCTGGGCTTGCGCGACTATGTCGGCAAGAACGGCTTTCCGGGCGTGCTGCTGGGGCTTTCCGGCGGCATCGATTCCGCGCTGACCGCGGCGGTGGCGGTTGACGCGCTGGGGGCCGAGCGCGTGCACACGGTGATGATGCCCTCGCCCTATACCTCCAATGAGAGTCTGGAAGACGCCCGCGCCTGCGCCGAGCTTCTGGGAGCGCGGCTCGACGAGGTCTCGATCGGTCCGGCCATGGCGGCATTCGAGACCATGCTGAAGCCGCTGTTCGACGGCCGCGAGCCGGACGCGACCGAGGAGAATATCCAGGCGCGCGCTCGCGGCATCACGCTGATGGCGCTTTCCAACAAGTTCGGCAACATGGTGGTCTCCACCGGCAACAAGTCGGAGATGTCGGTCGGCTACGCCACGCTCTACGGCGATATGTGCGGGGGCTATTCGGTGCTGAAGGACGTCTACAAGACCGATGTGTTCCGGCTCGCCGACTGGCGCAACCAGGTGCGGCCGACCGACGCGCTGGGGCCGGAGGGCCGCGTCATCCCCGAGCGCATCATCACCAAACCGCCCTCGGCCGAGCTCAAGCCCGACCAGACCGACCAGGACACACTGCCGCCATACGACAAGCTCGACGATATTCTGAAATGCCTGATCGAGCACGAGATGAGCATCGGCGAGATCGTCGCGCGCGGGCATGAGCACGCGACGGTGGCGCGGGTCTGGCGCATGCTCGACATTGCCGAGTACAAACGTCGCCAGGCCCCGCCAGGCGTGAAGCTGACCCGCAAGGCTTTCGGCAAGGAGCGCCGCTATCCGATCACCAATGCCTTCAAAAGCCTGATTTAGTCCCGGCAGGAGCCCGATATGGGCCCGGCAGGCGCCCGGCTCGGGCATGGACCCGCCCCTGGAAACCTGATACCTGTTGCCCCGGCGCAACGATATTTCGGCGGAAGCGCTTGAATCCAAAGGCAATCAGCGGCAATCGGGACCCATATCGACGGTCCAATCGACGGCACCCAATACTAGCTACAGGCCCATGAGCGAACGCGTCTATCTTTACGACTCCACCCTGCGCGACGGGGCGCAGACCCAAGGGGTCGATTTCTCCGCCACCGACAAGGCGGCGATCGCGATCGAGCTCGACCGGTTGGGCATCGACTATGTCGAAGGCGGCTGGCCGGGGGCCAACCCGACCGACGATGCTTTCTTTGCCGATCCGCCGAAGCTGACACGCACGCGGCTTGCCGCCTTCGGCATGACCCGGCGCGAGGGGCGCTCGGCGGAGAACGATCCGGGGCTGGCGGCGATCCTCGGCACTTCGGCCAAGGTGGTCTGCATGGTCGGCAAGGCCTGGGACTTCCATGTCGACACGGCGCTCGAGATCGAGCATGACGAAAATCTGCGCATGATCGGCGAGAGCGTGGCTCACGCCGTCAAGATGGTCGAGGAGGTGATGTTCGACGCCGAGCATTTCTTTGACGGCTGGAAGGCCAACCGCGACTACGCGATGGCCTGCATCCAGGCTGCCTACGATAACGGCGCGCGCTGGGTCGTGCTCTGCGACACCAATGGCGGGACCTTGCCGCACGAGATCGAGGCCATCGTGCGCGAGGTCGCCGAAACGGTTCCGGGCAGCCACCTTGCGATCCATTGCCACAACGACACCGAGAACGCGGTGGCGAACTCGCTCGCCGCCGTGCGCGCCGGCGCGCGCCAGATCCAGGGCACCGTGAACGGCCTGGGCGAGCGCTGCGGCAATGCGAACCTGATAGCAATCCTGCCGACGCTGATGCTGAAGATGGGTTACGAGACCGGCGTGAAGACCGAGGATTTGAAGCACCTCACCCATGTCTCACGCATCATCGACGAGCGCCTTAATCGCGCGCCGTCGCGCAATGCCGCCTATGTCGGCGAGTCGGCCTTCGCGCATAAGGGCGGTCTGCATGCCTCGGCGGTGGAGAAGAACCCGGCAACCTATGAGCATATCGACCCCGCGATCGTCGGCAATGCGCGCCACATCGTCGTCTCTGACCAGGCGGGCCGCTCCAACATCCTGGCGCGCTTTCGCGAGATCGGCCTTCAGATCGACCCCAAGGACAAGAAAGTCGGCCGCCTGATCGAGGAGGTGAAGGCGCGCGAGCATGACGGCTACTCGTACGATGGCGCCGATGCGAGCTTCGAGATGCTGGCACGCCGGGTGCTGAACGGCGTGCCGAGCTACTTCCTGACCGAGAGCTTCCGCGTCGAGGTCGAGCGCCGCTTCAATGCCAAGGGCGAGTTGACGACGGTCAGCCAGGCGGTGATCAAGCTCATGGTCGGCAATCGCAATTATATGGAAGTCGCCGAAGGCAACGGCCCCGTCGATGCGCTCGATCATGCAATGCGCCGGGCCCTGCTGCCGGCCTATGAGCAGCTCGAGGACTTGCGGCTGGTGGATTACAAAGTGCGCATTCTCACCCCCGAGGCCGGCACCGCGGCGGTGACGCGGGTGCTGATCGAATCGGCCGACAGCGTGGGCGAGCGCTGGGCCACGGTGGGCATTTCGCCCAATATCATCGAGGCGTCGTACGAAGCGCTCAACGACAGCATTGTCTACAAGCTCTATCGCGACGGCGCCCAGGCGCCGGCGTAAGGCGCGGCCGGCGGTGGTTGGCCTCTATTCCCGGAGAACCAAGAAAAAGCAGCCGGTGAGCGATGTCGCCGGTCCGGTGATCGTGCTGGTCCACCCCCAGCTCGGCGAGAATATCGGCGCCTGCGCCCGGGCGATGCTCAACTGCGAGCTCTCCGCACTTCGCCTCGTCAAGCCCAAGAACGGCTGGCCCAACGAGTTCGCGGTCAAGGCGGCCTCCGGCGCTCACGGGTTACTCGACCGCGTCGAGGTCTTCGAGACCACCGAGGAG
This sequence comes from Alphaproteobacteria bacterium, assembly GCA_035527975.1. GTDB lineage: Bacteria > Pseudomonadota > Alphaproteobacteria > JAPULJ01 > JAPULJ01 > DATKZM01. The sequence continues at coordinate 24,423 of DATKZM010000116.1, read as the reverse complement.
GCGATCGCCGATCTGACGCTCGTCTATGCCGCCACGGCGCGCCGCCGCGACATCGTGAAGACGATAATGACGCCGCGCGCGGCGGCGGCCTCGATGCGCGATACGATCGCGGACGGCAACCGGATCGGCGTGCTGTTCGGCCCGGAGCGGACGGGGCTGGAGAATGACGATGTGGCGCTGGCGGAAGCCGCGATCGAGGTGCCGCTCAATCCGGCCTTCAGCTCGCTCAACCTTGCCCAGGCGGTGCTCATCATTGCCTACGAATGGTACCTGACGGGCGTCACCGCACCCGCCGTCGAAACGCCGCTTCCGGGCACCGAGCGCGCCAGCCGCGAAGCGCTCATTGCCTTCTTCGAACATTTGGAGAGCGAGCTCGACGATTGCGGTTTCCTGCGTCCGCCCGAAAAGCGCGCCAGCATGGTCCGCAACATCCGCAATCTGTTCCAGCGCGGCGGTTTGACCGAGCAGGAAGTGCGTACACTGCGAGGCATCGTCGCGGGGCTGACGAAGTGGCGGCAAAAGGGCGTGAAGCGGGAGCGATAGACCGGGGCCCGATGCGCGTTGCCTGACGCGCGGCGCGCCTGACAGCATATTGCCGCAATTTCACCCCCATCCCGAGCCCGATTTCGGCGGTATCTCGCCCCATTCAATAGTTATCGAGATCGCATCCCTTGGAATGGGAGCGGACAGATGATGGGCACCGTCGGTGTATATGTGAAAAAATCCTCCGGCCTGCTTGGCCGGATCTTGCTCTGGCAGGTTGTGGCCATGCCGGTCCACGTGACCGGCGCGCTCATTTGTTTAATCGTCGTCAACGAGATTGTAATTCAGGGTTGGGTGGGCGTCGGTGTTCTAGTCGGCCTTCTGATCTCCATGATGATGATCTCGGCATTCGTCTATTTCCGCTACTTCGAGCGCTTGATCAGCGGACTGTGGGCCGACAAGTGGGTATTCGTGCCCGTCATGGCGACCGTCCTAACCGTCAATGCGGCGCTCGTGGTCATTCTGGTCCTGTTTTGGCTCATTCTGGCGATCTTGTTTCACATCGAATTGGGCACGCCGATTCGCTTCGTGAGCCAATGCAATTCAATTGCATTCTTTGATCGTGTCGATCGTTGCCGGGGGCGGGATTTCGGTATCCTGCAGGCGCGGGACCGAGCCCTCGCTGTTCGCGGAAAACCGTCATTCAAGCTGAGCCGGCTGAGTGTGACGAAGCCGCCGGAGAAGGCCGAGTGCAAAACGCCCGAGTCCTTCAGCTCGATCCCCTGCGAGCACATTGGCATAGTTTCAAAACACGCCTGCTATTTCTGTACTCACTATTACGCCACTCACGACACGTCGTACGATGTGTTCATCGTGCGGCAGGGTAAAAGCGATCTGATCTATCTCAGGTCGATGAATGTCGACTTCCGCGACGAGCAATACTGGCCGGACCGGCTGAGCCGGTACTTCTATTTCTTCCTGATCTGGCGGGATTGAGTGTGCACCTTGGGGCCGAATTGTATGCCGGTTACCCAACCGCCCGCAGCGCCGCCTGGATGGCGGTCTCAAGCGCGCCCAGAAACCGCGAGCGGTCCTGCTTGCTGAATGCGGGCCCGCCGCCGCTGACCGCGCCGGTGTCCCGCAGATGCGCCATCAAGTCCCGCATGGCAAGCGCGTTGCCGATGCCGGCCTCGGTGAAGGGCTTGCCGGTGGGACCGATCGCCTGCGCGCCGGCCTCCAGGCAACGCGCGGCCAGCGGAATGTCGGCGGTGATGGCGATGTCGCCGGCGCCGATATGCTCGGCAATCCAGTCGTCCGCCGCGTCGGCCTCCTCGGGAACGACTATGCTGTTGACCAATGGGTTGTCGGCGGCCATGCGCAGCCAGCTGTTGCCGACCATGTGTACGAGCACGCGGTGGCGCTCGGCCACCCGCAGGACCTCCGGCTTGACCGGGCAGGCATCGGCGTCGATGTAGATTTCCGTCAATCCGGACCTCCTGCCAGATCTCCCATCTACGGGCCGATATGGGGATTGACGGCGGCGCTGTCACGGGCGCCCAGCCTTGGTAACCGTTGACAGCGAGGGGCAGGCCCCTCATATCAGGGCTTATTCCGGAGAAAGTGGGCCCGGCGGCTTTGGGGGAAACGCCCCGGAGTAAGCCGACGCCCCGCCAGCTCATATGTCTGAGGGGGCCTATCCGGACAGGAACAACACCGTCGTCCGACACGGGAGAATATCAGCAATGTCCAAGCGCAAATCTGCGAAATACAAGATCAATCGCCGCCTCGGGGTCAACCTTTGGGGGCGTCCCAAGAGCCCGATCAACAAGCGCTCTTACGGCCCCGGCGAGCATGGCCAGGCTCGGCGGCGCAAGCCGTCCGATTTCGGCATCCAGCTTTCCGCCAAGCAGAAGCTGAAGGGCTATTACGGCAATATCACCGAGCGCCAGTTCAAGCGCTATTACGAGGATGCTTCGCGCCGCAAGGGCGATACTGGCGAGAACCTCGTCCAGATCCTTGAGCGACGCCTTGACGCGGTGGTCTACCGTATGAAGTTCGTGCCCACCGTCTTTGCCGCGCGCCAATTCGTCAACCACGGGCATGTGCTGGTCAACGGCACGCGGGTCAATATTCCCTCCTATCTCGTTAGCGACGGCGACGTTGTGGAGGTGCGCCAGCAATCGCGCGAGTTGCCGATGGTGCTGGAAGCGTCCGCGTCACCGGAGCGCGACCTACCGGACTATGTCGATGTCGACTTCAATCGGCTGAAGGGCACATTTGTCCGCGGGCCCAAGCTCGCCGACGTGCCCTATCCGGTAGCCATGGAGCCGAATCTCGTGATCGAGTTCTACTCACGCTGATCTGTCGACTGGGGCACATAAAAATCCGGGCCGCGTTCTTTGGGAGCGGCCCGTTCGATTCAGGCCTGTGACCGGGACCGGCCGAGGCGCAGCAGTCCGAGCCAGATCAATGTCGTCGCCATAACCAATCCGCCGACGACAACCGGCGCCGCGGCCTCGCCGCTCATGTCGCGGGCAAGTCCGGCGAGGGGCGGCAGACCCGCCATGCCCAAATAGTACCAGGTGAAAAATATGCCGGTGCCGATGGCGCGGCTTTCAGGGCGCAGCAGCGCTCCGGGCAGCGTCATGATCACGCCTGCCGCCATCGAGAACGCAATCCCGGTGATCACAAAGAGCGGCACCGGTGCCTTGAGGATCGGAATGGCCAGCACGGCCCCGGCTGAAAAGGCGAATGAGATTGCCATCACCAGCCAGGGGCGGCCGAGCCGCTCTGCGAGCGCGCCCAGGAACGGCATTGCAGGCACCAGCATCCAGGTGATGACGCTCATCAGCAAACCCGCCGCGGCGGCACTGAAGCCGAGAACCGTCAGGTAGTCTGGCGCGAAGCTGATGACGATGATGTAGCCGGCGTTGTAGGTGGTCCAAATCCACCCGGCGAGACAGATCAGATGAAATTCGCGCAGCGTGGGGCGTACGGCCTTGATGGCGGGCGGCTCGCGGTTTGCCACCCCGGCCTTTGGGCTACGATATCCCAGCGCCACGGCGATTGCGGTGATCGCGCAAAAGGCCGCGGGCACGAGCATCGCGTGCGCCAGGCTGGTCGCTTGCGCCACGATGCCCAGCGACAGCAGCGCCGCGCCGATCCCCAGCGGCCAGCTTGCCAGTAGGATCGCCATGGCCGTCACGATCTCGCGGCCGATGAACCAGTCCGTGACCATCTTGGTGGCGACGACGTTGAAAAGGACAGCGCCAACCCCGGTAACCAGGCGGCCGGCGCCGACCAGCATGACGTCGTCGCCCGCAGCCATGATGATGCCGCCGGCGACCATTAGGGCGAGCCCCAGAAGCGCGATCGACTTGTCGCCGAAGCGACCTGCGAGCATCCCGCCTGGCAGCGCGATTACCACGCCGGGCAACATGTAAAGACCGATCAACGTGCCCAGGGCGGTGTAGTCGATCGACAGCGCATCGATCAAATGGGTCGAGGTGGCGGCGACCGATTGGAACTGAAAGCCCATCGCGGTCCGTGCGGCGAACAGGACCGCCAGAATGAGCCATCGGTTGTGCAACTTTGTAGCTTCCCCCGGCGGCGCAGCGAGGCCGGACTCTAGGGCATCGATTGCGTGAGGGGAAACGGTAGAACCAACGCAGCGGGCGCTTTACCCGAGGCGGTTCATTCGTCGCGGATCACTCGTTGCGCAGTTGCGGCAGCAGGCGCGCGGCGGTCAGCAAGGCGGCGCGTCGCGGCGTGCCGACTTCAAGTTCGGGATGATAGAGCAGGCGCAGCAGCAAAAGATCATGGGTGGACAGATCCTTCAGCCTGCTTCGGTCGTTGAACACCGATGGATTCGCGTCGTCGGAATCGTTCGGCAGTCCAAGCGACTGCGTGGTCTCTTCCACGATGCAGCGCGTCATGAGCCCATGTTTTTGGGCATGGTCGACAGGGATCACGACAACCGCACGCTCCAGCTCCGCATTCGATGGACGCACGCTGAACACCCCGAGGCAGTTGGTGCGGCGAAGCCGGCGCGCGATGCCGCGCGGCACGCCGCGCACACCTGGTTTCACATGCTTGAGGGCGGTGGACAGATAGTCCGCGCGGCCGGTGAATATGATCAGGAAGTTTGCGCTCTGCGCATCATCGACATACTCGATGTCGAGCCCGGTGACCTCGGCCAGGCGCTCCATATGCTTGTCGAGAAAATCCTCGATCTCCGGCGCGATGGTCACATCGAATTGCTTATAGGCGCGTATCGGCCGAACCCACTTTGTGACCCGTGGGTTGGGGATATGCCGAACCTCGTTCTGAAAGGCGATTACGTCGAAATTGCGCAGGATCTCCGCATTCGACATCTCGCCCGCGCCAGCCTGGAACGCCGAGAATGACGCCGACATTACTGCCAGCGCAATCGCCAAGCTGCCGATTTGCCGCCGCCACCGGTCCATCCGGCACCCTTCCTGGGGTAGACCCTGCCGCCCCATGCCAAGAGGCCACAGCGACGTTAGATCGCCGGTGCGGCCTCGTAAAGCATTGGAACTAAACGTGGTTAAGCGATAGCTAAGTTTTCGGCGCCAGCAGCAGCAAATTCACGTCTGTCCAGGCTCTGCGTTCGGCCCTGGGGAGCTCCGCCCGGCGCGTCAAGCCTGGGGTTGGAGGCCCTTATCCTTCAGGAACGTCTGCAGCTCGCCGGTCTGGAACATCTCGCGGATGATATCGCAGCCGCCGACGAACTCGCCCTTGACGTAGAGCTGGGGCACGGTCGGCCAGTTGGAAAACTCCTTGATCCCGTCGCGCACATCAGGATCGGCCAGCACGTCGACGCCTTTGAATTGGACCCCCAGATGCGACAGCACCTGAACCACGGTGGCTGAGAAGCCGCATTGCGGGAAGACCGGCGTGCCCTTCATGAAAAGGACGATGTCGTTGGCATCGAGTTCCTGCTTGATCTGGCTGAAGACCGGGTTGTCGGTCGTGCTGGGCGTATCGTTCATGGTCGGTCCCTTCTTACTGAGGAGGAGGCGGATCAGGCGTCCGGCGCCCGTGTGTTGAGCGCGAGTGCATGAAGCTCGTTGCCCATGCGGCCTTGCAGCGCGGCATAGACGAGCTGGTGCTGCTGAACGCGCGACTTGCCCGTAAAGGCCCCGGAGACAATGGTCGCCGAATAATGGTCGCCATCGCCCGCAAGGTCCTGGATCGTGACCTCGGCGTCGGGCAGCGCTGCCATGATCATGCGCTCGATCTCGTCGGCGGCCATCGCCATTCGCGGTCGTCTCCTGTCGCTCGTTGCCTTCAGGGCGTCGCCATGAAATCAGGCAGCCAGGCTTCGTGCACCCGCCGCAACTCAGAAATCGATATAGGGTCGAAACCATCGACGGTCAACGCATCTCCGCCGGCCATGCCAAGTATGCTGGCCTCGATCCCGGCGGCGGCCGCGGCCTTGCGCACGGCGCCTGGGTCTTGCGTTGCGACCAGATAGCGGCCCTGGTCCTCGCCGAACCAGTAGGCATGGGCCGGGCCCGTATCCTCCGGCTTGGTTAAAGTGAGGCCCGTACGGCCGGCAAGCGCCATCTCGGCCGCGGCGACCAGCAGGCCGCCATCGGAGACGTCGTGACAGGCCGCCGCCATGCCGTCGGCAATCAGTTTCCGCACCACTGCGCCGGTCCGCCGTTCAGCGCCGAGATCGACCGGCGGCGGGGCGCCGTCCTCTCGGGCCGAAAGTTCGCGCAAGTAGAGCGAGGCGCCAAGCCAGCCCGCCGTTGCGCCCAGCAGGACCAGTGTGTGTCCCGCGGGGAGGGCGATCCGCACCGCTCGGGTCCAATCCTCGATCAGCCCGACGCCGCCGATCACCGGGGTCGGCAGGATACCCTTGCCATTTGTCTCGTTATAGAAGGAGACATTGCCGGAGACGACAGGAAAATCGAGCGCCCGGCAGGCCTCGCCCATGCCGGTCACACAGCCGACGAACTGGCCCATGATCTCGGTGCGCTCGGGATTGCCGAAGTTGAGGTTGTTGGTGACGGCCAGCGGCGTGGCGCCGGTGGCGCATATATTGCGGTAAGCCTCGGCGACGGCCTGGCGGCCGCCCATCACCGGGTCGGCGGCGCAATAGCGCGGCGTGCAATCGGTGGTGACGGCAAGCGCCTTCGCCGTGTCGGCAATGCGCACCAGGGCCGCATCGCCGCCGGGCCGGATCGCCGTCTCGCCGCGCACGAGGTGGTCGTATTGCTCCCAGATCCAGCGCCGGCTGGCAAGATCGGGGCAGGCCATCAGCGCGAGCAACGCCTGGCGAACGGGCATCGCTTCGGGCACATCCGCGGCGTTGAGAGCCGGCGGCGGCATCGGCACCGCATGCGGGCGGTCGTACACTGGGGCTTCGGAGACCAGCGGGTCGACCGGGATATCGGCGGCGGTCTGGCCGTGCATGCGCACGCGCAGATGGCCGTCATCGGTGAGCCGGCCGATCACCGCAAAATCGAGCTCCCATTTCTCGAAGATCTTGCGTGCTTCGTCCTCACGGCCGGGTTTCAGAACCATGAGCATGCGCTCTTGGCTCTCCGACAGCATGATCTCGTAGGGCGTCATGGCGCTCTCGCGCTGGGGCGTAACGTCGAGGTCGAGCTCGATGCCGACGCCGCCCTTCGACGACATCTCCACCGATGAGGAGGTAAGGCCGGCGGCGCCCATATCCTGGATCGCCACGATCGCGTCGGTCGCCATGAGCTCGAGGCAGGCTTCCAGCAGCAGCTTTTCGGTGAAGGGATCACCGACCTGCACGGTCGGGCGCTTTTCCTCGCTGTCATCGGCGAATTCGGCGGAGGCCATGGTGGCGCCGTGAATGCCATCGCGCCCGGTCTTCGATCCGACATAGACCACCGGATTGCCGACGCCCGCCGCGGCCGAATAGAAGATCCGGTCGGCCGACGCCACGCCGACGGTCATGGCGTTGACCAGAATGTTGCCATTATATGCGGGATGGAAGTTGACCTCGCCGCCCACCGTTGGCACGCCAATGCAGTTGCCGTAGCCGCCGATCCCCGCGACCACGCCGGCAACCAGATGGCGCGTCTTTTCGTGCTCCGGCGCCCCGAAGCGCAGCGCATTCAGGTTCGCGATCGGCCGCGCGCCCATGGTGAAGACGTCGCGCAAGATGCCGCCCACGCCCGTTGCCGCCCCCTGATAGGGCTCGATGTAGGAGGGGTGGTTGTGGCTCTCGATCTTGAAGATCACCGCAAGGCCGTCGCCGATATCGACCACGCCGGCATTCTCGCCGGGCCCCTGGATGACGTGCGGGCCTTCGGTCGGCAGGGTGGCGAGCCACTTGCGCGAGGACTTGTAAGAACAGTGCTCCGACCACATCACCGAGAAGATACCGAGCTCGGTGATGCTCGGCTCGCGGCCGAGGATCGCCAGCACGCGGCCGTATTCTTCGGGTGTGAGGCCGTGTTCGGCGACGAGGTCTGGGGTGATGGCAAGGGCGGCGTCGGACATGAGCCGGTTTATAGCGCGTTCATCCCGGCAGTCCACCGTGGTCGCGAGACTTTGGCTGTAGGCGGCCATTCTTCGAGGCTCGCTCGCGCTCATCCTGAGGTGCGAGCCCTGCAAGGGGCGAGCCTCCAAGGATGGCCGCGGCGCGCGCGGGACCGGCGCTCACCCAAGTGCCTCGGCTATGCCCTGAAACAGGCCTTTCCCGTCCTCGCCGCCAAGCGCGGCCTCTATCGCGTTCTCCGGATGCGGCATCAGGCCGAGTACGGTCTTGGTCTCGTTGAAGATGCCGGCGATGTCGCGGGCTGAACCGTTGGGGTTGATGCGCCGATTTTCTTTGCCGTTGACGGCACCATCGGCCTCGTCGTCGAGCGGCGCGTAACGGAAGGCGATCCGGCCCTCGGCTTCGAGGCGGTCGAGCACGTCGTCGCCTGCGAAGTAGTTGCCATCGTGGTGTGCCACCGGGAAGCGCAGCGTGGCGCCGGTTTCGTAACGGCAGGTGAACAGCGTCTGGCTGTTCTCCACCCGCACCCCAACGTCGCGGCAGACAAATTTGAGGCCGGCATTGGGCATCAGCGCGCCCGGCAGAAGGCCCGCCTCGGTCAGCACCTGGAAGCCATTGCAGACGCCGAGGATGGCGGTGCCGCCGCCGGCTGCTTTCACGACTTCGCGCATGATCGGCGAATGCGCGGCCATGGCGCCTGCGCGCAGATAGTCGCCATAAGCAAAACCGCCAGGCACCACAATCAGATCGACTTTCGGCAGTTCAGTGTCGGCATGCCAGACCATCGCCGGCGGCTTACCGGAGGCGTGTTCCAGGGCGACCGCCATGTCGCGATCGCGGTTTGTGCCGGGAAAAACGACGATCGCAGACTTCATGCGAGGTCCTTTGCAGCGGTCGCAGCCTGTTTTCGGTAGGTCTCCAACCGCGCGGATACCGCGCCGTATGTGGCGACGCAATAGGGGACGCAATAGGTGAGGCAGATCTTCCAGAAATTGAGCGGTTGGCCATCGAGCAAAAAATCGCCCTGGGCGATCAAGTTCAGGATGGTGCCGACGATGATGGCGACGATCAGCGAGCGCCGCACGATGCCCGGGTTGAAGATGATGGCGGACAGAGGCGGTCGCTGGTCGGTCAACTCGTTCACCGCGCCGGCCACCGCCCGCGCGCTCATGCTTCGATTTTGATCGTGTAGTTCTCGATCACGGTATTGGCGAGCAGCTTCTGGCACATCGCCTCAACTTCGGCCTGCGCCTTGGTGGTGTCGGTTTCGGCGAGGTCGATCTCGATATACTTGCCCTGGCGCACCTCCTCAACGCCGCCGAAGCCAAGCGCATCGAGGGCATTAGCGATCGCCTTGCCTTGCGGGTCGAGCACGCCGGCTTTGAGCGTAACGTGAATGCGGGCCTTCACGGAGCTGCGTCTTTCGTCCTAGTTCTTTCGGTTGGCGACGGGCTATTGGACCAGCGTCGGGCCCTTGATGTCCTGGGGGCCGGCCTCGGGCGTGATGCCGAGCCGCCGCGCGACCTCCTGATAGGCGGCTTCGACACCGCCCATGTCGCGCCTGAAGCGGTCCTTGTCGAGCTTCTCGTTGGTCTCCACGTCCCAGAGGCGGCAGCTGTCGGGCGTGATCTCATCGGCGAGCACGATGCGCATCTGGTCTTCATCCCAAAGGCGCCCGAATTCGAGCTTGAAGTCGACTAGGCGAATACCGACGCCGAGAAACAGCCCACAAAGGAAATCGTTGATGCGGAGCGCCAGCGCCAGGATGTCGTCGAGGTCTTGCGGGGTGGCCCAGCCGAAGGCTGTGATGTGCTCCTCGGAGACCGCCGGATCGTCGAGCTCGTCGCTCTTGTAGTAGTATTCCACGATCGAGCGGGGCAGCTTCTCGCCTTCCTCGATGCCGAGGCGCTTGGAAATCGAGCCGGCGGCGATGTTCCGAACCACCACCTCGATCGGAATGATCTCGACCTCGCGAACGAGCTGTTCGCGCATGTTGAGGCGGCGCATGAAATGCGTCGGTATCCCCATATCGGCGAGCTTGAGCATCAGGTATTCGGAGATGCGGTTGTTGAGCACCCCTTTGCCGCTGATAACGCCCTTTTTCTTGGCGTTGAAGGCGGTGGCATCGTCCTTGTAATAGGCGATCAAAGTGCCGGGTTCGGGTCCCTCGAAGAGGACCTTGGCCTTGCCTTCGTAAATCTGTCTGCGTCGGGTCATGAGTGGGCCGTTCCTGGCTTGTTCCGCCGGGACTGAGCCCGGATTGGGTGGCCGGCGGTGGCTTTGATATAGCACCGGACCTCGGTCGCGACAACGGGCCGCGGCGTGCCGAGTTGGGGGACCTTCCCGATTGATCGGTATCTGGCGCTCGATCGACGAGCCGGTTAGGCTAGGTGTAGGTTTTCCCTGATGCCTGCCGGATGATGCCATGACCGAGCCTCCCGAGGAACGCGAATTCGGCCCACCGCTCTCCCGTAACAAGCGGTTGATCATAGGGCTGGGGATGATCGCCGCGTTCGTTGGCATCATTGCGCTGGCTTTCTTCTCGAGCGCCCCTTCTGGATAGGGCTGGGACCGCGCGGAATATCCGGCCGCTAAAGCGTCACCGGCGCAAATGGGACCTCGTCGGGCCGGCCGGCAGCGAAACGCCAGATCGGGCGAGCGTCGTCGGCATCGAGCGCGGGCAGGGCGATCAGCGAGCAGGAAACCGTGCCGAAGCCAAATTCGGTGACGATGTTCATCGCCGAAGGCGCGCCGCCGATCTCGCCCATATCGCGGCTGGCCACAAGGCGTTCCCAGCCCATCCAGTCGCCGCCATCCGGGTCGGGCGCGGATGCTGCCTCGAAGCGCGGCAGATAGGTGCGGATGCGGTCGGAGTGCAGATCGTTGCGGTCGTGCGATGTCAGCATCGAAAGACCTTCTGGCACGGCGAAGGCTTCGACCCGCCCCGGCCCCGCATCGGGGTCGCTGCGCAGCCAAATGGCGTCGTGCGCATCGGCAATAACGAGATTGAACGGCCGGTAGGCCCGGGGATCGATATGGGCGAGCGCATCGCCGGCCTCCCTGGCTTCGGCATGGTCAAGCGCTTCCAGCACCAGCTCGCCGCGCGAGCGCTTGTCGTCGGCGGGGCCGAGCGAGCCCGGACGGTTCATCACCGCCGCGACGACGCCCTCATCATTCATGCCCAGCCAGGTGCCGCCGGCCAGCTCGTCGCGCCCGGCCACGACGTCGGGGCGGTCTGGCCAGTGCCGCGCCGGCGGCGCCCAGGGACGGTCGAGCATCTCGTCGCGGTTGGCGGCGATCAAAACCGGCCAGCGATGGCCGGGTCGTCGCAGGATAACGACTGTGCACATGGCTTTTTGAATACCACCCGGCCGCGGGCCTTACTATATAAGAGGCCGTATGAGAGACACGCTGCGGCCGGGCTTTTGAGCGAGAATGGTCCGATAGAGCAGCGGCAGGGCTAACAGGGAAGGAGCATCGTCGATGACCACGTTCGACGAGCGGGAAAAAGGGTTCGAGGCCAAGTACAAGCACGATCAGGAGCTGCAATTCAAGGTCGGAGCCCGCCGTAACAAGCTGCTCGGACTATGGGCGGCGGAGCTGCTGGGCCTCTCAGGCGATGATGCGTCGGCTTATGCGCGCGAGGTGATCGAGAGCGATTTCGATGAGCCGGGCGATGACGATGTGCTGCGCAAAGTCCTGGGCGATCTGTCGGCCAAGGGCGTCGACAAGAGCCGGCCTCAGGTGCGCAAGCAGATGGACGATCTGATGGAGGTCGCCCGCCGCCAAATCATGGAAGAGGTCACCGGCGGCTGACCGGCACTGCTCCCAAGTAAGTGAATATAACGCCCCTCAGCGGCGTACGCGCCAGCGCGATACCCGTTGATCGATGGCGGCGCGGCGGCCGGCCGACAGGGCAGCGGACGCGCGGTTGCGCCGCGTGAGGGCCCGGTTGTCACCCTTGCTGACCGAAAGCGCCAGCCAGAAATAGGCCTCTTCGTTGTTCTTGGCGAGGCCATATCCCTCCAGATAGCAAAGCCCCATCCAGTGCATCGCCGTCGTTGAGCCGCGATCGGCGGCCCTGCGGAACCAGCGCACGGCTTGCCCGTAATCGCGGGCCACGCCCTTGCCATGGTAGTAGAGCGTGCCGAGATTGTTCTGCGCGCCGGCGTGGCCTTTGTTGGCGCTGCGTGCGTAGAAAGCGCGGGCCGCCACCAGGTTCTTTTGGGCGCCGAGCCCGAATTCGTACATCCGGCCGAGTTCGAAATAGGCGCGGGCATTGCCCTGACGCGCGGCCTTGCGATACCAGTCGGCGGCAATACGGGCGTTCTTTGCGGTGCCCCGCCCATTCAAATAGGCATACGCGATATCGGCCTGCGCCTCCTGGTGGCCGCGCTCGGCGGCGCGCCGGTACCACGACGCAGCCAGCACGTAGTCTTTCGCAACCCCCCAGCCGTTCAGGTAGAGCCGGCCCATCTGCCATTGGGCCTTGACCACCCCGCGCTCGGCGGCTTGGCGCATGCGATTGGCGCCGCTGGTGTAGTCGCGCGGTCCGGCCACCGCGTTGATATCAAGGGTGGCGAGCTCGTAGAGCGCCAGCGCGTGGTTCTTGTCGGCGCCGCTTTTGAACCAGCGCCGTGCTTCACTGTCGCTGGGCGCGATCCCGTGCCCATGGCGATAGGCGACCCCCAGATGAAAGGCGCCCGAGGCACTGCCGGCCTCCGCCGCGCGGCGCGCCCAGCGCACACCCTCGGAGGGGCGGTTTCCCCTAAACATTGCGCGCGCATACTGGACCATCATGCGTGGTGCCCGCGGGTAGCGTTCGGCCGCGGCCTTGCAGATTGCGGCGGTGCGGCCGTCGATCCCGCCCAACGGGACGCCCTGGCCCTTCTTGGCGGGATCCCACGGATCGGCGGCGAGATCGTCGCATTGATGGCGCGGTGGATCGGCGACGTTGCTGACCGGACCGCCGATACCGGTGCTCGCCGTTGTGGTGCCGCCACTGCCGGTCGGCCCGTCACCGGGGATCAGCAAGACGGCTGCGACGACGCCGGCCGCAACCAGGGCGCCGCTGCCGCCCATGATCGACCACTTGAGCGCCGGCGACATGCCCGTGCCGGCTGGCCCGGCTCGCTTGCTCCCGCGCTTGCCGCCGCGCTTGGCGCCCATGGGTCGCCGGGCGGTGGGCGTGGCCTGCTGGACGATGCCGGGTTTGGTCTGCGCGTCCTGTGCTGCCGCGCCGCCGAACATGGCGCGCCAGGTGTTGATATCGGCCGGGCGCTCCTCGGCGCGGACGCCGAGCCCGGCATCGATCGCGGCCAGAAAAGCGTCGTCGTATTTGCCCCTGGCGGCGACGCTGGCTGGAACGATCGTGTCCTCGAGCACACGCGCCGGCGCTTCGGGAGGCGCCTTGCCGGTGGCGCAGCGGTAGAGCACGGCCGACAGGGCATAGATGTCGGTCCAGACCCCTTGATTGCCGCCGGAGTAGTACTGCTCATACGGCGCGTAGCCGGCCGTGAAGATGCTGGTAAGGCTCTGGCTTTTCTCGCCGAGCGCCTGGCGGGCAGCGCCGAAGTCGAGCAGCACCGGCGTGCCGTCGGCGCGGATATAGATGTTCCCCGGCTTGATGTCGCGATGTAGAACGCCCGCATGGTGAACCGCGTCAAGGGCGTGGAGAAGAGGATGGAGCATCTCCTCGATCTCCGATTGCGGCAGCGTGTCGGCCGTCTGGAGGATCTCCTTCAGGCTCTCGCCGTCCTCGTAGTCCATCACGAAATACGCGGTGCCGTTGGCCTCGAAGTACCGGCTGATCTGGATAACGTTGGGATGGCGAAAGCGGGCTAGTGTCTGGGCTTCCTGGGTGAAACGCTCCAGGCCCCATTGGAAGGTGTCCACGTCGCTGGAGGATTTGGCTTCCACCGTGGAGCCATCGACGCGCACGGCGACATCGTTGGGCAGGAATTCCTTGATCGCCACCTTCTTGTGGAGGTGGGTGTCGGTGGCGAGATAGGTGATGCCGAAGCCGCCATGCCCGAGCACGCTCTCGATCTGGTATTCGTGGAGGCGATAGCCGGGCGTTAGGGCGGAACGGTGTTCGATGGCCATGAGGTTTTTCTTGGGCGGACTTTGGCTCGCGGCACCGTGCGGTGCTCTGATGGAGAGGCCCAAACCTGCGTCAAAGTGGATCGAGGTGCAACCGCTTTGGCGCGAAAACGGAGCCGGTCAGGCGGCGTCCTCACTGCCAAAGACACGCTTGAAGATCGTGGCGGCGTGTTTCAGGTGGTAATCGAGACCGAACTGCGCCGCGATCTCATCCGCCGTCATATGCGCGCCGATCTCTGCGTCCGCCTTCAGTAGTTCGCCAAAACTGCCCTTGCCCTCCCAGGACGCCATGGCGTTCCGCTGCACGGCGCGGTAGGCGTCCTCGCGGCTCATGCCTTTCTGGGTCAGCGCCAGCATCACGCGCTGCGAATCATGGAGCCCGCCGAGGCGTTCCAGATTGGCCATCATGTTGTCGGGATAGACGACGAGCTTTTCCACCACGCCAGCCAGCCGCGCCAGCGCGAAGTCGAGGGTGACCGTGGCGTCGGGGCCGAACATGCGCTCGACCGAGGAATGCGAAATATCGCGCTCGTGCCACAGCGCCACGTTTTCCAGCGCCGGCACCACGGCGGCGCGCACCACGCGGGCGAGGCCGGTGAGGTTCTCGGTCAGGATCGGATTGCGCTTGTGGGGCATCGCCGAGCTGCCCTTCTGGCCGGGCGAGAAAAACTCTTCGGCCTCGCGCAGTTCGGTGCGTTGGAGATGGCGGATCTCCACCGCGAGGCGCTCCACCGAGCTGGCGATGACGCCCAGGGTGGCGAAGAACATCGCGTGCCGGTCGCGCGGGATCACCTGGCTGGAAACCGGCTCGACGGCGAGGCCCAGCTTGGCGGCGACATGCGCTTCCACCGCCGGATCGATATTGGCGTAGGTGCCGACGGCGCCCGAGATGGCGCAGGTCGCGATCTCCGCGCGGGCAGCCTCAAGGCGCTCCCGATTGCGCGCGAACTCCGCATAGTGCCCGGCGAGCTTGACCCCGAAGGTCGTGGGCTCGGCGTGGATGCCGTGGCTGCGGCCGATGCAAGGGGTGTCGCGGTGTTCGCGCGCGCGCGTCTTCAGCGCCATCATAAGCGCGTCGAGATCGGCAAGCAGAATGTCGGCGGCCTGGGTGAGCTGGACCGAGAGGCAGGTGTCGAGCACGTCCGACGAGGTCATGCCCTGATGGATGAAGCGGGCGTCGTCGCCGACCTGCTCGGCAAGCTCGGTCAGAAAGGCGATGACGTCGTGCTTGACCTCGCGCTCGATCTCGTCGATCCGGGCGATGCGCGTCTCGTCATAGAGCGTCTTGGCCTTGGCGCGCACGCTCTCTGCGGCGGATTTCGGGATCACGCCGAGCTCGGCCTGGGCCTCGGCGGCGAGGATCTCGATCTCAAGCCAAATGCGGAAGCGGTTGGCCGGCTCCCAGATCGCGGCCATCTCGGGGCGGGAATAACGCGGTATCATGGCTAATGCTTCGAAAGGGAAAGGCGCGGGCGGATCATAGCCGACGGGCCGGCGAAAGAAAGCCCGCGGGCCGGCCATTCGCCGTGCGGCGTCCGGTCGAGCGCCAATGCCCGATCAGGCGTCAGAGTAAGCTCAAGCGCCTGCGTACGCCTTGAACCAGTCGATATCCATTTGGCCGGTCACCTTGCCCTCTTCGTCGAGATAGTCGAGGAAGACGGGATCGCTCCCGTGAAAGCTGGCGAAGACGACCATGCCCTGCTCGGTGGCGTAAGGCGTATGCGCGGTACCGGGCGGATCGTAAGCGTAGCAGCCCTTGAACAGCTTCTCTTCGCCCTCCAGATACCCCCATTCGCCCTGCAGGGTGACCGTGGCGACCACGCAGCGGTGGGTATGCTTCGTAAAGCGTTTGAGCGGATCCTGGCGGAACAGAAAATCGACGCGATGATGCCCCTCGTCAATGTTGAGCACCTTGATGTAGTTGCCCGGGTTGCCTTCGATCGGCCGCCAGTCGACCAGCGCGGGATTGACGTTGACGATGCCGTCATATTCGGTCCGCGCGAGAGTTTGAAGAATGCTCATGGCACGTGCCCTCCGTGAGCCATAGTTTGGAGCCGATTGCCGCCATAGCTTTGCGTCGTGTGTCGTATGCACAGACTAGACCAATTTCCTCATCGGCGAAATCGACGCCGGGCGAGCCATTGCCCGACAATGTGCTATATCGGGGCGCCCGAGCGATGCCATGAACCACCCCTCCGCCAACCAGCGTGTGCAAGACGCGTCCCTGATCGCCGCCGTCATTGATGGTGACGAGGCGGCGTGGGCGGACTTCAAGACGCGGATCCGCGATCCGCTCTATCGCACGGCTCGGCGCTATTTCGAGGATCCCTTTGCGGCGAGCGAGGCGCGGAACCTGCTCCTCGAGCTGCAGGCCGACGACTGCGCCGCGCTCAAACGCTTCAAGGGCGGCGGCGTGGAGAGCTTTGTCGCCATCGTCGCCGATGGCATTCTGGGCGCGCGCCTGGCGGCGCTCTTCGGGCATGACGCGGCCGTGGCCTGGAGCGCCTTTGAGCGCCGCTTCAAGACCGAGATCCGTGCCCGGCTTCAACGCCGCTTCCGCCTCGTGCCCGGTCGGACCCTGCCGAGCGGCCGCGATCTTGAGGACCTGTACAACGATTTCGCAGCCCACCTGATCGGCAAGCGCTATCAGCCCGTGCGCGCCTATACCGGCAGCGGCGATGCGAGCTTTGCCTGGTATCTGCTGAATCGGGTGCTGGCCAACTGGGCGCTCGACGAGCACCGGCGTGAATATCAGCGCTGGCGGCCGCCCGAGGCGATCAAGAAGCTCGATCAATTGGAGCAAACCGTTTTCCAGATGATGGACCGCGACAGCATGTCGGCGGGCGAGGTCGCTGCCCGCTTGGTCGAGCAGCCGATCGAGCGGGTCGAGGCGGCAATTGACCGGGTTTACAGAACGTTCGCGCCGGGCAGACGGGGCCGTCCGGCCAAGGAATCGCTCTCCCAAATCGGACCAGACGGGGAGGCGGGGGAGCTCGATCTGCCCGGCCAAGAACTTTCGCCCGAGGCGGCGCTCGAAGATGCGGAACGCGCGATGTTGGCCGCGAACGCGCTGGCGCGGCTCGATGAGGAGGAGCGCCTCATCCTGATCCTCTGGCTTGAGCATGACGATATGAGCGCGGTCGCGCGGGCGTCCGGCCGCACGCTCACCGCGGTGCGCCGGATCAAGGAGCGCGCGGTCCGAAAGGCCAGGAAAATGATCGAAAAAGGCGAAGTGGGGACCAATGCGGAAGCCCCCGAGCTTGTCCGTCTTTTCTCCTCAAGGAGTGGCTGATGGCCCGAGCGAAGGACGATCCCTTGTTGAACCAGCTTTTCGAGGGCCCCGCCGGGGACGGTGACGAGGCGGGCCCGCGCGACGCCTTGCGCCGAGAGGTATTGGAGATCCTCGATGCGGCGGGGGCCGACGCGTCCGCCGGGCCGCTCCCTGCAGAGCCGCTTGATGATGGCCTCATTTCCGCTTATCTGGACGACGCCCTGGATGCTGGCGCGCGCGCGGCGCTCGAAACGCGGCTGGCCGGATCGCATGTTCTGCGCCAGCAGGTCGACGCGGCCACCTTGGCGCGCGAGGCGGCACTGGAAAGCAGTCTCGTGCTGCCACCGGCCTTCGCCGCCGACTATGACGCCGTGCCGGCGCCGTCCGGCGCTTTGCCTGGACGCGATCGCACGGCCACAAAACCTGGTCTTATTACGCGGCTGTTCGGCTCGCCGGTGCCCGCCCGGCGTTGGCTCGCCGCCTCGTTGCCGGTCCTCGCCGTCGTCGTCGTTGTGGCCGTGATCGGACCGGACATGCTGACCGAGCGGCCGGCTCTTCAGAGCGAAGGCGATGCCGGCAAGGCCCTGTCCAAGCCAGCGGCCGAAGCCAAGGCAAAGCCGGAACGGGCCAAGGAGCAGGCTCAAGAGCGGGCGGCCGAGCCGGCCAAACGGATGCTGCCTTCCCTAACGGTCGAGGCGCCAAAGCCAAAAGCGGACCGGCGTCGCATGGTCCCGCGCCCGCCCACAATCGCTGGCCGAGCCGGTGGTAAAGAGAGACAGTCGGGTGCCACGCGAAACACTGCCAGGACCGCAAAGGACGCCAAGGCCGGCAAGGATGTGGCGGTGCTGAACACGGCGATCGTGCCACTCAGCAGCGAATTGCGGGACGCGGTGGTCATCCTCGGCCGCAGCCAGATCGGATCGAATTTCGCGGCGCCCCAAAAGCCCAAAACGAAAGAGGCGGAGAAACGCTCGTTCCAACGGGCCGCTCCGGCAACGGGATCGAGCGCCGACAAAGCGGCCCGCGAGCAGCGCCCGCGCGGGACCGTCGCCGGGATGCTCGCGCAGCCGAGCGCCAACCCGACGCCGCGCCATATGGACGTCATCAACAAGGCGGTCTCGCCCGATTGCATCAAGGATCCGGCCGCCTGTTGCGGCAGTCACCGGGTCGACCGGAACCTTCTTGACCGCCTGATCGCCGGCCAGCCGCCGCTTCAGTCGGTCAAGGTTCTCCATCTCGCCAGCCGCGCCTGCTACCTGACCCTGCCGTGAGTGCTTGGTCCGCGCGGCAGTAAGACCCGCTGTCAGATCAATCCCATGCCCTTCATCGAGGTGTGATCGCTGCTGCCGATGACGATGTGGTCGTGGAGTGCGATGCCGAGCTTTTCGGCCGCCGCCTTCACCGCCTCGGTCATCTCGATATCGGCGCGCGAGGGCGTGGCGTCGCCCGAGGGATGGTTGTGCACCATGATCAGCGCGGCGGCGCCCAGCTCCAGGGCGCGGCCCACGACCTCACGGGGATAGACCGGCGTGTGGTCAATGGTGCCGCGTTGCTGAACCTCGTCGGCGATCAGCCGATTCTTGCGGTCGAGGAACAGCAGGCGGAAGGTCTCGCGCGTCTCGTAGGCCATGCTCGCCCGGCAATAGTCGAGCACCTTGTTCCAGGACGCCATCACCGGACGCTCCATCGCCTCGGCTTTGGCCAGGCGCAGGGCAGCGGCCTGGGCCGTCTTGATGGCGACGATGCCCGCTTGGCCCAGTCCCCTGATCTCGGCGAGTTGACGGGGCGGCGCGCTCAAGACGCGCTGGAAGCTGCCGAAGCGTTCGATCAGCGCCTTGGCGAGCGGCTTGGTATCGCCGCGCGGATTTGAGGCAAACAGCATCAGCTCAAGCAGCTCGTAATCGGCCAGCGCCTCGCCGCCCGAATCGAGGAACCGCGAGCGCAGCCGTTGCCGGTGGCCGTGATAGTGCGGCTTGGGTTTCTTTTCGCTCTCTGCCGTCATTTGGGGCCAAAACTCGCCAAACGCGGGAATACAGGCAAGCAAATTCTCACACGCGGTTAATCAGACCTGCCTGTAGAGCCCAGCCGGGGCGCTGGCCTTGAACGGCGTCAGTGCGCGATAGTCGCGCTGATCGGCAACAAGCGTACGTCCGGGCGCTGGCCCGGTGGGCCCTCTAGCCCCCGGCCGACGATACGCAGCGCCCGCTGGGCGCCCTTGTGGCGCGGATTGATTTTCAACACACGGCGATAGTCGCCCGCCGCAAGCTGGCGCTGTCCGCGAAAATGCCGGGCAAGTCCGCGCAGATAATAGCCGTGATAGCCGTTGGGATGCATGGAGAGGACGGTAGTGGCATCCAAATAGGCATCGTCGACCCGCCGCAGCCGCAGGTTCACCAGCCCTCTGATGTAGTGCGAATTGAAGGTCGGGCGAATACGGATGGCGGCGCTCAGATCGGCGATCGCGCCCAGATTGTCGTTCTGGATGGTGCGGACCAGCGCTCGCGAGTGATAGGCGTGGTGGTTGGTCGGATCGCTCTTGACCGAAGCGGTGTAGTCCGCGGTCGCGGCCGAATAACGGTTGGTCGAATGGTGGGCCAAGCCACGAACGAAATATGCCAGCGACAGCCCGCGTGGCTGCAACTGGCCGGAGTTGATAGCGTGGTTGGCGAGCCGGATCGCATTGCCGTAGTTCTTGCGCCGCCACGATCGGAAGGCGATGGAGATTGCCGATCGCGGCGTCAGGCGTATCTTGCGGCCGCCGCGGTCGATCGCCTCGATAGCGCCATTCTCATACTCTGTACCTTGCGCGGACCCTGAGGCCGGCCCGTTCGCGCAGGAAGCCAAAGCGCCGGCCGCCACTGTGAGGGCTGCAATTGCTGCAACGCGCCTGATCCGCCGTCTCATGGAATCCCCGCAGTCGCGCAGGGCGCGAGC
Organism: Alphaproteobacteria bacterium; assembly: GCA_035527975.1. GTDB lineage: Bacteria > Pseudomonadota > Alphaproteobacteria > JAPULJ01 > JAPULJ01 > DATKZM01. The sequence goes on along the minus strand of DATKZM010000116.1, from coordinate 4,126 downwards.
CGGCCCCGGTACGGGTTGTGGAATCACCTGCTACTATCGCGCGCGGCATCGCCGAATCCAAGCCCCCGCAGGGGTCACGATTTCGCTATCAAGTCAGGTTGTAGGGCGGCTTGTGCAGGCCCCCGGGGGAGAGTGTGAATATCTCGACCCGTTCGGCGGTAACGCCGATCGAATGCTCGAACTGGGCGGAAAGCTTCTTGTCCTTGGTAACCGCGGTCCAGCGATCGGGCAGGATAAACGTGTCGGGACGCCCGGCATTCACCATCGGTTCGATGGTCAATATCATGCCTTCCTGGAATGCCAGATCGTGGCCCGGCGCATAGGCAAGTTCGCCCCCGCCGCGCCCGCCGCGAAGTCGCGACGTATGAAAATGCAGCACGCTGGGCGCGTCGTGGAAAATTTGACCCAGCCCATGGCCGCAAAACTCTTCAACCACGGAGAAACGCTCGCCCTCGACATACTGTTGGATAACCCTGCCGATTTCCGAAAGGCGCGATCCCGGACGGACCGTTTCGATGCCCAGCATCATCGCCTTGTGGGTAATCTCGATCAGCCGTTGAGGCAATACCTTGATCTCGCCCACGGGAAACATTCGGCTGGTGTCGCCGTGCCAGCCGTCGACGATCGGGGTGACGTCGATATTTATGATGTCACCTTCGTTCAGCCGTTTGGTGTCGCTCGGGATGCCATGGCAGACGACGTGATTGACGCTGGTGCAGATCGATTTCGGGAAGCCGCGATAGTTGAGCGGCGCGGGAATCGCTCCGTGATCGAGAGTGTATTCGTGGCACAAGCGGTTGAGCTCGCCCGTCGTAACCCCGGGCTGGACATAGGGCGTGATCATGTCGAGCGTTTCGGCCGCAAGGCGTCCAGCGCGCCGCATGCCGTCGAACCCTTCGGGGCCGTGCAGCTTTACCGATCGGGTCTCAGAAGCTGCTGTGACGATATCTTGTTGGTTCATGGGGCGGTATTGCGCTGAAAGGGGGGCTCAATAGTGGAAATGGGGGTTCGTCGGTGCACCGCAAGTCAGGTGCCGTGCATTGAACGCCTTCGCCGAAAGCAATGCAAGTCGCGGCCTATTATCGCGCGACTTCTGAGTGCAAATTGTTAACGCGCGATGCCTCGCCGCCGCACCAAAGGGTCATATCAAAGGGCAATTTCGATGGCATCGGTTACCGCGATCCCTTCGGGGCTGATAGCGCAGCGAAACGCCAGCATTTCCACCCCGGCCGCCGCCGCTTGCCCGAACGCCGCCGCGTAGCCGGGATCGATATCGGCCGCCACCGCGAAACGCCCGCAATCGCCTCGCTGGGCGAGGAACAGCATCACCGCGCGGGCTCCCTTGGCCGCCATATCGCTGAGTTCAGCTAGATGCTTGGCGCCGCGCTTGGTGACCGCGTCGGGAAACTCCGCAAGGCCCACCGGATCCTCATCGCGCCGCATGGTGACGCTCTTGACCTCGACATAGCAGTCGGGGCGGTCGTCGTCCTCAAGCAGCAGGTCGATGCGCGAATTGGTGCCATAGCGTACCTCGCGCCGGATGGCGCCGTAGCCGGCAAGCGCCGCGATCTGCCCGTCGGCGATCGCCTCGCGCACCAGATCGTTGGCGCGGTTGGGATTGACGCCGACCAGACCGCCCGGCGTTTCGATAATTTCCAGCGTGTGTGCGAGCTTACGCTTGGGGTTGTCCGATCGCGACAACCAGACCGCTGACCCCGGGTCGCTGACCGAGAGCATCGAGCCGGGGTTTGGGCAATGCGCGGTTACCTCGGCGCCATCGTCGAACCGGACATCGGCGAGGAAGCGCTTGTAGCGCTTGATGAGGCGGCCGCGGCGAAGGGGGTCTGCAAAACGCATGGCCGGCGGATCCTACCGTCGCCCGCCTGCGTCATCAACATGACCGGCGCTTTCGCGATGATCGTGCGGTGCGGTATGATGCAACGTCCCTCCTCGCGACAGACAGCACCCATGGTCACACCAAGCGATACTTCGAACGATACCGGCAGCCCGTCCGACAACGCCAAGTCCGAGACGGTCACCGCCTGCCTGATCATCATCGGCAACGAAATCCTCTCCGGGCGCACCAAGGACAAGAACCTCAGCTTCATCGCCGAGCGGATGAGCGAATGGGGCGTCCGGCTGACAGAAGCGCGGGTGATCCCCGACATCGAGGAAACGATCGTGGAGACGGTCAACTCCTGCCGGGCGCTGTTCGATTATGTCTTCACCACCGGCGGCATCGGGCCGACCCATGACGACATTACTGCTGCCGCGATCGCCAAGGCTTTTGGCGTTGCGCTTCACCGGCACCCCGACGCGCTGGCGATCATGCAGCGCCAGCACAAGCCCGAAGATCTCAACGAAGCGCGGCTCAAGATGGCCGATGTGCCCGAGGGGTCCACATTGATCGACAATCCGGTAAGCGGCGCGCCCGGCTTTCAGATCGGCAATGTCTACGTGATGGCCGGCGTGCCGATGATCATGCAGGCGATGCTCGAGGGATTGCGGCACAATCTGGTCGGCGGCGCGCCGGTGCTCTCGCGCTCGGTTCGCGCGTTTCTGCCCGAGGGGGCGGTTGCCGAAGGGCTTGGCGCGATCCAGGACCGCTATGCCGATATCGATATCGGCAGTTATCCGTTTTTCCGCAAAGGCCGGTTCGGCACCAGCCTGGTGCTGCGCGGGACCGACGCGGCGGCGCTGGAACGCGCGCAAGGCGAGGTCGGCGAGCTCATCCGTGCGTTGGGCGAAACGCCGGTCGAAGACCCCGACGACTGAGCGCGCAAAGCGCGGCCGCGTTCGGCAATGATCACCTACCTCCCGTACCTCCTGGGTGCGCTCGCCGGCAGCGGTGTGCTCGCGGCGTGGTACGGGCTGAAGGCGGTGCGCGATCCGGAGGCAACGACGGGCAGGCGGCGGCTTGGTCTCGTCGCGGTCAATGTCGGTGTCGTGCTGGCCGCGGCCAGTCTCTTTCTGCTGTCGCGGGGCGGGTGAGGGAGCGGGCAGGCGCGAATTCCACGAGCGTGGAAAATAATCTAGCCCGGCCGGTCGGGCCCGCGCCAAATGAAACGAGCGATCAGCAGACCGAGGGTCCAGCCCACGAGCGGCACGATGAAGATGTAGTCGAAGGCCGGGTGCGTCGCCTTCCCGCTGGAGACGACGAGCACGCCCACCATCCAGATCACCGACAGCACATAGCCGATCCGGGTCCAGGTCTCGCGGTCCTTGAAGTCGAGGGCCATGAGCGTGCGTGCCGCTTGCCGGGCTGAAAGGAAGGCGGACGGTATCCGGCCCGGCGCGGGCGCACAACGCGCATGAATGGGTCGGCGATCGAGGCCTGCGGCGCGGCGCTGCTTGAACCGGCGGGCCCGCGACACTACCGTCTAGACCGTGCGCGAAGCGGGCGTGGCGGAACTGGTAGACGCAACGGACTTAAAATCCATCAAAATTCTTCCATAGGCATAAAAAATATAATGAAAACAATATATTAATATTGATTGTGGTTAAAATTTTGTATTACACAAAGCTTACACAATTTACACACAGTTGCAGCGGAGCATACCGATGGCAACACACACCATCATGGGAGGCAAAGTTCATCTCTATAAACGAGAGAACAGTCCGTGCTGGCAGTGCGCGACCTATATGGCAGGTCGAAACCGGAGGACAACCACCAAGGAACAGAGTCTGTCGAAGGCAAAGGATTTTGCCGAAGACTGGTATCTCGAACTCCATGGCAAGCAGCGTAGCGGCGAGATCACCAACGAGAAAACATTTCGCGACGCAGCCAAGCAGTATCTGAGAGAGTACGAAGTCATCACCGAGGGCGAGAGAAGCCCGATATATGTTGCAGGCAACAAGGGCCGGTTAGACAACTATCTCATTCCGTTCTACGGCAGCTTGGGGCTGTCGCAGGTCACGGCGGGCAAGGTGCAGGAATATAGGGTACATCGGCAGGAGTATTCTCGCGTCGGCAGGCCGCCGGCCAGAAGCACGATGCACCAGGAAATCGTTACGCTTCGGCAGGTTCTTAAAACAGGTATCAGGCATGGCTGGATCGGGTACTTGCCCGATTTGTCCACGCCGTACAAATCGTCTGGAAAAATTTCGCATCGGGCATGGTTCTCGC
>DATKZM010000115.1:0-76157 GCA_035527975.1 Alphaproteobacteria bacterium | reverse complement strand
CACCAGACTGGATGGCTGGGGCGGCAGGATTCGAACCTGCGAATGCCGGTACCAAAAACCGGTGCCTTAGACCGCTTGGCCACGCCCCAACGCTGGTCAGCATGTAAGGCTTTCAGGCCGCATCCGCAACATTGGCGCGATACCAGTCATACGTGCTGGCAAGCCCCTCGCGCAGACCCGTCTTCGCGCACCAGCCGAGCGCGGCAAGCCGTGTGCCGTCCATTATCTTGCGCGGCGTGCCGTCGGGCTTTGCGGCGTCGAACCGCAGCTCGCCATCGATCCCCACCACCTCCATGACGAGCCGGGCCAGATCCTTGATCGCGATCTCCTCGCCCGAGCCGACATTGAGATGCTCGTAGCCCGAATAGCTCTGCATCAAAAAGACCAGCGCGTCGGCGGCATCGTCCACATAGAGAAACTCGCGAAGCGGTGTGCCGCTGCCCCACACCTCCAGCGTACTGCGCTTGGCGGCCTTGGCCTCGTGGGCCTTGCGCATGAGGGCCGCCGCGGCATGCGAGGTTTCCAGGTCGAAATTATCGCCCGGCCCGTAGAGATTGGTCGGCATCGCCGAGATGAAGTCGCAGCCATACTGCTTGCGGTACGCCTGCGCCAGCTTGATGCCGGCGATCTTGGCGACGGCATACCATTGGTTGGTCGGCTCCAGCGGCCCGGTCAGCAGCGCCTCCTCGCGCATCGGCTGGTCGGCCTCGCGCGGATAGATGCAGGACGAGCCGAGAAAGAGCAGCTTGGCAACGCCGCTCTTCCAGGCGCCGCGGATGACGTTCGCCTCGATCGCCAGATTGTCGTAGAGAAAATCGGCCGGATAGCTGTCATTGGCGAGGATGCCGCCGACATGCGCCGCGGCGAGAAAGACCGCCTCGGGCTTGGTCGTCGCCATCCAGTCCTCGACCTGCGCCTGGCGCGTGAGGTCGAGCGTCTCGCGACCGACGGTCAGAATATCGCAGCCCTCGCGCTCCAGCCGGCGCATGATCGCCGCGCCCACCATGCCGCGGTGGCCGGCAACCCAAACCAGCCGGCCCGATAGCGAAAAGCCAGGTTCAGCCGGCTTTTTCGTCACACGTTCATCCACTGTGGTCATCCACTGCGGTCATACCGGTCGGGCTCTCTGGCGACGACGCGCAGATCCTCGTCGACCATCTCGCTCACCAGCTCGGCAAAGCTCGTCTTGTGGGACCAGCCGAGCTTCTCGCGGGCCTTGGTGGGATCGCCCAGAAGATGGGGCACCTCGGTCGGCCGGTAATAGCGCGGATCGATCTCGACAAGCACCGCGCCGCTGCCAGCGTCGACCCCCGTCTCGCCGGTGCCTTCGCCGCGCCAGTCCAGCGTGCGGCCGATATGGGCGAAGGCGCGTTCGACGAACTCGCGCACCGTATGGCACTCGCCGGTCGCCAGCACATAGTCGTCCGCTTCGTCCTGGGCAACGATGCGCCACATGCCCTCGACATAGTCGCGCGCGTGACCCCAGTCGCGTTCGGCGTCGAGATTGCCGAGATAGAGCTTGTCCTGGAAGCCGAGCTTGATACCGGCGACCGCACGGCTGATCTTGCGGGTCACGAAGGTTTCGCCGCGCGTCGGGCCCTCATGATTGAAAAGAATGCCGTTGGATGCGTGCAGCCCGTAAGCTTCGCGATAGTTGACGGTGGTCCAGTAGGCATAGAGCTTTGCCGCGGCATAGGGGCTGCGCGGGCGAAACGGCGTGGTCTCGCTCTGCGGGCTTTCCGCCGCCAGCCCGTAGAGCTCGCTGGTCGAGGCCTGATAGAAGCGGACCGTATTGTCGAGCTTCAGGATCCGGATGGCCTCCAGCAGGCGCAGCGTGCCCAGCGCATCGGCGTTGGCGGTGTATTCCGGCGTCTCGAAACTCACCTGAACATGGCTTTGCGCAGCGAGGTTGTAGATCTCGGTCGGGTTCGTCTCCTGCACCAGGCGGATGAGGTTCGTGGCATCCGTCATGTCGCCGTAATGCATGAAAAAACGCACCCCTTTTTCGTGGGGATCGCGATAAAGGTGGTCGACGCGCGCGGTGTTGAAAGACGACGAACGGCGTTTTACGCCATGGACCACATAGCCTTTGTCGAGTAGAAACTCGGCGAGATAGGCACCGTCTTGGCCCGTGATGCCGGTGATCAGCGCGGTGTTTTCGGTCATGGGTGCTTGGATTTGGTTGCGTGTTTGTGAACAGCGGAATATCGCAAATTGGTACCACAACGGGCGGCGACGAACGCCAAACATTTCGAGCGCAGCGACTTAGTCGCGCCCGCGCGGCGGCACCAGACGAAATGCAGGCGCATTTTGCGTTCGATCAAACGCTAACCGGTCTGTGACGTTACGATGAAGGATGATAGTATGAGCCGTATTCCAGCGGCGGAAATCGATCGGCAAGCATGAACTCTATCCACCACGGCTGGAGCCTGGATGAAATCGCGCCGGAGGCTCGGCGGGCTGCCGAGCGCGCGGCCGAGGCCGCCGGCATGCCGCTGGAAATTTGGCTGAACCAGTTGATCAAATATGTCAGCGCGATGGAGTTGAGCGGCAAGGGCCCGGCCCGCGCCCGCGCGATCGACGAGACGATCAAGCGCGCCGCCGCCGAGCAGGCCCGGATGGGCCCGGTCGACGGCCCGGCGGATGGCGGCCCGGAGGCGCCGATGATGCTGGAAGCCGCACCGACCGAATACCCGACCACGCTGCCGGCGGAAGTGCTGGAGCCCAATCGCTTCGCCGAAGAGCAGCCCGGCGAGCGCGATATCGAGCAGGCGATCGGTGAATGGCGGAAATCGGGCGCGCTGGCGCCGCTCGTGGTTCGACCCGATACGCGCCGGCCCGGCCATTACGAGATCGTCAACGGCATGGAGCGCTGGCACGCAGCCAACCGCCTGCATATGCGGCGCATCCCCGTGACCGTCCGTGAGTTGACCGACGAAGAGGTGCTGCGCGCCACGCTCATACAAAAGCTCGCGCTCAAAAGCCTGCCGCCGCTCGACGAAGCACAGATCTACCAACGCCTCATGGAAGAAACCGGCCTCAGCGTCGCCGCGCTCTCGGACGTGATCGGCCGCGCGCCGACCCATGTCGCAACCGCGCTTCAATTGCTCGACCTGCCCCAGCCGGTGCGCGAGATGATCAACAACGGCGAGCTCTCGGTGCTGCATGCGCGCACGCTCCTCGGTGCGGCCGATCCGGAACCGGCAGCGCGCGAAGTGGTGAAACGCCGCCTCGACATATATCAGACAGAGCAACTCGTCCGCGCCTCGCATGGCGCCCTGACCCCACCGCCGCGGCGGCCGCCCGAGAAGCCGGAAGCGCCGGAAGCCATTGCCGATGCGCCGCCAGCCGATGCGCCGCCAGCCGATACCGCGGCGAGACCCGCGGAAGCGCCGTTCACAACTGCGGCGCCGAATACGCCGCTCACAGCTACTGTGGCGGAAGCGGCGCCAATGGAGACTGCGACGGATGCGCCGCTGATGGAGAGCACACCGAACGCCCCGCTTGCAGCGAGCACGGGCAACGCCGCCGACCTGACCCGGCCGGACCCCATCTTCGCGGATACAGGTCTCGCCGGCGAATTGCCCGAGCCGACCGAACAAGCGCCCTACATTGCGGACGCGCCCGCAATTGACGAGCCGGGCGCAGAGGACGCGCAGCCAGAGTCGTGGGAATTTGCCGCCGCCGAAGCGGACGCCGCAGCCGATGCGCCTGAAACCGCTCCGCCAATGCTTCTTGGAGCCGAGGATAGCGTGGGAAGCGGAATATTCGCCTCCACCAGCGGTGACGGCAATGCGGATGCGCTGATCGAGGCCAGTCCGGCGATAGACAGTCCCGCAAGCGAAGTCCTCACCATGGACAATCGCAAGGCAGACAGCGGCGAGAGGAATGAATCCGTGCCTGGCGACGCGGCGGCGCCGTTCGTCGCGGCCACAAAAAACCTCTACCCCGAACCGGCCGCCGACGAAAACGCGCCGCCGCAGGCGACCGAGCCGGACGCGTTCGCCGCAGACACCACCGGCGACAGCCTGGCAGCGGAGGCGGTCGACGAGCCTGGTTCAGTACGCGGTGCCAACGGCCGGGATGGGCCGCTGGATGCCGCCGAGCCCGCTGATACCGTGGTCGACGACAGCACGCGAATGGTCGAGACCCATCTTTCCACCCTGCTCGGGCTCAAGGTTTCGATCGCGGAGCGGAATCAGGACGACGGCGTGCTGTCGATCCATTATAACAGCGAGAATGAGCTGACCGACCTCGTCTCGCGGCTCAATCGGATGCCGACCGGGAGGCGCGCGGAGTGAGGCGCAAAACCGTTGCAATACGCCGCTTCGCCACTAGTTTTGGGGATGACGCCGACGCTACGGGGGTATTATGGCCCTAGGAAACGAGCCGGGTGGGCAGCTCGATCAGCAACGGACGGCTCGGATGGAGCACAATCAGGATCCCACATTCAGCGGTATTCACCCCGAAGCCAAGGCCGCGGCGGAAGCCGCCGCAAGCGCCGCCGGGCTGACGGTCGAGGAATGGATCAGCCGCACGATCCTGAACATCGCGCGTGGCAGCGCGGCTATGGTTGGACCGGTTGGCGCCGGCAGTCCGGGGGCGCCGCCGGCGGTCACCGTGCCCAATCAGAAATCGGTCACCAAGGCGGCCCGGGCGGCCGGCATGCCCGTCGAGGAATGGCTGAGCCGGGCGGTGTTGGATTCGCTCGCCACCAGCAGCCTTGAGGGCACCGGCGCGCAGGCTGCCCGGACCAACAATACTCCCAGCGCCAGCGCGGCACCGGCAGAACCGCTGCCAGCGCCGCCTACTTTAATGCCGACGACAATACCGGCGGCGCCGCCAACGTTGAGCCACCCAAAACCTGCAGCCGCCGCGACGCCGTATGGCTTCGTCGCCGAGCCGGCCGGCTCCGAAGGCACCGCCTTTTTTGAGCGCGGCCGCGATCTGACTGACCTCCCCCAGCCGGTGGCCATCCCCAAGGAACCGTCTGCGTGGAAAGCGACGTCGGCGGCGAAAGCGGAAATCGAAAACGCGGTTGTGGGTTTCGATCCCTCGGGCCTCGATGCGCTGCAATTGACCGAGGCCTTGAGCAGCCCGCCGGAAATTGCAAAGCCGGGCAGCTCCATAGCCAAGCTCGCAATCGGCGCCGGGCTTGGCTTGCTGGTGCCGCTGGCGATCGCCATCTGGGTAGTGCCGCTGGTCGTGAAGACACAGCCGGCGGCGGATGGCCAGTCCGACGTCGCCGCCGCGCTGCCGAAAAGCGCGGTCAAACCGGCCGCCAAAGCCGGCGCGACGGGCGGCGGCCGGCAGGCGACAAAACCTGCTTTGCCCAAGATCGATGCGAGCCTACCGCCGCCGACCAAGGACACGACAGCGCTGCCCGAACCGGCCGCCAAGCACGTCGCCTGGTATATGCGGGCAGCCGAGCTTGGAAACACCAAGGCGCAGATGACGCTGGCCGGGCTCTATCTGCGCGGCGAAGGGATCGCGCAGGACCGCGCCAAAGCCGCGGATATCTATCGCAAAGCGGCGGTCGACGGCAACGAGCCAGGTGGCCAGTACGCGCTGGGCGTGATGCTCGAGCGCGGCGACGGCGTGAAGCAGGACGATATCGAGGCCCTGTTATGGTATCGCCGCGCCGCCGCGGCCGGCCATCCGCTGGCGATGTATCGGGCCGGCCTCGTGCATCTCACCAGCAAGCGCGTGCCGCGCGACTACGCCCGGGCGCAGGAATATTTCCAGACCGCGGCACGGCGCGGCGTTCCGGCTGCCTCCTACCAGCTTGGCCTTATCCACGAGCAGGGCCTCGGTACCGCCAAAAGCAAGGCGCTCGCCTTCGACCACTTCGCGCGCGCCAGCGCGGACGGCTACAAACCCGCCATCGCGGCGCTTGCCAGGCTGACGGGCCAGCTCTCCGACGAGGACATCATCCGCTCGCAGGCGCTTCCCGTGCCGGCGGAAAGGCATCTGGCCTGGTACGCCAAGGCTTCAAAGCTTGGCAAAACCAAGGCGCAACTGGCGCTCGCCAAGCTTTATTTGCGCGGCCAGGGCGTCGACCGCGACTTCGCCAAGGCCGCTGCCCTGTTCCGCGACGCTGCCGCGCGCGGCCGCGATGCCGACGCGCAATACGCGCTGGCGGTGATGCTCGAGCAGGGCATGGGCACCGCCAAGAACCAGAACGAGGCGCTCGCCTGGTACCGCCGCGCGGCCAAGACCGGGCATTCGCGCGCGCTGTTGAACCTTGGTTTCGCTTACGTGCGCGGCGTCGGCGTGCCGCAGGACTATAAGCGCGCGCGCGAATATTTCGAGCTGGCCGCGGCCAAGAACCTCGCCGAAGCGCAATACAATCTGGGGCTCATCTACGAACACGGGCTCGGCATCGACAAGGACGTGCCGATGGCCTTCAAATGGTACAGCCTTGCCGTCGCCAACCAGAACGCCCCGGCCGGCAAGGCGCTCGACCGCCTGATCCCGCGGATGAGCGCCGGCGAGATCGCTCGCGCCAAACAGCTGCTGACCCAGCGGAATTAGTCGGTCACGCGCCGAGCGACGTTACCAACCGCTCATTCCCCACATTCGGCTTCGATCGCGCGCTGACGTGGGTATCGGCTTGCCTGGTTGCCCGTGATACCCCAACATTCAGTCAAACAGGGAGGAAACCATGCAGCGAAGCACCGATCGCATTCTCGTCAGCCATGTCGGCAGCCTGCCGCGGCCGCATGATCTTTTGGACATGATGAAGGCGCGACTGACCGGCGAGGGCACGCCGGTCGACGAAGATGCCTATCAGCAGCGGGTCACGCGCGCGATCGGCGACATCGTCAAGAAGCAAGCCGAGTGCGGCATCGATATCGTGACCGACGGGGAGATCTCGAAAGCCGGCTTCTTCGTCTACGTTCAGGAGCGCCTCGCCGGCTTCGAGCCGCGCCCGGCGGACAAATACGCGCTCTACACAGCCGAGCGTGAGGCCTTCCCTGAGTATTACGAGGAGTACTTCGCCCGGGCGATGCTCGGCGGCATGATCGCGCCGATCGTCAAGATCTTCGCCGTCGAGCCGATCCGTTATGTCGGTGAGGCGGCGTTGAAGCGGGACCTTGCGAATTTACGCGCCGCGGTCGATGCGTCCGGCTGCGCCGGTGCCTTCGTGCCCTCGACCGCGCCCAGCGGGGTTGGCTTCAACGCGTATTACAAGGACGACGAGGCGTTCTTCAACGCCCTCGGCGAGGCGTTGAGTGTCGAATACAAGGCGATCGTGGATGCCGGCTTTGACGTGCAGGTCGACGATCCGTTCCTCTCCGACATCTTTGCCGACCCGGCGCTCGACGAAAAACAACGCATCCGCAAGGCCGACATCTTCGTTGAGAGCGTCAACACCGCGCTAAAAGGCATTCCCGAGGAGAACATCCGCTTCCACACCTGCTACGGCATCAACGAGGGCCCACGTATCTTCGAGCCGCAACTCGGCGAGGTGATCGAGCACATCTACCGCATCAACGCCTCGGTCTATTCCTTCGAGGCCGCCAACCCGCGCCACGAGCACGATTATCACGTCTTCGAGACGAACAAGCTGCCCGACGGCAAGGCGATCATGCCGGGCGTCATCACCCATGCCAGCAATATTGTCGAGCATCCCGAGCTGATCGCCGAGTGGCTGGTGCGTTTCGCCGGCCTCGTCGGCCGCGAGAACGTGATCGCCGGCGCCGATTGCGGCTTTTCCTCGCAAGCCTGCTACAAGACCGAGGTGCATCCTACGGTCATCTGGGCCAAGTTCGAGGCCATGGCCGAAGGCGCGCGGATCGCCAGCGACAAGCTGTGGGGGTAGGGGGATAGGTCGCGACTCGTAGCGACCGGCGTTTCCGTCAACTCCCTCCCCCTCAAGGGGGGAGGGGAAGAAGCGAGAGCGTTGGCGGGCCTGCTCGTATGTCATGGCGGCCCCGAGCCCTACTCCATCTTGAACAGTTTCGCCGAATTGGTGCGGCCGATCTTCTTGCGGTCGTCCTCGGAGATTGTCGCGGCATCGAACCAGTCGGCCGCGTGGTCGATATTCTCGAACGGCCAATCGGCCGAGAACAGGATGCGGTCGGCGCCGATCTCCAGGATGGCGTCGATCAGCGTTTGGGTCCGGAAATTGCCCGAGGTCGTCAGATAAAAGTGCTCCTGGAAGTATTCGCCGATCTTGCGCTTGGCGGGATAGTTGGGCGGCTGTTTGGTCCAGGCGTTGCGATGATCGACCCGCCACATGCTGTAGGGCAACCCCTCACCCATATGGCCGAGGACGATCTTGAGCCCCGGGTGCTCGTCGAAGAGGCCCGAGCCCATCAGGCGCAACGCATGGACCGCGGTCTCCTGGCCGAACGCCCAGGTCGGGCCAAGCAGCCAGGGATGGCCTTCATAGATCTGCGACATGCTTTGCAGCGGATTGCGCGGATGCAGATAGAACGGCACGTCGAGCGCCTCGACCACCGCCCAGAACGGCCGGTATTGCGGCAAGTCCAAGTAAACCGCGCTCTCCGGGTCGTTGATCTGCGAAAAACCGTTCACCAGCGGTCCCTTGAACCCCATCTCCTTGACGCAGCGTTCCAGCTCGCGGATCGCCATGTCGGGATCCTGCATCGGCAGCGCCGCGAAGGCCTCGAAACGGTCGGGCCGCTTGGCCACCTCCTCGGCGAGGAAATCGTTGGCGCGCATGGCGATCTCGTTGGCGCGCCCGGGATCGGGGATCGCCTGCACGGCCGGTGCGTTCAGCGACAGGATCATGACCTCGATCCCGTGCTGGTCCATCTGTTGCAGGCGCTTGCCATGGATGTCCATCAGGCGGGAGCTGAGCTCGGGCCAGACCGCTTCTCCCAGGAACCCCGCAGAATCCTGCAGCGTCTCGTCTATGGCGAAATGCTCTTCGAGCGCGATCTTGCCTTGCATGGGTCCCCTCCTCCTCGAATTTCAAAAAAATTTGGCGGCGTTTCAAACACCGAATTCATACGCCATGATACGCGTCGCCAGCGCCGCCGCAATCGATTGCGAGAGGCCAATTCCACGTTTGCCGCACCGTCAACGCAAATTCAGGGCAGATTCGCGGTGGGCGGCGTAGACGGCGGCAATGATCGCCCCGGCTTGCCGGCCTCCCGGTTAGCTGCCAAAATGGTTAGATATCGAACGACCGGCGGCAATCGTCGGCGCGTCCGACGTATACGGGCTATCGGGAACGCGGTAGTGTCGGGCGCATCAATGCAAGCGCGTCAACGGGCAACAAACCGATGCGCAACACGGCCGCGCGGACGTTTCTCGGGCGCGGCAAGGGAGGAAAAGAGCGATGAAAAACCCAGGTGAATTTTCCCGACGCTTTGTTCTCGGGCTCGGCGCTGCCGGGCTCGCCGCCACCATGACGCTGGGCGCCGCCTCGGCGGAGGAAACCATCAAGATCGGCGTCATCACCGACAAGACCGGCAATGCGCGGTTCTATGCCGAGCCGGTATTACAAGGCATCCTGCTGGCGGCCAAGGTCGTCAACGCCCAGGGCGGCTTGCTCGGCAAGAAGATCGAGCTGGTGATCGAGGATGACGGCAACAAGCCGGACGTCTCGGCCTCGAAGGCGCAGAAGCTGATCGACGCCGGCGTTGTCGCGATCGTCAGCAACTCCAGTTCGACCTCGAGCCAGCAGGCGCAGAACACGACGATCAAGACGCTGACGCCCCAAGTGACGCATAACGGCAGCGATACGCTGACCCGAAAGCTCGACAACAAATGCTTCTTCCAGATCGGCCCGCTCGGCTCGATCCAGATCCGCACGCTGATGGCCTATGCCAAGTCGAAGAACTACAAGCGTGTGGCGCTGATGACCGACAACACCGCGCTGGGCCAGATCCTCGCCAAATTCTTCAAGATCAGCTTGGAGAAGTCGGGCGCGAAGGTCGTCGTCGAGCAGGTCGTGCCGGCCGGCGCAAAATCGGCCCTGCCGCAGATGCAGAAGGTGCGCGCGGCCAAGCCGGACGCCATCTTCCAGGCCGCCATCCTGGGACGCGAGATGGTGTTGTTCTTCCGCGCCTATCACCAGCTCGGCATGAAGCAGCAGGTCCTCGGCTCGTTCAACCTGTCGATCCCGACCTATTTGCGCACCGCCAAAGACCTCATGGAGGGCGTCGCCTTCATCGACGCGTTCGACCCGGCCAAGCCCGAGGCGCAGGCCTTCATCGCGCATTACAAAAAAGAGCACGGCAAGACGCCGTTCTCGCTGCCGGGCTACGGCTACGACGATCTGATGTTCGTCGTCCAGGCGATCAAGCGCGCCGGCTCGACCGATAAGACCAAAGTGTGCGCCGCGTTGCAGGCCACCAAGGGCTATCGCGGCGTCATGGGCGCCAAGACCGCAAGCTACGGGTTCCCCGCCGGCAAGCGTACCGGCTTCGACCCGCAGGGCGCGGTGGTCCGCCTGATCAAGGACAACCAGCACGGGCCCGTCGTCCATGTCGGGACGAAATAGTCCGGTTTTGCCACGCAAGGGCTAAACACTTGAGGGACCGGTCCGGCCAGCGCTGGGCCGGTCCCGATCTTGCGTTTATCCGCCGGTCGGTCCAGAGCGGGCTTTAAGCGACCATGTCGGACCTTTTCGAGCTTCTCGTCAGCGCCTCGGCCTCGGGCTGCGTCTACGGCTTGGTCGCGCTTGCCTATCTGTTGGTCCTGCGGCCGACCGGCATCGTGAATTTCGCGGTCGGCGAATGGGCGATGATAGGCGCCTTCGCGGCCTTACTGCTCTCGGCGGAGCTTGGTCTGCCCATGATCATTGCGATCCCGGGCGCGGCGCTATTGCTGGCCATTCTCGGTTGGCTGACCGAATGGGCGGTCGTGCGCCCGCTCGTCGTCCGCGGCGCCGGCCATCTGGCGCCGATCCTGGTCCTTCTCGGCATGCTGGTCGTGTACCATCAGATAATGCTGTTGCAGTTCGGGGCCGATCAATTTCCGCTCGAGGGGCCCTTCAGCTTCCGCCGCGTAGAGCTCGGCCCGATTGCCGGCACGCCGCAGAGCTTTTTCATCATCGTCACCACGCTCGCGGTTTTCGGCGCTGTCTGGTTGTTCTTCGAGCGCACCGTATGGGGCAAGAGCTTCGAGGCGGTGGCGATCAACCGGCGCGCGGCGGCGCTGATGGGCATCAATCTGCGCCTGGTGACCGCGCTTGCATTTGCCGGCGGGGCGGCGATTGCCGGGCTCGCCGGGCTGCTCGACGCGCCGCGCGGCTCGCTCGAAGTCAATATGGCGCTGCCGCTGGCGATCCAGGGATTTTCCGCGCTCGTGATAGGCGGCGTCAACCGGGTTGAGGGCGCGCTTCTGGGCGGCATCATTCTGGCTTTCGCCGAAGATTTGACGCGGCGCTATGTGCCGATCCCATCGGGCCTCTCTCTCGGCGTCACCCCGCTGCTGCTCATCATCTTTCTGATGGTTCGCCCGAACGGGCTCCTGCGCGCCCGCGAGGCGGGCTGATGGGCGCGCTTGGTCAGCTCGGAATGAAATGGGTCCTGCGTTGGGGGCTGGTGACGGCGCTGCTCTGCGGGCTGCCCTTTGTGCTCCAGCCCTACGAGCTCGACGTTTATCGCAAGCTGCTCTTCTGGGTGGCGCTCGCGGTCAGCTACAACTTCCTCTTCGGCATCGCCGGACAAATGGCGCTCTCCCATTTCGCCTTTGCCGGAATCGGCGGCTACACGGTGGTGATCCTGCTGACCCAGGCCGATTTTGGGCTCGGCCTGGCCATCATCGCGGCACTCCTGCTGGCCGGAATTCTTGCCTTCATCGTCTCCTTTGCGGCGACGCGCCTTGAGGGGTTTTATCTGGCGCTGGCAACGCTCGCTTTCGCCCAGCTTTTGATTGTCGTGCTCGACGAGGGCGGCACGCTGACCGGCGGCACGGGCGGGCTCACCAGCTATTCCTTGCCGGCGGTCTTCGGAGCAAAGATCGAGGGGCCCTGGTATGCCGTTGTCATGGTCGGCGTATTGCTGGGCACGCTCGCCATTCTGCTGCGCATCGACCGCTCCTGGTTCGGCCGCGCCTGCCGCGCCATCCGTGACAATTCGCAAGCCGCCGCGGCGATGGGCGTCGATGTCGCGCGCACCAAGATCATCGCCTTCACCCTCACCAGCGTCATGGCGGCGGCAGCGGGCATGGTCTACGCCTTCTTCGACAACACCGTGAACCCGCCGGTCTTCGGCCTGGAGAACGCCTTCCTCCTGCTCTTCATGGTGATCGTCGGCGGCAGCGGCAGCCATGCCGGCGCCATCATCGGCGCGGTTCTGCTGAAGTTGAGCCAGGACATCCTCGAACCCGTGGTCGGCCACTTTCATGCGATCGGCTTCGGTGTCCTTGTGGTCGCCGCGATCCTCTTCCAGCCCAAGGGGTTGATCGGGACCTGGGACAATCTGCGCGCGCGTTTGAAACGGGGCAAAGGCGTCAAATGACGGCGCTTACATGACAACGGCGCGCAAATCGCTGATCGAAGTTTCGGGACTGACCAAGCACTTTGGCGGCTTGACGGCGGTTGACGGGCTCGACTTCGAGCTGGGCGAGGGCGAGGTGCTCGGGCTCATCGGCCCAAACGGCGCCGGCAAAAGCACCACCTTCAATCTGCTCACCGGCGGATATCCCGCGAGCGCGGGCTCGGTGCGGCTGGACGGCGAGGAGATGCTGGGCCTGCCCCCGCACCGGATTGCCGCGCGCGGCATCATGCGGACCTTCCAACACAACATGCCCTTCGAGGGCATGTCGGTCGCCGACAACGTTCTGGTCGGCGCGCATACGACGATGCGCGCCGGGCTCGGCAAAGTGCTGCTGGGCGCGGCCGCGGCACGCGACGAGGAGCGCAAGGCCCGTGCCCGCGCCATCGAGTTGATCGATTTCGTCGGTCTCCGCGAATTCCAAGATGCCGAAGTGACGACGCTCTCGTTCGGTCAGGGCCGTCTCCTTGAAACCGCGCGCGCGCTTGCCGGCGAGCCGCGGATCATGCTGTTCGACGAGCCCGCCGCCGGCCTCACGCCCAGCGAATGCGACCGCCTCGGCGGGATCATCCGGGGCATCGCCGGGCGCGGCATCTCGATCCTGCTGATCGAGCACGACATGCGCTTTCTCCTGCCGCTGGCCGACCGGGTGGTCGTGCTTAATTTCGGCCGCAAGATCGCCGACGGCGCACCGGACGAGATCCGCAGCGACCCCGCCGTCGTCGACGCTTATCTTGGCGAGGCCGGCGGTGTCGGCGCCGCCGCCGGCAGCCGCGCGGCAGGACAGCGCGATGCTTGAGGTCGCCAAGCTCACGGCGGGCTACGGCCCGATCGATGTCATCCACGGCGTCGATCTCGCCATCGCCGGCGGCGAGACCGTGGCGCTGCTCGGCCCCAACGGCGCCGGCAAGTCCACGCTGCTGGCCGCGCTGACCGGCACGATCCGGCGGCGCGGCGGTAAAATCGATTTCGATGGCCTGGAGCTGTGCACGCTCGACAGCCACCGTATCGTGGCCGCCGGCCTGACCCTGGTTCCCGAAGGCCGCATGGTCTTTGGCCCGTTCACCGTGCGCGACAACTTGCGGCTCGGCGCGCTCAAGCTGCAGCGCGGCGAGGGGCGCTCCCAGGACGAACGCTTCGATTATGTCTACGCGCTCTTCCCGCGCCTCGAGGAGCGTGCGGGCCAGCTCGCCGGCACGCTTTCGGGCGGCGAGCAGCAGATGCTGGCGATCGGCCGCGCCCTCATGTCGGCGCCGCGCGTGCTGCTGCTGGACGAGCCGTTTCTCGGTCTGGCCCCCCTCATCGTGGAGGAGATCAGACGCGCGCTCGAGGCATTGCAGAAAGAGGGACTTACCATCCTTCTGGTCGAACAAAAGCTCGATATCGCGCTTGCCTTCGCGCGCCGCGCCTATGTGATGATAAAGGGGCGCATCGTGCTCGAGGAAGCGGCCGGGTCGCTGCTGGCGCGCGAGGATCTGGCCACGCTCTATTTCGATCTCGCCGAGGACGGCTGAGAAGGCATATACTTTCCTGCAAAGGCGCAACCGCGTTTCGCGAAAGGAGGCCGAAGATGGAAGGCAGCAGAGAGGCACCAGCACGGAAGCCCGCGCATCGCGGCGATGTTCTGCCGCGCGGCGTTCACCACCTGGCGCTGACCACCGAGGATATGGGCGCGACGACGACGTTCTATGTCGACGTGCTCGGCATGCCGCTGGTCCACGCCATGAAGGTGCCGCCGGGTCTGGGCACGGGTACCGGAAATCGCGGCAACCCGCCATACGAGGAAGTCCGGCATTACTTCTACGACATGGGCAATGACAGCCTGCTCGCCTTTTTCGAGATCCCCAAGGATGCCGAACCGCAGTCGAACCGCAACGCCATCGGCGGCATGCAGCATGTGGCGTTCACGGTGACGGCCGCGCGTTTCGACGAGATCGAACGGCGACTCGACGAGAACGGCATCAAGCATAGCGGGCAGATCCCGCAGCTACCCGGGCTGCTCGGTATCTATTTCTTCGATCCCAACGGCATTCGCCTGGAAATGGCGTGTCAGCCCGACGACGGCGCGGCGCCCAACGTGCTCGATCTGCTAACGCAAACGAAATCCGTAGCACGCGCCGAGCTGGAGACACTCGAAGGGGTCGACGCGGCTTGGATCGACCGCATGGTGGCCGACCTGCCGGACGGGTAGGTGAGGCCGCCGCTACCGTTTGAAACTCGTCACACGGACAAACGTCATTCCCGCGAAAGCGGGAATCCAATTGTCATGGGGCGCCGATGTGGCCGGCTGTTTAGCCTGCGTTTACTCCGCCGCCTTGGCCGCGGACTTCTCTTGTGTCCAGGCGCGCAGGCGTTCATGCGCCTCGCCGGCTTCGTGCGTTATGAAATCCTCGCCCTCGACCCAGGCGGTCAGCTCCAGGCGGATGCCGTTGGGGTCGTAGAAGTAGATCGACTTCACGAAGTGGTGGTCCTTGGGGCCCTTGACAGCAACGCCGGCGGCCTCAAGACGCGCCTTATGGGCCTCGAGTGTCTCCAGGCTGTCGACCTGAAGCGCCAGATGGTTGACCCATTCCGGCGTTTGCGGATCGTAGGTCGAGACCCCATCGTCGCCCAGATCGAAGAAAGCAACGTAGGAGCCGTCGTCCATCTCAAAAAAGAGATGGCAGAACGGCGGCCGGTCGCCCGGCTCCTCGTAATGCGGCAGGCGCAGGAAAATGCCTAGCTTCATGCCGAGGACATCCTCGTAAAAGGCGCGGGTTTCCTCCGCATCTCGGCAGCGATAGGCGAAATGGTGCAGTCCGTGAACACCGGGGCGGCTCAGCATGGCGGCGCTCCTTGCCAATGCGTGGGATCGTTCGAAGTCAGTTTATACCATTTTTCCGGTTTGTAGAATCGCCTCCAGCTTGCGCCGATGCGCCCCTGAATACCCGCTCAAAATCGATCATTTTTGCGGAAGTTAATAAATCCTAAGCACCCGGTCGGCCAGATTACCGACGCAAGAACGAGCGCCTGGGGACAGGCCGGGCCGCATCACCCGCAACCGCCGCCCCCGCCGGCGCGCACGAGAACAAGCAGCGAAAGTCGACGCATGCGCACCCGTGACCTTTTCCGCCGCAGGTTGGAGGATGCCCGCCGACGCGAACTCGAATCGCGCGCCGGAAAGCCGCCGCCGGACTATCGCCGCGCGTCGTTGATGGCGCCCATCGTCAAGGCCGCGCTGGAGATCCAGCAAGAACTCAAGCACACCGAGTATCTGGTGTGGAAGCTGCACGACGATCTGGTCGGCGTGCAGGCGCCTCATCACGGCGACCGGATCGAAATCTCGGTGGGGCTCTACGAGTCGGGCAAATCCTATTACCGCGTGCTCACCAACACCCGCGACGACACCTATCGCGGACCGCAAGAGGCGATCGACCGCTTCATGGACGAGTTGAGCGAGATGATCGCGGCGATCGAACTCGTAAGGGGTGCCGAGTAAAATCCGATCGACTGGCGTGCTGCCGCCCCCACCGACCCAATGCCCCCCGCCGACCTAACGCCCGTGCAGCGCCCTCAATTGCCCATGCGCCAGGAGCGATAGCGCGAACCATCCATATTGATGTAGTTGACCCGCTTGCCCTTGTGATCGAGCACGATCCAGAAGCAGGCCTGTTTCTTGCTGTGACCGATCGTCTGGTTCTCCCAGGCGGTCCATTTGCGGCACAGCGTGTCGCGCTCGATCCACCATTTGCCGACATCGTCGCCCCTTTGCACCGAACCGCGGAACGTGCCGTCTGCATTGAAGTCGATCAGCCAGGTCTTGCCGCTGGGCGTCGTGCCGTAGAGGCGCGTGCCTGAAAAGTATTTCTTGATGGCCGCGCCGTCGAGCGCGCCCGTGGGCTTGCCTTGCGCTTGCGCGGTAGCACCGGTGGCTGCCGTCATAATGCCGGCGAGCAGCCCGGCCAGAGCGTAACGCCCAATCCTTTGTGCTGTCTTTCGCATTGTCGTTCGATCCCTGCCTGATCCGATTGCGGTGGCTGGTGTGTTGGTCCTGAAATTGGTCACCCTATTGGTGACGTATTTCGGAAGCTAAATCACGCCAGAATTGTATATCTCGTGTCCCGCATGTTCCGAAATTCGGTGCATCGAATTTCGAAATCGGGACACTAGGGTCTGACGATCGGAGCAGTTTGCCCAGCGAAATCTTTTCGACCTGCGAAACTGTGCAACCTTGCCTTGTCGCTTCCCAGTTCTGCCGACACAATACGAGCAGGGTGCGGGATGAGCCGGCGGGCCTCCACCCAGCCAAACCACAGCCGGCAATCGGGAGGAAAGCAAATGCGATCGACGATCCGCGCCGTGCTAGCGGCCTCGGCCATGCTGACGCTTGCGGCCACGGCGTCCGCCCAGGACTGGACCAAATCGAAATGGGGCCCCAAGGACGAGATCGGCGCCATGAACCTGATCACGCCCAAATCGGTGCTGCAGGCGGCCAAGCTGATCAAGACCGGCAAGACCTACAACCTTGGCATCATCGTTGATTCCAAGACGCCGGCCTTCCCACCGCGTTCGATGAGCATCACGATCCTGCAGCCCAATCAGATCAGGACAACCGGGCTCGGTCCCACCAAGACCACTTACAACGACGACATCTTCATGGGCTGGCTCGGCATCGGCCCGCAGATCGACGGGCTCGGCCATATCGGCGTCGACCATGTCTATTACAACGGCAACAAGGACAAGGACTTCGCCAAGGCGAACGGCCTGACCAAGCTCGGCATCGAGAAGTATCCGCCGATCGTCGGGCGCGGCGTCCTGCTCGACATGGCCGGCTATTACAGTGTCAAGATCGTCAAGGAAGGACGCCCCTACACCCGCGAAGACATCGTCGGCGCCGCCAAGAAGCAGGGCGTGGAAATCCGCAAGGGCGATATCGTGCTGTTCCATTCGGGCTGGCTCAACCTGCTCGACGGCAAGGACGGCACCACGAAGGACCTGAAGCGCTACGGCAGCGTCGAGCCGGGTCTCGGCAAGACCGGTGCGGCCTATCTGATCTCCAAGGAGGTTGTCGCGGTCGGCGGCGATACCTGGGGCCTGGAGGCCGTGCCGTTCGAGAAGGGCGTCGGCGTATTCGAGATCCATCAGATGCTGATCCCCAAGAACGGCATCGTCATTCTGGAAACGATCGACACGCGCGAGCTGGTCAAGGACCGGGGCTGGGAGTTCCTCTTCGTGCTCGGGCCGGCCCGCATCCGCGGCGCCGTGCAGATGATCATCAACCCGATCGCGATCCGCTAGGCGCGCTCGCCAATACAAGAGCCGTCGCGACCCAATGTCTAGGTCGCGACGGCTTTTTTTGTACCTGCGCTTGCACGGGCCAGTCGTTCCCCGTCAATCCCATCACCCAGGGGACCCATAGATTGCATAGATGTCCGATTATTTGCCATGATAGCGCGATATTCGATATAGAGGCGCACCGTGGCTGCAAAAGATCCAGCGGCAAACCAATCGGTCCTCTCGGCCCTCGACTGGGCGCGCGAAAAGGCTGCCCCCTATCTCACTTGGCTGCCCGATTGGCTGGAGCCACACGCGGTCGATGTCATCGGGGTCCTGGTGCTGCTGGCCGCAGCCTATGCGGTCTGGAAAAAGTTTGCCGAACTCTGGAGTCTTGTGATTTGGCTGGCCCGAAAGCTTTGGCGCTGGAAAACCGGCTACAAGCCGCCAAAAAGAGAAATCGTGATCGCGGTCGAACGCAAGATCGACGAGCTGCGCGGCTTGATCACTGCACAGGCGGAAAATGCGGAAGAGGGCGGGCAAACGCTATCGGAGGATGCCATTGATCGCGCTGTCGCGGCAGCGCAGGAAGTTCTGTCATCCAATGACCCATTGAAAGCTGACGCCCAGGAGGCATTGCGCAAGGGCGACGTGCAGGCTGCCGAAGCAGCGCTTGAAACGGCCTTCGAGCGGGAGGTCGAAGCCGCCATGCGCATCGGTGACGAAGCCGCACAGCTCAAGGCAAAAGCCGCGCGTACCGCGCGGGAGAAAGCCGCGCTGGCCGCCACCAGGTCGGTTGCCGAGGCCATACGCTGGTATCGAAAGGCAAGCGAACTGGAGCCCAAGCATCCCTGGACCCAGATCGAACTGGCGCGACTCTACAAGGCCGGAGGGAACCTGAGCGCTGCCGCCAAGGCCGCCCGTGCGGCCCACGATTTGGCGGACGAAGATCGGGACCGCTCGGTGGCACTGGATGAAATCGGCGACGTGCTTCGTTGGCAAGGCGATCTCGGCAAGGCGCTGGAGAGCTACCTGGCCTCGATGGTCATAGCCGAGCGTCTGGCCAAGGCCGATGCCAGCAACGCCGCACTCCAGCGCGATCTCTCAGTTTCGCATAACAAGATCGGCGACGTGCGCCTGGCGCAAGGCGATCTCGGCAAGGCGCTGGAGAGCCACCAGGCCTCGATGGTCATCCGGGAGCATCTGGCCAAGGCCGATGCCAGCAACGCCGCCCTCCAGCGCGATCTCTCGGTTTCGCATGAGAGGATTGGTGATCTAAACGAGGTCAGAGGTGAATTTGCCGGAGCCGTTGAAGCTTACGAAAGCAGCCACGTGATTGCCCGGTCTCTCGCAATGCGATTTCCCGATCACATGCAATTCCAGTCTGATCTG
The DNA here is from genome assembly GCA_035527975.1 of Alphaproteobacteria bacterium. GTDB lineage: Bacteria > Pseudomonadota > Alphaproteobacteria > JAPULJ01 > JAPULJ01 > DATKZM01. Next base: position 57,033 of record DATKZM010000115.1, on the reverse strand, counting down.
AAGATCACAGAGCGCCGATTGGCTGAGCTACGAGCCGCCGCGATCCAAGACTAGGTTGGGCGCAGAGCGGAACGTACAGGATCGACTCCGCCACTCCCCCCGGTGAGCAGCTTGCCCATCGCCACCCACCAGCTCGGATTACTGGCCGCGACCACGGCCGCTGCGTGCGCGGCCGCGGTTTCGTCCCTGTAGAGCGCAAAGCAGGTCGCCCCGCTGCCCGACATGCGCGCGAGCAATGTGCCCGGCACAGTCTCGAGCGCCAGCAGCACGGTCGCCACGTCGGGGACCAGCGAGACCGCGGCCTCGGTCAGATCGTTGCCGCGCGCGGCCAGCAGGCGCGCGAGCGCGGCCGCATCGAGGGGGATCTCATCGAAACGGGCGGGCTTGCCGAACGGCCCTTGGCGGGCGCCGAACACCGCCGGGGTAGATAGCGGCCGCAACGGGTTCACCAGCACCAGCGGCACCGCCGGGAGCCTCGGCGCGGGCGCCAATTCCTCGCCAATGCCGCCGACAAAGGCGGGCTCGCCGGCCAGGCAGACCGGCACATCGGCGCCGAGCGCGAGCGCCAGCGCCGCCAGGTCCTCGGCCGGCGGGCGCACCACCCACAATTCGCAAAGCGCGCGTATGGCCGCGGCGGCGTCGGCCGAGCCACCGCCGATGCCGGCCGCCACCGGCAGGCGCTTGGCGAGCGTGATCCGCGCCGTCGGCGCGATGCCGGCAGCCTCCGCCAATGCCCGCGCCGCGTGCAGCACGATATTGTCGGCCGGGTCGCCGAGCGGCACGCGGAACGGGCCCTCGATTTTCAGCGAGAGCGCCGCCGACGGCCGCACCTCGATCGTGTCGTGGATATCGGCAAAGGCGATCAGGCTGTCGAGCTCGTGATAGCCGTCATCCCGAACGCCGGTAACGTGGAGATAGAGATTGAGCTTGGCCGGCGCGGCGACCGCGATCGTGGAGGATCCCGCCGCCGGGCCGTCGGTCACGGTTTCTTGCCGGGCTTTTTCAGACCGTCCTTGATCTTGGCTTCGATGACCTTGATCTGGTCCTTCTCCGGCTTGAGCGAAAGTGCACGGCGCCACTGAAACTCGGCCTCGCGGTGGCGGCCGACCATCCAGTAAGCGTCGCCCAGATGGTCGTTGATGGTCGGATCCTGGGGCCGCAGCGCCACGGCGCGCTCCAGATGCGGCACCGCTTCCTTGAACTTAGCAATCTTGTAAAGCACCCAGCCGAGGCTGTCGGTGATGTAGCCATCGTTGCGGCGCAGGCTCACGGCCTTTTCGATCATCTGGCGTGCCCGGTCGAGATTCTTGCCCTGCTCGACCCACGAGTAGCCCAGATAATTGAGCACGAAGGGTTGGTTGGGTTCGAATTCGAGCGCCTTCAGGAAATCCTTTTCCGCGCGCAGCCACTGCTTGGAGCGTTCCAGCGCGATACCGCGGGCATAGAGCAGGCCCCAATGCCGGCGTTCGATCTTGGGAATGCGGGCAAAGGCGCGGTCATAGGCTTTGACGGACTGGGCGAAGCGCTCCTTGCCGCGGTGAAGATCGCCCAGCGCGACCAGGGCATCGAAACGCTTGGGCCGCTCGCCGGCCATGGCTTGCAGGATCCGCGCCGCCTCGGCGCCACGGTCGATGCGGTTGAGCGCCTGGGCCGCGGCGAGCCGCGCCGACCACGACAGCGGCGAGCGCCTGGGTACGGCCTGATAGAGGCGCACGGCCGCCGCACGTTGACCGCGTTCATCAAGCACAGCCGCGATCAGCACCATGGCCGGTCCGAAATCGGGTTTCAGATGCAGTGCAAGCCGGGAGTAGATCAGTGACTGGCGGCGGCGGCGGCCGCGCCGCACGGCGCTCGCCACATCGAACAGCGCCTCGGCCACGCCCTCGCCCGGGGTGGCCAAGAACGGCGCCGCCTTGCCGCCGCGGCGGGCGCGCTCCAATGCGAGTTGCAAACCGAGCGTATCGGGCGTGCGCTTCTGATATTTCTGGTAAAGCGCCGCCGCCTCGGCCGGCCGGCCGGTGCGTTCGTAGAACACGCCGATCGCCTCGATCATCCGCAAGCCAATGCGGGCCTCGTCGGCCAATGCCTGTTTGTAGCTTGCTTCCGCCGCCTTGGCGCGGCCTGCCATCTCCAGCATCAACCCGCTGTGCAGATAATAGTAATTGGCAAAACCGGCAACCTTCTCGACCTCGCGCAGGGTGCGCAGGGCTTTGTCGCGATTTCCCGCACCGTATTCGAGCCAGGCCTGCATCAGCGGTATCAACACCTGGTTGGCGCCGCGCTTGGGTTGCGGTTGGAGGTGGCCAAGTGCGTCGGCGTAGCGTTTGCGCTTGGCCGCGTCGACCGCGAGCACAAGGTTGGCCAGACGCGCCTGCGGCTGCTTGGCGATCACGCGCCGGGCCAGTGGAAGCGCCGCGTCGATGCGCCCGACGGTGACCATCAGATAGAGCGTGCGCGCGAGAAGCTCGGCGTTGTCCGGATCGTCGGCAAGCGCGCGGGCGTAGAGCGTTGCCGCCTCGGAGAGCGCAAAGCGCCCCTCGGCATGCCGCCCCGCAAGATAGGCGCCCGACGGGGTCTCGGGCTGGAAGGACGAGCTCTTGCCCGATTCCGCCGCAGCGGGATTTTGCGCCGTTGCTCCCAGCGCGGCCAGCCCAAGCGAAGCAATCGCCGCCACGCCCGCGATCCCGCCAATCCAGCCGCGCGGCCGCACAGGCGCTGTCAGATGCTTCAAACCCGTCATATTTCTGCCGTTCCGTCTGGTGAATTGATGGTACCGGCCCCGATATCATCCGCCGTAGGATGAAGACGAAGTGAACGATGCCCGGTCAGACTTGCCTCGATGACATATCGCCGATCGCTTACATATTAGGATAATTTGGCCCACCGCCACCCTGCGGCGTGACCCAGGTGATGTTTTGCTTCGGGTCCTTGATGTCGCAGGTCTTGCAGTGCACGCAGTTCTGGGCGTTGATCTGCAGGCGCGGGTTCGACCCATCGTCGTCGCGCACGATCTCGTAGACGCCGGCCGGACAGTAGCGCTCCTCCGGCGCATCGTAGAGCGCGAGGTTGTGGTCGACCGCGACGCTCTCATCGGCGAGCTTGAGGTGAACCGGCTGGTTCTCTTCGTGATTGGTATTGGAGATGAAGACCGAGGAGAGTTTGTCGAAGGAAATCTTGCCGTCGGGCTTGGGGTAATCGATCGGCTTGGCGTCCGCCGCTTTCTTCAATGTCTCGTTGTCGGCGTGGGCATGCTTCAGCGTCCACGGCGCCTTGCCGCGGAACAACACCTGATCGATGCCCGTGACGAGGGTGCCCAGCATGAGGCCCCATTTGAAGGCCGGCCGCACATTGCGCGCGGCATGGAGTTCTTTCTGCACCCAGGATTTCTTGAAGGCCTCGGCATAGCCCGTGAGCTCAGACGGCGGATCGTCGGTGCCAAGCGCGGCGGCCGCCGCTTCGGCCGCCAGCATGCCCGACTTCATCGCCGTATGGGTGCCCTTGATCTTGGGCATGTTGAGGGTGCCCGCCTCGCAGCCGATCAGCACCCCGCCCGGAAAGGTGAGCTTGGGCAGGCATTGCATGCCGCCTTCGTTGAGCGCCCGCGCGCCGTAGGCGATGCGCCGGCCGCCCTCGAAGGTGGATCTGATCTTGGGATGCAGCTTGAAGCGCTGGAACTCGTCGAACGGGCTCATATGCGGGTTCTGATAGTCGAGCCCGATCACGAAGCCGACGGCGACTTGATTGTCCTCCAAATGATAGATGAACGAGCCGCCATAGGTCTTGGCGTCGAGCGGCCAGCCGGCGGTATGAACGATGAGCCCTTGTTGGTGCTTGTCCGGGTCGACTTCCCAGAGTTCCTTGAGGCCAATGCCGTAGGTCTGCATCTGTGCGCCGTCGCCAAGGCTGAACTTTTCCATGAGCTGCTTGCCGAGGCTGCCGCGGCAGCCTTCGGCGAAGAAGGTCCATTTCGCGTGCAACTCGATGCCGGGCTCGTAGCTGTCGAGCTTCTCGCCATCCTTGCCGATGCCCATATCGCCGGTGGCCACGCCCTTGACCGAGCCGTCCTCGTTGAAGAGCAGCTCGGCGGCGGCAAAGCCCGGATAGATTTCCACCCCCAGCGCTTCGGCCTGCTCGGCAAGCCAGCGGCAGAGATTACCGAGGCTGATGATGTAGTTGCCGTGGTTCTTCATCGCCGGCGGCAGCAACGCCGTCGGCCACGAGACCCCGCCCTTGGCGGTCAGGAAGAGGAACTTCTCGGCGCTCACTTGCGTCTTCAGCGGCGCGCCCTTGTCCTTCCAGTCGGGGATCAGCTCGTCGAGCGCGCGGGTCTCGAGGACCGCGCCGGAGAGAATATGCGCGCCCACCTCGGAGCCCTTCTCCAACAGGCAGACGCCGATCTCGCGTTCCTGTTCGGCCGCCAGTTGTTTCAGCCGGATCGCTGCGCCGAGACCAGCCGGTCCGCCGCCCACGATCACGACGTCATAGGCCATCGATTCGCGTTCCATGCCCCACATCCGTGCATTCGTGTCCAGGCGACCGGCCTTATAGCACAGTCTGCCATCGCGATAATCCCGGCGATGAGCGCGATAGCCCCCGCGATGACCCCGATGCTATGCTCGCGCGCATGACGACCCCCACGACAACCCCCGGGACGACAAGAGCGCAAATGACGGCGGCGCTGCGCTGGCAGATCGAAGCCGGCGCGGACGAGGCCATCGGCGAGACCCCGGTCGACCGCTACGCGATTGCCGCGATGGCGGCCGCGCAACGCGCAGCGCAGGAACCAGCGCGGCCCGCTGCGAAACCGGCGCCGGTCGAGCCATCCTCTGCGCCGGCGTCCACGCCGCCCGCGCCACCCCGGCAGGCACCGCGCCCGCTCGCCTCGTCAGATGCCGAAGCGCAAAGCGCGCGCGCGATCGCCGGCGGCTGTTCCACGCTCGCCGAGCTCAGGGCCGCCGTCGAGGCCTTCGAGGGTTGCGCGCTCAAGGAGACCGCGACCAACACTGTTTTCGCCGACGGCGATCCGGCCTCCGACGTCATGTTCATTGGCGAGGCGCCCGGCGCCGAGGAGGACCGGCAAGGCCTGCCTTTCGTCGGCGTCTCCGGGCAGTTGCTCGACCGGATGATCGCCTGGATCGGCTTGAAGCGCGGCGAGCAGGGCCGCGCCGGCGCCTACATTTCGAACATGCTGTTCTGGCGGCCGCCCGGAAACCGCAACCCGACGCCGGCCGAGATCGCCGCCTGCCTGCCCTTCGTCCACCGCCACATCGAGCTTGCCGGACCCAAGGTGCTCGTCTTCGTCGGCGGCACCGCCGCCAAAACCATGCTCGACACGACGACAGGGATCATGCGGCTGCGCGGACGCTGGCACGACTTCACGCTGCCCGGCGGCATCACGCTGCCGGCGATGCCGACCTTCCATCCGGCTTACCTGTTGCGCTCGCCCGCCGGCAAGCGCGAGGCCTGGCGCGATCTTCTGGCAATCCAGGCCAAGCTCGATGGCGACTAGCATCGAAGCGCACGCGTGACCGCACTTACAGGAATACCCGCGTTGGCGCCGTTCAAGGGCCTCGCGGTCGTCGATCTGAGCCAGGGCATCGCGGGCCCTTACTGCGCACAGCTCCTGGCAATGCAAGGCGCCGATGTGATCAAGGTCGAGCCGCTGGAGGGCGACTGGCTGCGTCCGCTCGGCACACCAGGCCGGCAAATGTCGGCACTGTTCGCATCCTTCAACCGCGGCAAGCGCAGCATCGCCATCGACCTCAAGACCGACGAAGGCCGCGCGGTGGTCGCCGAGCTGGCCGGCCGCGCCGACGTGCTGGTGGAGAACTTCCGGCCGGGCATCACCGACCGCCTCGGCGTTGGCTACGAAGCGGTCGCCGCGACCAATCCCGGCGTCGTTTATGTCTCGGTCACCGGCTACGGGCAGACCGGCCCGGCGCGCGGGCGGCCCGCCACCGACACAATCCTGCAGGCGCATCTGGGCATGGCTGCCTTCAACCGCGACCGCGACGGGCGCCCGCGCAAGGTCCCCATCGTGCCGATCGACGTGGCGACGGGCCTCTATGCCTGCCAGGCCGCGAGCGCCGCGCTTTATGAACGCCTGACCGCGCGCTTGAACGGCGGCGCGGAGCGCGGTCGTCACCTCGACATTTCCCTATTACAGAGCGCGGCCGCCTTCCAGGCCGGCAAGATCCTCGAATACCATCTCGACGACGGCGCGCCGCCGCCGGAGCAGGCAAGCCCCGTCGGACTCTACCCCGCAGGCGACGGCGCCATCGCAATCACCACCCTGCGCGACAGCGACTTCGTGGCCTTGGCCACAGCGCTCGGTTTGGAAGCGCTGATCGACGATCCGCGCTTTCGCGCGCTGGAAGACCGCATGGCCAACCGCGAGGCGCTCGACAAGGCGATCGCGTCAGCCACCGGTCAACGCAGTGCCGCCGATCTTCTGGCCGCGCTTGAAACCGCCGACGTCAGCGCCGCGCAAGTGCGAGACTACGGCCAAGCCTTGGCCGATGGCGCCCTCGACGAAGCGGGCATCGTTTCCTGGTTCGACCAGCCGCAGCTGGGCCGCCTGCCGGCCGTCAACCCGCCCGCGATCGACGCGGCGGCGCTTGCGCACAACGTCGCGCCGCGGCTCGGCGAGCATACGGACGAGGTGCTCCGCGCGATGGGACGAGGCGAGGATGACGTGCGCGCCCTGGCGGCGGCCGGCGTGATCCTGAGCGTCTGAAGCATGGCGGGCGCCGCGAATTTCACAAAAGCCGGGAACTTCACAAAGGTAAAGCCCGAAGAATTCCACGCGTCATTTCGACCGTAGGGAGAAATGACGCGTGGGGGGATATCTCCCTCCGGCCGAAATGACGCGTGCGGGTGAAATCCCCTCACCCCTTCATATAGTCCTGCAAGTTCGCGTAAGGCACGGCGTCGGCGGAAAAGCCGAAAGTGCCGTCCTCCTGCATCTCCTTGGCCGCGCGGATGAAGGCGCCGAAAGCCAGACGCGAGAGCGTCGAGCCGAGGCTGATGCGGCGCACCCCAGCCTCCGACAGCTCGGCAACCGTGAACGCAACGCCGCCGAGCCCGGCAACCACGTTCACCGGCTTGGAAACTGCCTCGCAAACCGCGCGGATCTGATCGAGCGACCGCAGGCCCGGCGCGTAGAGCACGTCGGCGCCGGCCGCCTCGAAGGCGGTGAGACGCGCGATCGTATCGTCGAGATCGGGACGGCCGTGAATGAAATTCTCCGCCCGCGCGGTCAGCATGAAGGGGAAGTTGGCGGTCCGCGCGGCTTCAACCGCCGCGGCGATGCGCTCGACCGCGAGCGCCTTATCGTAGATCGGGTTCGCGGGATCCATCGTCGCGTCTTCGATCGAGGCGCCGGCCAGGCCCACACCGATCGCGCCCCGGATGGTTTGCGCCGCGTCCTCGGGCGCATCGCCAAAGCCGTTCTCCAGATCGGCGGAGACCGGCAAGTCGCTGGCTTCGACGATCTCGCGCGCATGGGCCAGCATCTCCTCGCGGCCGATCGCATTGGCGCCATCGCGCAGCCCGCGCGAATGGGCGTAGCCGGCACTGGTTGTCGCCAGCGCCTCGAAGCCCAGCGCCTCCAGGATGCGGGTAGTGCCGATATCCCATGGGTTGGGGATCACAAAGGCGCCGTCGCGCTCGTGCAATGCGGCAAAGATCTCGGCCTTCTCGGCCTGGCTTTGGCTCATGGATGCTCCCCGGGATTGGATTGGCAGGTTGCCACGGACTGGATATTTGTACTATTTTTGTTCGAAACTCGTCAATAACCCCGCCCCCAAACCTCAACGAAAATTAACGGTTTTGGCCGTATTCTGGCGTCCTCTTGGACTAGAGCACGATCGCGTCACAGCGATCTGGTGTGACGCGATCGTGCTCTAAATATATGTGATAGATCAAGATTCACGTCCCAGATCGCCGCGATCTGGGACGATCTTGATCTAAGAAACGCAAACCGAGGACCCGGGTATGCAAGGGATGTTTTGCAATTCGAGTCCGAATAGGGTCTATAGGCGCTAGCGTGCCGCCCAGATTGCCCGCGCGCGCGTCCCTTCCCCACAGGAGAACTTGTTCATGCAACGCTTTGCGATTCCACTGATTCTCGCCGCTGCGGCCACCGTCGCCGCGTCTCCGGGACTCGCTCAGGGGATTAGCCAGGATACCGGCGCGCGGAGCTATGGCGCACAGAACTACGGCGCCAAGGGCGGCCCGCCCACCGCCGCCGCCGTGAAGACCAGCGCCGGCGGCCCGGCCGCCAATGCCGGCGCCAAGGCGGCCAAACCCATCGTCAAGGTCGGCGTGCCGCGCGGCGAGATCAAGCTGCCGCAGATCCTGAAATCAGGCGACGTGGCCCGCTATCGGCGCATCTTCGCGCTGCAGGCGAGCCGCCAGTACCGCGCCGCCGACCGCGAGATCGCCCAGCTTTCCGACCGTATCCTGCTCGGCCATGTGCTGTTCCAGCGCTACATGGGCCGCGGCTACCGGGTGGGCTATCGCCAGTTGAGCGCCTGGATGGCACGCTATGCCGACCATCCCGATTCGGCGCGCCTCTACAAGCTCGCCCTGCGGCGCAAGCCGCGCCGCGCCGGCAATCCGCGCACGCCGCGCACCGTCTCGCTGGGCGATGGCGGCGAGGTAGCGGGCAGCAATTATCGCGGCGCCCGACCCGTGGCGAGCGCCCGCGCGCTGCGCCGCACGCGCTGGCTGCGCCGGTCGATTGGCCGCCACATCGCCTATGGCCGCCTGACGCGGGCCGAGCGCATCCTTAACTCGCGGCGCTACCAGCGCAGCCTGGGCCCGGCGCTGACCGATCTCTATCGCACCCGCCTGGCCTTCCGGCTGATGGCGCACGGCCAGACCGAAAAAGCCTATGCCATGGCGAAAGCCGCGCATGAGCGCACGGGCGCGCGTCTTACGTTTGCCCAGTGGACGCTCGGCCTGGCCGCCTTCCGCCTGGCAAGATACGAAGAAGCAGCGACCCATTTCGAGGCGCTGGCGCAAATGAACGGCGTTTCGGACTGGACCGAATCGGCGGCCGCTTACTGGGCCGCGCGGGCGCGCCTGCGCAACCGCCAGCCCGAGCAGGTCAACCGCTGGATCGACGCTGCCGCCCAGCACGCGGGCACCTTCTACGGCATCCTCGCCCGCCGCCAGCTCGGCCTTGGCACCCGTTTCAACTGGAAGGTCCCTGAAGGCTCCGGCGCCGACATGGACCGGCTGCTGGAATCCTCCGCGGCGGTGCGCGCGATCGCGCTCGTCCAGGTTGGCCAGCGCGCGCTCGCCGAACAGGAATTGCGGCGGCTTTATCGCGGCGGCGATCCGGGATTGGGCGCTGCCCTCCTCGCGGTGGCCCAGGCCGGCAACATGCCGGGGCTTTCGCTGCGGGTGGCGCGACTGATGACCCGGCGCGACGGCAAGAAGATCGACGGCGGCCTCTATCCGGTGCCCAAATGGCGGCCGCGTGAGGGCTTCACCATCGACCGGGCGCTCGTCTATGCGGTGATGCGCCAGGAATCAGCTTTCCGCACACGGGCGCGCAGCCATGTCGGCGCGCGCGGGCTTATGCAGCTCATGCCGCGCACGGCGAGCATCGTCGCGCAGGACCGGCGTCTGCGCTGGCGGCGCGGCCGCAACCGGCTTTTCGATCCGGCGCTCAACATTTCGCTTGGCCAGAAGTATTTGAACTTCCTGCTCGCCCGCGACGGCATCAACGGCAACATCATCTATGCCGTCGCCGGCTATAACGCCGGTCCGGGCGCGGTCGCAAAGTGGCACACCAATGTCGACCACCGCAACGACCCACTGTTGTTCCTGGAGAGCATTCCGTACCGCGAGACCCGCGGCTATGTCGTGCGGGTGCTGGCCAATCTGTGGGCCTACCGCGAGCGTTTGAGCCAGCAGCCGGCCTCGCTCGATCAGGTTGCCGCCGGCGCCTGGCCGATCTACAAACCGCAGGATGGCCGAAGCACCGCCAAACGGTAAAGCCGTTCGTCTCATGCACGGCGTGACGGCCGGGGCCCTGGACAGGGGGCGGCAGGAACCATGAACGATCAATCGAGCTCACCCGGCTTTCTGCCGGTTCAGATCGCGGTGATGACCGTCTCCGACACGCGGGACGCATCCAACGACACATCCGGCGACACGCTTGTCGCGCGGCTTGAGGGCGCCGGTCACACGCTCGCCGCCCGGGCCATCGTGCGCGATGAAAAATCCACGATCGTGGCCCAGCTCAAGGCCTGGATCGACAACCCCGAGATCGACGCCGTGATCGCCACCGGCGGCACCGGCGTCACCGGCCGCGACGTCACGCCCGAGGCCTTCCATGCGGTCTACGAGAAGACGATCGACGGCTTCGGCGAGCTCTTCCGCATGCTGAGCTACGAGAAGATCAAGACCTCTACCATGCAGTCGCGGGCCACCGGCGGCGTGGCGGGCGGCACATATTTGTTTGCCCTGCCCGGCTCGCCCGGCGCCTGCAAGGATGCCTGGGACGGCATCTTGCAATACCAGCTCGACAGCCGCACCAAGCCCTGCAATCTGGTCGAGCTGATGCCGCGCCTGCAGGAGCATACTGGGTGATCGGCTATGGTGCGGCGCTTCTCAAACCAGGACCGGCATTGGGCTGAGCGCATTCTGCGCGCCGTCGTCCTGTGTCTGCTGATTACGCTCAACGTGGTCGCAACCGCACCGGCACACCAGGCGCGGTCCGAGCCGGCGCACTACGTCCAGTCGCAATACGCCCAGTCACAGATCGCCCAGCCACAGATCGCCCGGCCACAGACCGCCGAGGCGCACCACGCCGAATGGCGGCGCATGCCGCCCGTCGGCAAGCTGGTGGCGCAGTACCGCGAGCTGGCGCTGAGGGCCGAATTCGGCGGCCAGGCGCGGCGCGGGCGCATCATCAAATGGGCCGGGCCGATCATAACCGAGCTGCGCGGTGCCAACCTGGATATCTACGAGCCCGAAGTTGTCCGGCACCTGAAACTGCTGGCCCAGCTCACGGGCTTGAGCTTCCGCACCGTGCGCGCGGGCGCGCCGGGGCCCACACCCAACATGGTCATCACCTTCATTCACAACGGCGGACGCGGCCCAAGCAACTTGGAGAACGTCTGTTCGGCGCGGGTTTTTTCCGGCAACGACTATGTGATCCAGCGCGCGGCGATCCGGATCCACGCCGACTGGAACTTGCTGCGCCGGCACTGCATCCTGGAAGAGCTGACCCAGGCGCTGGGGCTGATGAACGACTCGAGCTATTTCAGCCCGTCGATCTTCAACGACCATTCCAAGCAGCAGGCGCTCTCGCCCTGGGACCGGCTGATGGTGCGCGCGCATTACGACCGGCGGCTTCTGCCGGGCATGAGTTGGGCCTTCGCCGAGCCCATCGTGCGCGACCATTTCCGGCGGCACATCGCGGCGGCCGGCCGGCCGGCGTCCAAACGCCGCAAGGTAAGGCGCAAGCCGCGGCGCTGAGTACCGCCGGCCTCAACACCCCGCATATCGTCACCCCGGCCCCAGCATAGCAACGAGCCTGGGTCCATCTGCATCCAAACCAAGCCGCCGCCCGTGCCCTGCCAGCTCGTGCGCATGGACCCCGGATCAAGTCCGGCGTGACAATATGGTTCGTGTGTTGGACCTACTCCGCCAGCGCCACGCATTCGATCTCGATGTCGAACTCCCACGGCCAGGAGCCGACCGTGGCGAAGGTGCGCGCGGGCGGGTCTTTGGGGAAATAGTCCTTGTAGATCGCATTCACGGTCGGGAAATAGGCCGAGTTGGCGATGAAGATGATCACCTTGACGACCTGATCGAGCGAGGAGCCGGAAGCCTCCAGCACCTTCTTCAGGCTGTCGAGCACGGCGCGGGTCTGGGTTTCGATATCGCCGCGCACGATCTCGCCCGTTTCGGGGTTCATCGGCGGCATGCCCGAGCAGAAGACGAAGCCATTGGCCTTGACCGCCGAGGACAGCGGCACGTTCGCCTTTTCCAGCGCATCGGATATCCCGGGTACTCTGACAATCTCCTTGGGCACGATCGAGCCTCCTATTTTGCGTTTGGACGCTGGGCATCGCCCCAAGAACGCCCAGTTTCGTTCACGCAAGCTAAACCATATTCCGCCTAAACAATACGGCACCCCGGGCCCGCACCCGGCGCAAGACGGCGCCGCCCGCCAGGCCCAACGTCCGGAGAGCCGCCCACCCCGTGACCGCCCAGCCACCACGACCAACCGCCGGCAAACAGCCCATCGTTCAGGAGCCGGCCGCCCAGCACCGCCATGCCCTGCCCGAAGGCTTCATGCTGGAGGGCTACCGCATCGAGGGGCTGCTCGGTGCCGGCGGCTTCGGGCTCACCTACCGGGCGCGCGAAATCGAGCTCGGCCGCAGCGTCGCGATCAAGGAATACCTGCCCAACGGCATCGCCGGCCGCGAGACCGGCCAGTCGGCGATCCACGTCATCAGCGATGCGGCCCAAGCCGACTACGACTATGGGCTGGGCCGGTTCCGCGACGAAGCCCAGACGCTGGTCGCCTTCCGCCATCCCAACATCGTCACGGTGCTGCGCTTCTTTCAGGCCAATGCGACCGCTTACCTTGTTATGGACTATGTCAAGGGCGAAAGCCTGGAGGCGATCCTGAAGCGCGATGGCCCCATGCCCGAAGAGCGCCTGCGGGCGCTGCTGGGCCCGCTGCTCGATGGGCTGCAGAACGTCCACGATGCGGGCTTCCTCCACCGCGACATCAAGCCCGACAATATCTTCGTGCGGGCCGGCGGCGCCCCGGTGCTGATCGATTTCGGTTCGGCCCGCCAGGCGCTTGGCGGCGCCAGCCTGGGCATGACCGCGATCGTCAGCGGCGGCTACGCGCCGATCGAGCAGTACACCACGCATGGCAAACAGGGTCCCTGGAGCGACATCTACGGGCTCGGCGCCACGCTCTATCAGGCGGTCACCGGCCATCCGCCGCCCGAGGCGATCGCGCGTATCGACGGCGACACGTACATTCTGGCGGGCGCCGCGGCGCGGCGCGCCTATTCCGGCGGGCTGCTCGCCGCGATTGATGCTGCGCTGGCGATGAGGCACGAAAACCGGCCGCAGTCGGTCTCCGGGTTTCGAGATATTCTCGGCGGCGGCTTGGCAAAAAAGGGCTCCCCGCCACGGCGCAAGGCGGGCCGGAACGCACCGCAAGGCGCCCTGTCGGCCGGCATGACCATCTTCGCCACAGGCACACAGGCGGCACAGGCATCACAGGCGGTACGCGCAACCGCGGGCAATGACGCCACCGAACGGCGCGGGTCGCTTCGCGTTCCCATCCTCGTATTGCTGATTGCCGTCGGCCTTGCGGCGATCATATGGCGGAGCGAGGACATCGGGCCTGTGGTCACCGGGGGCGACCAGACCAAATGCTTGGATATGAAGGCCAGCGGGCCCGAGCGAGCCATCGAGGCCTGCGTCACCGCGATTGCCTCGGGAAAATATGAAGGCGACGCGCTGGCCGCGCTTCATCTCGCCCAGGGCCTTGCCCATGCGCAACGCGGCGAGCACGCGGCGGCCGTGACCGCGCTGTCCCAGGCGCTGGCGCTGAACGATGGCGACAAGCGGGCTTACTTCTACCGGGCCCGCGCGCACCACGCGCTCCGCGCCTGGGCGCCGGCACTCGGCGACTATACGCGCGCCATCGCCCTCGACGCGACATACGCCGATGCCTATGAGCGGCGCGGCAGGCTCCACTTCGACACACGGCAATACGACAAGGCGGTCGCCGATCTAACCCGCGCTATCGACGCGCGGCCGACGCCTGATGCGCATTTCTACCGCGGACAGTCGTATCTCGTGCAGCGCGACTACATCGCCGCTTTCACCGATTTTGACCGGGCGGTCGACCTCGCTCCCCAGACAGGCGCGTTCCATCGGATGCGCGGCGTCGCCCACGAATTCCTCGGCCGCCGGGCGCAAGCCGTCGCCGATTATCGGACGGCGCTGGCAAAAGATCCGCGCGACCGCGAAGCGCGCGACCGGCTCAACCGGCTGGGCGTGTCGCCCTAAGACGACAATCGCGGATGGCATTCCCTCCCACCTTGAGGGGGAGGGAGTTATTCACAAGCGGCTTTGACGTTTGCTGCCGCCCCCCATCGCTTCCAGCAAGCCCGCTGCAAAACTCGACAGCGTATCGTCGCGCGCGCCCATCACCACGATGCGGTCGCCGGGTTCGGCAAGCTCCAATAGCGTCTCGCCGCATTCATCGCGCTCTGCGAAGGCAAAAGCCCGGCGTCCCCGCGCCACGATGCCGGCCACGATGTCGGCGCTGGCGACGCTGCGATCGGCCGTGCCGCCGTAATAGACGGGGTCGGGCATCGCCAGCACATCGCCCGCGGCCATATGGTGCGCAAAGCATTCGATGAAGGCGTCCTTCATCATGCGCAACGGGCCGAAGCCGTGCGGCTGGAAGAGCAGCAGAAGCCGTCCCGGAAAATCGTGCAGCGTCGCCAACGTCGCCTCGATCTTGTCGGGGTTGTGGGCGAAGTCGTCGATCACCGTGACCCCGCCCGCCTCGCCGACGATCTCCAGCCGGCGGCGCAGACCGGCGAAACTTTCCAGCGCCTTTGCCGCCTGCATCAGCGGCACACCGCAGGCGCGGGCGGCTCCAACCGCCGCCAGCGCATTGGCGACATTGTGCCGGCCCGGCACGGCGAGACGCACGGCCACGCTCTCGCCGCTCGCTCCTTCGTGCAACGTGAAGGCGATGGCGTCAGGCGCAGGTTCCAACGCGGCGGCGAAAAGATCGGCGGTGGGATTGCTCAGGCTGAAGCCGATCGTCGCGTCGCGCGGCGCTTGTGCAGCAAGCGCTGCGCTTTCCTCATTGTCGAGATTGAGCACGACGGTCTGGGCACGCGCAACGAACCCGGCAAAAAGCCCGCGCAACTCGTCGAGCGATTTGTGATCGAGGGCGACGTTGTTGAGCACAGCGATCCGCGGCCGGTAGAGCGCGATCGAGCCATCGCTCTCATCGACCTCGCTCACGAAGACGTCGCCCGCGCCAACGACTGCGCTGGCGAAAGGCGTCTCGGCCGTGATGAAGTTCTTCATGATCGCGCCGTTCATCACGGTCGGATCGCGCCCGGCCGCATGCAGTATCCAGCCCGCCATGCCGGTGGTGGTCGACTTGCCGCTGGTGCCGCCAATAGCGATGCTGGTAGGCGCCGCGTTAAAAAGCTCGGCCAGCAGCTCGGCGCGGCTCACCAGCGTCGCGCCCAGCGCCCGGGCGGCCTGCAAATCCGGCACGCTCTCTTCGATGGCGGCGGAGGCGACGAAGATCTGGGCGGCATCGTCGATCCCGCTGCCGTCCTGGGGATGGAGTGCGATGCCGCGGGCGGATAGGAAATCGAACTTCGCCCCGGATCGGCCCTGGTCTAGCATGCGGTCGGAGCCGGCCACCCGGTGGCCCTGGGCGCGCAGGATCAAGGCCAGCGGCAGCATGCCGCTGCCGCCGATACCGCAGAAGAAATAGCTTCGCGCACCACTCATTGGGCGGCGACTGTAGCGACAAGCCTGCCTGTCATGAAAGCGTAATAAGGCAGAATTGCTTAACAAGAGGTGCGTTCGAAGATGCCCGACACCAAACCAGAGCCGCGCGCCATCCGTATCGGCATCGCCGCGCCCGCCTCGCGCCTAGATCCCGCGCTGGCCGACAGAGTGAGCGCGCTCGCCGCCGCGCGCTACCCCGGCGGCGCGGTCGAGCTCGTCTTCCATCCGCAATGCTTCCTGACGTCGGGGCATTTCGCCGGAGCGGATGCGGCGCGCGCGGCCGCCTTCCTGGAGATCGCGAACGACCCCGGCTTCGATGCGCTGTGGTTCGCGCGCGGGGGCTACGGGTCGTGCCGCCTCGCCGAGGACGTATTATCGAAGCTCGAGCCGGCAGCTCGGACGAAAAGCTATCTCGGCTACAGCGACGCCGGCAGCCTCTTGGCGGGTCTCTATGCGTTGGGTTTCCAGACCCTGGCGCATGGACCGATGCCGTCGGACATCCGGCGCGAGGGCGGCGAGACGGCCGTCGTGCGCGCCCTTGCCTGGCTCGTCACGCGCGACCCCGACGCGCTGGAGGCAAGCGTCGGCGCGGATAAAAAAACGGCCGCCTTCAATATCACCATCCTCAGCCACCTTCTGGGCACGGGACTCCAGCCCGATCTCGCAGGGCACGTGCTCATGCTGGAGGAGACCGAGGAGCAAATGTACCGGATCGACCGCGCGCTGTTTCACATCACCAGCAATCCCGGCATCCGCAAGGCCGCCGGTATCCGGCTCGGCCGCTGCAGCGAAATTCTGCCCAACGACCCCGATTTCGTGCTCGGCGAGGAAGACGTCGTCACGTATTGGTGCGAAAAATCGGGGATTCCCTATCTCGGCCGCGCCGATATCGGCCACGACATCGAGAACAAGGTGGTGCCTTTCGGGGCCTTGCCGGCAAGCTGAGCCTTGCTCCAGAGCCGTGGCGGAGTTCCCAATTGAAAGGGATTGTGGACTGTTCCGCCTGGAAGGGCATAGAATTCAGCAGCAACAGGACCCATCCCGCCTATCGGAACACCCGCAGGAAAGGGACGCCAAACACCATGAACGAGATCACCAAAGCCGCCGAGGCCCGTGGCCGCGGCAAGGCCAAGCTCACGCCGACCATGCTGAACCACGCCGCCTACGTCACCCACGATGCCGAGGCGACGACCAAGTTCTTCACCGAGATCATGGGCATGGAGTTCGCCAGCACCATCCTCGACGACAAGGTGCCGTCGACTGGCGATGAATTCCCCTACTTCCATATCTTCTTCAAGATGGCCGACGGCTCGACCATCGCCTTCTTCGAGGCGCCCGGTTTGCCGCCGCAATCGAAATCCTCGCACCGCGCCTACGATGTCTTCAACCACATCGCGCTCGACGCCGGTTCGCCCGAGGCGGTCCACGAATGGTACGACTGGCTGACCTCGAACGGCATCGAGGTGATCGGGCCCGTCGACCACAAGGGCATCATCCTGTCGATCTACTTCCACGACCCCAACGGCATCCGCATGGAGATGACGTCGGCGGTCGACCCGGAGTGGAACGCCCACACCGATCAGGCCTACAAGGATCTCGCGGGCTGGCTCAAGACCAAGAAGGACGCCGCCGCGGCCGGCAAGGATGTGACCCAGGCTTTGCTCGACTTCATCCACGACCAGCGCAGGCGCTACGACGGATAGGCGCCGCGCGCGCGCCAGCGCGTATAGGCGGCCGCGTCGTCGACATCGTCGAGGATGTCGGCCAGTGCCACATTCGTGCCTGGCGGCAGCCCCGCGCGGGTATCTGCCAATGCATATGCGGTCGACCAGCGGATGCCCGCAGCGAAGGCCAACTTGCGCCGGCCGGCGGCGCTCGCGCCGACCAGCCAATAACCGCCATCGACCGCCGGTCCGAACACGGCGTCATGGCCGCGCAGCGCTTCGAAGGCGCCGGCGATGTGGCCCGGCATGACGCCGGGTATGTCGGCGCCGATCAGCAGCGCCGGGCCCGGCGGACAACCAGCGATCGCCCGGCCCATGCGCGCGCCCAGATCGCCGCCGCCCTGGGGCACGACGACCCGGCCCTCCATTCCGGGGAAACCGCCGTTGGCCGCCCGGTCGGGGCTGAGCGCAAGACGCGTGGTCCAGCGCCGGTCGCGCGTGAAGCGAGCGATCAGGCGCTTCAGGTTGGCCCGGTAGAGGCGCAGCGCCTCGACCTCGCCGATATCCGCGGCGAGGCGGCGCTTGACCTGTCCCAAGGCCGGCGATTTGGCAAAGATGACGAGGTTGCGCTGCGGGCTCATGGTGACGCTCGGGCGTAGATGCGGGCGATCAGGCGCGGCGGCAGGCCGAGAAAATAGAGCCCCAGACACAACAGATTGCGCGCCGGCCGCATAACATAGCCGTCCCGCCGATAGCGCCGCGCCGAGGTCACCGCGGCAGCTTCAAGCGCAACCAGTCGGCGCCGGCCGATGCGCCGCACCAGCGCCACATCCTCCATCATCGCCAGTGGCCGGTAGCCGCCCAGGGCTTGGTAGAAATCGCGCGCGATCAGGAGACCCTGGTCGCCATAGGGCAGTCCCAGCCGCCGGCAGCGCCAGGATACGAGGCGTTCGACACGCCGCGCTGCGGGCGCCGGATCGTCGAGCGCGAAGCGGAAATATCCGGCGCGCTCGGCGTTCGCCGGATCGGCGATAAACGCGCCAACCGCCGCCGCCCAGCCTGGTGCGAGGCGCGTATCGGCGTGCAGAAAAAGCAGCCAGTCGCCTTTTGCCGCTTTTGCGCCGGCATTCAATTGTAGCCCGCGGCCGCGCGGCGCCGCGATGACCCGCGCGCCCAACTTCTGGGCAAGCGCCGGCGAGGCATCCGTCGAGCCGCCATCGACGACGATCGTCTCGGCGCCCCGAAGCGCTTGCGCGCTCGCGCCGACGTCGTCCAATGCGGCGAGCGTGGCCGCAAGCGTGCCGGCCGCCCCCAGCGTCGGGATCACGATGCTCAGCAATTCCGCCTCTTTCATCCCGGTCATCCGCACGACAAACCCCGCTGCGGCGCTTGCCAAGCGGGACCGGCGGAACCATACAGGAGGCGTTGACCCGTTCAAACGAGCCACCACCGCCCGATATGCCCCCGCGCGATCCTAATCTCCGCCTCGATGCGCTCCACGAAGCGCTGTCCGCGCAGCCCGATTGCCAAGGCCTGGCGCGCGAAGATCTCGATCTGCTCGATGTCGGCGGCATCGCGCACGATCACATTCGTCTGCGCGGGCTTGAGATAGCCGCGCCGGATATGAAAGCCGCCGGTACGAAGCCCGCGCCCGTGCTTTTGCGCGTGCCAAGGCTCAGCCAGTGGGGGCTCGCGCCGGCCGAGAACCTTGCCTATCAGGCGGCCTGCTTCAAGCGCGTAGCCCCAAGCGGCGTCACGCCGCGGCTGCTCGGCATACTGCCGGTTACCCGGACCGTGCCCATGGGGGCGCTGCTGGTCGAGGAAATCAAAGGACGCAAGCCGCGCCTGCCTGGCGAGATGGCCGCGATTGCCCGTTCGCTCGCGCTTGTCCACAAGCTTGCGGTACCGCCGCCTGCCGAATGCGCGCCGCTGCGCTTTCACATCAACGCCGTCGCCGGCACCCTCACGGCGATTGAAACGCAGGCCGCCTTCATCAACGCCGCCGGCATCGCGGCCCCGGCCAGGGCAATGATCGAAGAAGAAATCGCCTGGGCCCGCGACTTTGCTGAGGAGGCAGCGAGCCGGCCGCAAACCCCGCGCCTCGTCGCCACCGATGCCCATCCAGGCAACTTCCTCATCACCCGGGGCGGCCGCACGGTGCTGGTCGATCTGGAAAAGATGTTCTACGGCGCGCCCGCGATCGATCTCGCCCATGCCAGCCTCTACACCTCGACCATGTGGGACCCCGAGATTGCCAGCGCCCTCGATGCCGAGGAGGTCGCGGTCTTCCTCGCCGCCTATTTCGAGGCGGCGGGCCCGGCGCTTGCCGAGGAAGTGCGGCCCTGGGTGATGCCGATGCGGCGCCTTACCTGGCTGCGCACCCTGACCTGGTGCATCCGCTGGCGCGTTCTGTCGGCGGGCGCCGACGACTGGTCGGCCGAGCAACTGGATGATGCCACCCGCGCGCATATCGAAAATATTATTGCCGACTACGTGAGCCCCGAACGGATCGAGGCGATCCGTGCGGAATGGCAGGAAGCACGGCTGGCGGCCATGCTGGCGTAAGTGCTCGCGTAGCGGCGGCACACGGCATTTTGTTCTTGTCATGTTCTTTTTCGCGGCGTATAGTCTCCGGTATGGAACAAATCAGGCACACTGCTCCATCTGCCGCCGACACCGACCTGCTGCCCGAACGGCCGCGCAAGGGGCGCGGCGCCGTCGGCAACCCGACCGGGCGCTACGAGCGCGAGACCCGGCATCTGGTCGACGACGGCTGGGGCACGGCCAATCCGCTGGCGGGCGATCCGCCGCCGCTCAAGACCACGGTGAGCGTCGATACCAGCCGCACGGTGATCGCGCGCAACACCTCGCCCGACATTCCCTTCGACCGCTCGATCAACGCCTATCGGGGCTGCGAGCACGGCTGTGTCTACTGCTATGCGCGGCCGACCCATGCCTGGATGGGGCTCTCGCCGGGGCTCGATTTCGAAACCAAGCTGTTCGCCAAGCCGGACGCGCCGGCACTGCTGCGCACTGCGCTCGCGGGCAGCGGCTATCACTGCGCACCGATCGCCATGGGCACCAACACCGATCCCTATCAGCCGATTGAGCGCGACTACCGCATCACCCGCGGCCTGCTCAAGGTGCTGGACGAATGCTCGCACCCGGTGACGCTGGTGACCAAATCGGCGCTGGTGCTGCGCGACCTCGACATTCTGTCCGCCATGGCCAAGCGCAACCTCGTCAAGGTGAGCTTGTCGGTGACGACGCTCGACCGGGGCCTGTCGCGCCGCATGGAGCCGCGCGCGGCAACGCCGGTGCGCCGGCTGGAGACGATCGAAGCGCTCGCGAAGGCGGGCGTGCCGGCCGGCGTGATGGCCGCGCCGATGATCCCGGCGCTCAACGACCACGAGATGGAAAGCATCCTTGAAGCCGCCGCCCGGGCCGGCGCGAGCGAGGCGGGCTACATCCTGCTGCGCCTGCCGCTGGAGATCAAAACGCTGTTCCGCGAATGGCTCGAGGCGCACAAGCCCGACAAGGCCAAGCACGTCCTCTCATTGGTCCGCCAGACCCGCGGCGGCGAGCTCTACAAGGCCAGGTTCGGCGAGCGCATGAAGGGCGAGGGCCCCTACGCGGCGCTCCTCAAAGGCCGCTTCGATGCGGCGATCCGCCGCCTCGGCCTCAACGAGCGGAGCTGCGATCTCGATACCGAAAGCTTCACGCCGCCGCCCAAGGATGAGCGGCAGATGAGCCTGTTGTGAGGATATCGGCGGCAACTGGTAGCTACGGCCGCCCTTCGAGGCTGCGCCGCTGACGCGGCTCCACACCTCAGGACGAGCATTTGTGGGTTGCAATATGTTCGTATGCTCATCCTGAGGTGCGAGCGCTAGCGAGCCTCGAAGGATGGCCAGCGGCATCCGCCCTGGCCACCGCCCCTACTCCTCCATGCCCAGCGCCTTCATGTAAGTCGCAAGAATGAGGTCGGCCTCGCGGCGTTTTTCCTCGTCGACCTTGCGCAGGCGAACCACCGTGCGGATCGCCTTCTGGTCGAAACCGTTGCCCTTGGCCTCGGAATAGATCTCGCGAATGTCGGCGGCAATCCCGGCCTTCTCTTCTTCCAGGCGTTCGATCCGTTCGATGTAGGATCGAAGGTGGTCAACGGCGACGCCGCCGGTCTCGGCCATGGCTCAGGGCTCCTTGTTGCTACGCGTGTGTCGGATGCGAACCGGAGCGGGCGCCCCGGCGGGATGCGTTCTTAGCAACACCGCCGGCGTTGCGAAACAATCTTTATCGAGCATCGTTGCATTCGCCCCGCCCGCTCCCACTTTTTCTTCACCATTCCTTGTTAGCGTGGCCCGGTTATGGAAGGGCAAGCCAATCTCACCGGCCTGGCGGTCGTCGCGCTCGCCGCGCTTGTCTGCGGACTGGCCATGGCGCGCCTCCGCCAGCCGGCGATTGTCGGCTACATCCTCGCAGGTGTGATCCTCGGCCCCTCGGCGCTCGGCCTTGTCGAGAACCGCGCGAACGTCGCCATCCTCGCCGAGCTCGGCGTGATCATGCTGCTCTTCCTGGTGGCGATGGAGATGAGCCTGCGCGGCTTCATGCAGGTCTGGCGCGTGGCGCTGGCCACCACGTTGCTGCAGATCGCGGTCAGCGTCGGCGTCATGATGGCGGTCTCCACCCTGCTCGACTGGTCGACCTCGCTCGCCGTGCTGCTCGGCTTCGTGGTGGCGCTTTCCAGCACTGCGGTCGTCATCAAGATGCTGGAGCAGATCAACGTGCTGCGCGCGCCGGTGGGCCAGCTCGTCGTCGGCATCCTGATCGCCCAGGATCTGGCCGTGGTGCCGATGATCCTGACGCTCAATGCCATGGCCGAGCCGACCATCTCGGTTCTTCACGTCCTGAAAATCATCGCCTCTGTCACCTTCCTGGTGCTGCTGGCGATCTGGCTCAGCCGCAAGCGGCGCCTCGTCCTGCCGTTCGGGCGCATCGTCGCCGGCCAGTTCGATCTGCGCCCGCTTTCGGGGCTGACCTTGTGTTTCGCCGCGGCGGCGGTGACCGGCCTGCTCGGCCTTTCAGCGCCCTTCGGGGCCTTCCTGGCGGGGCTCGTCGTCGGCAACTCCAACGCGCGGGCGATGATGATCCGCGCCACGCGGCCGATCCAGAGCGTGCTGATGATGGTCTTCTTCCTCTCCATCGGCCTGCTGATTGACCTGCGTTTCATCTGGGACAATATCGGCGAGGTGCTGCTCTTGCTGGCGCTGGTGACGGTACTGAAGACCGCGCTCAACATCGGCCTGCTGCATCTTCTGCGCGAGCCATGGCCGCATGCCTTCGTCGCCGGCGTGGTGTTGGCGCAGATCGGCGAGTTCTCATTCGTGCTTGGCCAGACCGCGGTCGCCGGCGGTCTGATTGCCCAGCCGGAGATGCGCCTGATCGTCTCGGTGACCGCCTTCTCGCTGCTGATCTCGCCCTTGTGGATGGCGGCGGCGCGGCGGCTGATGCGGATCATCCTGCTCTCGGTGACCTCCTTCGATGAGACCTTCGACCTTCTGATCGGCGCCCAGCTCAAGCGCGCTCAGCACACCGCGCGGGACAGCGGCCACGCCGTCATCCGGGGCGCTTTGCCGTGGCTGCGGCACGCCGGCGCGGCCTCCGCGCGCTTTGGGTCACGAATTTCCGGCTCGCTGCCAGCATTGCCGCCGCCGGCCAAACCCGCCAATGACCCGGCCCCAGAACCGGCCCCCGAGCCGGAATTGCCGCCCCCAGCACAGCAGGCGGGCGAGACTGCCGCCGGCGCCCAGCGCGCCGCCCGCGGCAAGCGCAAGGCCGCCGCCTCGGCCAAGACGTCCAGCAAACAGGGCTGAGCCTATTCGGCGGCCGCGGCACCGGCCCGGCTTTTCCGCCGGGTAAAAACGTGCTGTGATCGCGCCACCTCCAAGGATGGCACGGATGACGGACGACACTTCTCCCGAATATGGCTTCACCGACGACGAGCTCGCGGCGCTGGCGACGGTCTACGCGCCCGATCTCTTTCGGGACAAAGTCGTCGTGGTCTCCGGCGCCGGAACCGGGATCGGCCGCGGCATCGCTTTCCTTTTTGCCCGGCTCGGCGCCAAGCTGGCGATCTGCGGCCGGCGGCATGAACTGCTCGACGAGCTGGCCGCCTCGCTGCAACGCTATTCCACGCAATGTTTTACCGCCGCGATGTCGATCCGCGATCCAGATGCCGTGGAGGATTTCCTGGCCCGCACCGAGGACGCGCTGGGGCCGCTCGATATCCTGGTCAACAATGCCGGCGGCCAGTTCCCCCAAAACGCGCTCGACTTCACGGTCAAGGGCTGGAACGCCGTCATCGACACCAACCTGAACGGCACCTGGTACATGATGCAAACCGCCGCCAAGCGCTGGCGCGACGAGAAGCGGCCGGGCGTGATCGTCAACGTGATTGCCGATTTCTGGCGCGGCATGCCGCAGATCGCGCATACCTGCGCCGCGCGCGCCGGGGTCGCTTATCTCTCCAAGTCGGTCGCCGTGGAATGGGCGCCGCTCGATATCCGCGTCAACTGCGTCGCCCCCGGCGCGATCGAAACCACCGCCTTCGCCTACTACCCACCGGAGGGCAGCGCCACCTTCCCCCACGCCAATCCGCGCTTCACCGTGGGTGATGTGAACGACATCGCCGAGGCTTGCGTCTACCTGGCCGCGCCGTCCGGCAAATTCATCACCGGCGAGGTGTTGACTGTCGATGGCGGCCAGCAGCTCTGGGGCGCGATGTGGCCGGCCGGCAAGCCCGACGCCTTCAAGATCCCGGAGGGCTAGCCGGCACGATGGCAGCCAGCGGTGACATCGCCGGGGACGCGGCGGCGGAGATCCACGATCTGCACGTATTTCTGGACGGCTGGCTGAGCGGAGAGCTGCCGCGTAATGCCGAAAGCTATGCCGGCTTCGCACCGGTGTTCGAGCCCGGCTTCGTCATGATCAGCCCGAACGGCGCGACGACGCGGCTCGGTGATCTGTTGCTTAATCTTGAAGGCGCGCACGGCCTCCGCGCCGGGACCGTGCCGCCCTTCGCCATCCGGGTCGAGAAGGTGACGCCGCTGCATATTTGGAGCGGCCATGCGTTGGTCGCCTACGAGGAGTGGCAGGACCTGCCCGAGGGAACCACGGCGCGCCAAAGCAGCGTGCTCTTCCGCCGCGCCCCCGAAACACGACACGGCGTGCGCTGGCTCCATCTCCACGAGACCTGGATCGAAGGCCATGCGCCGCCCGTCTGAGCCCCCATTGCACGAGACTGTCCATGCCCGACTTTGAACTCGAAAGCGCGGCTGGCGGGATGGTCGCGGGGGTCGATGAGGCTGGACGCGGCCCGCTTGCGGGGCCGGTCGTCGCCGCCGCCGCGGTGATCGACGAAGCGCGGCTCGACGCGGCGCTGCGCGACCGCATCGACGATTCAAAGAAACTAAGCGCCGCCAAGCGGGTGGCCATTTTCGCCGAGCTTGCCGGCTGCGCCCGGCTTGCCGTGGGGGCGGCGAGCGTGGCCGAGATCGACCGCCTGAATATTCTGGGCGCAACCATGCTGGCGATGCGCCGCGCGGTGCTGGCGCTCGGCATTCTTCCCGACCTTGTCCTGATCGACGGCAATCGCACGCCCGAGCTGCCCTGCCCCGCCCGCGCCGTGATCGGTGGCGACGCCCGCTGCCTTTCGATCGCCGCCGCCTCGATCGCCGCCAAGGTGACGCGCGACCGGATCATGGCAAGCCTCGCCGCGCGCCATCCCGGCTTCGGCTGGGAGCGCAATGCCGGCTACGGCACCGCCGCGCACCGCAAGGCACTCATTCGTTTGGGCCCCACCGCGCATCACCGCCGCAGCTTCGCCCCGGTCGCCGAACTGTTCGGCTGAGGGGATCTGACTGGCATCGATCCTTCGAGGCCGCATTGCGGCACCTCAGGATGAGCGCCTGATCCTGCCCAAACCAAATGCTCATCCTGAGGTGCGAGCGGGGCGAGCCTCGAAGGACGGATGCAGCGTCCCGCAACCGCTTGCGCGTACCGGCTAGACTCGTAATGGAAAATTTTCCGTTAACACTTTGAAACAAAAATCTATTGACGGCGAATCTCGTTTGACTCAGGATCGCCGCCCATGACAGACGAACCATCGAACGGGGCCGGCGGCCCGGCCAAAAACCTGCCGACCACCTTGCCAATCGGCGAGATCGTCGTCGGCGACTGCATCGCGACCATGAACGGCTTTCCCGAAGCCTCGGTCGACATGGTCTTCGCCGATCCGCCCTATAATTTGCAGCTCGCGGGCGAGCTTCACCGGCCCAACAACTCCCGCGTCAACGGCGTGGAGGAAGCCTGGGACCGCTTTTCCAGCTTCGCCGATTACGACCGCTTCACCCGCGAATGGCTGGCGGCGGCCCGGCGCATCCTCAAGCCCAACGGCTCGATCTGGGTCATCGGCAGCTACCACAACATCTTCCGCGTGGGCGCGGCGCTGCAGGATCTCGAATACTGGATCCTCAACGATGTGGTCTGGCGCAAGACCAACCCGATGCCGAACTTTCGCGGCCGGCGCTTCACCAACGCGCATGAGACGCTGATCTGGGCGGCGCGCGGCAAGGATGCCCGCCACACCTTCAATCACGACGCCATGAAGGCGCTGAACGAAGACCTGCAGATGCGTTCGGACTGGCTGATCCCGCTCTGCACGGGCCCCGAGCGGTTGAAGGACGAAGAGGGCCGCAAGCTCCACCCGACCCAGAAGCCCGAAGCGCTGCTGCATCGGGTGATCCTGGCGGCAACGCGGCCGGGCGAAATCGTACTCGATCCCTTCATGGGCGCGGGCACGACGGGCGCGGTCGCCAAACGCCTTGGCCGCCGCTGGATCGGCATCGAGCGCGAAGCGCATTACGCCGTGGGCGCCACCGTCCGCATCGCCGACGTCACAGAACTTGAGGATGCCGAATTGTTTGAAACCCCGTCCAAGCGCGAGGCCAAGCGCATTCCCTTTGGCTGGCTGATCGAACGCGGTCTGATTGAACCCGGCACGGTGCTGTTCGATGCGCGCAAGAAGTATTCCGCGCGCGTGCGCGCGGACGGCTCGCTGGTCGCCGCCGAGCAGACGGGCTCGATCCACAAGGTTGCCGCCGGCCTTCAGGGCGCGCCGGCCTGCAATGGCTGGACCTTCTGGCACGTGCGTCACAAGGGCGTGGATGTACCGATCGACGCCTTCCGCCAGAAGCTGCGCGCGGAGTTGAGCTGAAGGCGCACGGCGGAACCGCCGAAGCTCGTCTCGCTCAAGAAAAAACCCCTCACCCTCCCATCGCCCATGTTTAACTTGGGCGATGGGAGGGTGAGGGGGTCTTTGGCCGCGCCTATCCCGCCGCCGGCAGATCGATCTCCACCAGCAGCCCGCCGAGTTTCGACGTCTTGAGCGTCAACGTGCCCTCGTAGCTCTCGACCAGGTCGCGCACGATCGACAAGCCAAGCCCGCTGCCGGGCGTGGCCTCGTCGAGACGCTCGCCGCGTTCGAGCGCCCGGTCGCGCTGGCCCGGCGCAAGCCCCGGGCCGTCGTCCTCGACCCGGACCACCACCCGCCGGGGCTCTTTTCCCGGCGTGACGGTCACGTTCACCTCGACCAGATGCCTGGCCCATTTGCAGGCATTGTCCATCAAATTGCCAAGCATCTCCTCGATATCCTGGCGCTCGCCGATGATCGCCGCCCCCACTGCGACCTCGGCTGATATATCGAGGTTTTTGTCGCGGTGGATGGCGGTGAGCGTGCGCTCTAGCGCCGCGAGGATCGGGCCGACCTCGGTGCGCGCGCCAAGCCCGCTGACCCGCGCCGCCGCGCGCGCGCGGGCCAGGTGGTGGTCGACCTGCTGCTGCATCAGCCTTGCTTGTTCATGCACGGTCTTGGCGAGCGCGCTCTTGTCGCCGGCGCTCTCATTGGCGAGCACGGCGAGCGGCGTCTTCAGCGCATGGGCAAGATTGCCGACATGGGTGCGCGCGCGCTCGACCACTTCGCGGTTGTGATCGATCAGCTTGTTGAGCTCCTCGGCCAGCGGTTCGACCTCGGCGGAGAACTGGCCCGTCAGGCGTTCGGACCGGCCCGAGCGGATCGCTGCCAGTGCCGCGGGAATCCGCCGCAGCGGCAGTATTCCATAGCGCACCTGGATGAACACCGCGATCACCAGGATCAGACCCAGCCCGCCCAGCGACCAGACGAGGCTGCGGTTGAAGAGCGCGATCTCGCCCTCGATCTCGCCGCGATCGCCGGCGATCAGCAGCGTGTAGCGTACCGTGCGCTGCCCGGCCTCGTCGGCGACCAGCACGGTCTGGGCGAGTATCCGCAGGTCCTGGCCGTCGGGCCCGGCCACGCGCAGGAATACAGGATCGGCGCCAATGGTCTTGTGCTCGATCGAGCGGTCCCACAGCGAGCGCGAGCGCCGCATCGCCTTGACGCCCTTCGAGATCTGCCAGTACCAGCCCGAATAGGCCTGCTCGAAGGCCGCCTCGCCGGGCTCGCCCAGCATCTGCAGGCGCCCTTTCGTGTCGACACGGCTCACCGTGTAAAGGCTGTCCCAGAGCACCGCGAGGCGCGCATCGAAGCTGCGCTCGACATAGTCGCGGAACAGTGTCGACAACAGGAAAGCGCCGCCGAACAGCCCGGCGGCAATCCAGAAAGCGGCCCCGGCAACGAGGCGGAAGGCAAGCGAGTTGGTGCGGATCGCCAACGGCCGGCGTGCTCAGCCCTCGGCCTCGGCGGGTGGCTCCAGGCGGTAGCCGAGGCCGCGCACGGTCTGGATCAAATCGAGTTCGAGCTTCTTGCGCAAGCGGCCGACGAAGACCTCGATGGTGTTCGAATCGCGATCGAAGTCCTGCTGGTAGATGTGCTCGGTGAGCTCGGTGCGCGAGACCACCTTGCCCTGGTGGTGCATCAGATAGGTCAGCACCTTGAACTCGTTGGCCGTCAGTTTGACCGGATTGCCGTCGACCGCGGCGCGGCCCGAACGAGTGTCGACGCGGAGCGGGCCGCAGACCATCTCGGGGCTTGCCTGACCGGCGGCGCGGCGGATCAACGCCCGCAGGCGCGCGATCACCTCTTCCATATGGAAGGGCTTGGTGACGTAGTCGTCGGCGCCGGCATCGAAGCCGGCGACTTTCTCGCTCCACTGATCTCGCGCCGTGAGGATAAGCACCGGCGTGTCCCGGCTCTCCTCGCGCCAGCGGCGCAGCACGGTCACCCCGTCGACGATGGGCAGGCCGAGATCGAGCACGATGGCGTCATAGGGTTCGGTCCCGCCAAGAAAATGCGCCTCCTCGCCATCGGGCGCATGGTCGACGGAATAGCCCGCCTCCGTCAGCGCCTTGGTGAGCTGACGGGCAAGATCGGGATCATCCTCTGCAATCAAAACACGCATCAGCGCCTCTTGCGGTACCAAAGCCGCCGATTGCGACGGAAATTTGGCCTCCGCTCCAATTGGGGGTTTCTATATACCGGCGCACCGCCCCTAACTCCAAGTATTCTACCCGTCCGGGCGTTGGCCGTGACGACGGCGACGCGCCCACCAAGTGTCAGCATGCGGACGCGGTATATGAATGGACCCCGAGGACAGCCGAGCAGTTGCACGCCCACCATCCGTCCCTGCACGCGCTGACGGACCAAGTGCAGGATCTGGCCGAGCGGCACGATACGGCCACTGGCAAGCGCCTGGCGCGCGCAGTTATGCGAGCCCTGCGCGAGCGTTGGTTGGGCGCCGCCGGCAGCGAGAAATACCGCGACGATGATGGCAAATACGGTCCTCATGGGGGCCGTTATAAGCATCGGCGCATGAACCCTGGATGAACGGAGCCGGACGGCTTCGTTCAGATAAAGCCAAGGAAATCCGCCAATTTTTCAGTGTCTCGCGATGGGCACATACTGCCATAGGCGCTAACCCGCAAGATGGCCCAGCGCATGGGCCGCGACTTTGCGCAT
Source organism: Alphaproteobacteria bacterium (assembly GCA_035527975.1). Classification (GTDB taxonomy): domain Bacteria; phylum Pseudomonadota; class Alphaproteobacteria; order JAPULJ01; family JAPULJ01; genus DATKZM01. Next base: position 27,840 of record DATKZM010000115.1, on the reverse strand, counting down.
CAGCGAGGGCAAAGCCCGCTCCCCCAGCCGGTCCACGGCAACCCAGACGCCGCCTCCGTCAGCGATTTTGGGATTTTTCCCCTCAACGCGGCCGGCCAGCACCGCCAGTTCCAGATGAAAATGCGTGAACGTATGTTTCACCAGTCCCGGCAAGGCCTCGACGGGTGCCCTGAACGGCGCGGCCGCGTGCGCCTCCGATAGCGCGATGGGCGCCTCACCCCAGGCGGTCGACGGCACCTCCATCATGCCGCCCAGAAGGCCGCGCTCCGGGCGACGGCGAAGCAGCACCGCACCGTCGCCGTCGCTGATCCAGAAGGCGGCGCCGTGCCGGGTGGGCCGTTGGGCTTTGGGCGCGCGCCGGGGCAGCGTCTCGGCGATCCCCGCTGCCCGGCCGGCACAACCCGCTGCCCAGGGACAGCCCCCGCAACGCGGCTGGCGCACGGTGCAGACCGTCGCACCCAGATCCATCACCGCTTGCGCATAATCGCCGGGCCGTGCAGCCGGGGTCAGCCTGCCTGCCAATTCGCGCAACTGCGCCTTGGCGCCGGGCAAGGGCGTCTCGACCGCAAAGCGCCGCGCGATCACACGCTCCACATTGCCATCGACAACAACTGCGCTTTGGCCAAATACGATCGCCGCAATCGCCGCCGCGGTGTAGTCGCCGATCCCCGGCAGGCGTTTCAGTTCAGCCGCGGTTTCGGGAAAGCGTCCGCTTAACTCGGTCGCGACGGTCCGCGCGCAGGCATGCAGGTTGCGCGCCCGAGCGTAGTAACCAAGCCCGGCCCAGGCCCGCAGAACATCGTCGAGCGGCGCCGCGGCCAGCGCGTGCACGGTTGGCCAGCGCGCGAGGAACGTCTCGTAATAGGGGATCACCGCGGCGACGGTGGTCTGCTGCAGCATCACCTCGCTCAGCCACACCGCGTAGGGATCGGCGCGCTCGCCGGCCCGCATCCGCCACGGCAGCGTGCGGGCGCTGCGATCGTACCACGAAAGCAGTTGCGCCGCTGCCTCGCCTACGTTGGCGGCGGCACCATCGTCTTTTGCCGGGCTTGTCACACTGTCGTTATCCGTGCCGGAGGTCACTGGCGGAAACACAATTTGGCCACTATTCTCACCGAGAACGCGACCGGTCACCATAGGCCGTGATCGGCCACCCGGCCACAGCACGCGAGCCGTCGCACGATGCCAGACCGCCCCGGAAAAACGTCTGACAAAAAAAGGCGTGACGACAAGGCGCCCGCCAATCGGGACGAGCGGCGGCGGCCAACCGGCATGCGCGCCATCGCGGCCCCGCTTTCGGCTGTGGGTCGGCCGGTGCTCAAGCGCCGCGGGCTGGCGGGCGGACGCATCGTGGCCGAATGGCCCGAGATCGTCGGCGCCACGCTCGCGGGCTGCAGTTGTCCCGAGCGCCTCAGCCAGCCGCGCGATGGCGGGCCGGGCGTGCTCAAGATCCGCGTCGACGGGCCGCTGGCGATCGAGCTGCAGCATCTCGAACCGGTGGTCATCGAGCGCATCAACGGATATTTCGGTTACCGCGCGGTGGAGCGCCTGTCGATGGTGCGCGGCCCCCTGCCGCCGCGCCGCAACGAGGCGCCAGCCACGCCCCCCGCCCCCGACGCGGCGGCGCTGCAACAGGCGGCGGATCGGACCGCCGGCATCGAGGACGAGGCCCTGCGCGAGGCATTGACCTCGCTTGGCGGGCATGTGTTGTCGCGCGGCCGAGGTTCGGCGCCGCGCTGACGAAATGCCGATTTTTTGCGGTTCCGAGTGCTTCGGTCCGCTTGTAGAGTTCCAGCCCAAACCCTATACTGCCCCTACATATTGGGGCGAGGAGGTAAACTTGCTCAAGGTCTTGTTGAGAGGCTCCGCTCTCACCGTATCGTTGATTGGCTTGGCGGCGCTGCCCGCGATGGCCGGAATGCTGCCCGCAAATGACAAGACGGCGGTCCTTGCGGCCCCCGCTCAGCTCGCCGAGACGAAAGAAGGCCCAGAGAAAAAGGGCGCCGAAAAGAAGAATGCCGAAGCTAAAGGCGAAGGCCCGATAGTCGGCCTTGTCACCCTCAAACATGCGCTCGCCGACAAAGTGCTCGGCAAGAAGGACGCGCCGATTACCATCCTTGCCTTCGAGTCGCTGAGCTGCGGGCACTGCCAGTCGTTCCATGCCGGCGCCTGGCCGACGATCAAGAAGGAGTATATCGAAACCGGCAAGGCGAAGATCGTGCTGCATGCCGTGTTCGGCGGCGTGCGCGCCCAGTTCGCGACCATGCTGGCGCGCTGCGTACCCGATGACCGGCATTTCGCCATGGTCGATCTGCTCTATCGCAACCAGGCGAAATGGACCCAGGCCGCCAACGCCGATGAGCTGTTCGCGCAACTGAAGCCGGTCGCCCGCCTCGTCGGCATGAACGATGCTCAGTTCAAGTCGTGCATGGACAGCAAGGAGCTTTATCGCGGCCTCAGCCGGATGCGCGACGAGCTCGACGCAAAATACAAGATCCGCTCGACCCCCACATTCGTGATCAACGGCAAACGGCTGATCGGCGCCCAGCCTTTCGCGGAGTTCGACAAGCTCATGAAGTCGATGATCAAGGCCGAGTTGAGCGGCGCCAAGTAGCAACGGGAGAAATCGGCCGCATTGGTTCAGTTCAACAAAGTCCGGCTCTCCGGATTCAAGTCCTTCGTCGAATCGACCGAACTCGTCATTGAGGACGGGCTGACTGGCGTCGTCGGCCCCAATGGCTGCGGCAAGTCGAACCTGCTGGAAGCGCTGCGCTGGGCGATGGGCGAAGGCTCGGCCAAGCAGATGCGCGGCGGCGGCATGGACGACGTCATCTTCAACGGCACCAACGAGCGGCCGGCGCGCAACATCGCCGAGGTCGTGATTTCGCTGAAGAACAACGATCGCAAGTTTCCCCCGCAGTGGAACGAGCTCGACGAGCTTGAGATCGTGCGGCGGATCGAGCGCGGCGAAGGCTCGCACTACAAGGTCAACGGCCAGGACGTCCGCGCCCGCGACGTCCAGCTCCTTTTCGCCGACCTCTCAACCGGCGCGCGCTCGACCGCGATCGTGAGCCAGGGCAAGGTCGGCGCGCTGATCAATGCCAAGCCCGCCCAGCGCCGCATGCTGCTGGAGGAGGCGGCCGGCATCACCGGCCTGCATTCGCGGCGCCACGAGGCCGAGCTTCGCCTGCGCGGCGCGGATAATAATCTTGCCCGGCTCGACGATGTGATCGGCGCCTTGGCGGGCCAGATGCAGGGCCTCAAACGCCAGGCCCGCCAGGCCACGCGGTACCGCAATATCGGCGAGCAGATCCGCGCCTGCGAGGCGATCCAGCTTCACCTGCGCTGGCGTGAAGCCGCCGAAGAAATGGAGAATGCCCGCACGCGCCTCCGCGACGCCGAAGCGAAGGTGACCGAGCTTGCCCAGGCGGTCTCCGCCGGCACGGGCGCACAAGCCAAAGCAGCCGAGGCGATGCCGGCGCTCCGCCTGGCCGAAGCCGAAGCGGCAGCAGAGCTGCAACGCCTGGCGATCGCGCGCGACACGCTCGACAAGGAAGAAGAGCAGCTCGCCGAGGCGCGCGCCGAATACCAGACGCGCCTGCAGCAGATCGAAGAGGATCTTACACGCGAGCAGACGATGAGCGAGGACGCCGCCGCGGCGCTGGCCCGCATCGAGGCTGAAGCCGAAGGCCTGGCCGATACGAACGACAGTGAAAACGACGCACGGTCCCAGGCCGCGCGCGCCGTCGCCGAGGCCGAGGCTGCGCTCGAGATCATCGAGGCCGCGCTCACCCGCCTCACCCAGGCCGCCGCCGAGGCCGAGGCGCATCGCTCCGGGCTCGACGAGCGCTTGGAGGCGCTGCGATCACGCCAGAACCGCTTGTCCGAGCGCGCCCAGTCGATCGAGATCGAGCGTCAGGCGCTGGCCGAGAAGGCCGGTCCCGATGCCGATGCGGGCGATGCGGCTGCGCGCGCGGCGGACCGGGCGCTGGAAGAAGCGCGCGCCGGGGCCGAAGCGGCCGAAGTTGCGAATACCGCCGCGCGGGCCCGCGAGGCCGAGATCCGCGGCGCGCTGCTTCAGGCCGACGAGGCGCTGGCGTCATTGCGCGCCGAAGCGCGTGGGCTGGAGGCGCTGCGCACGGAGGCCGACGATCTGCCCGATGCGGTGGTCGGCAAGATCCGCGCCGAGCCCGGTTTCGAGGCCGCGTTGAGCGCGGCGCTGGGCGACGACCTTCGCGCCTCGATCGACGACACCCAGTCGATCCATTGGATAGCAACCAACGGACCCGAAGGCCCGGCCCTGCCCGGCGGTTCGGTCCGGCTCGGCGATCATGTCGAGGCACCGGCGGCGCTCGCCCGCCGGCTCACGCAGATCGGCGTTGTGGCCAATCTGGCCGAAGGCGGGCTTTACGCGCCCAAGCTCGCTCAAGGACAACGCCTGGTCAGCCGCGCCGGCGACTTGTGGCGTTGGGACGGCTTCGTTGCCTTGGCCGAGGCCGGCAATCCGGCGGAGACGCGGCTGCGGCAGGCCAACCGGCTGGCCGAGATCGCGATCGTCCTGACCGACGCGGAAGGAACCGCCCAGGCCGCGCGCGCCGCGGCAGAGAAAGCCAAGGTCAAGGTCGCCGCAACCACCGAGGCCGAGCGCACGGCCCGCGAAGCCCATCGCACCCGCATGGCGGCGCTGAGCCAGGCCCGCGAGGCGCAGGCCCGGGCCGCCAAGGAGGCCGCCGAGCGCACCACCCGCGCCCGCGCGCTGGAAGAGGCCGCGGCCAGCGTCGGCGCCGATCTCGCCGAGATCGACGAAGAGCTCACGACCGCCGAGGCGGCGGCGGACATCGCGCGCTCCGGCGAAGACAGCCGCGCCGAGCTGGGGAAAAAACAAAGTCAGGTTCAGACCCAACGCGGCACCCTCGACGAGCTGCGCCAGACCCGCGACCGGTTGCGCGCCGAAGCCGAGGCGCGCGAGCGCCGCCGCAATGCGATCGTCGACGAGCGCCGGATCTGGGAGGCGCGTATCGAAAACGGGACGCGCCAGTTCAAGCTGCTCGGCGAGCGGCGCAATGCAGCCAAGACCTCGATCGAACGTCTGGCCGGCCGGCCGGCCGAGATCCAGAATTTACGCGCCGGGCTTCTCGACGCCATCGAGACCGCCGAGGCCAAGCGCAGCGAAGCGGCCCGCACGCTGGAAGCCGCCGAGGCCCGGCTCGCCGAGGTCGAGGGCGCGCTGCGCGCCGCCGAGGGCACGCTCGCCGATATCCGTGAGGAGCGCGGCCGCTCCGAAGGCGCCGTCTCGCAGGCCGATCAGGCGATCGAAGCGGTCACCGAGCGTATCCGCGAGCGGCTTGGTTGTGCGCCCGAAGCGGCGCTGGACGCCGCCAATCTCGATGAGGGTGCGGAGCTGCCGGCGCTCGACGACATCGAGACCAAGCTCGACCGTCTGACCCGCGAGCGCGACAATATGGGTCCGGTCAACCTGCGCGCCGAGCGCGAATCAGAAGAGCTCGGCGAGCAGATTTCCACAATGGAGACCGAGCGCGAAGATCTGCTCGGCGCCATCTCACGCTTCCGCCAGGCGATCAACGAGCTCAACCGCGAGGGCCGCCAACGCCTTCTTGCCTCCTTCGAGAAGGTCGACGTGCATTTCCGCACGATCTTCGAAAGCCTCTTCGGCGGCGGCCAGGCGTTTTTGAAGTTGATCGAATCGGATGATCCGCTGGAGGCCGGCCTTGAGATCATGGCGAGCCCGCCGGGCAAGCGGCTGCAGGCCATGTCGCTGCTCTCCGGCGGTGAGCAGGCGCTGACGGCGCTGTCGCTGCTGTTCGCGGTCTTCATGACCAATCCCGCGCCGATCTGCGTGCTCGACGAGGTCGACGCCCCGCTCGACGACGCCAATGTCGACCGCTTCTGTACCCTGCTCGACACGATCACCAACGAGACCAAGACGCGCTTCCTTCTGATCACCCATCACCGCATGACCATGGCGCGGATGGACCGCCTGTTCGGCGTCACCATGGGCGAGAAAGGCGTCTCGCAACTCGTCTCCGTCGATCTCCGCGAGGCCGAACGCCTGCGCACCGTGGCGTGAGCAACCCGACGGTTCCGCCGGCCTGATTGTCGCAGTCATTTTATTTCAACTAAATCAATATGTTAGGCACGCGGCGCGGCCTTGACACCCCTGCTGCGAGGCAATATCGTTCGCGCGGCCTTGACCCGGGAGAAGTCCGGTTCGGGGCGTGTGTCCTTTTCGCGCCGGGCTATGTCTGAAAAGAAACCGCCGCCTGCGCTTCGGGAGCTCGACGCAAGATTGCGCGAGGCTCGCGACAGGCAGGAGCGGCGGGCGGGCAAAGCCGGGGCGCGGCGGGCGGAGGATATGTCGGGGGTGGGCCTGGCGCTCCGCCTGGGGGTCGATTTCGTTGCAGGCGTTGTGGTCGGCGTGGGCGTCGGCTTGTTGCTCGATTGGTGGATGGGCAGCTCGCCGGCGATGCTGATCGTGTTCTTCGTCCTTGGCGCCGCTGCGGGTACCTTCAATGTGTTCCGCACGGCGAGCGGCCAGAGCAATGCGGTCGGTTACCGGCAAGCCCGGGAAAACGGGGAAGATGCCAAAGACGCCAATGACACCGGCGCGGGCGATGCGAAGGGCAAGACGGCCGACAAGGCCGGCAAAGATACGCAAGGCGGCGCATAGCCAGGCAAACGGGGCCAGGGCGACGGGCCGAAAAACGGGGTTAAGGACGACGCAGCATGGCGAGCCCACTCGAGCAATTCGAGATCAAGGCGATCGTGCCGATCGAGGTCGGCGGCCTGGACATTTCCTTCACCAATTCGTCGGCGGCGATGGCCGCGGCGTTGGTGGTTGGAACGGGTCTGCTGGTCTTCGGCATGGGCCGGGCCAGCGTGGTGCCGGGGCGCATCCAGTCGATCGCGGAGTTGTCCTACGAATTCGTCGCCGGGCTCATCAGCGACACCGTGGGCGCGGAAGGCAAGCGCTACTTCCCCTTCGTCTTCACGCTGTTCATGTTCGTGCTGCTGGGCAATCTGCTCGGCATGCTCCCCTATTCCTTTACCTTCACCAGCCACATCATCGTGACCTTCGCGATGGCGGCCGTGGTCTTCATCGGCGTTACTATTTTGGGCCTGGTGAAGCACAAGATGCACTTCTTCAGCTTCTTTGTGCCGCCCGGCGTGCCGGTGGCGATGTGGCCGCTGCTGATCCCGATCGAGATCATCTCCTACCTCTCGCGGCCGATCAGCCTGTCGGTGCGGCTTTTTGCCAACATGCTGGCGGGACACACGCTGCTGAAGGTCATCGGCGGCTTCGTCTTCGGCCTGGGCGCGATCACATTCGGCGTTGGCGGCCTGCTGCCGCTGGCCCTCATGGTGGCGCTGACCGGGCTTGAGATCGTGATCGCGTTCCTGCAGGCTTACGTTTTTGCGATCCTCACCTGCCTCTACATCAACGACGCGCTCCACCTCCATTAAACATGCGCGCCAAAGCCAAGAACCGGAATTCAAAGCGAGAAGGAAGAACGATCCATGGACGCTAGTGCAGTCAAACTCCTCGGCGCCGGCATCGCCGTGCTCGGCGTGATCGGCTCGGGCATCGGCATCGGCAACATCTTTTCGGCCTACATCCAGGCCGTCGCGCGCAATCCCTCGGCGCGGCGCGAGACCGACATGTTCACCATGACCATGCTGGGCTTCGCGCTTGTCGAGGCGCTGGCGCTGTTCGCGCTGATCATCGCGCTCTTGCTGCTCTTCGTATTCTGAGCCGGCCCGGCGCGTGCCGCCGGATCAGCCCGATGTTGGCCAAGAGCTCATGACCATGCGACGCGTCACCTGCCTGCGAAACGGCTTGGCGCTGGGGATCTTCGGGTCCGCCTTGCCGGCCGCTCTCGCCTTCGCGGCGGAGAAGGGCAGCACCCAGAAATCGGGCATGCCCCAGCTCGACCCGTCGAGCTTCGCCTCGCAGATCTTCTGGCTCGCGCTCACCTTCACGCTCTTCTTCTTGATCGCCTGGCGGGTCGCGCTGCCGAGGATCGGGCGGGTGCTGGAGGATCGGCGCGAGCGCATCGACCGCGATGTTGCAAAGGCGCAGGAAGTCCGTAATGAGGCCGAGGCGGTACTGGCGGAGTACGAGAAGCTCTCCGCCGAGGGCCGTGCCTCGGCGCAGGTCGTGATCCGCGAGGCCAACGAGCTGGCCGCGGCCGAGGCGTCCGCAGCGCATGAAAAGCTCAGCCGGCGCCTGGCGGGCGATATCGAGAAGGCCGAGCGGCGCATCGCCGAGGCGCGCAACTCTGCCCTTGAAGGGATCGGCGATATCGCGGCCGAGATCGCCCAAGCGGCATCGGCGAAGCTGATCGGGCTTGAGGTCAGCCCGCAGGACGCGGCCGGCGCGGTGTCGCGTGCCGTCAAGGATCTTGGGTAGCGGCGCGCATGGACCATCTCATTCAAAGCGCCGAGTTCTGGGTCGCGGTCGCCTTCGTCCTCTTCGTCATCTTCATGGTCTGGAAGGCGACCAAGCCCCTGATGGCGGCGCTTGACGGGCGCGCCGCGCGCATCAAGCACGAGCTCGACGAGGCCCAGCGCCTGCGCGAGGAAGCGCAAAAGCTGCTCGCCGAATACCAGCGCAAGGAACGCGACGCCGCCAAGGAGGCCGAGGCCATGCTCTCGCATGCCCGCTCCGAAGCGACGCGGCTGCGCGAGCAGGCCGGCGAAGACCTCAAGGCCTCGGTCAAGCGGCGCGAGCAACAGGCGCTCGACCGCATCGCCCAGGCCGAGGCCCAGGCCGAGACGCAGGTGCGCGCCCAGGCGGTCGACCTCGCCATCGCCGCGACCCGCCAGATCCTCGCCGAGAAGCTCGACGCGACCCAGACCGCCCGCCTCGTCGACGAGGCGCTGAAGGAACTGCCGGGCAAGCTGAATTAGGGCAAACGCTCCCGCCTATCGCCCGTCGCCGTCAGAGGCCAGCGGGCGAGGTGCCCGAACCTCTATTTTCTATTTGGATTCGACACGGTGCACGGGCGTGACGCCGCGCGCCTTGAGCCAGGCGGCGGCGCGGCGCTCGACATCGGTGCGCTGCTTTTTCGTTAGCTCGTCACGGATATTCGGTGCCGCCATTGGCAAGCGCGACTTCATCAGTGCAGCGGTGATGAGTTCCCAATAATACTGCTCGGCTTTTGTCCCATATCGCCAGTGATAGAACCTAAGGGCATAGGCAGCGATATTATCCTTCTGGTTGGCGGCTTTGTGCAACCAAGCGAGCCCGTCGGCCGCCGTCCCGGGAATTCGATAGCGCTCTGGATATTCTTCGTTGGCCCGGGTTGCGATGAAATTTCCGAGCAGCGCTTGCGCCCGCGCATCGCCAGCTTCGGCCATAGTGAGCAGGATACGATAGCCCCGCATGACCTCGATGCCGTGTCCGGTGAGGTAGGCTCCCAAGGCCCGTACACCGGGCTTGTAGTTCTGCGCCGCCGATTTCTCGTACCAGTGTCGGGCTTTCTTCACCGACAAGGTAATATATTCCTTAGTCCCGGTATTCCCGCCGTCGTACCATTCTCCCAGAATATGCTGCGCCCGCGGATCGCCTTTCTGCGCCAGCGGATGCAGGAGTTTGAAAGCGCGGGCATAGTCCCCGGTGTCGTGCACACGCACTGCTTCTGCGATCGGATCGGCCATGGCTGCGCCAGGCCAGGTGGAGACCAGGAGAAGAAGCAGCGAGATCGCACGAATATGGCTTGCCATGTCGGGGCGGTCCTATTTCGTCATGCCATGCGCCTTGAGCCAAGTGTCGGCTCGCCGCCTCGCCTCGGCAATCTGCTGGCTGGTCATCTCTTTTCTGATGTCGCCAATGAGCAGTGGCTTGGATGTCTTCCGAATATGCTGGCCGATGATCTCCCATTTGTGGGCGTCGACATAATTCCTGTCGGATAGGAAGGAAAACATGAGCCTTGTTGGAGCCATCACGTTCTTCTGCTCGATGGCCTTGATCAGCCAAGCCCTCGCTTCGTACTTGGTCCCAGTCACGCCGTGTCTGCGGTCAGCAATAAACAGGCCCAACATCCATTGAGCTTTGGAGTCGCCCCGTTCCGCGGCGATGGTAAGCAGTTTTTGCCCCCGCTTGACGTCGACCTCCCAAAGGATCAGCAGCCGGCCAAGCCCGCGCAGCCCCGGTGTGTGGTCCTTTGCGGCCGATTTTTCAAACCATTCGAAAGCTTTGGAGCGACTGGCATGGACCCAGCGGCCTTGGTCATATACGTAGCCGAGATAATATTGCGCCCTGGCATCCCCGGCCTCCGCCAAGGGACGCAGCAAGGCAACTGCCTGCTGATATCGTTCGTTGTCGAAGGCACGCTTCGCCGCAGCAATGTCATCGGCGCTTGCGCCCATCGACCACACGATCATGGCAATCGCAGCGCCGAATGTGCGAACGGCCAGACCCAGCGCTTGCTTGGACTTTTGATTTCGTACAGCCATGACGGGAGTGTCTCTTGGATTATGCAGGCATACCCATCCTATGTTGTTGCTGCCAGCGGGTGAAGCAACAGCAGAATCATGACGGGTGTCGACTCACCGCCCGTGGGGGTTGTACCAACGTTCCAGCCCCATCTTTCTGACCTGCTCCTTCGTGAGCAGGATTTCTTTGCCCACAGGTGCTCTTAACGGCTCTCCGGATCGAGGGTCGATCAGTATTTCATGGTGGAGAATTTCGCCCGATTTGTTGAAGACTGGGCCATACACATAGCTTTCAACACCCGCGGCGCGCCTTTGTTGAAACGACCGCCTGGCTTTGAGGTTGGGATAGGCCTTGTTCCAAACATCTCTGATCCCATTCAGTCTTGTTTCGGTGTCGATGTCTTGCGGTTCAGTAGATCCGGGTTCCGATCTTGGTGCGATTCGCCCTTTTCCATCCACCGCCACATAAAGCCGGCCGTCGGGATACCGAAAAATGGGTACTGGCGTTTCGGCGACCGTCGGCTTTTTCGGACCGTCGCTTTCATCATCAAATTGTCTCTCTGGCTTAGGTTTGCCTTGCGGTATGATCGGGTCGGGTGATCGCCGCCCGCCTCCTGGGCCGCCCCGGGGCGGCCGGCCGGATGGCGGTTGCCCGCTTCCATCGCCTTCAGATCCTTGTCGTGGTTTGCCCGGTCTCGGCCGCACGCCCCCTCCGGGGCGGAGCTTGAATCTGGTGGGGACCAATTCGGCGCCGTCGCCGGCCAACCCCTCCTCTCCAAATATCGGCTGCCCCGAAAGCGTCCGGTTGGGGTCCTTGTCGAAGCGCTCGCGGAAGAATTCCGTTTCGCTCTCGGGCGGCGGGCCGTCGCCGGCCCCGAATACTTTCCTGGTCAGCATGTGGACCGTGGGCCCGCCGGGCTGCGCGGCGGCGTCGGGCGCCAGGTCATGGGCGAACTGGAAGCGCTTGAGATCGGCAAGAAAGCGCGGGCTGGCTTCTCCTATCGGCTCGATGCCGGGCTTGAAAGTATGGAAGCCCGATTTATTGAGAAGCTTCTTGGTGCTGAAGACCGCGAGCGGGTGATTGGCCTCGCCGTCCCCCACGGAGCTTTCCAGCCGGGCGTCGCTGCGCGTTACCGCCGGCCGGAAGGGCTCGAAGTCGCTGCGGATCGGCACACCATTGTCGTCGGTCAGCCGGTCGCGCTGGCGGTCGATATAGGCGACCACCTCGGGCTCGCTGAAATCCTGGCGGACCGGGTCGGCCATCAGGGTGTTGAGACGCTGGTTGACGGTTTGGCGCTCGCTCTCGTCGAGCGCCGGGTTGTCGGGGTCGTCGAATACGGGCATTGGCACCGTCCGTGTGAAGGGTTATGGATTGGCCATAATTATGGGATAATTCCCATCATACAATCACACGCATGTCAAGAATAAAAACGACAATTGCAATGTTCGGTTGTTGTTCGGTCGGGCCGGAATCGCCCGGACAGCGCCTATCGTAGCCGGCGCCCTATCCGGGCCGGCGGCCGATCGTGTAGACGCTCTCGGTCGCGCGCACCTCGGCGGGGTCGAGCACCGTGCGGTCACGCACCCGCCAAGCCAGCAAGCAGAAAAAGAACAGCGCCGCAATCGACATGATCGCGAGGCCCGTCGCCATGCTGCGCTGGGTCCAGCCGAAGGCATAGGCCATGCCGATCGACACCGCCGCCGCGATGGTGAGCTGGATGAAGCCGAGCAGCGCCGATGCCGCGCCGGCCTTGGTCGAATACGGCCCGATGGCGCCGGCGAGCGCATTGGGCAGCACGATGCCCAGGCAGATCATGTACAGCGCCTGGGGCCCGAGCAGCGAGATGATGCTGTGCGCCCCGGCCCAGGCCAGCGCCGCCTGCATGATCCCCGCCACCGCGCCGATGATCGTGCCGATCAGCACCATGCGCTCGATGCCGAGGCGGATCGTGAGCTTGCCCGCCGCCAGCGTCCCGACCGTGTAGGACAGCACGATGGCAGCGAAGTAATAGCCATAGACGTCGGCCGCCACGCCGTGCCCGGTGATGAGCACGTGGGGCGAGCCCGACAGAAACATGACCAGCCCGCCAATCGAGAAGGCCGCGGTCAGCGCAAAGCCCATGAAGGCGCGCTCGCCGAGCATTTCGCGGTAGTTCGCAGCCATGCGCCGGATATTGAGGGCATGGGGGTCGGGCGCCGTGTTGGTCTCTTGAAAAAAGCTGACGAGGCCCAGCAGGGTCGCCACCGCGACCACGGCCATGCCGACGAAGATCGCCCGCCAGTCGAATGTGGTCAGCAGGAAGCCGCCGACGATCGGCGCCAGCGCCGGAATGAACCCCATCGCCGCCCCCAGATAGGCCAGCGCCCGGGCGGCATGCTCACGGGCGAACACATCGCGCACCGCCGCGCGCGAGATCGTCGGCCCCGCGCAACAGCCGATCGCTTGGAAAAAGCGGGCGATGATCAACGTTTCGATCGTGGTCGCAAAGAGACAGGCGATCGAGCCGGCCAGGAAAATCGTCACACCGATCATCAGGATGGGCTTGCGCCCGAAGCGGTCGGAGAGCGGCCCGTAGAAGAGCTGCGCCGAGGCGATGCCGAGGAAGAAGGCCGACAGCGTCCATTGCACCATCGCCGCGTCGGTGGAAAAGGCGCGAGCGATCGCCGGCAGGGCCGGCAGATAAGTGTCGGTCGCGATCGGCTGGTAGGCGATCAGCGTTACCAGCAGCGCCCAGAAGGCGGCACGTTTCAAGGGTTCGCCTTCCCGGTCGTGGCGGCGGTTGTTCGGAGCATATAGCGATGCGACCGCGCGCCCGCAAACGCGCGCCTCGCGGGCGCGTCATGCGCGGGCGGCATGTGTTGGCGGACGCAGCAGAATTGAGGCTGCGCACTCGGTTGGCGTCACCGCCCAAAACCGTCACCCCCGCGAAAGCGGGGGTCCATAGACGCCGGCAAGATCGGTGCCGAACGACCCATGGATTCCCGCTCCTGAGCTTATCGATGGGCGCGGGAATGACGGTTTGTTGCAGCCGCGAACTGTCCTTGCGCTAATCCCGTCAGGCCGTCCTTTGTTTCGCGCTGCGCCGGCTATTTGCGCGCCGGCGCCGCCTTGCGTTCGTGCGCCAGGAGCCGCTCCTTGGTCTTCAGCCCCCAGCGATAGCCGCCGAGCCCGCCATCCTCGCGGATCGCGCGGTGACACGGGATCAGCAGCGAGACCGGGTTGGTGGCGCAGGCCCGGCCAACCGCGCGCTGGGCCTTCGAGGCACCGAGCATCGCGGCGATCTCCGAGTAGGTGCGGGTCTCGCCGTAAGGGATCTGCGTCAGCGCCTGCCAGACCCGGCGCTGGAAGGCGGTCGCGCGTACATCCAGCGGGAGTTCTGGATGCGGCGTGCCGTCGTTCAGATAGTCGAGCACGCCATCGAGCCAACGCCCCAGCCCCGTATCGTCGCGCTCCAATGCCGCGGCGGGGAATTCAAGCGCCAGTTCCTCGGCGAGCTTGGCGTCGTCCGCCCCGAAAGCGAGAAAGCAGATGCCGGCCTGCGTGCCCGCGACGAGGATCCGCCCGTAAGTACAGTCGGCGAGCGCATAGCGAATCTCCGCGCCCTTGCCGCCCTTGGCATAGGTTGCCGGCGTCATGCCGAGATGGGCGCCGGCGCGCTCGTAGAGCCGCGAGGATGACCCGTAGCCCGCCTCGTAGAGCGCGCCTGTCACATCGTCGCCCGCCTTCACCGCGTCGCGAAACCGCGCCATCCGCCGCGCATCGGCGTATTCGCGCGGGGAGACCCCCATGACGCGCTTGAAACGGCGCTGCAGATGCGAGGCGCTGAGGCCGACATGAGCGGCCAGGTCCTCCAGGGTCGGCGCGCGTTCATTGTCCGCGTCAATCAAATCGCAGGCCGAGCGCACGGCTGCCAGCGCCGTGTCGCTCGATGCCGCCTGCCTGGGCTTGCAGCGCTTGCAGGCGCGAAAGCCCGCCGCCTCGGCGGCCTGGGGCACCTCGTAGAAGGCAACCTGGACCCGGTTGGGCCGCTTCGACGGACAGGACGGCCGGCAGTAAATCCCCGTGGAGCGCACCGCGTAGACGAAGGCGCCGTCAAGCGCCGCCTCGCGGCCGAGCACCGCCTGCCAGCGGAGCTCGTCGCCGGTCTTCGCGTCGCTCTCTCGCGGTGCCGCGTCGGCCATCTGGATCATCTCGGTCATGGTTGCTGCTCGCTTTGCATGTTGTGTCATGCGGGCCAAGCTAGAGCAGGCGATGTGGCCATTCTATCCGATGCTTGCGGGCGAACTGGAGTCCCGCGACGACCACCCCATCGTTCGTCATCCCCGCGAACGCGGGGATCCAGGATCACATGCGAAGTTGTGGCCCGTCTTCGCTGGATTCCCGCTTACGCGGGAATGACGACAGCGGCGGCGGGGAAATCCGTGTTTACAATCACCCAGCGCGCAAATGCGCCTAGCCGTAGCGGTGCAGCCCGCTGCCATGGGTGCGCAGCCAGCAGCGGGCAGGGTCGGGATCGCCGACGAGCTTGGCCACCAGGGCCCAGAAGCGCGGCCCATGGTTCATGTGCTTGAGATGCGCGACCTCATGGGCGACCACGTAATCGAGCACCCAGTCGGGCGCCATCACCAGACGCCAGGAGAAATTGAGATTGCCGTCGGCGCTGGCGCTGCCCCAGCGCGAGCGCGTGTCGCGTATTGCAAGGCGGCCGGCACCGGCGCCGATCCGCCCACGCATGACCCCGACCCGGGAGCCGATCTCCTCGCGCGCGTAACGCTTGAACCAGGCTTCCAGCCGCTGCGCGAGCAGGCCGCGCTCGCCGCCGACGCGGATCGCAGCCTCGTCCAGCCGCACCGCGCGCGGCCGACCGGGGGTCCAGATTACATTCCGCTCGCGGCCCAACACCGGGATGACCGCGCCCGCCTCGAAGGGCACGCGCGGCGGCAGGCTGTTGAGCCGGCGTTCGATCCAGCGCCGCTTTTCTTCGACGAAGGCAAGCCCCTCGGCCAGCGCCACCCGCCGCGGCAGGGTGAGCACGACCGAGCCGCTGGTGTCGTCGATGCGCAGCGTGATGCGGCGCGCCCGCGCGCTGCGGCGAACCGCAAGCGGCACCGCGCGGTCGGCAATCAGCAGCATTTCGGGCGGCTTTGCCATGGGAGCGAAGGTCATAGCGCGGGTTGATCGTCCCGGCAAGACACACGGCGATGCACCAGGCAGACTGCTTGACAGTGTGCAATGCGCTTCCGATCATGCGGCGACCCTCGAAAGCACCCCGCCGGGCTTTCACTTCCGCGCGCCGCCCATCTGCAAACGGCCTCATGTCGACATCCCATATTCTCGCCATCGACCAGGGCACGACGAGCTCGCGAGCGATCGTGTTCGACGCGCATGGCTCTATCGCCGGCACGCATCAGCTTGAATTTACGCAGCATTTCCCCGCCGACGGCTGGGTCGAACACGATGCCAACGAGATCTGGGATACCACGCTCGCGGCCTGCAAGGGCGCGCTCGCCGCGGCCAAGATCGAGGCAAGCGCGCTTGCCGCCATCGGCATCACCAACCAGCGCGAGACCACGGTCGTGTGGGACCGCGCCACCGGCACGCCCGTCGCCAACGCCATCGTCTGGCAGGACCGACGCACCGCCGAGGCCTGCCGCGCGCTGGTCCGCAGCGGCCACGAGCCGATGATCCAGCAAAAGACCGGGCTCGTGGTCGACGCATATTTCTCGGCGACCAAGCTCGCCTGGTTGCTCGACAATATTCCCGGCGCCCGCGCAGCGGCACAGACCGGCAAGCTCGCCTTCGGCACGATCGACTGCTTCCTGCTGTGGCGGCTCACCGGCGGCGCGGTGCACGCGACCGACGCCACCAATGCCGCGCGCACCTTGCTCTACGATATCCACGCCGGCGACTGGGACGATGCGCTGTTGGCGCTGTTCGATGTTCCGCGCGAAGTGCTGCCGAAGGTCCACGATAGCGCCGGCATGTTCGGTGCAACCGCATCGGACATTCTGGGCGCGTCCGTACCCATCACAGGTATCGCGGGCGATCAGCAGGCGGCGCTTGTCGGCCAGGCGTGTTTCGCGCCGGGCATGATGAAAAGCACCTTCGGCACCGGCGCCTTCATGCTGGTCAATACGGGGCAACAGCCCGTGACCTCGACGACGCGCCTGCTCACCACGATCGCCTACCGGCTGGACGGCGTCAGCACTTATGCCCTGGAGGGCAGCATCTTCATCGCCGGGGCCGCCGTGCAATGGCTGCGCGACGGCTTGGCGATCATCGACACGGCGGCAGAGATCGAAACGCTGGCGGCAAGCGTGCCCGATGCCGGCGGCGTCATCGTGGTGCCGGCCTTCACCGGGCTCGGCGCGCCTTACTGGGACGCCGATGCGCGGGGTGCCATTCTCGGCATCACCCGCGATACCGGGCGGGCGCAGATCGCCCGCGCCACCCTCGACGCCATCTGCCTGCAAACCCGCGACCTCATCGAGGCCATGCGCGCAGATGGCAGCGCGCCCAAATCCCTGCGTGTCGATGGCGGCATGGTGGTGAACGATGCGCTGATGCAGCGCCTGGCCGATGTGTTGGGCCTGGCCGTCACCCGGCCGCGCATCACCGAGACGACGGCCCTGGGTGCGGCCAGCCTGGCCGGTCTCGGGGCCGGGCTCTTCGGCTCGCTGGAGGAGATCGCCGGGCGCTGGGCCGAGGACCGCAGCTTCACGCCCGCGCTCGCCGACGATGCGCGCGACGCGCTATACGAGTCTTGGCAAGCCGCGGTCGCGCGGGTGCGCAGTTCATGACGAGCGGTGAGGATATGTAGGGGCGGGTTTCAAACCCGCCCGTGCGGTCTCTACGCCGCGTGTGTGTCGGGCGGGTTGAAAACCCGCCCCTACAACGATCTGGTCGGTACGGTGCGTTCGGCGCCGCCGCTCAGGCCGAGGCGCGAATGAACTCGGTGACCTCCGGCATGATGACCTCGCGCCATTTGCGGCCATTGAAGATGCCGTAATGGCCGGTCTTGGGCTGAAAATGGTGCCGCTTGCGCGCATCGGGAATACCGCCGCACAGCGCGTGCGCGGCTTTGGTCTGGCCGACGCCGGAAATGTCGTCGAGCTCGCCTTCGACGGTCAGCAGCGCGGTCTTCTCGATCGCGTTCAAGTCGACCGGATTACCGCGATGGGTCATCTTGCCCTCGGGCAGGGCGTGGTCCTGGAACACGGTCTTGATGGTCTGCAGATAGTATTCGGCCGGCAGATCCATCACCGAAAGATACTCGTCGTAAAAGCGCCGATGCGCTTCGGCGCCGTCGCCGTCGCCCTGCACCAGATGCTCGTAGAGTTTCATATGCGCGCCGAGATGGCGCTCGAGGTTCATCGACATGAAGCCGGTGAGCTGCAGGAACCCCGGATAGACCCGCCGGCCCGCGCCCTCATAGCCAAAGGGCACACGGCTGATCACCGATCGCTCGAACCATTCGAGCGGCCGCGAGGTGGCCAGCTCGTTGACCTGGGTTGGATTGACCCTTGTGTCGATCGGCCCGCCCATCAGCGTCATCGACGGCGGAACGCAAGGATGGTTGCCCGCCGACATGCTCGCCACCGCGGCCAGCACCGGAACCGAAGGCTGGCACACCGCCATGACATGCGTGCCCGGCCCCAGATGCTCCAGATGGACGATCACCTGGTCGATGTAGTCGTCGAGATCGAACGCCCCATGGGCGATCGGAACCTCGCTCGCGTCGGTCCAGTCGGTGATGTAGACGTCGTGCGCCGGCAGCAACGCCCGCACCGTCCCGCGCAAAAGTGTCGCAAAATGCCCGGACAGTGGCGCGACGACCAACAGGCGGGGCTTGTCATGCGCGCCCTCGTGGCGGAAATGCAGCAGCCTGCAGAAGGGCTCTTCCAGTACCGCCTCCTCATGGACCGGCAACTCGCGGCCATCGACGGTAACGGTACCGATATCGAATACGGGCTTGCGATAACGCCGCGTGCCGCGCTCGAACATCTCGCACATCGCGGCCGCTGCGCGGCCCGACTGGGTATAGGAGAAGGGCAAGTATGGATGGCTGAACAGCGCCTCGCCGGCCTTGGCGAGCTGGCGTACCGGCTCCCAGGCCGCGAGATTAAGGTCGTAAAGCGTATAGAGCATAAGGCCCCGTTGCATCGTGAAAACCGACCTGCTTCGTGCGTGCTGTACTCCGCTACATATATTGCACTGCAACATATTAACGGATTGCGCGGAAGTTTGCCACTTCAATTGTCAGCATACGAACAATTCAGACTTGAATTTTCTCCGGTGTTGCAAGTCAAACACTCCGAAATCCGTACCGAATTCATATTGACGTTTACGTAAACGTCAATATGAGGAATAATATTATTTACCTTGGCCCCCGGGAGGCGGTCGATGAGCGAAACCACATTCGACATCGAGCGGCGCGGCGATCGGCAGGCATGCGATCGCTAGCGGCATGGTGCTCGCGCTGGCATGCGATCACTTGAGAAGCTTGCGGATCCGCTCGGCGACTTTCTTGGGCGGCGTGCCGTGGGAGAAGTGGGTGAGATAGCTGCCGTCCGGCCCCATCAGATAGGTGAAGGTCGAATGGTCCATCAGGTAGTCCTTGGTCCCAGGCTTGCCCGCGCGGGCGTAGTAGACCTTGTAGGCCTTGGCGGCCTTGGCGACCTGCGCGTCCGAACCCGACAGCCCGATCAACCGCGCATGAAAGTTCGGCACATAGCCCTTCAGTACCTTGGGTGTGTCGCGGTCGGGATCGATGGTGATGAAGATCGGCTGGACCTTCTCCGCGTCCTTGCCCAGGGCATCCAGCGCCTCGGCCATGGCCTGCAGGCCGGTCGGGCAAAAATCGGGGCAATGCGTGTAGCCGAAGAAGACGAGCATGTACTTGCCGCGGAACTCGGCGTCCTTTCGGGTCTTGCCGGTGTGATCGACCATTTCGAACGGCCCGCCGATCAGGGCCCGCCCGGTGACGCGCGGCGAGCTGACGGTGGCCGGATCGTTGAAGCCCAGGAAGAGATAGGCCGCGAGCCCCACGGCCGCACCGGCGAACATGGCGATCAGATACCGCAACAGGCGAAACTGGCCCCGGCTAACGCTCATCCACTTGTCCTTCCCTGGCCTTGGCCACACCCGCTATCGCCGCCAGGCTGAGTTTCCCCGGTTATTCCGGTAGTCTAGCGCCCGCCGCCGGCCCACTCCACAGGGCCGGATATGATCCACGCGAACGTGACCGGGCCGCCGAAGGACCCGGCGATGTTGCCGAGGGACGGGATGGGCGGTGGGCATTGCGGCGTAATACACGGCGGCAAGAACAGGTGCGGGCTGGCGGCCTGCCGCTCGACCGCTAACCTTGGATTTACTAGACTGGCGCCCAACCTCAATATTGTCGGTAATCTGGCTCAAAAGGACCGGACTTCAATGCGCGTTCTCATCACGGTCATGGTCTTGCTTTTCAGCGCCTCGACGGCGATGGGACAAGCCACCAGGCTCGAGCAGGACGGCAGCGAGGGCAGCGGCGGGAACAACACGCTTGTCGGCCCGGAGATTGTCGTCGCCTCCGCAGGCGGCGAAATCGCCACCGTCCGCGCCGAGCTCTCCAGAGGCACCAGCCCCAACACACGCAATGTCTATGGCATCACCGGGCTGATGGCCGCGGCGCGCAATGGCCATATCGCGATCGTGCAGCTTCTGATCCGCAACAACGCCCGCATCGAGGCAACCGATCCCCAGCGTAATACGGCGCTCCATTACGCCGCCCGGTACAACCGTTCGGCGGCAGCCGCGGCGATCCTCAAAGCCGGCGGCAAGCCCGATCCGATCGACAAGTTCGGTTCCACGCCCTTGATGCAGGCCGCCAAGAACGGTCATTTGGAGACCGTGGATGCATTGCTCCGCAACGGCGCCAACGCCGGCGCGACCGACTACACGGGCAAGACCGCCGCCGATCATGCCGGCGATCTGCGGCGAACCGACATCGTGCGGCGGATCAAGGAGGCCGCGAGGCGTTAGTCTCTGTCGATTATCGTGGAAGCACTGCGACCTCAAACCCGCGCCCGAGTACCCCATGTCTTCAGCGCGATCGAGACGACCACCCGGCAACACGCCCACAGCCCCCGAATGATCCCCGAATGATCCCCGAATGACCCCTGACGCCTGGACTGACGGCCTCTCGCCGGCGGCCGTCCTGCTGATTGCATTCCTGCTTGAAGCACTGGTGGTCCTGCCGCCGCTGCGCTCCAGCCATTCAATCCATCCGCTCGCCATTGTCGGCCGCACCGGGGCGGAGCTGGCCCGCCGGCTCGACCGCGCCAGCCGCGGCGAGGGAACGCGGCTCGTGCGCGGCGCACTTCTGGTGCTCGTCTTCGCGGCCGCTGCCGGCCTCGCCGGCTGGGCGCTGCAACTATGGACCCACGGCCATCGGCTCGGCTGGCTGGCCGAAGCTGCGGTGCTGGCGCTCGCGATCGAGTTGCGCGGGACGATCGAGCGGGCCGGTGTGGTCTCGCGCGCGCTTGGACGGCCCCGCGTGGCGGCGGAGTTGCTGGCCGATCATTTCGGCCGCGACACCGACAAGAACGACGCCCACGCGGTGGCGCGCACGACGATCGAGGCCGCCGCCGCCCGCTTCGCCAGCCGCGCCGTCGGACCCGCCGTCTGGTATCTGGCGCTTGGCCTGCCCGGTCTGCTGGTGCACGTGGTAGCCGACGCGGTGTCGGCCGATATCGGCCGGGATGGGCGATCGTCGGCGTTTGGCCTCGCGGTCCACCGATTTGCCGAAGCCTTCAATGCGATCCCGGCGCGTCTCGCCGCGCCGTTCCTGGTGCTCGCCGCATTGGCGACGCCGAAAGCCAGCGCCGAGCACGCGATCAAGACCGTCTGGCGCGACCGCGGCAACTATCCGGGCTTCAATGACAGATGGCCGGTCGCCGCCGCCGCGGGCGCCCTCGACCTGGCGCTGGGCGTGCCGGAAAAATGGCTGAACGCCGATGGCCGGGCGCGCGCGGAAGCTGCCGATCTGCGGCGCGCGCGCTATCTGATCGCGGTTGCCGGGCTGATACTCGCCGCACCGCTCGCCGCGCTTGCGGCCTATTTGGTCTGAGGAAATCCCCCCGGCGGGAGATTGACCCCGACGACCCGCCAGGCCTCACCTTGTTGGTTCTGCAAATGGTCGATCCGGGTGAGCGACAGATTGTCGGTGGTGAACGCGACCGCTCTTTCGTAGCTGAGCGCCATCGCCGCCTGAAGCGCCGCGCGGATCGTGCCACCATGGGCGACCGCGATGATGTCCTTGCCGGCATGGGCCCGCGTCAACCGCGTGACCACCGGCGCGACCCGCGTGCACAGATCCTCGAAACTCTCCCCGCCGGGCGCGCGGACCCGCGCCGGCATCAGCCACAGCGCGTGCGGATCGCCATGGCGCGCAAAGACTTCCGTGCGGATCTCGCCCTGCCAATCGCCGAAATGCTGTTCGGCCAGATCGGGCTCGACGACCGGCTCGGCAAAATCCGCGCCGGCCGCCGCGATCGCGCGGGCGGTCTGATCGGTGCGCTGGAGGTTGCTGGTGACCCAGATGGCCTGCCGCGGCATGGTGGCGGCAAGGGCGGCGAAGGCTTGGGTATCGGACGTATTGGCCGGCAGATCGCGCTGGCCGTAAACGCGGCCGCCATCGTCGGTCACCGGCGCATGCCGGATCCACCACCAGCGTGTCGTCTGCATCAGGCGCGCGCCATCGCTCAGCGGATGATGACGGCGGCGAGCAGAACCGCGATCTCGGTGGCGCTCACCACCACGGCAAGCCCCTCGCCCGTGTAGCCACCCAACTCGTGCCGCACCCGCCAGGCCGCCGCGGCGCCGACCAGCCCGCCAAAAGCGAGCGCCACGAAGCCGGTCAGCGGGCCAAGGAACAGCAGCACGAAAGCGATGCCGAGCGCGAGCGCCGTCCACATCGCATCGCGGCTTGCCCTCACGGTCAACGGGCTCTCGGTCCCGCCCACGGCTTGCGGCAGGTAGTACGTCGTCAGCGGCAGCGCCGTGCGCGCCGCCGCGCTTGCGGCGATCAGCGCCGCCGCGGAATCGATCGTCGTGGCGGCAGCAGCGATCAGCCCGATTTTCAGCGTCACCATGAAGAGGATCGCCAGCAGGCCATGCACGCCAAGATGCGTGTGGTCCATCGAGGCGACGCGGTCCTTGGGCTTCGATTTCCGGTAGAGCGCGTCGGCAAATGCGGCAACGCCCATCTCATTGCGGGTTCCGGTCAGCACCACGATGATCAGGATCGCCGCGATCGCCGAGACCAGGCGCCACAATTTAAGGTCCATCGCCGCCGCGAAGATGGCCGCCGCGATCACCCCGATGACCAGACCGGCGATTGGATAGGCCCGGCCGGAGCTGGCCTTATCGTCGCCGCCGACGTCCTCGGGCACGCGGATCGGCAAGATGGTCAGCGTGGCCAACGCGATCTGAATATCGCGCCACCAGGCCAGGCTGGTATGCGTCAAGTAAGGCTGTGGTTTCTCGCCGTTCTCGGACATGGCTTGCCTGAATACCCTCCGAAACTATCCGACTTGCATTGAAATGTGCCGCCGTGGCGGCGAGTTCAACCGCTCGACGCCGCATTGTCCTTGGGTTATAGGCCATTCGAGGGTGCGGAGAAACCGAAAGCCAAGGCGCGAATTGCCGCCATACGCGCGGCAACGGCCACGCCTTTGCCGGGGATATCGGCGTAACGGGGGCCGAACTACCTCAAACACAAAATCCATGCCTGCGCCGATCGAACCCGCGCTCCATCCTTGATGAAAGCACACTGGGACGCCATGTTGGTGAAACCGTCACCACCGGCCGCACAACACCTACCGCCCATGCCAGTCCTGCGAGTTCAAACCCATCGCGTACGCTGCCTGCCGGCCCTCGCCGGCATCCTGGTTTTCGTCGTCATGTTGGGCGGCATGGCAAAGGCGGGTGCGGCCGAGCTGGAAGTCGTGATCACCAACATCCGCATCGCGACGGGCTTCGTCCGCCTCGGGCTCTACGACAATCCCAAGCTGTTCCCCAAACGGCGCGGCACCATCGGCGGCGGTGACGTGAAGGTGAAGGGGAACACCGCGACATATATCTTCCGCAACCTCAAGCCGGGCGCCTATGCGGTCGCGATCTATCACGATGCCAACAGCAACCGCCGCTTCGACAAGACGCTTGGCATTCCAGAAGAAGGCTTCGCCTTTTCCAACAACGCCCGGCCGCGTCTGTCCGCACCGTCATTCAAGCGCGCCGCGGTCACCGTAAAAGCACCGCGCACCCGGATCACGATCCGCCTGTTGCATTGGTAGGTATCCGGTCCTCGCCGAACTGGATCGTTCTCCTTCATTCCAACGGGCCACAGGTATGGCCCGTTTTAGTTCCCTCAGGCGCCGGGCGGGCGCCTCCGCGGCCTTGGCTCCCCTCGCACGAGCTCGGGCGCGCAGTCGCGCGCTTACCGGAGGACAATGAGACAAGCTCATTGCCCCGGTTTACTCCCCCGATTGCAGCAACAGCCCGCGGATGCGCGCGACCCGGTGGGACCACAGGAACGAGGCGATGCCGACCCCCAGATAGATCACGTTCAGCCCCACCGACCAGCCAAAATGGTGCCACGAAAAGCGGCCCTCGAGCATCACCCCTCGCATGCCCTCGAAGACATGCGAGGAGGGCAGCGACAGCGCGATCGGCTCGATCCAGTCGGGCAGCACCGCGATCGGGTAGTAAACGCCCGACAGCGGCGCAATCCCGAAGATGGCGAGCCAGGCAAGCGACTCCGCGCCCAGACCCCAGCGCAGCAGGACGGCGCAGATCACCAGGCCGAAGGCCCAGCCCATGACCAACAGGTTGACGAAAAAGGCCAGCAGCGGCAGGCCCATTTCGTAAACCGAGTATTCGTAGAGCGCGATCGCGACGAACGTCGCGGGCACGATGCCGATCAGCGTGCGGATCGCGCTCATCGCCAGAAGCGCGGCGGCGAATTCGGACGGCCGCAGCGGCGAGACCCCGAGATTGCCAAGGTTGCGCGACCACATCTCCTCCAGAAAAGAGATCGAAACGCCGAGCTCGCCCCGGAACAGCACGTCCCACAGCATCACCCCGGCAATCAGCACGCCCGCCGCCTGGGCCAGCCAGGACGAGTGCGTGGTGAAGAAGACCGAGATCAGGCCCCACAGGATGACCTGCACGGTCGGCCAGTAGGTCAGCTCCACCACGCGCGGCCACGATCCCCTGAGGATGTAGAGATAGCGCAGGATCATCGCGGTAATGCGCCGGGCGCTGCCGGCGGGGCCGCGCTGGCGGGAAGTTATGGCCGCACCGTCAGACATTGCCCTACTCCGCCGCTGCCGAGCCTGATGCGCCGCCACTGGGCGCACTTGTGTTGGGGGCACCTGGGTTGGGCGCTCCCAAGTTGGGCGCACGGGCGATATCGAGGAAAACCTCTTCGAGATTCTGCCGCCCGTAGCGGGAGATCAGCTCGCCCGGCGCGCCGCGATCAACGATCGTGCCGGCGCGCATCATCATCACATGCTGACACAGCCGCTCGACCTCGGCCATGTTGTGCGAGGCCAGCAGGATCGTGGCCCCGGTCCGCGTGCGGTAATCCTCAAGAAAGCTGCGCACCCAGTCGGCGGTATCGGGATCGAGCGAGGCCGTCGGCTCGTCGAGCAGCAGCACTTCGGGCTCGTTGAGCAGCGCCTTGGCGAGCGCCACGCGTGTCTTTTGTCCCGCCGAAAGCTTGCCGGTCGGCCGCTCGAGCAGCGGGGTCAGGGCGAGCGCCTCGGCCAATGCCGCAATGCGCTCGCGCAAGTGCCGCACACCGTAGAGCCGCCCGAACACGGTGAAGTTCTCCCTCACCGTCAGCCGATTCGGCAGCTCGACATAGGGCGAGGAGAAATTCATGCGCGGCAGCGCATCGTAGCGCCGCCGCACCATGTCGACGCCCAACACCTCAACGGTGCCGCTTGTCGGCACCAGCAGGCCAAGCAGCATCGAAAGCGTCGTCGTCTTGCCGGCACCGTTGCCGCCCAGAAGCCCCGCGGTGACGCCGCGCGCGACCGCGAAGTCGACGCGATCGACCGCGAGGACGCCGTCATAGCGCTTGGTGACGCCAACTGCTTTGATGACCGGCTCGTCCACGCAGTCAATATGGTGTAATCCAGCGCGCCTGACCACCACGCGCCCGGACCGGACGGCGGCACAGTCCCGCCGGCGGCCGGGCCGCAATCCGGGGGCCAACGGATGGCCGAACCAGCCGCCACGCCGCGCACGCCATCGGGCAAAACCGGGCGCCGCCCGGACCTTGAGCCGCGAGGCCGCTTTGAGCCGGCCGGGCGTTTGCGCCTGCGCACATTGGTCTATATCCGCTGGTTCGCCGTCCTGGGCCAGCTCGCCAGTCTCGCTGTCGTGCGCTACGGGCTTGGCTTCGATCTGCCGATCGGCTGGACCCTGCTGCCGATCGCCGCCTCGGCCGGTCTCAATCTGGTGCTCACGATCCGCCTGCCATTGGGCGTGCGGCTCGGCGACCGCGCGGCGGTCTTCTACCTTGCCTACGACGTGCTCCAGCTTTCGGTGCTGCTCTACCTCACCGGCGGGCTGCAAAACCCATTCACCGTTCTGATCCTCGCACCCGTGATCGTCTCCGCGACGGTGCTCTCGCGCGCCAGCACGGTTGCCCTGGGCTTGCTGTCGGCGGCGGCCATCACAGCGCTGGCGCTGTGGCACCTGCCATTCCCATGGTCGGGCGCGCGTTTCGTGCTGCCGCAGATCTATCTCCTGGGCATCTGGGAGGCGCTGCTGTTGGGCATCGTCTTCATCGGCGCCTATGTGGGCAGCGTGTCGGGCGAGGCGCGCCAGATGTCGGACGCGCTGGCCGCAACCCAGATGACCCTCGCCCGCGAGCAACGCCTGTCGGCGCTGGGTGGGCTCGCCGCCGCCGCCGCGCACGAGCTCGGCAGCCCGCTCAGCACCATCGCCGTGGTCGCCAAGGAAATGAAGCGCGAGGTCGAGCCGGGCACACCGCTCGCCGAGGATGTCGATCTGTTGATCGAGCAGTCGGCGCGTTGCCGCGACATCCTGGCCGGCCTCTCGCTGCGGCCGGAAACCGATCCGGGCGATCCCTTCGCGCGGATCCCGATTTCCGCGCTCGCCGAGGCCGCCGCCGAGCCGCATACCGGCGGGCCCATCGAGATCCGCATCCTGCGCCCGGACGATGCCGCCCGGCGCGGCGGCGAGCCGATCATGACGCGCAGCCCCGAGGTGCTGCATGGGCTCGGCAGTTTGATCGAGAACGCCACCCAGTTCGCCCGCGTCGCCGTTGAGGTCGATATCTACTGGGACGCGAGCGAGGCCACCATCCGGGTGCGCGACGACGGCCCCGGCTTCGCGGCCAATGTGCGCGATCGGCTGGGCGAGCCCTATGTTTCCAGCCGCGACGACAAGGGCCATATGGGCCTTGGCATCTTCATCGCGACCACGCTGCTGCGCCGCACCGGCGCCGAGCTCAGCTTCGCCAGCGCGCGCAATGGTGGCGCGGAGGTTGAAGTTCGTTGGAATCGCGCCACAATGGAGGGGGAAGAACGGGGGTAGGCGCTTGGCAGACCAATCAGCCAGCCAGGATCGTCCGCGCGGGGACGCGGAAGATCGTTCGCTTTTGATCGTCGACGACGACGCGCCGCTGCGCCGCCGCCTGGAACGCGCGATGGAGCAGCGTGGCTATGTGGTGACCGCGGTCGACAGCGTCGCCGCCGGGGTCGCCGCGGCGACGGCCGCCCCGCCGGCCTATGCGGTGGTCGATCTCCGCCTGGGTGACGGCAGCGGGCTCGATGTCGTCTCGGCGCTGCAGCAGGCGCGCGCCGAAGCCCGCATCATCGTGCTCACCGGCTATGGCAATATCGCGACGGCGGTCGCGGCGGTGAAGGCAGGCGCGGTCGACTACCTGCCCAAGCCGGCCGATGCCGACCAGATCGCGGCCGCGCTGGAGGCTCATGGCGGCCCGTTGCCGCCGCCGCCGGAAAATCCGATGTCGGCCGACCGAGTGCGCTGGGAGCACATTCAACGGGTTTATGAGCAATGCGGCCGCAACGTCTCGGAAACCGCCCGGCGGCTCAACATGCACCGCCGCACATTGCAGCGCATTCTCAACAAATACGCCCCGCGCGAGCGTGAAGATTGAGCGCTTGTCGGGGCGATGCACGATCGCCGTGACGCGGTCGTGCTCTAATACCAAGTCCCGCTGATTATGACCGATGGGCCCATTGTCTGTGACCGATGGAGATGATTTTCCATGGCTGATCGATGAGCTTGTTCCAGGCGTCGCAGCAATGGTCGAGGATATCGTCGTGTGAGCTGAAGACGCG
>DATKZM010000114.1:0-32144 GCA_035527975.1 Alphaproteobacteria bacterium | reverse complement strand
AGGAAGAGTGCGCAGCTCGCTTCGTCCGGAAACCGACGCTGGAATTCGATCAAGGAAGCGTATCTTCGGGCCATGCCGCCGCATCATGCGGCGGGAACCAGCCTCATGCCAGCGAAACCTGGGACAACGGGATAAGCCTTTGATGGACAGCTGACAAGCGCCTCCTCGGCGCACTTGTTTCGAGGATCAGGCGCAATTCTGTAGTAGAAGTATTATCTATTTGTTAGTGTTGGATAAAATTATATTAAAAATCGTATATTTATTTAGATATACTTTTGATAAATTTGAAATACTTCCAGATTTCATACATATATTTTGGCATTTCTTTAGGTTCTTCAGTAATTGAGCGTCAATACGCCGTTTCGAACCGAATAGCCCTTCAGTCGCCTGAGGAAGGTTTGCCCCAGCAGCGACCCGCTCATCGGCGCCCCATTGACCGACGCCGGCACATCCGTGAGGCGCAGCGGGCCAAGCGCCAGCGAGCCCAGCGTCACCGGGGCGCCGCGCACCGTCCCGTTGGCGGTGCTGTATATGCGGGTATAGGCCAGGCGGCCCGGATCAAATCCGATCCGGCGGGCATCGGCCGGTGACAGCACGATGTCGCTGGCCCCGGTGTCGACGAGAAAGCGCACCGGGCGTCCATTGACCTGGGCGTCGATATAGAAATGACCGCGCGGGCCGGCGCGGACGGCGATCTGCCCGGCGCCCGTAGCGATCGGGCTGGCTGGCGCCAATTCGCCCAGGATCCGGTCCTTGATCGCGCCCAGATCACGCCGGTAGCTGTAGCCGAGCACCAGCACCACGGCGATCACCACCCAGACCGTCCCGGCCCTGGCGGCGAAACTCAGGCTGCGCAGGGCGCCACGCTGGCGCAGACCGCGAAAGCCGATGATCGAGCTGCCGACCAGCAACCCCAGCAGAACGAGGTAGATAAGGTTTGCCTTGTCCCCGGGCCCATCGAGGGCCCCGGGGAAGTTGCTGATCAGATAAGCGATCAGCCCGCCCAGGGCGACCGCGAAAACGAGGAACCAAAAGAAGCCGGATCTCATCGTCGTCTTTGGTCGCCGGCCGGCCTCGCAAATCGGCGGGCCGGAGCCTCCCTTCGATCATGCCATTGCGTCCGGCATATGGGGATGCAGACGTGCCGGCGCATGGATCTTGTGGGGAGCCCGCGGTGGCCGTTCAGGCCGCCGCGATGCCGAGCGCGCCCTTGATCTTCTCCACGAGCGCGCGGTGCTTCCTTGTCACCACGGGACCCCATTGCGGGGCTTTGTTCATCAGTCCGACCGTGATCGTCGAGCCGTTGCCTTCGGCGGTCGCGGAAATCGCCAGGAAAAATCCATAACTGCTGAACGATGCGCGCTCCTCGAGGATCAGGCGGTCGGCGTTATCATCGTTGAGCGCAACTTTCAGCCCCATGGCGGGTGCGGCCTCGCTCACTTTCGCGATCGCGGCGGACGGCGCCAGCGCGACGGTAAACGCATCGCTGCGACTGACCGGGGCATCGAAGGAGGGTTTCTTCTGCGAGGCGATGTACCAGAATACCCCGGCCATGATCAGGCCGATGATCAGCCCAATGAGCGCGCCACCCAGCATCGTATTCCCTCTCGTATTCGATCGTGCGCGCTTACGCTCAGCATAACGGCCGTTCGCGTAGTGGCCGTTCGCGCGTAAAGAACCTCAGGCCTCGGTGCCGCCGACGGTGAGCTGGTCGATCTTGAGCGTCGGCTGGCCGACCCCGACGGGCACGCCCTGGCCGTCCTTGCCGCAGGTTCCCACGCCCGGATCGAACGCCATGTCGTTGCCGATCATCGAGACCTTGGTCAGCACGTCGGGACCATTGCCGATCAGGGTCGCGCCCTTGACCGGGGCGCCGATCACGCCGTCCTCGACCATGTAGGCTTCCGACGCGGAGAACACGAACTTGCCCGAGGTGATATCGACCTGGCCGCCGCCGAAATTGACGGCATAGAGACCTTTCTTGATCGACTTGATGATCTCCTCGCGCTCATGCTGGCCGGACAGCATGTAGGTATTGGTCATGCGCGGCATCGGCGCGTGGGCGTAGCTCTCGCGCCGTCCGTTGCCGGTCGGCTGGTCGCCCATCAGCCGCGCATTCATGCGGTCCTGCATGTAGCCGGTGAGGATACCGTCCTCGATCAGCACCGTATGCGAGGAGGGCGTCCCCTCGTCGTCGACGGTAAGCGAGCCGCGCCGGTCCATGATCGTGCCGTCATCGACCACGGTGACGCCGGGGCTCGCCACGCGCTCGCCGCGCAGGCCGGCGAAGGCAGAGGTCTTCTTGCGGTTGAAGTCACCTTCGAGCCCGTGGCCGATCGCCTCGTGGAGCAAGATGCCGGGCCAACCGGGGCCGAGCACGACTTCCATTTCGCCGGCCGGCGCCGGCACCGAGGTCAGGTTCACCAGCGCCTGGCGCAGCGCTTCGTCGGCTTGCGATTTCCAGTTTTCCGGGTCGAGCCAGGTGTCGTAGACGGCGCGCCCGCCGCGGCCTTCGGAGCCCGTTTCCATGCGGTCGCCCTCGCCAACCACGACCGAGACGTTGAGGCGAACCAGCGGGCGCACGTCGCCGACCCGCTCGCCGCCGGCGCGCAGGATCTGCACTGCTTGCCAGGAGGCCACCAGCGAGGCGGAGACCTGGCGCACCCGCTCGTCGAGCCCGCGCGCATAGGCGTCGATGTCCGAGAGCAGCTTCACCTTGGTCTCGAAATCGACCAGGCCCAACGGATTGACGTCGGTGTAGAGCGCTTGATTGGTGCCCTTGGGCGGCTCGGCGATGGTGCCGCCGGAGCCCGTGCGCACCGCTTCGACCGTGCCCGCCGCGCGCTTGATCGCCGCTTCGGACAGCTCCGAGGAATGGGCGTATCCGGTAGCCTCGCCGGAGACCGCGCGCAATCCAAAGCCCTGCGTCTGGTCGAAATTCGCGCTCCTCAAATGCCCGTCATCGAAGACCAGGCTTTCTGACTGGTTGTATTCCAGGAACAACTCGCCGTCATCGGCGCCGTTGAGCGCATCAGCGATTGTCCGTTCAACCCGTCCCCGGTCCATCCCCGTGCGCTCGAAGAACAGCTCGTCGGTCTGTGCGAGGTCGGTCATCGGACATCTCCAAGTCGGTTTCCTGTGCGAATAGATGGTGCCGGGCGAAGACGATCGCCAGCCGCACCGATACCCCGCGGCGAACAATCGGCGACACGGCGGGTACTATGAACTTGCCCGGCGCGGATGTCAGCCGCCGATCGCCCGCGACCGCCCCGGATCGCTGCTGCGGAGGCATCTGACAGGGTCGTCACGAGCGGCTGAGAATTTTGCGACATAACGTCGCATAATTCACCGGCCGGTATTCAGCGTGCCGAAAAATCCTTATTAATCAATGAGTAAAACAACATCTCCCGCGCCGCATGGCTTGTTGTGGGCGGTGTGCGCCATGGGCTAATTTTTGCCTGGACGCGGCGTCGGAAAGCGGTGCGGCGTGGGGGCCGTTGATGCCGCCGAAGAGTTCAGGTGTCAGTGCCGGCACCCGGGGACCAAAGCACGACGAAAGCGAAGATGATCGGGACTTTCTTGCGACATGCCGGGCTCGCATGCGCCGCCATTGCTGCGTCGCTGTTGGGGACGCTTGCGGGCGCGTTCGCCGAGGGCCGCAGCACGCCCTGGCAGATGGGCTTCCAGCAGGCCGCGACGCCAAGCATGGAGCGGATCACCAGCTTCCACAATCTGTTACTGGTCATCATCATCGCAATCACGATCTTTGTGACCGCACTGCTCATTTACGTCATGGTGCGGTTCCGCGCGTCGGCCAACCCCACGCCGACGAAGACCACGCACAACACGTTTGTCGAGATCGCCTGGACCGTGGTGCCGATCATGATCCTGGTGCTGATTTCGGTCTTCTCCTTTCCGCTGCTTTACTTCATCGACCGGGTGCCGGAAGCCGAGGCGCGCGAGAAGGGCGCGCCGGTCGTCACGGTTAAAGCAACCGCGTCGCAGTTCCAATGGAACTACGAGTATTTCAAAGCGAACGCCGCCGGTACGGGGTTCAAATTCGACAGCACGCTGGTCTGCCGGTCCAAGGCCGAATGCGAGGACGCCAAATCGAGCAATGGCGGCAAAGCCCCGTTGCGCCTGCTCGACGTCGACAAGCGCATGGTGGTGCCGGTGGGGGCCTATATTCGGCTTCAGATCACCGCAACGGATGTGATCCATTCCTTCGCCGTGCCCGCCTTCGGGATCAAGCTCGACGCCGTGCCGGGCCGGCTCAACGAGACCTGGTTCCGCGCGCTGCGCGAGGGCGTCTACTACGGCATGTGCTCGGAGCTTTGCGGCGCCGGGCACGGATACATGCCGATCGCCGTCGAGGTCATGTCCAAGGCAAAGTACGATGCCTGGATCGCCAAGGCGCTGGCCAGCGACGAGTACGAGAAAGTGAAGGCGGCGGCGGCCGCGCCCGACGCCAAAAAGACAAAAGCGGCGGCGCCGAGCGCCCCGGTTAAACAGGCGGCGGCAGGAAAGTAACGGGGCCGGGACCCGGCGGGTGCCCCGGATCGACAAAGGACGGCGATGAGCAACGCGGCGGAAGCCCACCACGAGCATCATCCAACGGGATGGCGGCGGTTCGTCTTTGCGACGAACCACAAGGATATCGGCACGCTTTATCTGATCTACGCCATCGTCGCCGGACTGGTGGGGGGGGCGCTGTCGATCTGGTTCCGTTTGGAACTTCAAACGCCAGGCAACCAGGGTTTCGCCGAAGGGCATTTCTTCAATGTGATGATCACCGCCCACGGCCTGATCATGGTGTTCTTCATGGTGATGCCGGCGCTGATCGGCGGCTTCGGCAACTGGATCGTGCCGATCATGATCGGGGCGCCCGACATGGCGTTCCCGCGCATGAACAACATCAGTTTCTGGCTCTTGGTGCCGTCGCTGATCCTGCTCGTCGCCTCGTTGTTCGTCGGCGGGGCGGGAACCGGCTGGACGGTCTATCCACCGCTTTCAAGCACGCCCGGCCATGACGGGCCGGCGGTCGATCTGGCGATCTTTTCGCTGCATCTGGCCGGCGCCTCCTCGATCCTCGGCGCCATCAACTTCATCACCACGATCTTCAATATGCGCGCGCCGGGCATGACGCTGCACAAGATGCCGCTGTTCGTCTGGTCGGTGCTGGTGACGGCGTTCCTGCTGCTGATCTCGCTGCCGGTGCTGGCGGGCGCCATCACCATGCTGCTGACCGACCGGAATTTCGGCACCGCGTTTTTCCGCCCCGCGGCGGGCGGCGACCCGATCCTCTACCAGCATCTCTTCTGGTTCTTCGGCCACCCGGAGGTTTACATCCTGATCCTTCCGGGATTCGGCATCGTCAGCCAGATCGTGTCGACCTTCTCCAAGAAGCCCGTCTTTGGCTATCTCGGCATGGCCTACGCCATGGTCGCAATCGGCTTCATCGGCTTCATCGTGTGGGCGCACCACATGTACACCGTGGGCCTCAACGTCAACACTAAGGCCTATTTCGTGGCGGCGACGATGGTCATCGCCGTGCCGACGGGGATCAAGATCTTCAGTTGGATCGCCACCATGTGGGGCGGCTCGATCAGTTTCAAGACGCCGATGCTGTTCGCGCTCGGCATGATCTTCCTGTTCACGATCGGCGGCGTCACCGGCGTGGTGCTAGCCAATGCCGGCGTCGATACATCGCTGCACGACACCTACTACGTGGTCGGGCATTTCCACTACACGATGTCTATGGGCGCAATGTTCTCGATCTTCGCCGGCTTTTATTACTGGTTCCCGAAGATGTCGGGCCGCATGTATCCCGAGGCCGCCGGCAAGCTGCATTTCTGGATCACCTTCATCGGCGTGAACGTGACCTTCTTCCCGATGCATTTTTCCGGTCTTGCCGGCATGCAGCGAAGGATCCCGGACTATCCGGACGCCTATGCGGGGTGGAACCTGGTCGCATCGTACGGCGCCTACGTCTCGGCGGCCGGGGCGGTCCTTTTCTTGCTCATCGTCTTTTACACCTTGGCCGCGGGCAAGCGCGTCGGCGAGAACCCCTGGGGCGAGGGCGCCACGACGCTGGAATGGAAGGTCGCCTCTCCGCCGCCTTTCCATACCTACGATGAATTGCCGCGTGTGCAGTAAGCGATAGCAGGAGGCATCGCCGTGTCGGAAAGTTCGATCGAGATTGGCGCAGACCGCGGCGTGCAGGCCTTCGCGGACCCCGCGAGCATGGCCAGCGCCGGCGACTATTTCGCGTTGCTCAAGCCGCGCGTGATGTCGCTTGTCGTATTCACGGGCTTCGTCGGCTTGTACCTGGCACCGACGACTTTGCATCCCGTGCTGGGCGCGGTGGCCGTTCTGTGCATCGCCGTGGCGGCCGGCGCCTCGGGCGCCATCAATATGTGGTACGAGCGCGATATCGACGCGTTAATGGAGCGGACGCGCGGCCGGCCGATCCCCACGGGCCGCATCGAGCCTGGGAACGCGCTTGGGTTCGGCGTCGTGCTGGCGGTCGGCGCGGTATCGCTGATGGGGCTTGCGCTGAATTGGACGGCCGCGGCATTGCTGGCGCTCTCGGTTGCGTTCTACGTCTTCGTCTACACGATCTGGCTGAAGCGGCGCACACCGCAGAACATCGTTATCGGTGGGGCCGCGGGCGCCTTCCCGCCGATGATCGGCTGGGCGGCGGCGACCGGCGATATCAGCCTCGCCTCGGTTGCGCTGTTCGCCATCATTTTCATGTGGACCCCGCCGCATTTCTGGTCGCTGGCGCTCTACCGTTCCGACGACTATGCGCGTGCCGGGATCCCGATGCTGCCGGTGGTGGCTGGCGCGCGTGAAACCCGCCGTCAGATCATGATTTATGCGGTCTTACTGGTGCCCCTGACCGCGGCGCCGTATGCGCTGGGCGTGTCCGGCCTGCTCTATCTTGGCGCAGCACTGGTGCTGGGCGCATTGTTCATTGGTATCGTGGCGCAAATTCTGATCGATCACAGCGAGCGCAGCGCCCGGCGCAGCTTCCGCTATTCGATCCTCTATCTCTTCCTGCTGTTCGTCGCGCTGATCGTCGACCGCGCAGCCCTGGGGCTGGCGTGACCATGGCCAACCGCGACATGACATCCGATATGGCGCCGGACATGAGCCCGGAAGCGGCTCAGCGCCCGGGTAAGAACGTGGGCGAGAATCTGGCCGAGATCGCGCGGCGGCGATTACGTGGCCGAAACCTCGCGCTCTTGGGTGTACTCGGCGGGATGGCGCTGCTCTTCTATCTGTTGACCTTCGTGATCATGGGAGGCCGAGGCGCGTGAACGGGCCTGCGCCGCAAACTGGACGCCGGCCGGCCCCTACCACGCGGCCGCGCCACCTTCGCGTCGTTGCACCGCTTTTGGGCGTGCTCGTCGCGATGGCATCACTGGTCTACTACGCGGTTCCGCTCTATCGCCTGTTCTGCCAGGTCACCGGCTTCGGTGGCACGGTCCAGCGCGCCGCTGCCGCCCCTGGCGCGGCCGGCACGCGCAGCTTCACCATCCGCTTCGACGCCGATGTCGAACGCGGATTGCCCTGGACGTTCCGGCCAGCCAGCCGCGAGATCACGGTTCGGGCCGGCGAAGAGCGACTGGCCCACTACCGCGCCCGGAACCGTAGCAAAGCGCCGCTGACGGGGACCGCGACGTTCAATGTCACGCCGCAAAAGGCGGGGATGTATTTCGTCAAGATCGCCTGTTTCTGCTTCAGTAAGCAGCGACTGGAGGCCGGGCGCAGCGTCGACATGCCGGTCTCCTTCTACGTCGATCCGGCGATCTTGAAGGATCCCAATTTGCGCGGGGTGCGCACGATCACGCTGTCCTACACATTCTATCGCGCGCGCGGCGAGGACGCGAAAACAGCGTCCCGCCGCGCGCCGGCCGACACCAAGCCGGCCGGGAGCAACTGAGCAATGGCGCTGTGCCTCGCATAGGCGCGCGCCCGCAGGAGAAAGACCCGGTGACAGTCCCCACGAGAAACGCATGAGCGAAGCCAAACATCCCTACCATCTGGTCGATCCAAGCCCGTGGCCGGTGATGGGCGCCTTCTCGGCGCTGGTCCTGTTCGGCGGCGCGGTGATGTTCATGCACAAGCTGGCGCTGTTCGGCATTCCCGGCGCCTGGTGGCTGGGCGCGGGCGGCGTGTTGACCCTCGCCACCATGTATTACTGGTGGCGCGACGTGGTGCGCGAGGGCGAGATCCAGGGCCACCACTCCGCCGTGGTTCAGCTTGGCCTGCGCTACGGCATGGCGCTCTTCATCGCCTCGGAGGTGATGTTCTTCGCCGCGTTCTTCTGGGCCTATTTCGATGTCAGCCTGTTCTTCAACGAAGCCGCACAATACAGCCGGGTAAAATTCAGCGGCGGCACCTGGCCACCCAAGGGGCTCACCGTCTTCAATCCCTGGGGCGTTCCCTTCCTCAACACCCTGATCCTGTTGACGTCGGGCGTCACGCTGACCTGGTCGCATCACGAGCTTCGGGAAGGCAACCGAAGAGCCTTTATGCAAGGTCTCGGCCTGACGATCCTGCTGGGCCTCACTTTCACGGCGCTGCAGGCTTATGAGTACGCGTCCGCGCCCTTCTCCTTCCGCGCCGTCGTCGACGGGGAGGTGGTAAAGGGGGGCAGCGTCTACACATCCACATTTTTCATGGCGACCGGCTTTCACGGCTTCCATGTCATTGTGGGCACGCTGTTTTTGATCGTCTGCTTCTTCCGTGGCACAAAAGGCCACTTCAAGCCCGATCACCACTTCGGTTTCGAGGCGGCGGCCTGGTACTGGCACTTCGTCGACGTCGTCTGGCTGTTCCTGTTTTCTTGCGTCTATTGGTGGGGCTCCGGCAACGCGCCGCTTCACTGAGCGCCGGGCAAACACGACAATCGTCGAAGCGGCTCCAACCGACCGAACCGGTCACACGCAGCCCGTCCCACTTGTGCCGTGGAGATGGTCGGTCGGGCCGGTTCGGTGAGCATCGAAAATGTACTGCGCGCATGGGACATACGATGGTCGATACCGATTATCCGCCGGTCTCACCCGTTACGGCGGGGTTTGGTTGCCGCTGCCCGCGCTGCGGCAAGGGGCGGCTGTTCGACGGATACCTGACCGTGTCCGAGCATTGTCCGATCTGCGGGCTGAACCTCAGCGACCAGGACAGCGCCGACGGGCCGGCGGTGTTCATCACGCTCATCCTCGGATTTGTAGTGGTCGGCATGGCGCTGATCGTCGAAATCGTGTTCGCGCCGCCGCGCTGGGTGCATCTGGTGCTGTGGCCGCCGGTCATTCTCGGCGGCGCGCTGGCCATGCTGCGGCCCTTCAAGGCGCTGATGATCGCACTGCAATACCGCCATCGCCGCAGCGATCATGACGCAATCTAGACGCCATTTCCGCCCCACTCTCGGTCCGACATTGATGGCGATCCCGGCCGTGTTGTTCATGGTGGGTCTTGGCGCCTGGCAAGTTGAGCGCCGGGCCTGGAAGGCCGATCTGATCGAAACCCGAAGGACGCGGATCGCATCACCTGCGGCCGCGTTGCCCCCGGCGCCCGATCTTTCAAAGACCGAATACCGGCGGGTACGCCTGCGTGGGCGCTTTCTGCACGGCCGGGAGATGTATCTGAGCGGACGATCGTGGCGCGGCAGGCTGGGCTACCACGTCGTCACGCCGATGGCGCTCTCCGCCGGCGGCGCCGTCCTCGTCAACCGGGGCTGGATACCGCTCGGCCGCAAGGACCCGACATCGCGGCAGGCCGGGCAGATCAACGGCGAGCTTTCCATCATTGGATATCTGCGCGCCCAGCCCCGCAAAGGCCGGTTCAGCCCCGACAATGCGCCGGACAAGAACTTCTGGTTTCAGATCGACCTGCCCGCCATGGCAGCGCACGCCAAGCTGAAAGACACCCGGACCTATTATGTGCAGGCCGCCGAGCCGGCCCCGCCGGGCGGCTGGCCTAAACCGGCCCCGATACGGGTCAATTTGCCGAACGATCACCTGAAATACGCGATCACCTGGTTCGTGCTGGCCGCCGCCTTTGCCGCAATCTACGTGCTCTATCATCTTCGCCGCCGGGCGGCGGCCTAAGCGCAGCGAACATTCCGAGACGAACAGTTTACCAAATCGTCACTTCGCCATGCGATGAACGACAGGCGCTGGCAGCCTGGCGAGGCGCGGACTATATGCCTTGCAATAGGAACCGCCCGCGTATGACATAATGCGCGCCCTACATCGTCAAGATGGGCCGGCGCGCCACCGAAAGATCAGATGAGCGCATACCAAAAGCTCGAAGCGCATTTCCGCCGCGCTGCCCATCTCGACGATGCCGTGGGCATGCTGCATTGGGATATGTCGACCATGATGCCTGCGGGCGGGGCGACCGCGCGCGCGGAGCAGATGGCGACGCTGCGGGGCATTCGCCATCACCTGATAGCTTCACCCGAAACCGCCGAGCTCCTCGCCGCGGCGACCGACAATGGCGCCTCCAGCGGGCTCGACGATTGGCAGCGCGCCAATCTCGCCGAAATGCGCCGCGACCACACCCATGCCGCGGCGGTGGAGGATGATCTCATCGAGGCGCTCTCAAAGGCCTGCAGCGCCTGCGAGATGGTCTGGCGCGAGGCGCGGCCGGAATCCGATTTCGCCAAGGTCCTGCCCTCGCTCCGAACGGTGCTGGATCTTTACCGGCAGGTTGCGGCGGCCAAGGCCGAAGCCTTTGGCTGCTCGCTCTACGAGGCCCTGCTCGACCAGTGGGAGCCGGGCGGCAAGACCGCAACGATCGACGCTATCTTCGACGATCTCGCCGATTTCCTGCCGCCGTTCATCGACCAAGCCCTCGCCGCGCAAGCCAAGCGCCCGGCGCCGATTGTCCCGCAAGGGCCCTTCCCGGCCGAACAGCAGAAAGCGCTGGCGACCAAGCTGATGGGCGTGCTCGGCTTCGAGTTCGAGCGCGGCCGGCTCGACGTCAGTTTTCATCCCTTCTGCGGCGGTGCGACCGACGACGTGCGCATCACCACGCGTTGGGACGAAGCCGATTTCGTCGAGGGGCTGATGGCCGTGCTGCACGAAACCGGACACGCGCTTTACGAGCTCGGCCTGCCCGGCGACTGGCGCCACCAACCGGTCGGCAAGGCCCGGGGCATGACCCTGCATGAAAGCCAGTCGCTGTTGATGGAGATGCAGGCCTGCCGCACTCACGAATTTTTGAGCTTTGCGGCACCGCTGATCCGCGAAGCATTCGGCGGCAGCGGGCCGGCCTTCGAAACCGAAAATCTCTACCGCCACTACACCCATGTCGACCGCAGCTTCATCCGTACGGAGGCTGACGAGGTCACGTATCCGACCCATGTCATTCTGCGCTATCGCCTGGAACGCTCGATGATCGCGGGCGAACTTGATCTCGCCGATTTGCCCGAAGCATTCAATGACGGGCTTGAAGCACTGCTAGGCATCCGCCCGCCCGATGATCGCCAAGGATGCCTGCAGGACATTCACTGGTATGCGGGGGCCTGGGGATATTTTCCCACATATACCTTGGGTGCCATCGCCGCGGCGCAGTTCTTCGGTGCGGCGAAACGCGACGATCCGGCCATCGTGCCGGGAATCGCCACGGGCGACTTCGCGCCGCTCGTCGGCTGGTTGCGGGCCCATGTCCACGGGCACGGCTCAAAGCTTCCGACCGATGGCCTGGTCGAAAAGGCGACGGGTTTGCCGCTCGACCCGGCCGTTTTCAAAGCCCATCTGGCGGCCCGCTATCTCGACTAAACCGCCGCTCGCACCGCACACTCTATAAACTTCCGGTACTCCCGCCGGGGCCGTTTGCTCGCGCAGCCAAGGCCCAGCCGCATCCAGAATCGTCCACGACACCGAAATGCAATCGGTTGCACTTCGGTGTCCTTTGTATCACGATCATCGCCATCACCGGGCTCGATACGGGACAACACCGGCAAATGGGGAGGATGCAAAGAATGCGAGCACTCAAAACACGGATTTCCACGGGGGCCACAGGATTGGCGGTGGCATTTGCGCTGGGATTGGCGACGCTGGCGCCGACTGGCCAGGCGCGGGCGGAGATGACGCCGACGATCGACCGCGGTCACACCTCGGTTCATTTCAGCGTCATGCATGGCGGCTTCACCCCCACTATCTACCAGTTTCGCACAATCGAAAAAGTCGACTTCGTCTTCAATCCCAAGGATGTCTCGAAGAGCAAAATCTCGATGGTGATCCAGGCGGCGAGCCTCGATTCGAACCACGCCTTCCGGGACAACTGGGCGCGCTCGGCCGCCGAGCTCAACGTCTGGAAGTATCCGACCATCACGTTTGTCAGCACCAAGGTCTGGAAGACCGGCAAGAACACGGGCAAGGTAACCGGCAACTTGACCCTGCACGGGGTCACCAAGCCGATCACCGCCGACATCCGCTACAACAAGGCCGGCAGGCACTTCACGGGCAAGCACTGGGTCCACGGCTTTATCGCCACCGCAAAATTCAAGCGCTCTGATTTCGGCCTGAAGGCCTTCACCATGGTAGGAACCCTTCCATGGATCGGCGATGAGATCAGCTTAACGGTGCTGCTCGAACAGAAACGCGCCGTCCCGAAGTAACAAGGCCGAGGCGGAAGGCGCATCGCTAAGCCCCGAACGGAACCACGATGCCCTTCCGGAATACGCCTGACCGCTACGGCGCGGTCGCAAAGGCCTTTCACTGGCTGACGCTGCTGCTGCTGATCGGGTCGTTCACGATCGCCTATTCGATGATCGACATGCGCATCAGCCCGCGGAAGCTGGTGTTGTACTCATGGCACAAGTGGGTCGGCGTGACGGTGTTCCTCATCGTCATCCTCCGGCTCGCCTGGCGCCTGCGCAATCGGCCGCCGCCGCTGCCCGGCGGCATGGGCCAGGCGCAGCGGCGGCTCGCCGGTCTGTCGCACGGGCTCTTGTATACGATCCTGATCGTGATGCCGCTGACCGGCTGGGTGATGAGCTCGGCCCGCAATCTGCCGCTGGTCTATCTGGGGCTGATCGAGATCCCGAGCCCATTCGGCGTCAACCCCGCGCTGGGGGACGCGCTCAAGACCGTTCACTACTATCTGTCGCTGGCTCTGCTGTTTTTCGTCGGCGTCCATGTCCTGGCGGCTTTGCAGCACCATTTCATTCTGCGCGACGACATCCTGCGGCGCATGCTGCCCTGGCCGATGCGTCCCACTGCAAAATCATCCCAATCAGAGGAAATCCAGACATGAACCCCAGCCAGGCGCGGTTCGGCGGCCTCGCCGTCCTCGTGGTCATGGGCGCACTCGCCCTTTACGCCGGACCCGCGCCGGCCGCCGATGCGCTGCCGGTCTGGGCCGTCGACGGGAGCAAAAGCCGCATCGTCTTCATCGGCCGCCAGATGGGGGCGGCAAGCAAGGGCTGGTTCAAAACATTCACCGCCACGATCCGTTTCGATCCCAAGAACCTCGCCGCCAGCAAGGCGGAAGTCCTGATCGAGGTGGCCAGCGCCTATACCGGCAACAAGGATATCGATGCGGAATTGCGCAAGGAGAAGTGGTTCGACGCGGCACGTTTCCCGACCGCTCGCTTCGTGACCACCGCCATCCGCGCCAAGGGCGAGAACGCCTACGAGGCGTCGGGCAAGCTTACGATCCGCAACATCACGCGCGATGTCGTACTGCCCTTCAAGGTGGCGCTCACCGATGGCGGCAAGATGGCAAAGATCATCGGCAAGCTGACGATCAAGCGC
This sequence comes from Alphaproteobacteria bacterium, assembly GCA_035527975.1. Lineage (GTDB taxonomy): Bacteria > Pseudomonadota > Alphaproteobacteria > JAPULJ01 > JAPULJ01 > DATKZM01. Next base: position 18,372 of record DATKZM010000114.1, on the reverse strand, counting down.
ACCGAATTCGGCATCGGCCGGGGCGAATGGGGGGCCACGCGCATCGTCGCCGACGAGGTCGTCATCCAGATCGAGGTGGTGGCGGCCAAGGGGGGCTAGGGTATTTTCCCTAATCGCGCGGATTCCACGCCCCATAGACCCCGCCTGGTACCGTGCCGGATACCCGGCCTGGCGGCACCCCATAGCGAAATCCACATATCCGGACGCCGCGAATGCGCGCATTCGGCTCTGAAAACGCCGCCGCATCGGCATGGCTGACGACGATTTTTATTTGCCCGCCGGAAGAAACCCGCGCCCGCGCTCACAATACATACTTCAGTAACAATTAGTTATTTACTTAATATTTAAAATATTAGTCAAATTTTTCTAAATTTATACTAAATTGTTATTTTCATTTTTCTTGTATTTGTTTTGGATCAATGTAATTTGGCGTAAGAATTAGTTAAGGTAACGAAAACATTAACGGGACGGAGAAGACGTCATGGGGAAGATTGCCTTCATCGTCATTGCATTTGCCTCGGCCACCCTTCTTGCCGGTTGCAACAGCGTCGAAGGGGTTGACGAGTATCAAGGCGCACTACATCTCGGCTGCAGGCCGCTGCCCGGTGGCGGCGTGATTTGTGCCGGGGATCGCGGGTAACACGGGAGCTAAAATCATGACCCTTGGCTTATACCTTTTGTTCTGGGGCCTCCTGCTCCTACTTCTGGCTCTAACGTCCTACTCCTGGGCCTCCTACTCAGCGGCCCCTGCAAGAGCACGATCGCGTCACAGCGATGTGAGACGATCTTGATCTAGAGCCGCTCTGTCTCGCGCTGCTCCTCGCGGTCAACCTCGTGCCAAAGCGCGTTGAGGACCGCGAAGGCGCAGGCGAGGCCGAGCCCCAGCATCCAAGCGAAATACCACATTCCATCAGCCTCCCCGATAACACAGATCTGTAAGGCAACGCCGATCAGTAAAGTGCGTCCGCGTTCTCGCGGACGTATTTTTCATCGACCTTGCCGCGCATCAGGCGGATGACCCAGCCGGTATAGATCAGCACCACCGGCATCAGCACGACCACCGCGGCCAGCATCATAAAGAGCGTGAGCGGGCTCGACGAGGCGTCCCACACGGTGAGGCTCGATTGCGGATGCGCGCGCGAGGGCAGGATAAACGGGAACATGGATACGCCCGCGGTGGCGATCACGCCCGCCACGCTCACCCCGGTGAACCAGAAGCCGACCAGCCCGCGCCGGAAGGTCGCGAGAATGAAGCCGAAAATCGCGCCGCCGAAGCCCATGCCCGGCGCCGCGAGCAGCCAGCCATGCTCGGCATAGTTCGTGTACCAGGCGCCAAGGCTGCGCGTGACGGTCTTGGCGAGCGGATCCGACGGTCCGCCCGGATCGATCGTCCCGATGATCACATAGCCCTTGATCCAGAACAGCACGCAGACCCCGCCGAACCCGAACAGCATGATCAGCACGCAGGACGACCAGCGCACCGCCGCGCGGGCGCGCTCGCGCACCGGACCGTTGGTCTTCATGACCAGAAACATGCCCCCATGCATGACCAGCATCGAGAGGCTTACCAGCCCGCAAAGCAAGGCGAAGGGGTTGAGTAGCCCGAGGATCGAGCCCTCATATGTAAGGCGCATGGTCTCGTCGAGACGAAACGGCACGCCCTGCAGTAAATTCCCGACCGCAACACCGAAGAGAAAGGCCGGGACGCCGCCGCCGATCAGGAGGCCGCCATCCCATATCGCCCGCCAGCGCGCGTTGCGCAGCTTGTTGCGGTACTCAAAGCCGACCGGCCGCAGGATGAGCGCCAGCACCAGCACCAGCATCACCGAGTAGAAGACCGAAAGCGAGGCAGCATAGACCTGGGGCCAGGCCGCGAAGACCGCCCCGCCGCCGAGCACGAACCAAACCTGGTTGCCTTCCCAGGTCGGCCCGATGGCGTTGATCGCAACCCGCCGCTCGGCATCGTGCCTGGCGACGAAGGGGAGCAGCGCACCAACGCCGAGGTCGCCGCCGCCGAGCACGCCGAAACCGATCAGCAGCACGCCCAGGATAAGCCACCACAGGACCCGGAGCGTTGCATAGTCGAGCGGAATGAGATCCGGGCTCATATGTCGGGGCTCATGGTATCAGCCTATTCAACCCGGCAGCCGTTCGGTGATGCTGTCGGGGCTTGCCAACAGCCGCCGGCGCCCGGCCGGCGCCTGCGGGCCAAGCCGCACATATTTCACCATCAGGAAGATGTCGACAATGAGCAGCGCCGAGTAAAACAGAACGAAGGCGACAAGGCTCACGATCACATTCGCCAGCGGCACCCCCGAAGCGCCCATGAACGTCGGCAACAGCCCCTCGATCACCCAGGGTTGGCGGCCATGCTCGGCCACGAACCAGCCAAGCTCGGCAGCCACCCAGGGCAGCGGCAGGCTGAGTAGCGCGATCCAGCGGAATATCTTGCCGCCAAAGCGCCGCCGGGTCGTCTCGATGAAGGCCCAGGCAAAGAGCAGGATCAGAAAGAACCCGATGCCGACCATGAGCCGGAAGGTCCAAAAGAGCGGCAACACGCTCGGCACCGTGTCGAGCGCGGCGAGCTTGATCTGGTCCTGATTGGCGGTTACCGGATCGGCAATGTGGCGCCGCAAGAGCAGCGCGTAGCCCATATGCTTGCCATGGGTTTCGAAGACCCGCCGCGCCTCGACATTCGTTTTGTCCTTGCGCAGAACGCGTAGCGCCTTCAACGCCTCGATGCCGTTCTTGATGCGCAGTTCCACCGACTTCACCTGATCTTTGATGCCCGGCAGTTCGGTGTTCAGCGAGCGCGTGGCGATGATCCCCAGCATGTAGGGCACGCGCACGGCCCATTTCGTGGTTTGGGTCTTCTCGTCGGGCCAGCCGAAGATCGTGAAGGCGGCCGGGGCTTTCTCGGTCTCCCACATCGCCTCGATGGCGGCGAGCTTCATCTTCTGGTGGTCGGTCAGCGCGTAGCCGCTTTCATCGCCCAGCACGGCGACCGAAAGCGCCGAAGCGAGGCCGAACGAGGCCGCGACCACCATCGAGCGCCGGGCGAACTCGCGGTGCCGGTTGCGCAGAAGATAAAAGGCGCTGATCGACAGCACGAAGGTCGCGCCGGTGACATAAGAGGCGCTGACGGTGTGGACGAATTTCGCCTGGGCCACCGGATTGAAGAAAACCTCCCACAGCGAGGTCAGCTCCATGCGCATGGTCTCGTAGGAGAACTTGGCGCCCACCGGGTTCTGCATCCAGGCGTTGGCGATCAGGATCCACAAAGCCGACAGGTTGGCGCCGATCGCGACCAGCCAGGTCACGGCAAGGTGCTTGCGCCGCGACAGCCGGGTCCAGCCGAAGAAGAAAACGCCGATGAAGGTCGATTCCAGGAAGAACGCCATCATCCCTTCGATGGCGAGTGGCACCCCGAAGACGTCCCCCACATAATGGCTGTAGTAGGCCCAGTTCGTGCCGAACTGGAATTCCAGGGTGATCCCGGTCGCCACCCCCATGGCGAAGTTGATGCCGAAGAGCTTGCCCCAGAACTTCGTCATCTCGCACCAGATCTCTTGGCCGGTCATGACGTAGACCGTTTCCATGATCGCCATCAGCACCGACAGGCCGATGGTCAGCGGCACGAAGAGGAAGTGGTACATGGCCGTCAGGCCGAACTGCAGGCGCGAGAGCGCGACGACGTCGAAATCGATCATCGCGCGCGCCCCCCATACGTGACTTGGGGCGCGGCATGGGGCGTGATCGGGGAGGCCGCCTTGACATGAGTGACGTGGCGCTCAATCGCCGCGCCATCAACGACCGGGCGCATGCCGGGGTTGAAAAAGGCGGCCCAGATCACGGCGATGGCGACAGCCTTGAGCGTCAGCACCAGCACGATTTCGCGCGCGAGGGGACGGCCGCGTAAGCGCATCGAAAGTCCCGTCATCGAAGCGTCGTCCAGACGCCGCACACTACCACGAGGGCCGCCGCCGCCCATCCGCGAATTGTCGCGGGGACGCCCTGCCCGGCGCCCATTCGACCGGCATGGCGGTGCGGGGCCGCATCCTTTATACACGGCGCGACGGGAGACACGCCGTTGCGCTACATCAGTACCCGCGGGTCCGGCCCCGCACCCAACGCCGCCGCCGCAATGCACTTCGACGACGTTCTGCTCGCCGGACTGGCGGAGGACGGCGGACTTTACGTGCCCGAACGCTCGCCGGTGCTCACGCCGGCCGAGCTGGAAAGCTATCGCGATCTCAGCTATCCCGATCTTGCCAAGCGGGTGATCGCACCGTTCGTCGGCACGGCCATCGAGGAGGCCGCGCTCGGCGCCATCATCGACGACGCATACGAGGACTTCGATCATCCAGAGATCGCGCCGCTGGTCGAGATCGGCCCCGGCCGTTGGCTGATGGAGCTCTTCCATGGGCCGACACTGGCCTTCAAGGACTACGCCCTCCAGGTGCTGGGGCGTCTCTTCGACCATGTGCTGGCCCAGCGCGGCGAACGCGTCACCATCGTGGGCGCCACGTCCGGCGATACCGGTTCGGCCGCAATTGCCGCCTGCCGCGACCGCGATGCGCTGGACATCTTCATCCTCCACCCGCACGGGCGGGTCTCCGAGGTCCAGCGGCGGCAGATGACCACGGTCGCGGCGGACAATGTGCACAACATCGCGGTCGAGGGCACCTTCGACGATTGCCAGGACCTGGTGAAAGCACTCTTTGGCGACGAGGCATTCCGCAAGCGCATGCGGCTTTCGGCGGTAAACTCGATCAACTGGGCGCGGATCGTCGCGCAATGCGTCTATTACGTCTGGGCGGCGCTGCGCCTGGGCGCGCCCGAAAAGCAGGTCGCCTTCGCGGTGCCGACGGGAAATTTCGGCAACGTCTTCGCCGGATACGCCGCGCGTGAGATGGGCTTGCCCGTGGCGCGCTTCATTGTCGGCTCCAACCGCAACGATATCCTGACACGGTTTTTCGCCACCGGCGCGATGGAGATCCGCGGGGTCGAGCCCAGCCTTTCGCCCAGCATGGACATTCAAATATCGTCCAATTTCGAACGCCTGCTGTTCGATCTCCTGGGCCGCGACGGCGCACGGGTGGCCCAGACGATGACCGGCTTCCGCGAGACCGGCCGCTTTGCGCTCGATCCCGCCGTACTCAAACGCGCGCGTGAAATCTTCACCGGTTTCCGCCTTGACGACGCCGGCACCAAATCTGCGATCGCCCGCGTCCACGCCGAGACCGGCATGCTGATCGACCCGCACAGCGCGATCGGCGTCGAGGCGGCGCGCGCGCTCGGCGACGACCTCGACGTGCCGGTCGTGGCGCTCGCCACCGCCCATCCGGCGAAATTCCCCGATGCCGTGGAAGCCGCCACGGGCGTGCGGCCCGAACTTCCCGCATCCCTTGCCGATCTCTATGACCGCGAGGAGCGCTACACTGTGCTGCCCAACGATCTTGCCGCCATCCGGGCTCATGTTTCCGAGCATGCGCGGCCCGTCAACGCACCAGGCAAAGCAGCGGAGAGCGTCACATGAGTTCCATCACCGTCACCACGCTTTCCAACGGCCTTCGCGTCGCCACCGATCGCATGGATCAGGTCGAAACCGTCTCGCTGGGACTCTGGGTTGGCGCCGGCACGCGCGACGAGGCGGCAGAGGTGAACGGCGTCGCCCATCTCCTGGAGCACATGGCCTTCAAGGGCACCAAGACCCGCTCCGCGCGCGCCATCGCCGAGGAAATCGAGGCGGTCGGCGGCCATCTCAATGCCTACACATCGCGCGAGTCGACCGCGTACTACGCAAAAGTGCTCGCCGAGCACGCCCCGCTCGCGGTCGACATCCTCGCCGACATTCTGCAGCACTCGACCTTCGACGAGGACGAGCTTACCCGCGAACGCGATGTCGTGCTGCAGGAGATTGGTCAGGCCCACGACACGCCCGACGACCTCGTCTTCGATCATTTCCAGGCGACGGCTTTCCCCGATCAACCGATGGGCCGGCCCGTGCTGGGCACCGTGGAGATCGTCGAGAACATACCGCGCCAAGCCTTGGTCGATCATATGGGCCGCACTTACGGGGGCGAGCGCATGGTGTTGTGCGCGGCGGGCAGGATCGCCCATGAGACATTGGTCGAACTGGGTAAGCGCCTGCTTGCGGAAGTGCCGCCGAATTCGGCGACCGATGCCACCGCGTCACGCTATGCCGGCGGCGACTTCCGCGGTGATCGGACCTTGGAGCAGACGCATCTCGTTTTCGGCCTGCCAGGATATACCAATGCCGAGGCCGACTATTTCGCCGTCAACCTGTTTTCGACCATGCTCGGCGGCGGCATGTCGTCGCGGCTCTTCCAGGAAGTGCGCGAGAAACGGGGGCTCGTCTATTCGATCTACAGCTTCCATTCGCCCTACCGCGACGGCGGGCTCTTCGGCATCTATGCCGGCACCGGACCCGACCGGCTGGAAGAGTTGGTCACCGTGATCGGCGAGGAAGTGGGCGATCTCGGCGCGGCCGCAAGCGACCAGGAAATCGAACGCGCCCGCACGCAAATGAAGGCGTCCATGCTGATGGCGCGCGAAAGCACCGGGTCGCGCGCCGAGGCGCTTGCCAACCAGCTCTTGATTTATGGCCGGCCCATCCCCGTCGAGGAAGTCGTCGCCAAGATCGATGCGGTCGATCGCCCGGCCCTCGGCCGTGTCGCGGCGCGCCTGGCCAGCGGGCCACTCACGATGGCCGCTCTGGGGCCGGTAAAGAACCTGCCGGACCATGAGGCCATCGCCGCGCGGCTGGTATCCTGAACGAACCCGTGCGGCCCGCCTGAAAAGGCCGTGCTCAGCCGGCCTTCAGTACCTTGTCATGCCAGAATGCGGCGCTGAGACCCCAGAACACCATGTTGAGCACCAGCGCGACCACGATGAAGGGGATCGGCGGCACCGACGCCCGAAATACGAAGATCGCCACCGCCGTCGCCGCGAGCCCGACGATCAAACCGCGCAGCCACCACCTGCCGGTCAGGATGGGAATAACAAAGGCAAAACCCCAGATCCCGCCCCACACCAATTGCCGGTAGAAGAACGCTTTCGAGCTCAGATACTTCATTGCCGGGGCCGGTGCCTTGATCAGTCCCGCTTCCATCCCGGCGCGAAACGCGGCGTAGAAGATCAGCACGCCGAAGCAGCCGGACGCGAATGCCAACGACAAGCGCTTGAAAACGTCCATCGCAAACCTCTTTTAGTTTCCCGATCCGCCGCCGCGGTGAGGCGCGCAGGCGCAGCCGTTTGAGCCCATCGTCAGGCCGCTGGCAAATCACAATTCCGGGACGACCGCCACCAAAGCGCTCACGCCCGGCCGGACTCGGGGGACAGCTTGGCGAAGTCGACGCCGATCTTCGCGATCGCACGTTGCCACTTGTTTTCAAGATCGGTGTCGAAAATAAGCGCTTCGTCCGCCGGCACGTTGAGCCAGCCGTTTTCGTGGATCTCCAACTCTAGCTGGCCCGGCCCCCAGCCTGAATAGCCAAGCGCCAGCAGGCAATTTCGAGGCCCGGCCCCTGCCGCGATCGCGCGCAGGATTTCGATCGAGGCGGTCAGCGATACTTGATCGTCGATGATCATGGTGCTTTCGTCGGTGAATTCCTTTGAGTGAAGCACGAAACCGCGCCCCGCTTCGACCGGCCCACCCGAATGCACCGGGATAACCCGTTTGCATTCAATGGGTTCGATGCCAACCTGATCCAGCAGGTCTTCGAAGTTCAGATCGCCGAACAGCTTGTTCACGACCAGCCCGAGCGCGCCCTCGTCGGAATGGGCGCACATGTAGATCACCGTGCGCGCAAAGCGCGGATCAGGCATGTTGGGCATCGCGGTCAGGAGTTGACCGGTGAAGAAACCCTGGGCCGGATCGCTTGTTGCCATGGTCGGAAACCATCGCGGACGGGGCCCCGGCGGTCAAGGGGCGCAGGGGCAGTGGGCGCTAACGCGAAGTTTACTGCGATTAGGGACGCTGGACCCTATATTTCTGGGTAACGCGTCCATTACTGCCCCAAACGGAAGGCCCAGGCTCGCCGTGACCGCTTCGCCAACCTTGGCCCAGCCAACCTTGACCCAATGGCACCCTATCGCCGCAGTGACGGCCGGCGCGCTTGCCGCGCTGGTGGCGCTGGTTGTGGCGCCGGCGGCGCCCCGGGCTGGCGCGTCGGACTGGGTGGTGAACACGCATTCAAAGGTCCGCCTGATCGCGGCCGCCTCGGGCGTAGGCACCCAGCGCGAGATTCGCCTCGGCCTCCAATTCGAGCTCAAGAAAAACTGGAAGGTCTATTGGCGCTCACCGGGCGACGCCGGCTTTCCGCCGCGTATCGATTGGGCGGGCTCGCGCAACCTGAGCGATGCGACGATCGCCTGGCCGGCCCCCCGGCGCTTCAGCGTGCTCGGCTTCAACACCGCCGGCTACAAGGATGCGGTCGTCTTTCCGCTCACGGCCCGGCTGAGCGAGCCCGGTAAAGCGGCACAGCTGGTCGCCAAGGTCGACTATCTCGCCTGCGATGACATTTGCGTTCCCTATACCGTGCGCCTGACCCTGGCCCTGCCGGCGGGCCCGGCGATGACCACGCGCCTTGCCTACCAGATCGATCGCGCCCGCGCGCTGGTGCCCACGGACGAGGCGGTCAGCGGCATAAAGGTCGAGCGCATCGCCGTGCGCGAGCGCCCCGTTGGCAGCACGCTCACGGTCATCGCGCGATCGGCGAAACCGTTCACGGCGCCCGACCTCTTTGTGGAAGGCCCGCCGCGGCTCGAATTCGGCAAACCCGTTGTGGCGATGTCGGAGGGCGGCCGCGTGGCCCGGCTGACACTCACCGTGCGCAAGGTCGGCAAGACCGCACCCAAAGCGACCGGCGCCCTGCTCACGCTGACGCTGACCGACGGCGCCGGCACTAATTCCGCACGGGCGGTGGAGCGGATCGGCGTCGCGGAAGCAGCCAAGGGTCCACCGCCGGCAGCGGGGCGCAGCTTCCTTGTGGTTCTCCTGCTGGCGCTGCTTGGCGGCCTCATCCTCAACCTGATGCCCTGCGTGCTGCCGGTTCTGTCGATCAAGCTTTTGAACATGGTCGGTCATGGCGGCGCCGAGCGGAAGATTGTCCGCAAGCGTTTCCTGGCGACCGCTGCCGGCGTGCTGGCCTCCTTCATGGTGCTTGCCGGTGCGATGGTCGGCCTCAAATCGGTCGGCGCCTCGGTCGGCTGGGGGATCCAGTTCCAGCAGGGCTGGTTCCTGATCGCCATGGCGGTGATCGTGACCCTGTTCGCGGCCAACCTTTGGGGCCTTTTCGAGATCGGCCTGCCCCAAACGATCGCCGACCGCGCGGCGGCGGCAGGGGGAATGCCGGGACGCTCCGGCGGGCTCAAAGGCGAGTTCGCGACCGGCGCCTTCGCCACGCTGCTGGCCACGCCATGCTCGGCGCCCTTCCTGGGCACCGCCGTCGGCTTCGCGCTGTCACGCGGGACGCTCGAGATTTTTGCCGTATTCCTTGCCTTGGGTGTTGGCCTTGCGCTGCCTTATCTGTTGGTCGCCGCGATCCCGACGCTGGCCACCCGGATGCCCCGGCCCGGCCGCTGGATGGTTTGGCTGCGAGCCGTTCTCGGCGTGGCATTGGCGGCGACGGCGGTCTGGCTGCTGACCGTGCTCGCGGTTCAGACGGGTGAGCGCGGCGCCTGGCTGATCGGCGCGGTCCTGGCGGCGCTGGTGGCGCTGCTATGGCTGCGTGGCCGGATCGGCGAGCGATTGCGTCCGGTGGTGTTGGCGTCACTTGCGATTCTGGTTGCGCTGAGCTTTGCGCTGCCCAGCCTGCTGCCGGCGCGCGAGGCGACGATTGCGCAGTCATCCGGCAAATGGCAGCGCTTCGACCAAGCCTCGATCGCCGAGCTGGTGCGTTCGGGCAAGGTTGTCTTCGTCGACGTCACCGCTGACTGGTGCATCACCTGCAAGGCGAACAAACGCCTGGTGCTGGGCCGCGAGCCGGTGGCCTCGATGCTCGACGGCCGCCGCGTCGTGCCGATGATCGCCGACTGGACCCGGCCCAGCACGCTGATCTCGCGCTACCTCGCCGAGCACGGCCGCTATGGCATCCCGTTCAACATCGTCTACGGACCCAATGCCCCCGACGGCATCGCCCTGCCGGAGCTGCTCACACGCAGCGCCGTGCTCGATGCCATCGCCAAGGCCAGAGGCGTCGCCGAGGCCAAGCGCTAGGCCAGCGTCGCGCGCCGCATGGCTTTATAGCCCTCTACAAAATTTGGCCGCCCTTAGAGCCATCGCGGGTCTGGATTTCGCGGGCGCAAGGACTATCTTTGAGCGGCCGGGGCGACGATCGTCCCGCGCCCATGAATGGGACGGTCGGGAGCTGGTGTGATGGTTCTGAAGTTCGTCGCATCAACGTGACGAAGTTCGGAGGCAGAATCACACCAGACTCAAATATTCAGTGGCCTGCTTGTCCCGGAACTTCGTGGGACGAATTTCCGGGGCAGGACACTAGTGTGATGGTTCCGAAGTTCGTCGCATCCAATGCGACGAACTTCGGGGGCTGAATCACACTAGAATCATATATTCAGTGGCCTGCTTGTCCCGGAACTTCGTGGGACGAATTTCCGGGGCAGGACACTAGGAGAGGATAACGGCAATGGCGATCAATGTTGGGGACAAGATCCCGTCGGTGAACCTCAAGCACATGTCGAAGGACGGGCTTGCGGATATCTCCACGGATGAAATTTTCGGCGGCAAGAAAGTGGTGCTGTTCTCGCTGCCGGGCGCGTTCACGCCGACCTGCTCGGCCAAACACCTGCCCGGCTTCGTGCAAAATGCCGGTGCGTTGAAGGCAAAAGGCGTGGACACCATCGCCTGCGTCTCGGTCAACGACGCGTTTGTCATGAACGCCTGGGGCAAGGACCAGAATGTCGGCAACAACGTGATGATGCTGGCCGACGGCAATGCGGAGTTTTCCGACGCGGTGGGCCTGAGCTTCGACGGCAGCGGTTTCGGCATGGGCAAACGCGCCCAGCGCTATGCGATGGTGGTCGAGGACGGCGTGGTGACGACGCTCAACGTCGAGCAGCCCGGCGCCTTCGAGGTCTCCAGCGCCGAAGCCGTGCTCGAAGCGGTCTAGGCACAGTCGCTCCAACAGACGGTTGGTGTTTTGCAGGGGCGGGTTTCAGACCCGCCCCTCTGTTTTTTATGATCTTATTAATCACGTAAAACCAATGACTTGTGAAACCTGACTGGACGGAGTACCACACACAAACAACACACACAGGGGTTTGTGACGTGGCACGGAACGGCGACTACAAGTATCTCGAACAGAGACGGCTCGGCTGGTACATCAAGGTCGAGTTACCTCCCAGTATGCGCGCAGCGTTCAACGGCAAGCGCAGGATCGTCAAGTCCCTGAAGACCCGTGATCTGGACGAGGCCCGGCGGCGGCGATGGTCGGCGCTCAGGGACATCAAGGCCGAGATCGAAGCCAAGCGCCAAGGCTACATGCCCAGCACGGTTCTGGACGAGGCACTGCGGTGGCGCACTGACGTTGAGGGCCTCCGTGCCAAGGGTGACGATGTGACAGCCGAGGTGGTCGAGGGCCTGATCAGTGACCGGGCGCGGGAAATCGACCACGAGAACGGCGGGGTCGCTGCGGTTGGTTTCTTCGGTGTAGCGCGCGGTGAAGCCGAACCGCTTCAACCACTATCCGAGCGGTGGCTAGCCGAGATCAAGGACGACGTGAAGACGCAGACGCTCGGCCAGTACCGGCTCGCAGTGGGCAAGCTGCTGGACTTCCTTGGGGCCGGGGCGACCATCGAGAGCGTGACCAGACGCAAGGCGGGCGAGTTCGTGTCCGTGAAGCTGCTGCCAGCGGGCATCACCCGCAAGACGGTGGCGCGACACATCTCTGCGCTGTCGTCGTTCTGGCGCTGGTTGAACAAGCGTGGTTTCGTCGAGGAGAACCCGTGGAGCAACCAAGCGCCGCCCAAAGGCAAGTCGAGCCACAAGCGCCCATTCACCGAGGACGAGCTTGTGAGGCTGATGGCGGGCACACCGAAAGGCTCTATTGCCGGTCGGGTGTTGCCTGATCTCATGCGGCTGGCACTGTTGAGTGGAGCGCGCTTGGAAGAGCTTTGCTCGCTGAAGGTGAAGGACGTGAGCGACGGAACGCTCTCGATCCGAGACAGCAAGACCCGCGCTGCGGATCGTGACATTCCGATCCACCCGCTGGCCAAGCCGATGATCGAGCGGAGGACCAAGCAATGGCATCCCGGCGACTTCCTGTTTCCCAACTTGATCGCTGGCGGTCCCGACAACAAGCTCGGCTGGAACCTGAGTAAGGCGTTCACCGTCTACAGGCGTTCGGTGGGTGTTGGTGGCGTCACACGAGAGGTGGACTTCCATTCCTTCCGCCGCTGCTTCGCGACTGCACTGGAGCACGCGATGGTGCCGCAGAACGTTGCTGCGGAGCTTATCGGACACACCAAGCAGGACATGACCTTCGGGCTATACTCCGGCGGGCTCACCGCCGAGCCCCTTAAGGATGCCGTCGAGAAGGTGGACTTCGGAGACGCCGTCATGGATTTGCTGCGCGTTTGAGCAGGACCATCGCCGCGCAATGCTCGGGCTACCGGCGAGCGGCGTCGTTCACACCGAGCGGCGAGAGCGAGATGGTCCGGTGGATGCAGACCGATGGCGGCACCGTCTGGAGGGTCAAGGGGACGCCTGTCGTGGAGTGAGGTGGCGGCGCCGAGGCCAACTACGGATCAGGGCTGCGGGCGTCGACGCTGGCCGAGGAGGTCAGGAAGGTGTCGTATCAGGGGCTGGACCTGACGCACCTCCACGGGCAAGCTGGCCCCGATGCAGTCCAACCGTGACATCTACCGCGCGGCCAACGTCCTTGTCCGCAAGCACGGGTCCGATGCGCGCAACGTCGCCGCCAAGCGTGCGCAAGAGTTGCTCGATCAAGGCGACCTCGATGACGCGGCGACGTGGCGGAAGATCATCAAGGCGGTCGAAGTTCTCCAGAACACGGAGTATCCGACAAGCTCGCGGGTGCACTGACCGTCCCGCTACGCCCCTGCCAGCATCTCGTCCAGTTCGTCTGCCTCGACAACCGGCTGACCATCGTTGTTCAGCAATGCGTAACGCCCCTGCTGACGGCGAACAGTCAGCGTCTCAATCTCGCCGTTCGGTTCCGTCCAAATCGCCACGACGAGCAGCGCACCGTCCTCACTGGTTCCCGTAATAACCTTCGCGTCTGGATACGACACGGTCAGCGAGTTGATTGCGGCGGCGGCGTCGTCGGGCGTCAGGCCATCTTTCACGGTCGGCCTCCAGCACTGTGAGCCTGTTACGCCTTGCTACCGATAACACTGAATAGAGAGGCCGACACCTGTCGGAATTGACGGGTGGCCCAGTCCCTGACCGGCTGGATCACATCTCCTGCCGCACACCCTCCGACCCGGCTTCGCCTGACCCGCGCGGCTACCACGGCTTGGCGCTCGTCACAACGTCGCGTCGATCCGCTCGCCCTACTCCCTGATCCCCTCGACCACATCGTCCACGCACGAGCGGCTCCTCGTTACGACCAGACCCCGTTTCAAAATATCGGCCACTTGCAGGATGATATCCCCCGCCGCGCGCGAGGCGAGCGCCCCCCTTGGCACCCCGGTCGTTCTCCCAGCCGGGCCAGTGCTTCGCCGTCAGCAGGGATCAAGCGGCAACACGCTCCGCTCGCATCGTCGACAGCTTGCTGCCGCTGGACCGCAGGATGGCCGCTGTAGAGTCCCAGGATCGCCGCACAGCGCCGATGTAAACGGCAAGACGATGGTTCTGACCCTCGATGCTCCAGCGCGCTTCCGCGGATTCTGAGCGAGTCGCAGTGGGCCGTGCACCACGCTGGTCGTTGCTCGATCAGCGTGACGATCTCGGCGCGCGATGCTGTTCGATGCTCGGCGTTGGGCTGGATCGTGACAACACGAACGGACGCGGCGCGTTGGCGTCACGATGCGAGCCGTTGGCGTCACGAGGGTGGACGGAAAACCCTGTCATCAAGGAGCTTCCGCAAAGCCAGTAATTCTGCGATGCGCGAAGCACACCATAAGTGGACAGAAAAGGACTTGTTTTTTCGTCCACTCGGCTCCATCCTATGGTCATCGAAGCGAGAACACATTGTGGAGGCAAGACGATGACCGCACCAAAGCGCGCCGCGATTTATCTCAGGGTGAGCACCAACGAGCAGAACACCGACAACCAGCGTGAGGTGCTCCAGGCAGTGGCGAAGCGCGCTGGGTGGGACATCGTTGGCGTCTACGAGGACAAGGGCATCTCGGGAGCGAAGGGTCCGAACGGTCGCCCACAGTTCAAGCGATTGCTTGAAGACGCCACGGCTCGGAAGTTCGACGTGATTGCCACCGTCGCACTGGATCGGATCGGGCGCAGTATGGCGCACCTCGTGACGTTTCTTGGTGAGATCAAGGCGCTCGGGGTAGACCTATATATCCACGATCAGCACCTCGACACGTCTACGCCAATGGGGGAGATGCTGTTCAACATCGCTGGCACGTTTGCTCAGTTTGAACGTCGCCTCGTTCAAGAACGCGTCAGGGCGGGCATCGCGAGAGCGCGGACGCACGGGACACGAAGTGGCAAGCCCATCGGGCGACCCAAAGGACCGAGCGCACGCCGCCGGAGCAAGGAGCGCAAGGTCTTGAAGCTCCACGGAGAGGGAAAGTCGCAGCGCCAGATTGCAAGCGAGACGGGGCTCGGCAAGGGCACGGTTCAGATGATCGTGAGCGAGACGCCGCGAACTGCCTGAGCCGCCGTCTAACCGAAAGCAGTTTCGTGTTGGCGAGCCGATCTTACCGATCTACATGTCTGGCTTGCCAATCCAAGAGGGATGCTGCCGATGCGCCGAACAGTCCGAGAGCACGGACCTCACCCGGTTGATGTTCACGTAGGCAATCGCGTACGCCAGCGCCGTTCGCTTCTCGGTATGAGCCGAACACAACTGGCCGAACTACTCGGTGTCACGTTCCAGCAGGTACAAAAATATGAGAGGGGCACCAATCGCATGGCGAGTTCCCGGCTATTCCAGTTGAGCCGCATTCTCGATGTGCCGGTGTCTTACTTTTTCGCGGAGATGCCGCATACGGTGTCCACAGACCCCCACGGCGATGCGTCTGTTTCAGAACTCCAGCATTGCGACCGGGACAAATTGTTCAAGCTGGAGACGATCCGTTTTGTACGCGCCTACTTCGGCATCAAGGACGAGAAAGTCCAGCGTCAGCTTAGGTCGCTGGTCGAGGAGGTTGGCAGCAAAGCGGCCTGAGACACAACGTCGCCTCGACACCCGATCCGGCTCGGCCACAATCACCGGGTCGGAGGTTGGACACCCTCCTTCGATCATCATGATCTTGATGTGGAGGCTCCCGCAGCGCGCAGCGGGGTCTCCGCTTGTTTGTACTCCCCGCTCTGAAAACGTCTCGACGCCCTGCCGCGCCCGACCGGGTGGGGCACGATTTCTTCCATTCCCGCGCCCCAACAGCGGCGCTCTCGCCCCAGTGGTGATCAAGCCGCTTTCGTCGGGTTTTTGCCGGGCTCGGGGCCAATGCGGAGCCAACGTACGGTATAGCCCAGAGGAACCGACTTCCCTGCCCAACGACGGGTGCGGAGTGAATGTACCGTATAGCCCAGAGGAACCGACTTCCCTGCCCACCGGCGGATGTGCAGTGGTCGTACGCTATAGCCGGAACAACCCGATCTGCGCACGCCCGATCAAGAGTGATGCGCACTAACCGTCCGGTTCTACCGGGAGGAACCGACTACCCCGCCGCAACAGGGCTGCGTCGATAGTGTCCTCTATAGCCGGGACAACTCGATCCGCGACAAGCCCGATCAAAGGTGCGGCGCTTTTAGTATCCGGTTCTACCGGGAGGAAACGCCTTACCTGATCACGTCCATGTGAGCCGGTGTCCTCTATAGCCGGAACTACCCGAGCTACGGCCAGCCGGTCACTCGAGCAGCACCTACCCGATCCCCTTCAATACTCCGTCAGAACGCTTGGCCTGATCCGTCGAGCGTAAGGGCGAGCGCGTGCCTTGACGTCGTGGACAGCGTCAGGGCCGCGCCGCCCGTTTCCATGTCCACTCTGTCCACGAGGTAATGAAGCCATGCCATTCGACACGAACAACACGCCCGCCCTCGATCATGTCGGCGGCGTGCTCACGCAGCACACCCTGTGTAGCCTTCAAGAGTTCTTTGAGCAGCACGATCACCGGCCATCGCCCGCGATGTGGGACGCCATGGCCGATCTCGCGGTCCACCTTGAGTGGATGGCGACCGGCGAGGCCGAGTCGAAATTCTTCCTGTCCAGCCTCGACCCGGGTATCGGGAAGACCATGACGATCACGCACTTCGTCAGCGGCCTTCTGAACGTCCCTGCGCTGTATGGCCACGTTGGCGTGCTGATCTGCGTTGCCAGCCTGGACGAGGTCGAAAAGCTCATCGACGCGATCCACGTCCCCACCGACAACGTTTGCGTCATGACCAGCGACGAGCGTCTGAACGCCCTTGGTGTCGGTCGCGACAACGCGAACGCCGCGCAGGTTCTCGTAACCACGCAGCAGATGATCGAGTACTGGCTCGATCTCGAAGGCGGCAGCTTCACCGAGGCCCGCCGCTTCTGGTTCAACGGAAAGCCCCGTCAGGTCCGCGTATGGGATGAGAGCTTCTTGCCGGGTCAGACGATCACCCTGACGCGGGACGATCTGGCGTTTCTGTTTAAGCCGCTGAGAGTGTCCGGCCACCTAAAGCTCGCCGACGATCTCGAAGACCGGTTCACCGAACTTCGCGAGGTCGCCGATGGCACGATCCGCCAACTGCCCGATCTCCTCACCGATCACGATCTCGATCTCAACGACCTTCTCGTGCTGTTCGAGACTTACCGCAACAACGACGACAAGGCCATGAAGGACGACCAGCGCGACGCCATCACTTCGTTGTGGATCGTCGCTGGGAAGACCGTGACCATCCGCACGGACGGCAAGTACGGGAACACCGTGATCGACTACAAGGACACGCTGCCCGCCGACCTCGCGCCCATGGTCATCACCGACGCATCAGGACGCGTGCGGTCGACCTACCGATATGGAGAGCGAGCGTGGGATACTGGTGCCCCTCAAGTCAGCACCCAAGAGCTACGCGCCGATGACCATCGGCGTGTGGCAGACAAGTGGCGGCAAGAGTGCGTTCGCCCAGCGTGGCCGGGACCGCGACCGCCTCGTTACTGGTATCGCTGAGACGATCATGACCAAGCCCAATGAGGACTGGTTGGTCGTGGTCCACAGGCGCGACGCCAAGGTCGGCCCGGTCGCCAACGACGTGCGAGCCATGCTGCACGGCGTGTCGGGCAACGTATCGTTCATCAGTTGGGGCAACCACAAGGCAACGAACGCCTACGCCGACGTGGCCAACGTGATCCTGGCGGGCACTCTCTACTACCGAACGTCCTACTACGAGGCGCTCACCCGTCTGGCCAAGGGCCGCAAGGCATCCGATGGCATCATCACCAAGGCCGAGCGCGAGCGCACTCAGATGGGCGAGCATCGACATCTCGTGCTTCAGGCTTTGTGTCGCGGTGCCGTCCGTCGCTGCGACGGCGACAAGTGCCACCCCATGAACGCCTACGTGATCGCCAGCGTGCGGTCAGGCATCCGCGACGCGCTGTCCGACATCTTCCCCGGCTGTCTGGTCGAGGACTGGAAGCCTGTGCCGAACGAGTTGCGTGGCGAGGCCAAGAAGGCGTTCGACCACATCAAGAGTTGGTTCGACTTCTCGAGGCCGGGTGAGCGTCTGACGTTCAGGTCGGTTGTCAAAGACACCGGGATCAACAAGAGCACATTCACACGTGATGTTCGACGCGACGACGACTACATCGAGGCACTCGCCGCTGAAGGCATCATCGAGCATGGCGATGGGAAGTACATGACCTGTTACCGGCGCGTTGGCTGACGGCTCTACCCTGCGGATGCTCTCAAAGAGGGCTCGACCAAAATGTGGGGGAAACTTGTAGAAGGAGGAACTTCTACATAATACCCCCACTTTTCGGCTCTGAGTTCCCCTCTCCAATCACCATCACCGAAGCACCCCTCGCGTGACGATCTCTCGAAAGACTTCCGTAAGTAGCTAGGCGGGGGTGCGGTCACAGTGAGGTGGTCCCACATTGTTGGACAGTTTGGCAGCGAAGTTAAGGTGTATTCCGCCTGCTGATCATGCCGCCAGAATCCTATTTATCATATCCTGTTGTTGTTGAGCCTGTGGGGATGTGGGCAAGGCGTGAGCCTTGT